>CALEJT010000024.1 GCA_937898685.1 uncultured Gammaproteobacteria bacterium | reverse complement strand
GCAGGCACAAAAAAGCCGGCAAACGCCGGCTTTTTCATGCATGAGATGAACGCTTACTGTTCGGCGTAGGGCAGCATGCGACCCAACACGATCACGATCACCCAGATCAGAATGGACAGGAAGGCGATCAGCTTGGCGCGGAACGGCGCATCCTCGCCGTCGGCCAGCTGCACCAGTTCCTTGTGTTCACCGAACCAGAACCACAGGGCGTTGATACCTGCGATCGCGATCAGGGCCATCTTCCACTGGAACGCAACGTTGGGGAAATAGCGGAACGCATCCGCTGCAAGGAAGGCGATGCCGGTAAGCAGATTCACGGCGAAGGCGAGGATCGCCACCGGAATGAAGGCCATCGCGGCGCGCATGTTGATGAACTTACCGAAGCCCATCACGCGGAAGTCGACCACGCACAGTGCACCGAACATCACGGTGAGACCGAGGAAGTGCAGCGTCTCGCTGAGCGGAAACAGCCAATACACTTCCACCATCTTGGTGTGCAGCCAGGAGGATTCCAGCCAGGTTGCCAAAGGTTCCCAGTTCATTGTCTTCCTCCTCTCAAGCCAGGTAGGCCATCAGGCGGCCAGTGATGACGCCCGTGGTCCAACAGATGAGGCAAATGGCGGCGAGCAGCTTCTGCGTCTGCAGTGGCTTGTTTTCGCGCACGGCGTTCATGACCAGCTTCACGAAAATGCCACCTGCGATGATGGCGAGAATCTTGATCTGGAACGCGCCTTGGAAGAAGTAAGTGCTGGCGGAGCCCGCAAACAGGATGAGACCCGAAACCAGGTTGATGAAGAAACCCACCCATGCCACGACGAAGAGCTTGTCGAAGGCCAGGATGGAGATGTCCTTGGCGTAACCCAACACGCGCAAGTTGAGGGCGACGACGATGCCCATGACGGTGGCCATACCAACGGCATGGCTGGACAGAACGATTGGGTAGCCCCAAAGCGATTCTCGGATGAACGCCCCCAGGGGTCCGTTTTCATACCACAGCAGAAAACCCATAGTCAGATCTCACGTTGGTTGGAAATACCTGCCCGATACGGCCTGGGCATCAGCGGTGCATGCGTGAACGGGAAAAGACGAAGACGGGATTACTGAGTGATTGATCTCTGAAGGATCAAGCAATTGGGAATGCCGAATTCGCTCCGGTCGAATTGTGATGCCCCTCTGAAAAGCGCGGCTAAAGTAAACCAGCGCCCAAGAGGAAATCAATGGTCAATGTGCAGTGAGTGTGACGATTTGACGAGCGCCGTCAAACGAACGGTTCGGATCGAAATGCGCAACGCTGCATGAGGCAGCGTTGCATTCTCAATACCAGGGATCGTACATCGAGGCGCGTACCTGCTCGCTGAAATCGGCGGGCAGCGGTTCGCGCGTGAGCCCAGCCTCTTCCGCAGCCTTGGCGACTGCGACAGCGATGCGATGCGACACCTGACGGATCTCGTTCAGGCGCGGATAGAGACAGCCGTGCTGCAGACGATAGTCGGAAACGGCTTCCGCCAGCGCCTTGGCAGCGACGATCAGAAGGTCGTCGGTGATGCGGGTGAGCTTGCCCTGCAGTGCACCAAGACCGAGCCCCGGGAACACGTAGGCATTGTTGCCCTGACCCGGAATCTTCAACGAACCGTTGATCATGACTTCGCCGAAGGGGCTGCCGCTGGCGAAGATGGCGCGGCCATTGGTGGCTTTGTAGGCTTCTTCCGCGGTGCACTCCGCCTTCGTGGTCGGATTGGACAACGCGAAGATGATGGGCTGCTCGTGCGCCTTCGCCATCAATTCGAGGATGCGCGAGTTGAAGGTCTGGCCACGGCCGGTGGCGCCGATCAACACGTGCGGATTGATGGTGGCCACCGCTTCTTCGAGATTCATCGGCGGCAAGTCAGCGGCGAACGGCGCAGCATGACTCGTGATCGACTCGCGATCCTGCGTGATGAGGCCCTTGCTGTCGGTGACGAAGCAACGCGCACAGGCTTCGGTGTAACTGAGACCTTCCTGCTGCATCGCCATCACCAACAGACTCGCGATGCCCGTGGCGGCGGAACCGGCACCGGCGAAGAGGAAGCGCATGTCGCTCAGCTTGCTGCCGGTGATGCGGGTGGCGGCATACAGACCTGCCAGCGCGACGGAAGCAGTGCCTTGGATGTCGTCGTTGAAGCACAAGAGACGATCGCGATAACGCTCGAGCAGCGCGACGGCGTTGTTGGTGGCGAAGTCTTCGAACTGCAGCAGGGCGTTCGGGAAGTTCTCCTGCACCGCCTGGATGAATTCTTCGATGAAGTCGAGATATTCCTGACCGCGTACGCGCGGATCGCGGCGTCCGAGATAGAGCGGATCGAGACGGAAGGCCTCGTTGTTGGTGCCCACGTCGAGCACGATCGGCATGCACTGCGCGGGATCGATGCCAGCGCAGGCGCTGTAGAGCGCCAATTTACCGATCGGAATACCCATGCCGCTCACGCCGAGGTCGCCCAGACCCAGAATGCGCTCGCCATCGGTGACGACGATCAGACGCACGTCCTGATCGAGCCAGTTCTTCATCAGCTTGCTGATGCGACCCTTGTGCTCGATGGAGATGTAGAAGCCCTGCGTTTCGCGGAACTGCAGACCGAATTCCTGACACGCCTGACCCACGGTCGGCGTGTAGACGATCGGCATGAGCTCTTCGATGTGGTCGATCAGTAGACGGAAAAAGAGACGTTCGTTGCGCTTCTGGAGCGAGGAGAGGTAGCGATAGCGATCGATGTCGTGGGGCTTGCGGCGGATGTTGTCGAGCACCCAGCCGACCTGTTGCCCCATGGTGCTGATCTTTGGCGGAAGGAGTCCATGCAGTCCGTACTTTTCCCGTTCTTCCAAGGTGAACGCGGTGCCTTTATTGAGGCGGGGATTTGTTATTAGTTCGAAGGCCTTGCTTTGCATGGAAATCAGCCCCTTTCAAAAGGGGCGCAAGCGTATCCAGTGTCCAAGCACCTGTAAAGAGTGCGGATACCGAACCAACTGGGTTGCCATAGCGCTTTGGATGCGGACTTTACGGCAAGGCCCCTTACCCACTTCCAACACCGAAAAGTCGCTAACTGGCAGCGATCTCCAAAGGAAAAAGCAGGAAAAGGCCGTTACGGACGCACTTGTTCCAGATAGCCGCGCCCTACCGGCGTGCCAGAGGCGGCCTCTCGCACGATCACGGCACCCTCCCAATAGGGCAGGCTGGTGTCCATCCACTGGTCTTCGAGCAGCGCCTCCACCCGCCAGCGCCGTCCGGCGTAGCCGAGTTCCCAACTGGTGACGTAGTCGGTGCCATTGGGACTGGTCCAGGTGGAGAGCGGCACGAGGTTCACTTCGTCGGGGGTGACATAGGTCTGGCGCGCAGCGGTGTCGGTCCAGTTGCCGGCGCTGTAGGGATGGGGGGCGCCGTTCTGGTCGATGAGTTCGTAGTACATCAGTTCCTGACCATCATTGAACTGCAGCGAAAACCAGTTCCAGCCCGTCTGATCTTCCGCCAGCGCACTGGTGCTCCACTCGCGATCGAGCCAGCTCAACCCGCTGACCGCATGGTCCTCACCGCCGATGCGCAGCCGCCCCGCGGTGGCGATGCGCGTAAGGCTGTAATAGTAGGAAGCGTTGCCTGGCTCTGCGCTCTTCTGGCTGAGCCCTTCCCTGCCCTGCAACACCGGCGGTTTGAGCGGCCGCAGTTCGAATTCCAAGCCCAGGCCGCTGTCCTGATCGAAGGCACGAAGACGCCACGGTTCCGTGCCCTTGCCGATTTCGATGCGCCAATCCTCCAACCAGATCTCGTCGGTGTTGGCGCCGGCAAGCGCGGGACTTTCGCGCGAGAAGCGCTCCACCACGCGATGTTCACCTGCGGCAACGTCGGTGAGCGCCAGATGCGCCATCCAGGCCCGTTCACTGTCCCAGGGACTTTGCGCCCCCTCGGCGCCAGGTGGTCGTGTCGCGCCGTTGAAGAAGGTGAGCTGATAACCGAAACGGCGACCGGCGGCATCTTCGAGGTTGCCGGTGAAGTACCACCATTCATTGCGAAAACCATGATGGGGACCATGATCGGTGGGAAAGTCGAAAGTACGTGGCGTTTCCGCACGCAAGTAGCCTTGGGTGTCATCGCCACCGAGCACTTCGCCGAGCCGCAACAGCGGTTCTGTGGAATCGCGCTCGTCGCCGCAGGCACTCAAGAAGAGCGGCAACATCATCAACTGCAGATAGCGACGCCGCTGCATCATTCCTCCCGCAGCGCCAGCGCCGGACTGACGCGCCGAATGCGCAGGATCGGATGAATGCCTGCGAGCAGCGCCGCAACCAATGCCAGTATCACTGCCTGCAGCAGTACACCGCCGGGCACCAGGTGCTGCATGCTCCAACCGAAGGAGCGGCGGTTGATCACGTCGATCAGGACCTCGGCCATCATCAAACCCAGAGGCAAGGCAAGCAGTCCTGCAGCAAGCCCCATGGCTGCCGTCTGCGTCAGGATCATGCGGGCGATCTCCTTCACCGTCATGCCGCTGGCACGCAACAGCGCGTATTCGCGCATGCGCTGCAACTGCATGGCGGTGAGTGCGCTCAACACACCAACGAAGGCCACGAGTATCGCGAGCAAGCGCAGCACGTCGGTGATGGCGAAGGTGCGATCGAAGATGGCGAGCGTCACGCGCTCGATTTCGGCATTGCTGACGACGCCGTAGGTGCCGGGATGATCCTCCACCAGCAAACGCAAGGTAGTCAGGATTGCGGCGCGATCCGTTGCGGGCGCCAGAGTAAAACTGAGTTGCCGTGGTCCCTGCTCCGGCCAGATTTCCTGAAAGCGCGCGAGCGGCAATTCGATCGAACCGGGACCCGTGGTGTAGTCGAAATAGATGCCGCCCACCGGCAAGGACTTTTCACCGGCACGTGTGAAGTAATGGAGTTCGTCGCCGGGCTCGAGCTCATGTTGCCAGGCGAAAGGTTCCGCCAGCAGCAGGACTTCTCCGGCAGCGAAGGCATGCAAAGACTGCGTGGAGGCCTCCTTCATATAGAGCCTATCCTCCACTGCGCCGTCATGCGCATAGGCGCGCACCGTGCCGAATTCGGTACGCAGCTCCTGCAGATATTGACGCTGCACGTTCTGCAGCTCTGGCAATTCCAGTACTGCACGTTCCAGTTCAGGAGGAATGCCCGTGCCTTCATCGATGCGCGTAAGCTGCACCTCACCACCCAATGTCTGCTCCAACCATACTTCGATGGTGTGACGGAAACTGCCGATCATCACGCCCACACCCACCGTCACCGACACAGCCACCGTAAGCGCCGCCACCGCCAAGCCAGTGCGACCGATGCTGTTCTGCAGATTGCGCAGACTCAGTCGCAATGTTTGCGGCAACACACGCAACGACAGCGCGAGCATCGCCGACAGCAGGACGCCGAGCAGCCAAGGGATGAGCAGACAGAAACCGAAGATCAGACAATTGAGCGCCACGAAACCGACGACGAGACTGCCGCGCTCCGGTAGCAACAGCACATAGCCAACGGCGAGCAGGATCAAGCCAGCCAATGCGAGATGGCGACTGCGCCGTTGCCAGCGCTGCTCCTGCGGCACGACGCGCTGCAAGGTAATGGGCGGAGAAGAAGCCGCTTGCAGCGCCGGCAACACCGCCGCGGCAATGGTGAGCCCCGTCCCCAGTGCAAAACCTTCGAGCAGCACGCTGTAGTCGGGCAGGAAACTCGTGACGGTCAGAGTGAAGTAAAGATCATCGACCGTACGCGTGACGAAGCGCACCAGGACCTGCCCAAGAAACAAGCCGGCAACGACCCCAAGCACACTGGCGCCAGCTCCCAATATCGCGCTTTCACCCAACACGAGCCGCAACAGACTCGCACGGCCGACACCGAGGGCACGCAACACGCCAAGGGTCGGGCGACGCTCCAACACGGACAGACTCGCCGTGTTGTAGATGAGCAGTGCCGCTACCAACAGCGCCAGCAGACTCATCGCTCGCAGATTGATCTGAAACGAGCGGCTCAGTTGTTCCAACACTGCGTCGTCACCGCCGGCCTCGATGAGCGCCACACCTTCCGGCAACCAGGCCTCCACTCGCGCGACTTCATCTGCCGTCAAACGCAGATCGATACTGTCGAGACCACGACGTCCGAGCACCTCCTGCGCCAGCGCGATGTCCGTCACGATGAGATTTTCGAGTGCGCGTGAATCATCGCCGTCGAGCACTGCTGCAACCACCACTTCAACCTCGCCGCCATCGCTGCGCAGTTCCAGAATGGAATCTGGCTCGAGTCCCATCGCAGCGGCGGTCTCGCCTTGCATCAGTACGCCACGCGGTTGCGTCAGCGCTTGCAGGCCCAAGGCGGTCAACTCGCGCGGCACCACGGAAAAACCCGGGCGGCGCCGCTCCAGGGTGGCTTCGCTCAGCGCATCGATGCCGAGCAAGGTGAAGCGCCGACCGCGTACCAACACCTCGCCACTGACGTACGGCGCGCTTCTGCGCAGCCCCAATTCTTTGCGCAGTCGCGCGAAGAGTGCATCGTCCACGGTGCCGCCATCGATGGCGACGATCTGATGCGTGAGGTTGCCACTGAGTGTGGCCACGGAAAGTTCGAAGGCACGCCGTGCGCTGCTGTTGGCGAGATCGACAGCAACCACCATCATCACACCGAGCATCACGCCGAGCAGGCTCAGCCAGCTTTGCCAGCGATGTTGAAGCGCGTGTCGCCAACTGCTGCGCCAGAGCAGGCGCGCAGTCGGTGAGCCATCACCAAGCGAAGTCACCGACCTGCTCATGAATGCCGCCCTCGTCGAGCGTGAGTATGCGATCGGCGCTGCGCGCCACGGCGAGGCTGTGCGTCACCAACAAGGTGGTGCTGCCCTGCGCGCGCAAGCGTTCCTTCAACACGCCGAGCATCTCCTGACCACTGTGGGCATCGAGATTGCCGGTGGGTTCGTCCGCCAATACCAGCGCAGGCGCATGCGCGAGCGCGCGCAGTATCGCCACACGTTGTTGTTCACCGCCCGACAGCTGCGCCGGAAAGTGCGCGCATTTCGAACCGAGACCGATGTCCTGCAACATCCGCTGCGCTTCTTCCACGGCGCGCTGCAGCGGCATGCCGTTCAGTTCGAGGATCAGTGCGATGTTTTCGGCCGCAGTGAGGCTCGGCACGAGATTGAAGAACTGATAGATGAAGCCGATGTGCTTGCGCCGAAAATGCGTGCGTTGTTCTTCGTCGAGCTTGGTGAGCTTCTGCCCCGCCACCTCGATCTCGCCCTGCTGCACACGTTCGATGCCGGAGATCAGGTTGAGCAAGGTGGTCTTGCCGCAACCGCTGCGGCCGAGCAATGCAACGGTTTCACCGCGACGCAAGGTGAAATTGATATCTCGCAGGACGAGTTGTCGTTGCTCGCCCTGCGTGTAGACGTGATGGAGGCCGCTGACGCGTACGAAGGCTTCCTGCTCGCTGCCACTCATCGCGCACTCCTCCTGAGTAGCTGTGGATCAGAGGTGGTTCTGAATGAACTTGGCGATGTCCTCGAGCTGCTCACCGCAGACCTCGTGTGCCATCAGATAGGTCTTGAACTCAGGATGGAACCCGAGATCCTGCAGACGACGCTTCGCATTCATGGCCATGCGCACCGGCAGGATCGGATCGTTGGTGCCATGGCACAACAGAATCGGCAGACCGGAGTTGGCCGGATGCACCTGCACCACGTCATGCGTCGGGAAATAGGTGGACAGCGCCAACAAACCGCCGAGCGGCTTGTCGTACGTGAGCGCCGCCTGGAAGTTCACTGCACCACCCTGCGAGAAACCGGCGAGCAAGATGCGCTCACTCGGAATGCCACGTTCGATCTCACGATCGATCAAGGCATGCACCTTCGCGGCGGAGGCCAGGAGCTGCGTGGCGTTGAACTTGCGTTCGGTGCCGAATTCGATGATGTCGTACCAGGCCGGCATCACGTAGCCGTTGTTCACCGTCACCGGCATGCTCGGCGCATGCGGAAACACGAAACGGATCGCCGGCTCGCGCGGCAAGCGCAGCATGGGAATGATGGGTACGAAGTCGTAACCATTGGCACCCAGACCATGCAGCCAGATCACACTGGCAGTGGCGGGAGTTTCGGGATGAAGTTCTTCGCAGGGAAGATAGTCGGTCACACGCTTTCCTCAATCAGGCAACGGCACCGCGCTGGGCGCGGGAGCGAAACGCTGATTGAGATACTGGATGATTTGCTGAGAATCGTCCAGCCACTGCACACCGTCGGCCGTATCGATGCGCAGCACCGGCACATGAATGCGGCCGTACTTGGAAAGCAGGTCGTCGTGATGCACCTGACATTTGCGGATGTCGCAGTAGGGAATGTCGAGATTGAGTCGATGCAGGGTGCGGCGCACGTTGAATGAAAAAGGGCAGCCGCGATAGTCGTACAGACGCAAACCCTTCACTTCCTGCGCGAGAAGCTTGCGTTCGCGTTCACTGCGCACGATGGGCTCCGGACGTGTCATCACTTCCAGGCAATGCACCGCCAAACCGATACAACGGCGGACCAACTTGAGCATAGAAACGAATCTGCTGCGAAGGCGCGAAGCGCGCGTGGGGGCTGGTAAAGCGCCAGGTAAAAAAGTGGCGCGCATTATCCACAGGGCCCTGGCGGCTGTCGAGCACGAAATCTACAGACACGCGACCGTCCCGCCAGAGCGAAACGGGTAGAATCCGGGATCCAATCTGTCGCTCGGCCTTGGAGGAGAAGTGCGATGACCGTAAGTTCCTTTCCCAGCCGCTGGCTTCCAACGGACCCTTCGTTGATCCAGCTCTATTCGATGAATACGCCCAATGGACAGAAAGTAAGCATCTGTCTGGAAGAAATGGGACTCAGCTACGAACCTCATCTGATCCACATCGGCAAGGGCGATCAACACGACCCCGAGTTTCTGAAGATCAATCCCAACGGCAAGATTCCCGCCATCATCGACCCCGATGGTCCGGAAGGCTTACCCCTCTTGATGATGGAAAGCATCGTGATCCTGCAGTATCTGGCCGACAAGACCGGGCTGTTCTTTCCGCGCACCTATCGCGCACGACTCGAAGCGCAGCAGTGGCTCACCTTCCAGGCCGCACACATCGGCCCGATGTTCGGACAGTTCGGTCACTTCCACGTCTACGCCAGGGACAAGACCAGCGACTCCTATGGTGAACAACGCTACGCCAACGAAACGCGTCGCCTGCTCGGTGTGCTCAACGAGCGTCTGAAGGATCGTGAATATCTGATGGATGACTACAGCATCGTCGACATGGCCACCGTGCCCTGGGTCGAAACGCTGGCCGGTTTCTACAATGCCCACGAGTTTCTGGGCATGGCGGAGTTCACGCACGTCGAACGCTGGCGCGCGCAAGTGACGGCACGTCCCGCCTATCAGCGTGGCAAAGTGGTGTGCAAGCCGAATTGAAGGTCAGACAATGAGGCCTTGCGCTGAACACGACGTGTCAGCGCAAAGCAACCTTCCATTCCATAAAATCCAACACAGTTCAGACGCCCTGCTCGAGCAGCCACTTCTTGAGCTGGATCAGCGGCAGGGCTCCGCTGAGTCGTGCGGCTTCGCGACCATCACGGAAGAGGATCAAGGTGGGAATGGAGCGAATCCCCCACAGCGCTGCTTGTTGCTGTTCGGATTCGGTGTCGAGCTTGGCGAAGCGCAGACGCGGTTCGAGTTCGCGTGCGGCCTGATCGAAGATGGGCGCGAAGCTGCGACAAGGCGCGCACCATGGTGCCCAGCAATCCACCAGGAGCGGAATCGCCGTGTTCTGCAGCACCTGTTCGACATTGCCAGCAGTGAGTGCGATGGGCTTGCCGATGAAGAGCGCGTTCTTGCAGCGCCCGCAGCGTGGACCATCGTTGAGGCGCTCGGCCGGTACGCGGTTGGTGATGTCGCAGAAGGGGCAAGTCAGCGTGATGAGGCTCATGGCGCGGCTCCGGGAATCGTATGGCCGATCATACCAGCGCGCGGGTTTGCGTCATCGTGTCCACGGCGCATAATTCGCAACCCTTTGCCCAAGTCCTGAGCTCGTGACCGCCACCCTCCCCATCCACGACATTCTGCCCGCACTGTTGGACACGCTGCGCCAACACACGCGTCTCGTGCTCGAAGCGCCGCCCGGCGCCGGTAAGACCACCCAGGTTCCACTTGCCCTGCTCGATGAGTCCTGGGTGCAGGGTGGCAAGATCCTGATGCTGGAACCACGCCGCGTGGCGGCACGCGCCGCAGCGAGTTTCATGGCACGGCAGTTGGGTGAGGACGTGGGCGCACGCGTCGGCTATCGCATCCGCTTCGAAAATCGCGTGAGCAATGCGACGCGCATCGAAGTCGTCACCGAAGGCATTCTCACGCGCATGATCCAGGATGACCCTTCACTCGAAGGAGTGGCGGCGATCCTGTTCGACGAATTCCATGAGCGGCATCTCTCTGGCGACCTCGGCCTCGCGTTGGCACTCGACGTGCAGAGTGCACTGCGTGAAGACCTGCGTCTCGTCGTGATGTCGGCGACACTCGAGGGTGAACAACTCAGCCAATGGCTCGATGCACAACGACTGACGAGTGCCGGTCGTGCCTATCCGGTCGAAGTGCAGTATTTCCCGCCGCGACGTGAAGAAGCCTTGCAGTTCACGGTGAAGCGCTGCCTCGACGAAGCGCTCGCGCAACACGAAGGTGACGTACTGGTCTTCCTGCCGGGACGGCGCGAGATAGTCCAGGTCGAGGCTTTGCTGCAGGGTGGCATGTATTCGTCGCTCGACGTGCTCACGCTGCATGGCGAATTGCCGGTCGAACGCCAGAGTGCAGTATTGGCACCGGCTCCCGATGGCAGGCGCCGCATCGTACTCGCCACCAACATCGCCGAGTCTTCCGTCACCCTGCCCGGCGTGCGCGTGGTACTCGACAGTGGCCTCGCGCGCGAGCCGCGCTTCGATCCCAACTCCGGTTTCTCGCGTCTGCAAATCGTGAGCATCGCGCAGGCTTCCGCCGATCAACGTGCCGGTCGCGCCGGACGTGTGGCGCCGGGCGTGTGCTATCGCCTCTGGCCGAAGGAACAGCGTCTCGATCCTTCGCGCAATCCGGAGATCAACAACGTCGATCTCGCGCCGCTTGCCTTGGAATTGGCAGCCTGGGGCAGCAGCGACCTGCGTTTCGTCGATCCGCCACCGCCGGGTACCTTGGCCGCAGCGCGCGATCTTCTGGTGAAACTCGACGCACTCGATGTACAACAGCGTCTCACAGCCTTCGGACAGAAACTGCTGCAACTCGGCACGCATCCACGCCTCGCAGCCATGCTGTTGGCTGCCAAGACACCACAGGAACAGGCGCTCGCTTGCGACCTCGCCGCATTGATCGAAGCACGCGATCCGCTCGTCGGCTATCGCGGCGATGATTGGCAGAGCCGGCACGATGCGCTTCTGGCCCAGCGCGCCAATCCCAAAGGCAACGTGCCCGGCACTTCGCGCGCTGCACTCGCCGCCATCGATCACAGTGCTGCGCAGTGGCGTAAGCGTCTGCGTCTACAGGAGCAGGCGCCGCGCTCATGTACGTCGCATGAGCTCGGTGACGTCCTGCTGCATGCCTATCCCGATCGCATCGCACGGCAGCATCCCAACGATGAATTGCGTTATCAGTTGAGCAATGGCCGCAGCGCGCGCCTGTTCGAAGACAGCCGATTGCGCGGCGAACCGTGGTTGGTGATCAGTGAGCTGCGTTTCGAAAATCGCGACAGTCTGATCCTGCGTGCGGCACCACTCGACGAAGCGCGCTTGCGGCAGGAATTTCCGGAACGTTTCGTCGAAGAAGACGTGGTGCGTTGGGATGCGCAGAATCGCGCCTTGATCGCACGGCGCGAAGCGCGCTTCGATCAGATCGTGCTCGACAGTCGCCCTGCCGGCCGACCCGATCCGGAGCAGGCTGCCTCCGCTCTCACCGAAGCGGTGGCGCAATTGGGGCTCGACGTGTTGCCCTGGAGCGAAGCGCTGCGCCAATGGCACATCCGTGTGCAATGCCTGCGCAAGTGGATGCCCGAGCTCGAGCTGCCCGATCTGAGTGAAACGAAACTGTTGCAGCAGCGCTCAGACTGGCTGCAATCCGCCTTCATGGGCAAGACACGTCTGGATGCGCTGAGCGAAGAAGAACTGAGCGAAGCGCTCAAATCCTTCTGTGATTGGAATCTGCGACAGCGCATCGATCAGCTGGCACCGACGCGCCTGCTCGTGCCTTCGGGATTGGAGCGCCCCATCGTTTACCACCTCGATGGTCCGCCCGTGCTCGCGGTGAAATTGCAGGAGCTCTTCGGTCTTGCGGAAACGCCACGCATCGCCGATGGTCGCGTGCCACTCACGCTGCATTTGCTGTCGCCGGGTGGAAAGCCACTGCAGATCACGCAGGATCTACGCAGTTTCTGGCAGAACACCTATCCCGATGTAAAAAAGGAGATGAAAGGGCGTTATCCCAAGCATCCCTGGCCCGATGATCCCTGGACCGCAACGGCGACGCATCGCGCCAAACCCCGCAGCTGAGCCGCGGAGTGGGTATTACATTTTTCTCACATTTTCATAACAGACTCGTGCGGCGCAGTGTCTAGGATCGACGCCGTTGTTCATGACATCACAAGGAGAAAAATCCGATGAACCGCACACTCGCAACCGTATTCTCAGCAGTGCTTCTGGGTGCTGCCGGGTTCGCACACGCAGACCCCGCCGTCTACCTGAATGGCAAGCTCACCATTCCCAATGGTGCCATCGTCACCCCCGACCGTCAGGATTACTTCACCGACATCGTACTGACCACCGATGCACAGGGACGTTTGAGCATCACCCAGGCCACCAAGGCGACGCTGGCTTCCATCGACGAAGTCGAAGCCGTGGTCGAAGACGATGTGCTCACGCTCGAGATCAGCGGTGAAACCTCCTGGTCCTGCGTAGGCCTGCGCGAGCCGGCCATCGCCTACACCAACGTCGGCGTTCTGGTACTGCTCGCCGAAGAGAGCGTGCCCGAAGATGCTGCCTGCGCCGCCGTCATGACTCCCTTCACCACGGAAGTCGAAGTAAGCCTCGCCGACATCGATGGCGACGAGCTCGACGTTCGCGTGAACGACTTCGACCTCACCGTCGAACTGCCCTGAGCACTGCAAAGCAGCCAGAAACAAAAAGGGCCGGAATTCCGGCCCTTTCTTTTTGCGTTTCCTGTCAGCGGTCGTCGATTTCGTCGACGTCGATCTGACCACTCGCACGGCGCGTGAAGAAGGACCAGCACATGCCCACCGTGAGCAGCACCGCCAGCAACACTTCGATCACCCACGCCAGCGCGGAAACGTTATCGAGACTGAGCCAACCCCAGCTCACGATCAGCCACAGAAGACAGCCCAGCACGGCGGCCGACGCGAGCACGCCGATCAGGCCAAGTGAATTGAAGGTGGCTTTCAGATAGAAGCCCCAGCCAATCAGAAGCGCCAGACCTGCCAGTGCCACATAGGGCGTGAGCGTGAAATCCTCCGCCACCCAATGAAAATAGGAAATGCCGCTCGGATTGTAGGTGCAGAGCACCAGCACGAGCGCGAAGATGAAGCGCAGGATGACGCCACTGAAGGTGAGGCGCATGTGAAGTCCCTCGTATCGGCGCTGTGGCCGTTATTCCTCTCTTACCTGTCCCTGTACGTAGAGCCAGATGCCCTTGATGCGATGAAACAGCGCGCGCTCGTGATGCGCCCGCAGCGGTCCGTTGTCTTCCTGACGATAGTAGGCCTTGAACTCCACCGCGCCGCGATCACCACGTTGTTCCGCGCGCAGGATCTCGAGTTTTTCCCACAGCAACGTGTCGTTGGTCAGATCGGCGATGCTGATGCCGCGGGCCGTGGCCGGATGCCAGGTGCGGATCAGGAATTCACGATGATGACCGGCACCGAGGGCGTAGGCGCAGTAACGCGCCCGCACCAGTTGGCGCACGGTCTTGGGCTTGTCCTTGAAGGTCAGGAAGGGTTCGCAGCATTGCGCGAAGGGCTTGTCGTTGCCGCAGTAGCAACGCTTCGGGTCGGTGATCGTTACGGGCATGGTCCTGTCGAGCGTCAATGGTGGTGGCCCACACGGCCACCGAAGCCGCGATGATATAGCGAATCGCTAACTTGGGGAGCCTCCAGCGTGGTGAATCTCACGCTCCGAGCGCGACAGGCGTGCTTGGCGCCGCGGCTTCGTGTAAGGTCTGCCCACCGAGCCCCGCCGAGTCCCGGGTCAAGCCCCGGAAAGCCATACAAGCTGCATGTCCTGGATGGATCCAGGCAAGCCTCATGCGGAGGACGGGAACATGAAACTTTGGGCCAGTTTGGGTCTCGCGGCGGCATTGGCTGCGTTACAAACCATGCCGGTACTTGCCCTATCGCCACTCTTGGCCGGTGGCTCGAACCACTTCTTCTACCGGGTAGATCCCTCTCTCGACAGCGTCTTCTGTCGCGAAACCTTCGGCATCATCGCCAACTATCATCGCCATCTCGGTGAAGGTCTGGGCGTGCGCGACATCGTGCAGCGCCAGCTGGCGGCGATGCATGGCCGTGGTCAGCGCGGTGTGCGCGTCCCCATCCTGCATTCACGCGGCGCCTTCCCCGGCTATACCCAGTTGGATTCGGCAGGCGGCAAGCTCAACGATCAGCAGCGCGACAACCTGCTCGACTTCATCGCCGACATCGGCGACGCCGGTTTTCAGCAAGTGCTCATCGGCTTCTTTCCGCAGGAAGCCAACAAGCCGGAATCCTGGGGCAGACAGTGGCATGAGGATCTCTTCGAGGAAAACTGGCAGCTGATCCTGTCGCTGCACGATGACATCGTCGCCACCGCGAAAGCGCATGGCGTCGAGGACGTCCGCTTCGACCTGCTGAATGAAGGCGCACCGCTCACCGAACAGATGCAGGGCTCGCTCGACGACTATCTGTTGCGGCTCTGGCAGAACTACAACGAAACCTTCGGCAAATGGGACACCGTGGGTTTTTCCATGATCGGCTGGCAGGTGGAGCGCTATCACAACCTGCTCTCCATCTATGAAAAGAGCGGCTACGGTCGGCCTCCTCTGTATCAGGTGCACTTCTATGACGATTTCCGCGCCGGCTTCGAGGCGCTCGATGCGGCGATGAACGAGAGAAACGATCTCACGCCCTGGATCATCGGCGAGACCTACTACGACGATGCTTCCGTGGCCGCCGACATCGCCGCCATCGCCACCAATCGCCTCGTGCTGAGCATCTATCAGTGGGGCGTGCAGCAGGACTCCTACTGCGCAGAGCTGCCGATCGAATATCGCTATTTCAATTAGGCAATCGAGGAGGATTGCGCGGCCTTGGATAAGAGAATTGCGCGACGCGCTGCCAGGAAGGAGCAATATTCTGATCGTGGGCGCCAGCCTGATGGACGCTGCCTACAACATTCTCGCTCTTGCCCATGCCGACCATCGCTTCATCCGCAGCGAGCCCACCACACTCGCTGCCTCACACCATGCAGACTTTCTGAGCCTGGAACAGGCGGGATGCACCCAAACCGACTGCGTCGTGTTCCACAACGGCTACCCCTACACCTGGGATCAGACGCATTTTTCGCTGGAATTCTCGAGCTTTCTGTCCTCGGCGCTCGCGCCTCAGCTCGAGCACACGTGGCTCGGTGATCTGCACGAACAGGCTCTGCGTCCAGGAACACCCTAGGCCTGTGGCAAGTAGTTGGGCCCAATCGAACACGCCGCGATACGCGAGAGCTGCGTGTAGCTGAGCCCCGTTTCCTCATGCCATCGATTGAAGGCGTCCTGCACCAAACGTAGATCACGCTTGCTGCTCGGAATCGTGGCGATGTCGAGCCCGCTCGCCTGCAGCCGCGCCGTGACATCGGCGCTGATGATGAAGCTGTCCTTGCCGATGAAGCGCAGAAAATACATGCCCGTATTGCCGCCGAGACGATCTCCTTCTTTCTTCAACCAAGCCATCAGGCCAATCTGATCGCTCGCGGGCCAGTCGGCGATTCTGCGGCCGAAACTGCCGTACTCTTCCGCCGTCTTCCACACGAAGTGCGCGTTGTTCAGCACCGAACGGATCTTGGTGGGATTGCGCACGATGCGGGTGTCGCTGGTGTATTCGTCCCAGCGTTCCGGTGGCAGGTGCGCGAGGCCCTTGGGATTGAAGCCATGGAAAGCTTCTTCGAAGCCCGCCCATTTGTGTTCGATGACCTTCCAATTGAAACCGGCCTGAAACACGCACTTGGTCATCATGCTGAGATAGCGATCGTCGCCAAGCGCCGCGAGTTGCTTGGGCGTGAGCGGCTTGTGGGAGTCGACGAGGCGCTTGAGTGCTTCGGGCCCACCCTTGCGTTCCTCGGCCAGGGCGATGATGGTGCGGAATGGAGTCAATGCCATGGGGCCTCCTCTACAACTTGGGCCCTCTTTGTAGCAGGTTTCGCGCGGTACGCGCAGTCGAGTGTCGATCAGACCTGGTATTCGCCGGCGCGTTCGGGTTGATAGATGATTTCCTTCACCTTGACCTTGAGCACACCACCACCGGGCTTCGGCCATTCGATGACGTCGCCCTGCGACAGTCCCAGGAGAGCACTGCCCACCGGGGCGAAGATCGACACCTTCTGATTGGCGGGATCGGTGTCCTGCGGATAGACGAGGGTGAGTTCCATTTCCTTGCGCGAATTGCCGATCACCACCTTCACCTTGGAATTCATGGTGACGACGGTGGGCGGAATTTCCGTCGGCGCCACCATGCGGGCGCGCGCAAGTTCCGCCAGAAGCTCATCCTTGCCCTCGATGGCATCGGCGGGCAGTTCGTCCATGAGGTTGTAGAGCCTGTAGGCATCCAGCGAGGAAATGATGATTTCCGGTCGCGACTTCGATTTTGCTGCCATTACGCTCTCACTCTCCGATGTTGCATTGCTGTGCCAATTACCCGTTCTTCGTGCGCCGTCGGTGGTCGTCAGGACGGCGTCCACTGCGGATTCCAAACCACTTCCCACACGTGACCGTCCGGGTCCTGGAAATAACCTGCATAACCACCCCAGAACGTATCATGCGCCGCTTTGATGACCGTGGCACCTGCCGCGATCGCTTTTGCCATCACCGCATCCACTTCCGCCTTCGAACCCACGTTGTGCCCCAAGGTGAATTCGGTGGCGCTGCGGGGGCCGACACGCAGGCCGATGTCGTGCGCGATGCTCGTACGCGGCCATAGCGCCAACTGCAGACCATTCTCGAGCGGAATGAAGGCCACGGCACCATGTTCGAATTCCTGCCCCACGATGCCTTCGGTAGCAAAGCCCAGGCCATCGCGATAGAAGCGCAAGGATACTTCGAGATCATCGACACCGAGTGTGAGTACGGTCAGGCGCGGCTTCATTGTTCTGGCACTATCGCGGTGGGCAGGGGCCAGTTGCCTTCATAGGGAGGCCAGTTCGGCACGGGCAATTCCGGCTTCGGATAGAACATCGCCGTGTAGATGGTGCGGATTTTGGCTTGATCGATAAAAAACCATTCACTGAATACGTTGCGCGGCGTGGTCGAACCCGGACGCCGGATGAACACGGCATAGGCGAGCACCGCTTGGGCTTCCACGTCCACCAGCGGAATGCGACGCGCGGTGACCATCGCCAGGTTGAAGTTCTCCAGTCCCGTCACGCAGTCGCGTTCGGGATCTGGCTGTTGCTGCGGATCCGCTGGCGGCAGGAAGGCACCACCGGGTGCCGGTGAACCATTTTCGGCACGGCCGCAGCCCGGGTGCACCAGGGCGATGCTTCTGTCGTGCGAAGTGATGGCATCGAAATAGCTGTCGACGATGCGGATCAGGGTGTCGCGATCGACGCGTTCTGCCGGCGGTACGACACGTTCGGGAGGTCCGTACTGCTTCAGATAGTCGATGTTCAAGAGGTTCGCCGGCGGCTGTCCCGGCTGACGCTCGCCGCTCAGCCCCGGATCGTTCGGACGGGCGATGTACCACTCGGCTTCCGTGATCTGACGGTTCTCGACGCGGATGCGCGCTGTCACCAGTGCGCTCTCGCTGCCTTCTTCGACGCTGCCGTAATAGGCGGCCTGTCCACTCACCGGATCGAAATAACGACGCTGCACTTCACCGAGGCCCGTCACGCTCTGCCACACCCCGCCGCCGGGCGCGATGTTGACGGCATTCTCGGTCTGGCGCACCCCCAGCGCGAGCGGCGCAGCGGACGGATCGTTGGCCACCACGGCGTCGAGGTACTGGTCCAGCATGGTGTTCAGGCAACTGCGATCGCAGTCGGTTTGGGCTACGAGGTCGAAGGAGACGGTGGCGCAGGACAAGGCCAGCAAGCCGAGCGCGAGACGGACTTTGGTCATGGGCTTTCCTCGTTCGTTATTGTTCTTGTGTTGGTTCCAAGGAGACCCCGCCTGCGTCCTTCCGGGGATGGGCCTTCTCGTTCCTTGCGGGCCATGGTTGCAAAGTGGGGGTGCAGTTTTACCCCGGGGCGGACTCAGCGTCCATCGTCTTCGGCGGCCAGCACCTGCAGGAAGCCGAGCAGCCTTCCCCGGTCGATGCGGCCCCCACTTCCACCCAGGCCACGCGCCCCCGGCACGGCCCCCCGACTTTGTTTGAGCTAGAGCAAGTTTGTTGCGGCTATCTGCCCGTGCCCCCGCATAAACACCTGCCTCAGCTCAAGTGGCGTCGCAAAATCGCCGTAATAACGCCTGAAGCAGGTGCCTTCCTCTCCCGTTGCCGGTTTCGGGCGAATCTTCTGGATCTCGCGAGACTCTGACGATGGTCGATTTCGTTGCCTCTCCTTGCCCGGTTTCGTTGGCAGTTGGGAACCGGTCTGCCCTGACAAAATACTTAGGTTTTACTTCTAAAGATGGTACAAACGGTCGCCCGTCCGCAGTCAGCGCCACCCCAGCTCTCGCAGGAGCAAACGAGGACGGTCCGCCTGCCGCGTGACAGGGAAATCACGAGTCTTCCAGCACATCAGGAACGTAATGAAAGCAGTTGCAACTCATCCTTGGGACCGCTCGCAGGAGCAGCGCCGATGAGTAGTCCACCGTCCTTGGCTCAACGCACTCCCGCGCAGGAATTGCTGGGGCCCGAGCTGCCCATGCTGCAACTCGTGATCGATGCAGCACCGAATCCCATGCTGATGATGTCCGAGGCGGGAGCCATCATCCTCGTCAACAATCAGGCCGAGAAACTGTTCGGCTACGGGCGCGACGAACTCCTGGAGTTGCAGGTCGAAGATCTGATCCCGGAGCGCTATCGGGCCGGACACGCACACATGCTGCGCAGCTTCATGGCTGCCCCGTCCACTCGCCCGATGGGCGCACGTCGCGATCTCTATGCGCGTTGCAAGGACGGCTCCGAAGTGCCGGTGGAAATCGGGCTGCATCCCGTACAGAAGGGCGACGCACTGTTGGTGTTCGCCTCGATCGTCGACATCAGTGAGCGCAAACACGCTGAGCAACGTTTCCGTCTGATGGTGGAAGCGGCGCCGAGCGCCATGCTCATCGTCAACCGCCAGAGCGACATCACCCTGGTCAACAGCCAGGTGGAACGTCTTTTCGGCTACGGCCGCGACGAATTGATCGGCGCCAACGTGGAAATGTTGATCGCGCCGTCGTTCCGTATGGCCTTCTCTTCTCTGCGCAACGACTTCTTCTTCGCCACTCCCAAGCCGAGCGTTACCGGCGAACAACGTGAGCTGCTGGGCCTGACCAAGGACGGCGGCGAGATTCCGGTGGAAATCCGGTTGACCCCGATCGAAACGCACGAAGGGCTCGTGAGCCTGGTGTCCATCGTCGATCTCACCGAGCGTAAACGCGCCGAACAACTGGCCCTGGCAGAACATTCACATCAATTGCGCCAATCCATCCTCGACAGCATTCCCTTCAGCGTGATTGCGATGGATCTCGATGGGCGCGTGACCACCTGCAACCCGGCGACCGTCAACATGCTGGGCTATCGCCGCGAGGAGCTCGTGGGCAAGAACGCCGCGCTGCTGCTGCACCTGCCCGATGAACTCGAACGTTATGCGGTGCGCGTGTCGTACGAACTCAACATCGCCGTCGCCGCGGACCACACCGCCCTGATCGCCAAGGCGCGTCAGGGCAACTCGGATGAAAACGAGTGGACCTATCGCCGCAAGGATGGGTCGCAGATTCCAGTGCAGGTGAGCATCACGCCGCTGCGCGATCGCAACGACAACATCACCGGTTATCTGACGGTGGCCTACGACATCTCGGATCGTAAACGCGCCGAGGCGGCGATTCTGCGCATGGCGCATCACGATGCTCTCACCGGTCTGCCGAACCGTGTGCTCCTGATGGATCGTCTGCAGATGGCGATCAAGCAGGCGCAGAAGGATCAACAACTGGTGTGTGTGTTGCTGCTCGATCTCGACCACTTCAAGCGCATCAACGATTCACTCGGGCATCACGTCGGCGACTCGCTGTTGATCGCCTTGTCGCGGCGTCTGCAGAGTCATCTGCGCGATGGCGACACGCTGGCGCGTCTCGGTGGCGACGAATTCATGATCATCCTGCCCGACGCGAAGTCACGCGAGTCGATCCAGTCGGCGGTCGATCGCATCGTTGCGCACGTCGCCACACCGGTGACCGTCGGTGAACACGAACTGCTCGTGACCACCAGCGTCGGTGGTGCGCTCTATCCGATCGATGGCCTCGATGCGCGCACACTGATTCAACATGCCGACTCCGCCATGTACGCGGCAAAGGCGGCCGGCCGCAACAACGCACAATGGTTCAACGAAGCCATGCTGCGGCAGAGCCAGCACAAGTTGCAGCTCAGCAACTCTCTGCGCGCCGCGCTCGAGAGTGAACAGTTCCATCTCGTCTATCAGCCGAAGGTGTCGCTACGCACCGGTGAGATCACGGGCCTCGAAGCGCTGATCCGTTGGGAACATCCGACGCTCGGCAACATTCCGCCGGATCAGTTCATTCCTTTCGCCGAGGAAAGCGAGCTCATCGTGCCGATCGGCGAATGGGTGCTGCGGCGTGCCTGCGGCGAGATCATGCAACTGCAATCGATGTTGGGTCGACCGCTCAACATCGCCGTCAACGTTTCGCCGCGTCAGTTGCAACACGGCAACTGGATTGCGCAGATCAAACAAGCGCTGAAGGAGTCCGGCCTCCCCGGCACTTCGCTCGAAGTCGAAGTGACAGAAGGCATGTTGATCCAGAATCCGAAGGACTCCGCCGACCTGCTCGAAGACGTGCGCGGTCTCGGCGTACGTGTGGTGATCGACGACTTCGGCACCGGTTATTCGAGCTTGTCGTACGTCACGCGGCTGCCGGTGGACAAACTCAAGATCGACCGCGCCTTCGTGCGCGATCTCACCATCGACACCAACGATGCGGCAGTGGTGGATGCGATCATTGCCATGTCGCACAGTCTGGGGCTGACCGTGATCGCGGAAGGTGTGGAGACGCAGGAACAACTGCAATATCTGCAAAGCCGCAACTGCGATGAAGCGCAGGGCTATTACTTCGGCCCCGTCGTCACCATCGATGAAGTGCCGAAGATGCTGGAAGCCGCGGCGCAGCGCGGTGCCGCGATGAAGCTCGACGACAAGGACTGAGTCCACCGAAACGCGAACAAAAGAAAAGGCCCGATGCTGGGGTTGCCGGCATCGGGCCTTTGTCTGTGAGCGTCTTGCTTAGTTGCGTTCGGCCAACAGTTTTTCGATCAGCGCCACGGTTTCGGGACGAACGTCACCACCGTCACCACGACCGAAGCGGCCAGCGCGCCCCTGTGCGGCATCGAGCGCAGTTCTGCCGCCCATGTCCTGATGCAGCAGATCGGCACCATTGTCCACCAACAGTTGCACCAGTGAATTCCAACCGTTGGTGGCAGCACCGAAGAGCGCGGTCTGACCGTAGCTTTCGGCAGCATTCACATCGGCACCGGCTTCGATCAACAGCTTGGCCACCTGATAGGCCTGCTCTTCCGTACGGAACTTGCCGCGCGTATCGACGTTCGAGGTGCGATAGCCGGCAGCGACCATCAGCGGCGTCACCCCTTCTTCGTTCGGCAGATCCACCAAAGCGCCGTGCTTGAGCAGCAGCTCGGTGACGGCGACGTCACCACCGCGTGCAGCACGCAGCAGCGAAGTGGCACCGGTGCGCAGCAATGCATCGGCCCCGCGGTCGGCACCGAGGTTGCGGTACGGCGGGAACAGTTTCAGCTGCAGGTTCGGGTTCGCGCCTTTCTCCAGCAGGAGCTGCACGATCTCGAGACTGGTGGTCAGATCATCGGCCGGACGGTCCGGGCGACCGCCGTGCGGCAGCGTGTTGTAGTCCACTGCGGTGTAGAGCGGCGAACGACCGTAGATATCCCACTTGTCGACGTTGGCGCCAGCCTCGATCAGCACCTTGGAGGTGTCCCACTGTGCGTTGAGGTTGGCCATCACCAGCGGCGTCACGCCTTCCGGATCGGCCTTGTCGATCTTGGCGCCGGCCTTGATGAGGAGCTCGGCACACTCTGCGCAACCTTCGCGCGCCGCGTAGTGCAGCGGCGTCATTCCACCGGGCGGCAGGATCTTCATGCGCGGCTCGGCGGTCACCTGGCGTTCCCAATCGTTGGGCCAGGACTGCGCGTTCGGATCGGCACCGGCATCGAGCAGCAGCTTGACCATCTGCGGCTGTACCTCGGCGGCAGCCCACATCAGCGCCGTCTGACCGCGCCATTTCTCGACGGCGTTCGGATCGGCGCCCGCATCGAGCAACACCTTGGCGGCAGCAACGTTGTTGGTGCGCGCCACGATCATCAGTGCGGTCTGGTCGTCCGCACCGCGTTCGTTGGCATCGGCACCGGCGCGCAGCAGGGCCTTGAGGATGTCCGGGTTGCCGGTGATGGCTGCCTGCGACAGCGGCGTGGCGCCATAGTTGTTGCGGGCGTGCACGTCGGCCTTGCGACGCAGCAACTGTTCCACCAGCGCCTTGTCGTCGTGATAGACCGCCCAGTGCAACATGGTGGTGCCATCGGCCTGCACGGCGTTGACGTCGGTACGGCGCGTCAACATCTCGCGGGCGGCGGCGGTTTCGCCACGGCTGACGAGCTGCAGCAGTTCGCGCTCGTTACCGTCCTGTGCCTGAACGGCTCCGCTGAGGAGCGCGCTCAGTACTGCGGCGCACAGGGCCGCCTTCATCATCGTGAATTTCATGGCGTCCCCTTATACCTCTTCGATCAGACCGGTGGCGTCGCCGAAATCCTTGGCTTCGAGCGGAACACCCACGCGATCGAGGATGGTCAGCATCAGGTTGGACACGGGAGCACGCTCCGGCGCCATGATGTGCTGGCCGCCTTTGATGCGGCCGCCGGCCTTACCGATGATGGCGGACGGCAACGGCCAGTGGTCGTGCGCATTGGAGTTACTCATGTTGCTGCCGTAGAGCACCATGGCGTTGTCGAGCATCGAGCCGTTGTCGCCGTCGGGCAGCGCGGCCAGCTTGTCGATGAACTTCGCCAGTACCGTGGTGTGGTATTCCTGGATGCGCAACAGACGCGCGATCTTGTTCGGATCGTTCTGGTGGTGGGACAGCGGATGGAAGGCATCCGACACACCGACGTGGTTGTAGGTCTGGTTGCTCACTTCGGCCGCCATCATCATGCTCGCGATGCGCGTGATGTTGCCCTGGAAGGCGAGCGCGATCAGATCGAGCTGCAGATTCAGACGCGCATCGAAGTCGGCCGGGTTGCCTGCCGGAGCATCGGGTACTTCCATGTGCGACAGGTCGTGCTCGGCGCTGCGCTGTACACGGCGCTCCACTTCACGCACGGTTTCGAGGTAGTCGCTCAACACGACGCGGTCGGCGGCGCCGAGCTGTTTGTTGAGCGCGGCGGTTTCTTCCAGCATCAGGTCGAGGATGCTGGCAGTCTGCTTGGCCAGACGTGCACGTTCGGCGGCGTTGTCACCCACACCGAACAGAGCCTGGAACAGTTTGCGCGGATTGTTCTCCATCGGCAGCGGCGTGGTCGGCGTGCGGAAGGAGATGGTGCCGGCGTAGCTGCAGCCATAGGAGCGGTCGCAGGAACCAGCGGCGCCGCTGGTTTCGGTGGCCACTTCGATCGACGGCAGCGGCGTGTCCTGACCGAGGTACTGGGCGGCGATCTGGTCGATGGTGGTGCCACCGTAGGGTTCATGGCTGACGCGCGGCGTGGCGCCGGTGAGCCAGGTGCCCGGAGTGATGGCGTGCACGGGACCGTAGGCACGTTTGTTTTCCAGGTTGGACACGATGGTCATCTGGTCCTTGTACTTGGCGAGCGGCGCCAGGATGGACTTCAGTTCGAAGTCACGACCGACTTTGTCCGGCGTCCAGTTGGTCATCACCGCACCGTGCGGCACGTAGATGAAGGCCATGCGCGGCGGCGCCTTGGCTGCGGTCTGTGCCAGAGCCGTGCTCGCCGGGATCATGGCGTCGAGCAACGGCAACGAAATGGTAGCCAGCGCGCTGCGCAGAAAAGTTCTTCTCGGAAGATGTTTTTTGGTCAGATACATAGCTCTTCTCCTCTTCTCCGCGATTAGCGGGCACCAATGACGGCGCCGTCCTGCGGCACCGACATCATCTGGAACTGATCGCTGGCAATGATGCCCTCGATGATGGCGGAAAAACGATAATCGTCGGCGGCAGCCTTGTGCACGATCGCGCGTACGGTCGGCATGTCGTGCGCTTCCACACCACGGCCGAGTGCGTACATCAGCATCTTCTCGACGATGACGTGCGCGAACTGATCGGGGCGCGCCACCAGCGCGTTGCGCAGATCGTTCACACCCTGGATCGGTTTGCCGTTGGCAAGGCGGCCGCTCGAATCGATCGGCGCGTTGCCGGCATCGCGGTCGCGTTCACGCCACTGACCGATCGCATCGAAGTTCTCGAGCGAGAGGCCCAGGGGGTCCATCACGTCGTGACAGCCGGCACAGGCCGGGTTGTTGCGATGCATCTCGAGACGCTCGCGCACGGTGAGCGCCACGGTGGCGCCTTCCGGCGTTTCCGGGAACGCTTCGACGTTCGGCGGCGGTGCGGCCGGCGGTACGCCCATGAAGTTCTCCATGATGAAGGCACCACGGATCACCGGGGTCGTGCGGTTGGCGTAGGACGTCACCATCAACACTGCGCCCTTGCCCAAGAGGCCACGACGCTCTTCCTGCGGCAGCACGACCTTGCGGAACTTGTCACCGCGAATGTCGGTGAAGCCGTAGTGCAGCGCGAGATCTTCGTTGAGATAGGTCTCGTTCGAAGTGAGCAGCTCGTGGATCGGCGCATCGCGCTTGATCAGATCACCGGCGAAGAGACGGATCTCTTCACGGAAGGCTTCGAGCAAGGCGTTGTTGAAGTTCGGGAACAGCGCCGGGTCGGGATCGATGTTCTCGAGCTCACGCAGACGCAACCACTGGAAGATGAAGTTTTCCACCAGCGACTCGGAGCGCGGATCGGCCAGCATGCGCGCGATCTGTTTGCGCAGGTTGCCGTCGGCGCGCAGCTTGTTCTGTGCGGCGAGGTCGATCAGCTCTTCATCCGGCGGCGAACTCCACAGGAAGAAGGCCAGACGCGAGGCAAGTTCCTGTTCACTGATCGGCACTACCGAACCCGGCTGCGCATCGGGGCCGGGAATCTCGGCGCGGAACAGGAATTTCGGGCTGGTGAAGATCGCCAGCATGCCGTTCTTGATGCCGTCATCGAAGGTGCCCTGTTCGCGACCTTCGGCGAAGAAACGCAGCGGGGCGTCGAGGTCGGCATCGCTGACCGGACGACGGAAGGCCTGCTTGGCGAGGTTGGCGAAAATGCGGCGTGCGCAATCGAGTTCCTGACTCGCATCCTGCGGCTCGCAGATCATCACCTTGCGCCGCGCTTCGGTGTCGACGATGCCGTCGGTGCTGAAGGGGCCGGCAACTTCAAGACCACGCAGACGCGCGATGCGCTCCATGCCGCGCTTGCCGTTCAAGCTGTGGAGGAATTCATCCGATTGCGCGAAGGAACGCGCGACGAAGGCCACGCCGATCTGGTATTTGCCAGAGCGCACGGTGATCGGGATGTCCTTGAAGCGGGCGTTGATCTCCGCCACTGCGGGAGCCTGTTCCTGGTCGAGTTTGCGCAGGTCTTCGGGACCACCGATGCTGCGGCGGAAGATCTCTTCGCCGTTGAGCGTGATGATCACGTCGTGTTCGTACTCCATGCCGAGCGCATAACCGGCGCTGGCAAGACCGGGGATGGTGAGTTTGTAGTCACCACCAACGAGGAATTCGTGTTCGACCAGCAAGCCACCACGCGTACCGAGCGGCAAACCATCGATGTGCGAGCTCTGGCGTGCCGGATCGGCCGCATAGAACACACTCTCGGTGCGCGGCGAGGGACTGCCCACAGCGCGTTCGGACACGAGTCGTGCCGCCGCGATGTACTGATCGAGGAACGCCGGAGAAACCTTCAGGACGTTGGCGATGTTGTCGAAGCCATCGCTGTTGTCGTCCTTCGGCAGAGCGAATTCGGGATCGAGTTCGACACCCGTGATCTGCTTAATCGCGTTGACGTACTCGGTGCGGTTGAGTCGATGCAGACCGACGCGACCGGGATCGGGATGCTGCGCCGCATTGGCGTCGAGCAGGTTTTCGAGCGCGGTGATGAACTTCCACCGCTCTTCTTCACTCGGCTGTTTCTGACTGGGCGGAGGCATGACGGAACCGCGCAGTTTCTTCAGCGCGAGTTCGAAGGCTTCGGCGTGCTGCGGCACTTCTTCCGGCGTGATCAGCGAGAAGTCCTGCCCACCGGCATAGTCGTCGAAGTTATGACAGCCCAAGCAATAGGTTTCGAGCGTACTCCACTGCGACTTCAGTTCGTTCAATGCAGTGGAGTAATCGGGAGTTTGGGCGTTTGCCGAACCAAAGCCGCCCGTCAGCATGCAGCTCATGCCGATTGCGAGGGCCAACTTGCGTCGTGAAGCGAGCATCTTCATTCTCCGTTACTACTTAGCTCCGGTCCGGGTTGCCCCGGCCCCCTTTTAGCGCGTTGTAATCTACACCTTGTCGACTCGACCAATTGTCAGAAGCGATGGGAGCGACAGGCCCGCGCTATCGATCAAATGATGCCTTGTACGGCCCTGCCCGGAATGTGGTACCAGGTGCCTTTGTATAGCAACGCGAGGAAGAGATCGGGATCACCCCACTCGGCGTTGAACGGCTGCATCGGGTCGGCAGCCTTGAATTCCTTCAAACTACGACCGGTCTTGAAGGCTTCCGCCACTTTCTCGTAGGCGTGATCCAACATCGCGGCCTGTTTTTCGAGGTGGGCCTTGTTCACCGGTCCACCCTGCGACGCAACGATCTTGGTCGAATCGCTGCTGAGTTCGATCAGACCACGCACGGCTTTCTGCGCACCGCCGATCCAACCGCCGGTGACGTAGTCGAGCAGCGGATAGGCGCCGTTGCCCACCATGTCACCCACCACCAGCACATCTGACTTCTTGAAATGCACATAGATGTCGCCATCGGTGGCGGCCTGGCTGATCCAACCGTATTCGATGGTTTCGTCACCAAGCGTCAACGTGCCCTTGTCGTAGAAGGTCTGGTTCGCCTGCATTTCCTTCGGCATCGGCGTGTGTTCGAGATCCAGCCATTCGCTGTAGAACTCGGCGTTCTGCCAAAGGCGCGTATTCTCGTGCGCGATGATCGGCACGCCGCGCGCGGCCAGCGCCTGGTTGAGGCCACATTTATCGGGGCGCCAGTTGGTGTTGAAGAGCGCAGCGATGGGTTTGCCTGCGGCAATCGCATCGATTTGAGCAAGCAGTGCGTCGGCGTTTTCTGCCAGACCACCGTCGACCACCACCACGGATTCCGGACCCACGGCGACGACGACGTTCACACCGGCACCACTGATCAGGGTGAGCTTGTCGTCGATGGCGGTGGTGGTGAGCGAATTCTGGGCGAGCGCAGGCAGGCTGAGATTCAAGGCCAGCGGGCTCAACGCGAAGGCTTGCAACAAGGTTCTGCGGAACGATTTCATGATTTCAACACCTGTACTGCCGTATATGGGGTCTTTCTACGCCAGGAACTTGGAAGAAATCTGAAAATCCGCGGAAGCCGCGCAACGCGGCCCGTCGTCAGAGCTGGACGTAGTGGGACCCGTTACAACAGGTTCTTCGTTTTAGTGAGCGGCGCACTTTACCACAAGGGAATCCACGAAGAACTACTTCCCGCGCGGCGGTCCAAGGGGCCCGAAGGCCAGTTTGACGGCGCACAAGAAGTGACGTCTTCGTGACTCTCTTTGCTTTAGACAACAAGGAAACACGGACGTTTCCCGAGCGAAATCCACGCTCCTTCCTCATTCCACGGACGTCGGCATTCCCGCGCGCCACGAAAATTTCGCGTAAAAGACTGCTCATCCAATAATGGAAAAACGCGTCAAGCGCACCGTGGTGCAAGCGCAGGCAACAAAAAAGCCGGCATCGCCGGCTTTTTCGTGTTCGCAGGAACCAGAAGTTTCAGCCTGGCTTGCGCACGACGAACAGGAACTGATCCGTGTCGCGACCAAGGATCGGACTGTCCGAAGAGAGCGTGTGGTCATCGGCAGTGGTACGCAGGATGTCGGATTCAGTGACGATCTCGAAGCCGGCTTTCTGAATCTGCTCGCGTGCTGCGGAAGCAGGCATGCGATGCAGGCTGCCGTTGTCCTTGCCTTCATCACCGTTGTGGTCGATGACCAAGGCCACCCCACCGGGTTTGAGCACGTTGTAGATGTCTTTCAGGAAACGCTGAGCGCCTTCCTCACCACGGAAGTTGTACTGGTCATGCAGGTTGAGTGCGGTGACGGCAGCGTCAGCGACTCCTTCCGGAATGGCGCTCATCTCATCGAACACCGGCTCGACGTTGCCGAGCTGAGCGGCGAGCTCACGTTGCGCCTGACCGTTGTTGTTCTGCAGCGGACGGGTGCCGAACTGGGACAGCACCTTGCCATTCGGACCTACGGCAGCGGAGATGACGCGGGTGAACCAGCCACCACCGGCGGACACGTCCACGACGGTCCAGCCTTCCTGCACGCCAAGTAGCTCCATCACCTGATAGGGGCGACGCGCGCCATCGCGCGCCTTGTCGGCTTCGGGACGGGTGTCTGCAGTCAGCTTGTCCATGAAATCAGCCGGCAATGCCTGAGCCAGCGAGGCGCCACCCAACGACAGCAACAGCGCGAACCCGACCTTTCTTAATTGTTTCAACGAATGCATGACTCACACCTCTGTGGTTACACAAGAATCCCTGAGCGCCGCAAAGTAAACCAGCGGCACTACCTAGGCAAGGCGAGTCACGATCTTTGGGGAGAAGACTCCGCGGTACGCAGGTTGCGCCGACGCCACCACAGCAGCACACAAACGAGTATGCAGGCGATGACCATCACGGCTGGGAAGAGCACCGTGGTGGCGTTGAGCATTTCGAGCGCAATGATGGATAACGTGCTGCGCACGGCGAAGAGCGCATAGAACTGGAAGCTTTCCTCGAAAGGGAAGTACCAGAGCTTGCGCAAGGTAGGGCCGAAGCCGAGGGCATCGACTGCGGTGAGGATCACCACCGACCACAGCGGATCCTTCGTCAGAAACCAAGCCGGCAGCGAGCTCAAGGCCGCGATGAGAAAGAACCGGTCACTGCGTGTGACGCTGAGATCGCTCTTGCGCCACCAGGCGAGCCAGGCGACGAGTATCGTGATGAGCGCGGAAACACCCGTGGGCCAGGCACCGGTGCCGCCACCTTCGAAGAGCTGAGCCAGAAAAACGATGGAGGTGGTGAGACTCCAGATCAGCCAGGAGTAGAAGTGGGGTTTGACCTGCGCGCGCAGGATGGCGCGCAGGTAGGGAACATAGGCCCCGAGAGTGAGCACGATGGCGGCGATACCCGCCCAGGTTTGCAGCACGCAGGCTCCTCAGCTCACGGCAGGTGGCGGGGCGACGCCGGCCGGTTCCTCAGTTGGATCCGGCCGGCGGCTCTCTGTCGAAGCTTTCCAGGACGAAGCTGAAGTAGCGCTTGTCTTCCATGCGCAGACGCACGTTGTAGACCACCGTGTTGTTCGGCAGCAGCACCGACGGGATCACCAGCAGACCTTCGTCCGCGAAGTATTCGGCGGTTTCCTGGCCCACATCCTTCAACGCACGTACCGAGTAGAGCTGTGGCTCGAACAGGTAGACGTTGGCGCGGAAGGGCTGGCTGAACTGGATTTCCAGGATCTGCCCATCCGGGAAACGCACCGGCGCGCGGAAGGTGCGTTTGGAAAACTCGGTGACGGCGTCCGGCTTGGGCGGCACACAGGGGTTGGTTTCGTGACCCGGGATGTAGGCGCGGCGGATCACGACGAAGTCGTCCAGGGTCAGACCACCTTCGGGGCCGACACGGCGCAACGGCACCTCGCTGAAAGCACCACTGCTGATCAGCTGGGACAGATCCCTGATTTCCAGCGACGCGATCTGATCGAACAGCCACATATCGGATTCGCGCACACGGGCAAACACAGTGAAGCCGCCACTGTTGTTGGGGCCGAGGGTCTCGCTGTTGTCCGTGAGGTTCACGAACCATTCGCTGGTGGCGCTATCCGGAGCACCGGCAGCCTTGGCCATGGCCACGGTGCCGCGCGTATTGGGCGTGGAGTATTCGTTCTGGATCGTGGGATCACCCGGCACACGACTGAACAGAGGCTTGGTCCTGAAGCCACCACCCTGCACGACGAAGCCGGGCACGCTGCGGTGGATGATGGAATTGTCGTAGTCACCGTCCGCCACGTAGTGGAGGAAGTTGGCGACGGTCCGCGAGGCCACGTCGGGCATCAGGTCCATGCAGAAGTTGCCGAGGTTGGACTCCATGCACACCTCAGTCGGATGGATCTCGCTGATCCAATCCGCCACACACTGGAAGATGCGCTGACGCTCCTCGGTGTCGTCGTCGGGGTTGAGCGGCTGCTCCTCCACGGTGTCGGTGAGATAGACGTGCCAGACCTGCACCAGATCATCGAGATCCACGCCATCGGGATCGCGGCGCAACACGGGCACGGTGTTGAAGACGGGGCCGAGGGAGTCGGCCAAGCTCACCGGGATGGAACGACCGATGGCATCCACTACGTCCATGCCGCGCACGATCTCCGCGAAGACGGTGAAGCCACCATTGGTGTAATCGAGGGTGGAAGAGTTGTCGCCTACGTTGATGAACCACTCCGTGGTGGCGCTGTTCGGATCACCGTCGAGCTTGGCCATGGCCACCGTGCCGCGCACGTTCGAGGCGCCAAATTCGTTTTCGATCGTGCCATCGTCAGGGATGGGCTCACCGAGGGGCTCCAGTTTGTAGCCACCGCCCTGCACGAAGCCGTTGACGGCGCGGTGAATGAAGGTCTGGTCGTAACTGCCCCGCTCGACATACTTGACGAAATTGTCGACCGTGTTGGGCGCCCTGTCGCGCAGGAACTTCATGCAGAACTCACCCATGTTGGTCTCGAAGCAGGCGTAGGTCTTGTTCTGCTGAGCCAGAGTTTCCGGGGCGAGGAACGATGCGCAGAGAGCGAACAGTAGAGCGAAAGGCGTGGTACGTGACATGGGTTCAACCGAATGCTTGGGCCGGCACCTGCCGGACATCTCTTCTGAGCCGCTCAACGCGGCCGGCACGCCGGGGTTGACGCAGGCTCCCCCGGAAAGTGCGCCATGTTATAGCGCCAGCCGGGGGCTGGCCAGTTTCCAAATGTAAAGGTCCAGCACCTTTCATTCCTTCAGATAGTGCTTCTCCGCCACCGGTCGCATCAGCGCATTGCTGATCAGACCGACTGCCAGCAGTGCCGCCATCAGGTACATGGTGCTGTTGTAGAGCCCGGGTGTCGGATCGACCGTGCCGGAAGGTGCTAGCTCCATCAGCCGGGCGATGGTCACGGTCTGCGCCGCCACGAGTTGATCGAGTTGCTCCAGTGGCGCGCCGAAGCGCTGCGCGAAGGCCACGGGATCGACCTTGCTGGCCAGGTCTGCGATGGCGCGTAGCGAGGCGGACTCGCGCAGTGAGGTGATGGCCAAGGGCCCCACCACCCCCGCCATGCTCCAGGCGGTGAGCAGTCGCCCATGGATGCCGCCGACGAACTTCGTGCCGAAAACGTCGGCCAGATAGGCGGGAATCGTCGCGAAACCGCCGCCGTACATCGTAAAAATCAACATGGTCGCACCGTAGAACAGTACCAGCCACACCACCGAGGGCTGCACGCTCACCTGGTTGGCGGCGAAGGGCACGGATAGATAAAGCAGGATGCCGAGCGCGAAGAAGATCCAGTAGGTGTTCTTCCTTCCTATGTAGTCCGACGACGAAGCCCACAGAAAGCGCCCCAACATGTTGAAGACGCTGATCATGCTGACATAGGTGGCGGCGAAGGCGCCGTCCACGATGTTGGGCAGCGTGGTGCCGAAGATCTCGCTCATCATCGTGCTCGCCACCCCCAGCACACCGATGCCGGCACTGACGTTCATGCAGAGCACCAGCCAGAGCTGATAGAACTGTGGCGTCTTGAGCGCCTCGTCGATGTCGACGTGGCGAGTGGTGATGAGTTTCTTGTGCTGCGGATCTTCCTTGGGCGGCGTCCAGCCGGCCGGCAGCCAGCCTTCCGGCGGCACGCGGTAGGAGAAGGCTGCGATCAACATGATCACGAAGTAGAAGAGCCCAAGGACCAGGAAGGTCTGCGCCACGCCGGTGGACCCGGTGCCCACCACATACACCCCCTCCGCCCCGCGCACCAGCATGCCGGCGACGTCGTTGGCGCCCACCACGACCACTTCCAACCGCTGCCCCGCCTGTTCCACGAAGCGGCGTCCGGCATCGGTGATCAGGTTCACCTGACCGACGGGACCGAGGTAGTCCGGCGCTTCATAAAAAAGCTGCATGAGATAGCGCTTGAGCGGCGCGCCGATGATGGCCCCTCCCCCAAAGCCCATGATGGCGAGACCGGTCGCCATGCCGCGGCGGTCGGGGAACCAGCGGATCAAGGTACTGACCGGCGAGACGTAGCCCAAACCCAGGCCGCAGCCACCGATCACGCCATAGCCGAGGTAGAGCAGCCACAGTTGATGCGTGAGGATGCCGACGCTGCCGAGCAGATAACCGCCGCCCCAGCAGAACGCCGCCACCGTACCGACCATGCGCGGCCCCACCCGTTCGAGCCAGCGACCGGCAAAGGCGGCGGAAAGCCCGAGGAACACGATGGCGACGGAGAAGATCCAGGTGACGTCCTGCAGACTCCAGTCATCCGCTGCCGGCGCGGCGACACCGAAAAGACGGGTCAAGGGCGGGTTGTAGATGCTCCAGGCATAAACGGAACCGATACATAGATGAATGGCGACGGAAGCCGGCGGCACCTTCCAACGGTTGAAGCCGGGCTCGGCGACGATGCGTTCCTTGGACAGAAGTCCTGCCATGCAGTGATCCCCTCGGCTGATGTGATGTCGTTATGGCGGAAAGCTCCATGGTCGAGATGAACGACCTGGATGGCGAGCACCGCAGGATGGCGCGCCCACATGCCGTGAGGCTGACCTGGTGCAGCGCAGCTCTGGCTTCCGTTGCAGAGCGGCGAGCTTAGCCTGATACCGCTTTGCTGTGCTCATCTTCTGCACGCGCACGAGCGCTTTTTGCAGTGCGATGACACCCGCTGTTCGGAGCGCCGCGGCATGAGCGGCATCGCCGCGCGAGGAATCACTGCCAAAGCAGCCATCGGAAATGCCGGTACACAACCTGCCAAGCATCGTCCGATCGTCGTTACACGGGAGCAAGGATCACGACCTTCGACCGTACCGACTCCGAACCGATCAGTGCGATAAAGGTGGCAAAAAAATGGCATTTTCATTCGACTCGACGACACCATGGCACGCATGGCATTTTCGAGGCATTCATGCTTATATCGCCTTCCGCCTGCGCCGAGGCGGTCATCAACGTAGAGGTAGCAACAAGGGGTCTATGCCCGCTATCGCGCACTGGCAGGACTCCCATACCGTGGTATGAAAGAGTTTCTATTCAAATACCCTGCAGAGGTGTTCAGCGACAGTGAGTTCATCTTCGCCAGCGGCTGGCCCCTGACGCTGCTCTACTCACTCGTTGCGCTGTGCGCCGTTCTCGTCGCCATCGCCCTCTTTCGTAAACGTCACAGCTTGCACTGGTGGCAACTCGCCGTGCTTGGTATGTTGCAGGTGGCGATGCTGGCGTTGGTGCTCACAGTGGTGTGGCAACCCGCGCTCGTGAACGAGCGGCTCCTGCCCGGTGAGAATGCCGTTGCGATCCTGCTCGACACATCAGCGAGCATGGCGCTCACCGATGGTGAGACCACCCGCATGGTCACCGCGCAATCGTTGCTCACCCCGCAGGCTCTCGAAGATCTCTCCTCCACCTACCAAGTTCTTCCCTACGCATTCTCCGATGGCGCCGAGCGCCTCGATAGTTTCGAAGCCCTGCCCGAACCGGGACGCAGCACGTTACTGGGCGCATCCGTACTCGATGCTCTGCGTCAGGCCGGTGGCAACTCACTCGGCGCAGTCGTGGTGATCAGCGACGGTGCCGACAACAGTGGCGGCATCAGTCAGAACGAACTCGCAGAAATCAGTTCCTTCGGCGTTCCCGTCCACACCGTGGGCATCGGTCGCGAGAGCATTCCGGAAGATCTCGAGCTGAGCGACGTGCAACTGCCCAACAAGGCTCTCGCCGGCACCACGCTCTCGGCACGTGTGACGATCCGTCACGATCAGGGCGGCACTGCCCGTCTGAAGATCTACGATGGCGACACCTTCCTCGGCGCCGAAGAAATCACGCTCGATCCCAACCAGAACAGCACCGTCGCGCTGGTGAACATCGACGTCGAAGAACCTGGTCAACTCGACCTGCGTTTCACGCTCGATCCCCTCAACGGCGAACGCATCCTCGCCAACAACGCGCGTTCGCGTGTGGTGGATGTGCCGGAAGGTCGCTACAAGATTCTCTACGTCGAAGGCGAGCCGCGCTGGGAATACAAGTTCATGCAGCGCGCACTCAACGAAGATCCCAGTATTCAATTGAGCACGCTGCTCAAGGTCACGCCGAACAAGTACTACCGCCAGGGCATCGACAGTCCCGAACAACTCGAGAACGGCTTCCCCACCGATCGCAAGGAACTCTACGCCTACGACGCCTTGATCATCGGCAGCATGAACGTCGCCGAGTTCACTGCTGAACAACAGGCAATGATTCGCGACTTCGTGAGTGAACGTGGCGGCAGTCTGATGATGATCGCAGGCCGGCAGGGCTTGGGTCTCGGCGGCTGGGGTGAATCCGTGGTCGGCGAAGTGCTGCCCTCGCGCCTTTCGCTGAACGATGCCGATTTCGTGCGGGTGAAGGTACCGGTGTCGCTCACCGACGCCGGTCGCGATTCGCCGATGCTCAAACTCAGCGACGACGACGCCGAAAACCTCACCCTTTGGTCCGAAATGCCGGCCGTTGCCGACTATCAGAAGATCGGTCCGCTGCGCCCCGCTGCTTCCTCGCTACTGGAAGTACGCGTCGATGGTGAGCAGTTGCCACTTTTCGTCACGCAGCCCTACGGTCGCGGCCAGAGCTTCATTCTTGCCAGCGGCGGTACTTGGCGCTGGCAGATGAGCTTGCCGCTCGAAGACCTGCGTCATGAAACTTTCTGGCGTCAGGTGGCTCGTAACTTAGTAGCGAACTCGCCGCGTCCGTTCGAGCTCAGCGCCACCATCGAGAACGACGACGTCGTGGTGCGTGCCGAAGTGCGCGATCCAGACGCGGAAGAGAATCAGAATCTCGCCATCACCGCAGTGGCCACTGCCGAAGATGGTGAAGTGTTCAACCTCGAGCTCTTGCCTGTGACCGGCCAGAGCGGTGTGTATCAGGCGCGCTTCACGCCTTCGTCCGAAGGGCTGTACGACATCGAAGCCATCTCGCGTCGCGGCGAGGAGCTCGTGTCTTCGACCCGGACGGCGGCGCGTTATGATCAGGCGCAGGAATCTTTCGGTGTACGGCAGAACCGTGCGCTCTTGGAACAGTTGAGCCTCGCCACCGGTGGACGTTACTTCACACCGGCGCAATGGGATGAACTGACTCAGGCCATCAGCTTCTCGAACGCCGGCATCACCGAACAGCAGATCAGCTATCTGTGGGATGCACCGTTCTTCTTCCTGATGCTGTTCCTGCTCAAGAGCATCGAATGGCTGCTGCGCCGCAGCTGGCGGGTGATCTAGGAGACCGCGATGTCACGTCGTAACAAGTTGCGATCCTTGTCTTGTACCGCCGCCGCGCTGGCGTTGGCACCGGCCTTCGCGCATGCCGCGCTTTACGTCACGATCATCCAGGGCCTCGGTGGCCAAACCGAATACGAGCGCGACTTCACCGACGCGCGCAACAAGATCGAAGCCGCTTCGCGCACGATCACCGATTCCGACAAGGTGTTCAGCTTCAATGGCAATGCCGCCACGCGCGATGCCATCCTCGAACACTTCAAGTCGCTCACTGCGAAGATGAAAGAAGACGATCGCGCTGCGATCTATCTCGTCGGTCACGGCAGCTTCGATGGCGAAACCTACAAGTTCAACATTCCCGGCCTCGATCTCACCGCCACCGACTTCAAGGAAGTGCTCGAGTCTCTGCCCGGCCGCAATCACGTGCTGGTGAACACCTCGAGCACCAGCGGCGCCATGTTGGAAGCCCTGGTGGGAACCGGCGAGAACGCCAGCAATCCAAAATACGTAGTCGTCACCGCGACGCGCAGCGGCGCCGAGCGCAACGCCACGCAGTTCGGACGTTTCTTTGCCGAAGCGCTCGTCAGCGACACCGCTGATCTGAACAAGAATCAAAGCGTGAGTATCCAGGAAGCGTTCGACTACGCGCAGCGAGCAGTCGAACGCTATTTCCAGGACGCCGGTCGGCTCGCAACCGAGCACGCGCTTCTGCGCGGCGACGGTGCTGCCCAGTTCAACCTCTCGCGTCTCAATGCCTTGGAATTCGAGAACGAGCTTGCCAACGCCAGCGACGAACTGCGCGCGCTGCTCGAACAACGCCAGGCCATCGACGAGGAAATCGAAAGCCTGCAATTACGTCGTCCGCAACTCGAGAACTCCGACTACCTGCAACAACTGCAGGCACTGATCCTGCGTTCGGCAGAAATCAACGAAGAGATCGAAAAGCTACAGAGCGGCAACGGTGGTAACGCGAACAACGGGGGCAGAAGCGGTGGCGGTGGCATTGCCGAACCCTTCGAGATCTCCGTTCCTCCAGTGGAAATTCAGCAGTGATGAAAAACCTGGCCGACCAAGTTCTGCGCCGCACCGCTCTGACGGTGGGGCTGGTTGCGGCCATGTGGCAGCTGCCGAGCGAAGCGCGTGATCAACTCTACGGTGTGATCGACAACCCCGCTCTGCTCACCTGCGAAGACCAGTACTGGAGCGGACGTGTCAGCGAAGCGCAGAGCTGTTATCGCAACCTGGTCAATCCCGGCACACCGACGGCCATTCGCGCCGAAGCACTGTGGGCGCTCGGAGATCTGCAGGGTGCCAACGAAGCCTTCAGAGCAGCGGTCGATGAAAATCCGAACAGCGCCGTGATCCGTGTGCGTTGGGGCGAGCTCTTCAAACGCACCTATCAATATCAGGAAGCATTCAATCTTTTCAGCGAAGCACTCGAGATCGATTCCAACAACGCCTTCGCTCACATCGGTGCGGCCGAAGCACTGGCCGAAGGTGGTGGTGGCGAAGAAGTGAATCAGCACATGTCGGCGGTGATGGACAACCTCACTGCCGCACCGGGCGCGCGCCTGCGCGGTCTCATCATGCTGGTGCGCAACTCGCTCGAAAAGGATCTGTTCGACGATGCCCGGCGTTATCTGAATGAAGCCAAGGCGCTCGCGGAAGACAACGAGTTCCTGCCGCTGGAATTGCATGCACTCGAGGCCGCGCTGGCCTTCATGACGCACAAACCCTATCAGGAGCACATCGACGCTGCGCTTGCCCTGAATCCCGCCTACGGTGACGCCTGGGCCATTCCCGGTTATTTCGCGATGATCACGCGCCGCTATCGTGAATGCGGCGAGTTTTACCAGAAAGCAGTGGAGATCGAGCCGACGCATTGGGAAGCGCATCTCGAACTCGGTCAGAATTATCTGCGCCTGAACCAGGTCAACGCCGCACGCGAGCACATCGATACTTCCTATGCCGGCGACGCCTTCAATCCCAAGACGATCAACCTGCTGCGCCTGCTCGACACCTTCGTGCAGGACATGGAAGCAGTGAGCTTTCCCAATCCACCGCAGGGGCCATTTCCTAAACTCACGCTGCGTCTCGACAAGGATGAAACCGCCGTGCTCGCCGACTACGCGCGCGAGTTGGCGGAAGCGAGCATCGATCTCTACACCGAGCGCTATCGCTTCACGCCGCAGGCACCGATCGTAGTGGAGATCTATCCCAACCACGAAGACTTCGTGGTGCGCTCCATCGGCATGCCCGGTGTCGGCATTCTCGGTGTGACCTTCGGTTATCTGTTCTCGATGGACTCGCCCACGGCGCAGCACGATCCGAGCTATCACTGGGGCACGACGCTCTGGCATGAGATGGCGCACGTGTTCACGCTGGAAGCGAGCAACCACCTCGTACCGCGCTGGTTCAGTGAAGGCATCTCCGTTTTCGAGGAGTGGCGCACGGGGCCCATTCCCGGCCGCAAGATTCCGCTGCAAGTCTACAAGTACATGGCGGAAGGTAAGTTCCTGCCGATCGCACAGCTCGACGATGGCTTCATGCGTCCGAGCTATCAGGACCAGGTGATCGTCTCGTACATGCAGGCGGGGCTCGTGTTCGACTTCATCGACATCGAATATGGCTTCGACAAGATCGTCGACATGCTCTATCGCTTCAAGGATGGGGTGAGCGCGGTCGAGGCGATCGAATCGGTGCTCGGCATTTCCGCTGCGCAGTTCGATGCGCACTTCAAACAATTCATCGAGGTCGAATACGGCAACCTGCTCGGCAAGCTGCCGGTGTGGCAGGAAGACCACCGTGCCAGCTTCGCGGCTCTGGAAGAAGAGAACTGGCAAGAAGCCGTCGCCGCGGCGCAGCGTGCGATCTTCAGCTATCCCGACTACGTCGAGATCGACAGTCCCTACATCGCGATGGCGCGCGCCTATGCACGACTCGAAGATACGGAAAACGAATTCAAGACCCTCGAGACCTTCTGGAAGAAAGGTGGTTATGAACCGCGCGCATTGCTTGCGCTCGGCAACCGCTATCTGGAACGCGGTCAGCGCGAGGAGGCGCTCAAGGTCTACCGCGACGTACTGTGGGCCGATCCCTTCATGGAAGAGCTGCACATACGGCTGGGCGACCTCTATCTCGAGATGAATCAGGCTCAGAATGCGATCAAGGAATATCAGGTGTTGCTGGCGCTCGATCCCGCCGACAAGGCCAGCGCCAATCTCAAGCTCGCCACTGCCTACAGAGCAGCGGGCGATGATGCCAAGGCCATGGAACACCTGATGACCACCTTGGACATCGCCCCCCAATACCGTGAGGCACAGAAACTGCTGCTCGAAATGAGCCGTGGCAGTTCGGGTGAGTGAGGCAGAAGCAGCCCACGGACAGATCAACGCAACGAAGGACGGACGCACTTATGAATGACGCAGTAGCCCAGCAGCAAGAAGGCATCGACGATACCCGCGAACTGGTACAACGTTTCCAGCAGGCTACCGACCGCATCCGCGAACAGGTGCGCGGCACCATCGTCGGTCAGGATGAAGTGGTGGAAAGCTTGCTCATCACGCTGTTCGTGGGCGGCCACTGTCTGATCACCGGTATGCCAGGTACTGCAAAGACCTTGCTGGTGCATACGCTCGCCACCGCACTCGGCCTCACCTTCAAACGCATCCAGTTCACACCCGACCTGATGCCCACCGACATCACCGGTACCGACATGGTGGAAGAAGATCAGAGCACGGGCAAACGTGAGTGGCGCTTCATTCCCGGTCCAGTCTTCACCAACGTGCTGCTCGCCGACGAGATCAACCGTACGCCGCCGAAAACGCAGGCTGCATTGCTCGAGGCCATGCAGGAAAAAACCGTGACGGTGCGCGGCAAGAATCACAAGATCGACAAACCCTTCTTCGTGCTCGCCACGCAGAACCCGATCGAACTCGAGGGTACCTATCCGCTGCCGGAAGCCCAGCTCGACCGTTTCCTCTTCAACGTCACGCTCGACTACCTCAGTGCGGAAGAAGAAGTGAAGGTAATCGAGCGCTTCACCAAGCGTGTCGACATGCCGCCCGTGCATCCCTGCACCAATGGGGAAGAGATCGTGAAGTTCCAGGCGCTCGTGCGTCAGGTGCCGATTTCCAGTGAGCTCAACCGCTACGCCGTCGACATCGTGCGTGCCACGCGTCCGTCCGATCCGATCGCGCCGGAGATCATCAAGAAGTACGCGAACTTCGGCTCGTCGATTCGCGCCACCATGAACCTCGTGCTCGCTGCCAAGGCGCGTGCGCTGATGCAGGGCCGTTACCACGTGACGGCGGAAGACCTGAAGACGCTCGCGCTGCCGATCCTGCGTCACCGTGTGCTGCCGAACTACTACGCTGAATCCGATGGCATCGGCATCGACGAGATTCTGCGCCAGATGCTCGACGCCGTTCCGGTACCGAACGAGGCCTGAGGATCGCCACGCAACACCACCAGGACGTTTGCATCGACTTAGTCAGGAATTCGCATGGCCACTGCGCCCAACAAGTCCAACGCCTTCCACCTGCTCGATCCCAAGGTGCTGGCGAGCATTGCCAACCTGGAGCTCGTGGCCAAGGCCGTGGTCGAAGGTTTCGTGATCGGTCTGCATCGTTCACCGAAGTTCGGCTTCAGTCAGGAATTCGTGGAATACCGCGCCTACGGCGAAGGTGACGATCCGCGTTACATCGACTGGAACGTCTTCGCGCGCACCGGCAAGACCTACATCAAGCGCTTTCTCGGCGAGACCAACAGTCACCTGATGCTGATGCTCGATGCCTCGGCTTCGATGGGCTTCGGCAGTCGCGGCCTCACCAAGTTGCAGGCCGGCAAGATCCTCGCCGCGTCGCTCGCCTACATGGCCTCGCGTCAACATGACGCCGTCGGTGTGATGATCTTTGCCGATGAAATTCTGGAATACCGCCCGCCTGCAAGTCGCGCGGGTTCTCTGCAAGGCGTGATCCATACGCTCGACAAGGCCGAAGCCCAAAAGGGTACCGCGCTCGACAAGCCGATGACGCGGTTCCAGGAACACATCAAGCGCCGCGGTCTCGTGGCGGTGATTTCCGACTTCTATTGCGACACCGAAGAACTGCTGGAAAACGTGCGTCCGCTCGCCATGCAGGGGCAGGACGTGATTCTGCTGCATCTGCTCGATCCGGCCGAGCTGGAACCCGACATCAAGCAGTCGACCTTGTACGAAGACATGGAAACGGGGCACGCCATCGAGGTGTCGCCCACGTACATGAAGAAGGAATATCGCGAGCGCATCCGCGCGCACATCGCTGCCATCGAAAAGGCCGCGCGCGGCATGAATGCCGACCATGTTCTGGTCAACACCGGCGAGCCGCTCGAGCGCGCCTTGCATAGTTATTTGACGTTCAGGGAGAAACGGGGCTAACGATGGGTTTGATCACGCCACTGTTCCTGCTTGGTTTCCTCAGCCTCGCGTTGCCGTGGTGGCTGCATCGTTTGGAAACCCAGACCACTGAACGCGAGAAGTTCAGTACCACTCGTTTCCTGGAACCCTCCAAGAAGCGCATCCACGTCCAGCGCAAACTCAAGTTCCTGTTGTTGATGGCGGCACGTATGGCCTTCCTGGCCCTGCTCGCGCTCGCCTTCGCGCGCCCCATCCTGTTCAAGTCCGCCGATGCCGTGGTCACCGAAGAAACCGTGCACCACATGATCGTGGTCGACACGTCGTTCTCGATGCGTGCCGACGGCAAGTTCGAAGCGGCACTGGCGCAAGCGCGCGACATCGTGAACAGCATGGCCGACGATGACATCGCCAGTCTCTACGCCGCGAGCAGCAGCGTGCGCACGGTGGCAGAGCCGACCAGCAATGCCGACACCTTGCTCACGCGTATCGCGACGCTCTCGCCCGATAAAGGCCATCTGGATCTCGGTCAGATGATCGGCGCACTCGATGGTCTGATGGAAAAGAACCAGACCGAGATCGCCATGCATCTGATCGGCGATTTCCAGCAGACCAGCGCGGCTGCGCGCTTTGCGGACATGATTCCCGATGTGATCGCCGGTCGCCCGCTCACGCTCGACGTGCGGCAGGTGAGCCCTCAGCCGATTCCGAATGTCGCGGTCGAATCCGTGATCGTCGAAAGTCGCAACCTGGTGCTGGCGAGTGCGCGCGCCTGGAATCAGCCGGACGAAGAACGCGAATACACGCTGACTCTGAGCATCAACGGCGAACAGGTACAACAGCAGACGATTCGTCACACCGGCAATGGCGTGTTCAGTGCACGCTTCCCCGAGGTGGAATTCGCACCGGGTGACAACCGCGTCGATGTGCGCGTCACGCCGGGCGATGCCTTACCCGATGACGATCTGCGGCACGCCGTGTTCGACAACTCACCGCCCGCACCGGTATTGCTGCTCACGGAAAACGCCGAGTCGCTGGGGGTCACCTACATCAGCGCCGCGCTTGCCACGGCGCCGCGCGGTTATCAGGTGGAGCCGGTCGACGTGCGCGACTTCGATCCGCGCATCATGCAGCGCTATCCCTGGCTGGTGATCGAAGACATCGGCACCATCACCGGCAATCTGGAAGCAGCCGTTCGCGACTACGTGAATGGTGGAGGTTCCGTGTTCGCCGCTGCCGGCAGCCGTACCAACGGTCTCTCTTCCCTGCCCGTGCTGGGCAACTCGCTGAACGGTCCGCAACTCGGACCCGACGGTCGTCCCATCCATCTCGACATCAGCCGTATCGACAACAGTCATCCCGTGCTGCGCCGCAACAGTGGCTGGGGCAGCGTCAATGCGCGCGTACTGCGGCCTACACTCACCGAGGAAGATCGCGTGTTGGTGGCGCAGAACTCGGACAACCCGGTGCTGATCGAACGCCGCATCGGCAACGGTCGTCTCCTGTTCTTCACCGCCGCGCTCGACAACTCCACTTCGGACCTGCCGGTCAAACCGGTGTTCGTGAGCTTCATGGCCGAGGTGGCGCGCTATCTCTCCAATGAACAACTGTTGGTGAAAGAACAGATCGTCGACAGCTATCTGCAGCTGGCGCAGACCGGTGGCGCATCCGGGCAAGTCATCGATCCGGATGGCGAAAGTTTGCTGTCCCTGCAGGACACTACGCGGGCGCAAGATGTTCCCCTGAACAAAACCGGGTACTATCAGGTCTTCACTCCGGGAGGCGAAGTGTTGGTGGCAGTCAATGCCGACCCTCGGGAGTCCGACCCCACTCCGATGACTGCGCAGGCGCTGCAGAATTGGCAAAACGCCGTCAACGGAGCTGCAACCAGTGCCAATGCCACCCTCGTGGTGGATCCGCTCAGCCGCGAAGCTGAGCCCGATGCCATCGAGATATGGCGCATTTTCCTGATTCTGCTGGCGCTGTTGGTGCTGGTCGAATCATTGCTCGGCAATCGCTACCTGAACATCAAGACAGGATCTTTGTGATGAACGCCACAGCAAAGCTCGACCTCTACCTCGAGTCCTTCCGCAAACGGCTGCGCAAGCTCACCCTGTTGCGAGGCGCGGCACTGCTCACCACGGTGGTGGTGATAGTGGGCGCCGTCGGGGCCTGGTTCTCGATCGAGAGTGGTTTCTCGTCCACCACCACCAACGTGTTCCGCATCATCCTGGTGTTGGCGCTCGGCGGCACGGCTCTGGCGTGGATCGGCGATCCGCTCAAACGCCTGCGTGATCATCTGGACAAAGACGTCGAGAAACGCGTGCCGGCCTTCGATGGCCGCATCACCACCTATGCCCAGCTCAAGCAGGAACGCAATCCCTTCACCGATCTGCTTGCGGAAGACGCGCTGAAGATCAGCGCACGCCATCCGGTCGAAACGCAGGTTCGGGAAAAGGACCTCAACATCGCGCGCGCCGGACTCGGCCTTGCCATTCTGGTACTGCTGTACCTCCTCATCGCCGCACCGGGCCTGATGAACTACAGCATGCGCAATCTGCTCGGCGGCTGGATGATTCCGAACCTGTTGCCGCCGCAGAGCATCAGCGTGCTGCCCGGTGACCAGAGCGTGCGGCGCGGCGCCAACCTGCGCATCACGTCCACCATGAGTGGCTTCGATCCCGATGAGGCCGCGATCCACATCCGCAACGACGGTGGGCAGTGGCAGGAAGTGGCCATGGCGCGCAGTCCGCTCGGTTATGAATTCACTTTCTTCTCGCTGCAGAAAGATGTGAGCTACTACGTCAGCTCCAACGGCATGCGCAGTCCCGAGTACAACATCAGTGTGGTGGACGTTCCCGGCATTCAGAATCTCTCGCTTACCTACAACTTCCCCGACTGGACCGAACGCGAACCGGAAACCTCCAACCGCGGTGACGTACAGGCCCTGCCGGAAACGCGCATCGATCTCACCGTGACCACCACGGCGCCGCTGCCGGCCGGTCAGTTGGTGCTCAACGATGCGGCTCAGCCCCTGAACGTGAACGGTACGCAGGCCAGCACCAGTTTCGAAGTCACGCAGGAAGGTCAGTACTACATCGCAGCAGTCGTCGGTGGCGAAACCGTACGCATCAGCGACGACTTCTTCATCCGCCTCGCCGAAGACGGCAAGCCTGAAATCAAGATTTCCAAACCCGGCGGTGACTACAACGCCAGCGGCATCGAAGAAGTACTCACCCGCGTCGAAGCCAAGGACGACTACGGTCTGTCCAAGGTCACGCTGCACTACTCGGTCAACGGCGGCGAATTCCAGCAGGTGGATCTCAGCCAGGAACACGTGCGTGAACTGACCGCCGAACATCTCTTCATGTTGGAAGAAATGACCACGCTCGCCACGCGCGCGGTGCAGCCGAACGTCGGTGAATTCGAAGTCAGCCTCAATGGTGAAGAAGCCGAAGAAGAGGCAGCACCCGAACAGCGCATCCCGCTCGTGCCCGGCGACATCATTTCCTATTACGCCGAGGCCAGCGACCGTACGCAGACGGTGCGTACGGACATGTATTTCATCCAGGTACAGCCCTACAACCGTCGCTATTCGCAGTCGCAGATGAGCGGCGGCGGTGGTGGCGCCGCCGGCGGTCAGCAGGATGAGATCAGCCAGCGTCAGCGGCAGATCATCGTCTCTACTTGGAACCTGATCCGCGAACAGACCGAAGGCACCAACGAAGCGCAGGTCGAAATCAATTCCAAGCTCTTGTCCGACCTGCAATCCACCTTGGCGCAGCAGGCGCAGACCCTGGCCGAACGTGCCCGTGCCCGCGAGCTGGCGCGTGACGAACAGATCCGTGAATTCGTCAACAACATGGAACGCGCCGTGCAGAGCATGCGGCCCGCTTCCGAACGTCTGGCGATGGTGGAATTGAATGAAGCCATCCAGCCGGCGCAGGAAGCACTGCAGTATCTGTTGCGCGCCGAGTCGGTGTTCAACGATCTCACCATCACCCAGCAGCAAGGCGGTGGCGGTGGCGGCGGTGGCCGCGCCAGTCAGGACCTCGCCGAGATGTTCGAGCTGGAAATGGACCTGTCGCTCAACCAGTACGAAACCGGCAACCGTGCCAGCCCGCAACAGCAGCAGCGCGAAGCCGAAGACCTGATGAAGCAGCTCGATGAACTGGCCAAACGTCAGCAACAGCTCGCCAATAGTTTGCGCAATCAGCGTCAGCTCACCGAAGCACAGCGCTATCAGCAGGAAATGTTGCGCCGTCAGGCCGAAGAACTGCAGCGTCGTCTCGAGCAGCTGCAGCGCGGTTCGCAGAGCCAACAGCAGAATCAACAGACCGCCAGCAACCAGCAGGGTCAGCAAGGGCAACAGGGCCAGGAAGGCCAGCAGGGTCAACAGGGCCAGCAGTCCGGACAAGCTGGGCAGGCAGGCCAGAGCGGTAGCGAAGCTCAGGCCGGTGAACAGCAGAACCAGCAGGTCGCACAGAGTGAGCTGCAGCGCCGCATGGAAAGCGCGATGCGCGCCATGCAGCAGGCCGCCGAAGGCATGCAGGGCAACCTGAGCCCGGAAGAGATGCAGCGTGCGGCGGAAGAAGCCTCGCGTCAGTTGCAGGAAGCGCGCAATCAGATCGCACAGGATCAGCTCGCGGGTCTGCAGCAAACCTTCGCCAACCTGTCTCAGACCGCTCAGGACATGGTGCGCGAACAGGAACGCATGGAGCGTCAGCTGCAGGCCGCCATGGAGAAAGCGGTACGTGATCGCGAAAGCGGCACCGATCCCAACAGCCGTGGCATGACGGTGCAGGAAGAAGTCGAACTCGCCCAGGCCAAGGAAGAACTCTCCGCCGAACTGCAGCGCCTGCAGCAGCAGATGCTCAATGCCGCGCAGAGCTTCGGCAATCAGGTACCTCAGGCCAGCGACGAACTGAAACGCGCCAACGACGAACTGTCACGCAACGAGCTGCCGCAGGCGATCAGCGATGCGGCGCTCTACATCAACGCCGGTTACGGTCTCTACATCGCCGGCAACGAAAGCGCCGTGACACAGGGACTGCGCAATCTGGCCGATCGTCTGCGTCAGGCCCAGCAGCTCGCAGAGAATGCCGCGGCTCCCGGAGACAGCAACCTCGACCGTGCCCGTCGCACGGCACAGGAGCTGCGCAATCAGCTGCAGCAGTTGGCACAGGGTGGTCAGCCTGGTCAGCAGGGACAACAAGGTCAAGAAGGTCAAGAAGGTCAGGCCCAGGGTGAGCAGCAGGGTCAGCAAGGGCAACAGGGACAGCAAGGCCAGCAGCAGGCCCAAGGTCAGCAAGGACAACAGGGCCAGCAAGGCGGACAACAAGGTGGTCAG
>CALEJT010000023.1 GCA_937898685.1 uncultured Gammaproteobacteria bacterium | reverse complement strand
TGCAGGCCCAAGCCGTGACACGGCTGGACGGCTTGCAGAAGCGTTTGCTGAAAAAACGTTGGTTCACGCGCGACAAGCACATCCAGGGACTCTACCTGTGGGGACCGGTGGGCATCGGCAAGAGCTTTCTGGTCGACCTCTTCTTTGAATCACTCCCATCGTCGATCGGAAAAACGCGCCAGCACTATCAACACTTCATGGCTGAAGTGCATCGCGAATTGCACGCAATCACCGGACAACCCGAACCTTTGAGCCTCGTCGCGAAACGACTCGCTTCCACATACAAGGTGATCTGCCTCGACGAGCTCTACATCACCGACCTCGGCGACGCGATGATCGTCTATCGTCTTTTCGAAAGTCTGTTTGCCGAAGGCGTGGTGATGCTGATCACCTCCAACTTCGCGCCGGACAAGCTGTACAAGGACACGCTGCAACCGACCATCTTCGATCCCGCCATCGGTGTGATCAAAGCCAACACCGAAGAGCTGCATCTGCAGAGCGAGCAGGACTATCGCCGTTTGCAGGAAGGCGTGCATCGCACCTGGTTCGTTGCCGGCGAAGTGGACTTCGGTGAGCTGTTCGACACCTTGAACGAAACGCTGCACGGCAGCAGCACCTACGACACGAATCCGCTCGAAGTGCATGGGCATTCACTGCAACCGGTGCGTCATCACGACCAACTGGTGTGGTTCACCTTCGCCGAGCTGTGCGAGAAGCCGCGTTCTGCCAAGGACTACATCGTGCTCGGCAAACGCTTCAAACATTTCCTGTTGAGCGAAGTGCCACAGTTCGGACAGGCGGCGCGTCAGAACGTGCCGACGGTCGGGACGGAAGACGCGTTGGTCGGCGCACCGCGTCCGCAGTACTCCAACAGCGAGAATGCACAGCGGCGTTTCATCAGCCTGATCGACGAACTTTACGACCAGGGCATGAAGTTGCACATCGAGAGCATCGTGCCGCTGGAAGAACTCTATGCCGGCGGACGTCTGGCCTTCGAGTTTCAACGCACCGTCAGCCGCTTGACGGAAATGCAGTCGGCGACCTATCGCGATCGCGCCCTGCGCGCCTAGACGCCGCATTCTTGGCGCCAAAGGCTTTCCAGTATACTGGCGCGGTTTTTTCTCCGGAGTTTGTATGGAACGTCTCATTGAAACGATGATGGTGCGCGCCCGCTGGTTGCTCGCACCGGTCTATCTCGGTCTCACGCTGGCACTCATCGCGCTGATCATCACCTTCTTCCGCGAGGTGTGGCATCTGTTCCACACCATCTTCACCGCCTCCGAAGCCGACGTGGTGTTGATCGTGCTGTCGCTGATCGACATCTCCCTGGTCGGCGGTCTGTTGGTGATGGTGATGTTGAGCGGCTACGAGAACTTCGTATCGGAACTCGACTCCTCGGAAGATCGCGAAAAACTGAGCTGGCTCGGCAAGATGGATTCGTCGTCGCTCAAACTGAAAGTGGCCGCGAGCATCGTCGCCATCTCCTCGATCCATCTCCTGCGCGTCTTCATGAACATCCGCAACGTCGAGCCGGACTACCTGATGTGGTACGTCATCCTGCACCTGACCTTCGTTGCGTCCGCCTTCATCATGGGCATGCTCGACAAGTTCACCAAGCACTGAGCATTCCCGACTGTGGGAGCCGTCACAGACTGTCGATGGCTCCCATCCCGCCCTTCATGCCACCATAGGGCATGGTCAAGAAATTCCTTCTTTCCCTGGTGGTCCTTTGCGCCGTTCTGCTGCTCGTGGCAGGTGGCGCCTATTGGTTCCGCGAACCGCTCATCCGCTTTGGCGTCAATCGCGCGCTGGCGGCGTCGGAGATCAGTCTCATAGCCGTCGAAGGTTTGCGGTTCGAGCGTGAACGCGTGCAGTTGGCGCAACTGGCGTTGATCCTGCCATCCGGCCAACGGCTCGACGTTTCGGAGATCGATCTGCGTTTCTTCCTACCTTCGTTCCGCGTGATGCCGGCTTTGCAAAGTCTGGATGTCGGCGCATTGCATCTCGGACCGGCGGAAGCAGCGCCTGAAGAAAGTGAAGCAAGCTCCGAGCTGCGTTTGAGCGAAGTGCTCGACCTGCTGCGCGCGCTGCCACTGTCGGCATTGAACATCGATGAACTCGTCGTGCCGCAATGGCATGAACCGCTCAGAGTGGAGCTGCAGAGTGCGCCGGGACAGGTGCACCTCGATGTCGCAAGTGGTGCGCTGCATCTTCTGGCCGAATTCACGCAAGCCGATGAAAACGCGACGGCGCAACTCCAGGCCGCCCTTACGCGCGCGCAGGCCGAATTGGGAGAACTGCTCGTTACGCTGCAGCCTCAGGACGAGGACTACCTGCTCGACGGCCGTGGCCGTCTGGTGTTCGAAGATCTCGCTGCGCTCCTGGGTGAATTCCAGGCTTCCACCACACTCGACCTGCTGGCCTTCCAGGCACCGCTGCAAAGCGCCGATCTCAACTGGACCCTCAACGGTCGCATCGCCGACGACCTGCATGGCACCTTGTCCAACACCACGGCGCGCAGCTTCGTGGTGGGACTCGACGCCGGCTCCACCTTCGCCCTGCCCACCGGCTTCGTCGAGAACCTCGGCAGTGCCACCGTTCGATTCCCCAATGCCCTCAACCTCACCTTCACCACCGGCGCCGGCATGGGCATCAGTAACGCAGTAGTGCCACTCGAAGTACGCAGCTCCTATCAGGAAGACGCGATAGCGGTGAAAGGCACCCTGCAGCTCGGTGAATGTCTGCTCGACGTCGACGCTCCCTGCAGTGGCGACTTCCACGGCGATGTCGTCTACGGCGACTACGGTGCCAACGGCGCGCTCGACTTCGTCCTGCCCAGCGCGCGCGGCGGTGTCGGCACCTACCGCGTGAAAAGCCAGGACCTCGTGCTGCGCGGTCTACCGCCCGACGTGCCGCCCTTCGACATCGATGCCACCGTGACGCTCACCGACTCAGGCCTGAGCTTCAGCACACCCCTCACGCTGCGTGGTACACCCGCACCACTCGCGCCTACTGCCAGCGGCAGCTACGGTTTCGAAAACCAGACCTTGGAAGCAAAACTCACGCTGCCTGAATTGGAGTTCAACGAAGAAGGGCGCGGCCTGTCGAACTGGGTGAGCAACTGGTCCTATCCGGCCGACGTGCTCGCCGGCAAGGTGGAAGCTCTGGAGCTCGAGGTACTCTGGCGCGCAGACGCGCCGCTCAACGCCAAGGTGAAGGCGGATCTGCAGCAGCTCGGCGGTTTCTATGAGGCCTATTTCTTCAGTGGCCTCAGCGGCGTGGTGGAAGCGGAAGTGAGCATGGGCGACACATTGACCGTCACTACGGCGCCGATGTCTTTGCAGTTGGCCGACATCGACGTCGGTGTACCCATCACCAACGTGCAACTCGAGATCGAGATCGAGCGTTCCACTCAGGCCATCGTGGTGCCTTCGTTTTCCGCGGAAGTGGTGGGCGGCACGCTGAGCGGCAAGGATCTGCGTTACGACCCCAATGCCGCAGGCAACAGCATGACGCTTTACTTCACGGGCCTCGACCTGGCGCAGATGTTGGAGCAGATCGAGTACAAGGGCGTGCAGGCCACGGGCAAACTCAGTGGTGAGATTCCCGTGACGATAGGCACGGCCGGTGTGGTGGTGGCGGGCGGTTCACTGCGCGCCGATGCACCGGGCGGCACGTTGCGTTACTTCGATGGCGGCGCGGCTGCCGCAGCCGGTAACGCGCAGCTGGATCTCGTCAACCAGGTGCTGAGCAATTTCCAGTACCACACGCTCACCAGCACCATCGACTACACCGTCGACGGAGAACTGCAGCTCGGCATGCAGTTGCAGGGACACAATCCCGACCTCGGCAGCGATCAGCCCATCAACCTCAATCTGAATCTCACCGACGACATTCCCGCACTGCTGCAAAGCCTGCGCGCGGCGCGCGACATCGAACAATTCCTGCAGGAGCAATACCGCAATGTCCTTCCGTGAAACGGCTCACATGTGGGCCGCTGCGGCTTTCATGTAGCGTTCAGCTACGGCGGTGGATACTATGCCCAAACCCGAGGGGGCACCGTATATGAAACTCGCACAAGGATTGGTTCTTCTTTCACTCTGTTGGCTGGCAGCCTGCACGCCGACCGTACAATTGGCCGCACCCAGAGAGCCGATTACCATCAATCTCAACGTACGCATCGACCACGAGGTACGTGTGAAGGTGGATCAGGAACTGGATGAAGTTTTTGCCGCCAACTCCGATCTGTTCTGAGGCCCGCTACGCCATCTGGAGCAACGCATGAAAAACTTTATCAATCACAAGGCAGCCTGGTTCTTCGCAATGCTGCTGGCGCTGAGCGCCAACCTGGCGCTGGCGCTGACCTTGGATGAAGCCAAGGCACAAGGCCTCATCGGTGAGAAGGTGGATGGCTATGTCGCCGCCGTCACCAACAACCCGAGCGCGGAAGTGCAGGCACTCGTGAACAGCACCAACGAAGGTCGCCGCCAAGTCTATGCCGACCTCGCCAAGAAGAACGGCATCACCATCGAGCAGGTGGGCATCCTGTCGGCCGAGAAGCTGCGTGCCAACGCCCCCGCTGGTGTCTACATCCAGCAGCCGTCAGGGCAGTGGCAGAAGAAGTAGCCACTTACTCATCCGCAGCAGCAAGAGGCGGGCCACCGGTCCGCCTCTTGCGTTTCAGGCCCCCGCAATCTGATCGATTCCGGCCCTGATCGGCCTCAAACCCTGGGGCCCAGCCGGGCAAGTTGCACATTCTTTCCTTTCAAACCGCCCCGCAAAAGCGTTAGGCTGCCCCCCAAGTCCCTCCGCCACGGTACCTTTCCTATGACTTCCCGCTCCTTTCGCCTGCCGGCGCTGGCAGTTTCCGTGGTGTTGTCCCTCGGTGCGGCACCCGTCATGGCCGACCGTCCCGAATGGAAACCGATTGCCGAACTGCTCGTGGGCAGCCTCGGCCGCCAGGACGCGGAAAGCCTGTCGGACGTCATGACCCGCTGCACCGCGCTGTCCATGACGCTGTCCGGCCTCACCTCCGATTTCTCACCCGAGATGTCGCAGCTGTACCGTGATCAGGCCAACCGCTTCATCGAACACAGCCTGCGCATCGAGTCCATCGACCACAAGGCGCGTACCGGTGAAGACATCGATGTCGGTGCGTTGGAAGAAGCCACGCTCGATGAACTGAAGACCCTGATGCTCGGCTACAGCGAGTGGATGGATCAGAACATCGCCGATGGCGGTTCCTTGTTCGACAAGGAAATCGAACTCGACATGGAAAGCTGCCAGTTGGCGACACGTTTGGTCAGCCAGACCACGGGCCAGTAAGCCCTAGCCATCGACCGGCTGCATCGGCGTGCGCAGCACGCGCTGGTAGAAACTCACATCCAGCCAGCGACCGAATTTGAATCCCACCTCTTCGAGCGTGCCCGCGTGCGTGAAGCCGAGTGCCTCATGCAGCGCGATGCTGCCGGTGTTGCTGCTTTCGATCACACCGACCATTACGTGCACGTCGCGCGCTTCGGCCTCCTCGAGCAACTTCTCCAGTAGCCGCCGCCCCAAACCCTTGCCGCGATGCTCCTTGTGCACGTACACCGAGTGCTCGACCGTGTACTTGTACGCCGGCCAACTGCGGAACATGCCATAGCTGGCAAAACCCAACAGCGTGCCGTCGTCGGCTTCGATGCCGATGATGGGATGGCCCTGCTCTTCCTTCACGGCGAACCAGGATTCGAGCAGGGCGGAAGAACGCGGTTCGTAATCGAACAGCGCCGTGGTGTTGAGAATGGCTTCGTTGAAGATCGCGCGGATCTCTTCGGTATGTCTGGCGTGCGTGCAATGAACGAAGCGCATCAGGGTTCCAACAGACCATTACGCAGCGCGATCAAGGTGAGTTCGGCGGCGTTCTCTGCTTTCAGTTTCTGTTTGATGTTGTACAGATGCGTGCCAACGGTGCGTGGGCTCAGAAACAGCGTGGCGGCGATACGCGCCACCGATTGGCCTTTGGCCAGAGCCATGAACACTTCGAACTCGCGATCGGTGAGCACGTCCACCGGGTTTTGTGAACCCGTGAGTTGTTCCACCGCCATCGCCTGCGCCAGCGTGGGATCGATGTAGATCTGCCCCGCCGCCACCGCCTGGATGGCCTGAATCAATTCACCCGGGGCGCTGCGCTTGGAGAGATAACCACGTGCGCCCGCCTTGAGCAGACGCCGCGGATGCACGCTATCTTCGTGCGCCGAGAGGATGAGGATCTTGGCGCTGAGATCCTTGGCGAGCAGACGCTGCACGGTTTCGAGTCCGCCCATGCCGGGCATGGAGATGTCGAGCACGATGACGTCGGGCGTGACTTCACCATATTGCTTCAGCGCTTCTTCGCCCGTGGCAGCTTCAGCGATCACTTCGATGTCGGCCGCTTCCTGCAACAGCAGCTTGAAGCCCATGCGCACCACGGCATGGTCGTCGACCAACATCACGGAAATCTTGCTCACACCACGCCTCCCTGTGCCTGCAAGGGCAAACTCGCATCCACGCGCACGCCCTGATCGGAGTGCCAGTGGAAACTTCCGCCCACACTTTCCGCGCGCTCGCGCATGCCGAGCAGACCATAGCGTTCCTGCTGACCCTGCGAACTGGCGGAAGAACCCTTGCCGTTGTCGCGCACGCTCACGCTGAGCTTGGTGCCGGCCTCCACGCGCACCTCGGCTTCGGTCGCTCCCGCATGACGCACGACGTTGGTGAGACTTTCCTGCACGATGCGATAGGCCACGATGGCGACTTCTGGACTCACGCGCGTCAGATCGCCCTCCGTCTTCAAGGTAAGACGCAATTGCGGATTGCGTTGCTGTTGCAGTTCCAACAATTCCTGCAGTGCGGCCTGCAGGCCGAGCTTGTCGAGCACGAGCGGACGCAGACGTCGTACCAGACCATGCATGGCGTCATACATCTCGGCCGAGACGTCGACGATCATCTTCGCGGTATCGTGCAGCTCGGGCGCCTTCTCGCGCGTCTTGCTGACGAGCGTGGTGGCGATGGTCTTGATGGCGGTGAGCGATTGGCCGATCTCGTCATGCAGTTCATGCGCGAGGTTGCGGCGCTCTTCTTCCACACGCCGCTGAATCAGTTGCAACCACACCCGGTTCTCCTTGAGGGCGCGCCCCGCGAACCAGAACACCAGCAGGTTGAGCAGGGTGAAGAGCACCAAGGACAGCCAGAACAGACTCAACAGTTCGTCCCAGGCATCGACCACCATGCGCGAGTTGTCGGGCAGAATGCGCAGCTCGCCGCCAGCGAGCGGCACGGTGATTTCCTCCACCGGTGGTGCTACCAGACCGGCAAACCACGCGGGCGCGAAGCGCCCCGACTTCCAGGGCGAGGGCGGGCTTTGATGCAGCACTTCACCATTGGCATCCAGCACCGTGATGTCATGCGCGCGGATACGGCCGACACGTTCGAGGTAGGTCGCGATCGCCTGCGGAGTGACCGTGCCGTGCTGCAGGAACTCGTTGTTGATGGCGCTGCGCAGGAGCTGCCCCGTCACCTGCGTGGCGGCTTCCATTTCCGCTGCGGTCGAGCGTCGCGCGCTGGTGATCTGCAGCGCGGCCAGCGACAGCACGAAGAGCAGCATCACGAGCGTGATGAGCCAATTGATGGAGGAGCGTAACGACATGCGGGCGATGTTACTGCACTTCCCCAGTGCGTCGAGCCGCCATGCAGGGCGAGCCCTCGGCGTCTAATGATTTTCATTAGGGACTATCGCGCAGTTTCGCGCATTGTTCCGACTTCCCCCGCCACCCACAATCGTTGCGAGGTCGTGGTACGGCCTCATCCTTCAACATCCCCGGTTCGCCGGGATCAGAGGAAAAGACTATGTGGACCAAACCTTCGTTCACTGACGTGCGCTTCGGCTTCGAAGTGACCATGTACGTCGCCAACCGTTAAAGACGGTGGGACGCGGCGGCGCAGTATCCCGTCGCGTCCTTTTTTCATTTCCCGAATTTCCGAAGAGTTCCCGCGATGCACGTACGTGTACTCGGCTCTGCCGCCGGTGGCGGTTTTCCGCAATGGAACTGCAATTGCCCGCGCTGCGACGGCCTCCGCAAGGGCACTCTGCGCGCCCAGCCGCGCACGCAGTCCTCGCTCGCCATCAGTAGTGATGGCATCCACTGGGTGCTGCTGAACGCCTCGCCCGACATCCTGAAACAGATCCGCGACTTCCCTGCGCTGCAGCCGGCACGTGCGCCACGCGACACCGGCATCGTCGGTGTGGTGCTGATGGATTCACAGATCGATCACACGACGGGCCTGCTCAGCCTGCGCGAAGGCAAGGTGCTCAATCTCTATTGCACCGAGCAGGTCCACGGTGATCTCACCAGCACCAATCCACTGCTCAAGATCCTGGATCACTACTGCGAGGTGCGCTGGCATCGCATCGATCCACGTGGCGCGGGCTTCACCGTCGAAGGTGCCGAGCATCTCTTGTTCAAACCCTTGCCGGTGTACGGCAAGGCGCCGCCCTACTCGCCGCATCGCAACGATCCGCATGAAGGCGACAACCTGGGCCTGTGCATCACCGACACCCGCACCGGCCGCACGCTTTTCTACGCACCGGGGCTCGAGCGCATCGATGACCCGATTCTCACCGCAATGCGCGAAGCCGATTGCCTGCTGGTGGATGGCACCTGCTGGACCAACGACGAAATGATCACGCTCGGCCTGTCGCAGAAGCGTGCGCTCGACATGGGCCATCTGCCGCAGAGCGGGCCGGGCGGCATGATCGAAGTCCTCGCGCCGCTGACCAAGCCGCGCAAGATCCTGATTCACATCAACAACACCAATCCCATCCTCGACGAGGACTCACCCGAGCGTGCGACGCTGACGCAGCATGGCATCGAAGTGGCCTACGACGGGATGGACATCATGCTTTGACGGGGGACACATGAGCGCTGCCAATACCGCCGCAGCCTGGAGCCGCGCCGAGTTCGAGGCGCAACTGCGCGACAAGGGCAAGGGCTATCACATCCATCATCCCTTCAACGTGCTGCTCAACAGCGGCAAGTTGACGCAGCGCCAGGTGCAGCTCTGGGTCGCCAACCGCTTCTACTATCAGATCAACATTCCGCTGAAGGATGGCGCGGTGATCAGCAACTGCCCCGATCGCGAAGTACGCCGCGGCTGGGTGCAGCGCATCCTCGATCACGATGGTCATGGCGATGATCCGGGCGGCATCGAAGCCTGGTTGCAGTTGGCCGAAGCGGTGGGTCTCACGCGTGAAGAAACACTGTCGCTCGAACACGTGTTGCCCGGTGTGCGCTTTGCGGTCGATGCCTATGTGAACTTCGCACGGCAGCAACCGTGGCAGGAAGCCGTGTGCGCCTCGCTCACCGAGCTCTTCGCGCCGCACATCCATCAGCAGCGTCTCAACACCTGGCCCGAGCACTATCCCTGGATCAAGCCGGAAGGGCTTAAGTACTTCCGCATGCGCGTGAGTCAGGCGCGGCGTGACGTCGAACAAGGCCTCACCGTGACGCTCGACTACTTCACCACGCGTCCGCAACAGGAACGCGCACTCGAAATCCTGCAGTTCAAACTCGACGTGCTGTGGACCATGCTCGATGCCATGGCCTTCAACTATCTGAGCCCCGAACAACTGGTGGAGGTGGCCGATGCCCGACGCAAGGTCGCCTGAATTGAACGACACGCAGATTCCGGCGCTCGCGCGCGGCCTGCGTCTGCAATGGGAGGAAGTGCCGCAGACCTGGGTGCTGCTCTATCCCGAGGGTCGCGTGGAACTCAATGGCAGTGCGGCGGAGATCATGCGCCGTATCGATGGCAAGCAGAGCATCGGCGCCATCGTCGGCGACCTGCAGCGCACCTTCAATGAACCCGATCTGCGCGCGGACGTCATCGCAGCCCTGGCACTGGCGCGCGATCACGGCTGGATCGAGGTGAGCGATGGCACGTGAAGGCATCGCCTTTCCGCAGTGGCTCAACCTCGAGCTCACCTATCGCTGCCCGCTGCATTGCGTCTACTGCTACAACCCGCTCGACTACGCTGACACCATCGGCAAGGAACTGAGCACTGAGGAATGGCTGCGCGTACTGCGCGAAGCGCGTGCGCTCGGTGCAGTGCAGTTGGGGCTATCCGGTGGCGAACCTCTTCTACGCGACGATCTCGAGATCATCGTGCGCGAAGCACGCCAACTCGGCTTCTACACCAACCTGCTCACCTCCGGCATCGGCCTTACCGAAAAACGCATCGCCGCCTTCAAGGAAGGCGGGCTCGATCACATCCAGGTGTCGTTCCAGGATTCCACGCGCGAACTCAACGACTTCCTTTCCAGCACCAAGACCTTCGAGTTGAAGAAGAACGTCGCCAGGCTGGTGAAGCAGTACGACTACCCGATGGTGCTCAACGTCGTGCTGCATCGATTGAACCTCGATCACGTCGACAAGATCCTCGCGCTCGCGCTGGAGATGGAAGCGGATTACGTCGAACTCGCCAACACGCAGTACTACGGCTGGAGCCTGCTCAATCGCGAGCACCTGGTGCCGACACAGGCGCAGCTCGACAAGGCCGAAGCCATCGTCAACGACTTCCGTCGCGCACACGGCAACAAGATGAAGCTCTACTTCGTCGTGCCCGACTATCACGCCTCGCGGCCGAAGGCCTGCATGAATGGTTGGGGCAAGATCTTCCTCAACATCGCGCCCGATGGTGTCGCCCTGCCCTGTCACGAAGCGCGCATGCTGCCGGGCTTGGATTTTCCCAACGTGCGCGACGCCTCGCTGGAAACGATCTGGTACGACTCGGAAGCCTTCAACCGCTATCGCGGCGATGGTTGGATGAAGGAGCCCTGTCGCTCCTGTCCGGAAAAGGCAAAGGATTATGGCGGCTGTCGCTGTCAGGCCTATCTACTGACGGGCGATGCCAGTAACACCGATCCCGTCTGCGTGCTGTCGCCGCATCACAAGGTGGTGACCGACGTCATCCAACGCGCCGAGTGGGCGGCGACCGGAACCCAACCCCTGGTGTTCCGGCTCGACAAGAATTCGCGCGCCCACTCGTCCTGATTCAAAGCCTCAAGGAATGATCTCGCTCAGTACGCGCCCCTGCGCGCCGCTGGGCGTGGCGATGCCGAGCATCGAGGCGAGCGTCGGTGCGATGTCATGCACGGCGACGTCGTCATGATAGAGGCCCGGCTTCACCAGGTACGACGGACCCCAGAAGATCACCGGCACGTGTGTGTCGTAGCTGTAGGGGGAACCGTGCGTGGTGCCACCGAAGCCGTTGCCGAGCCAGTTGGGTTCGTGCACCACGAGCACGTCGGGCGAATGACGCGGGCTGAAGCCGTTGTAGACGCGACGATCGATGCGATCACCTGAGATCAGACCGCGTTCGAGATCGGCGCGGGTGTAGACGCGCGAGACGTGCGGTTGCTGGCGCAACGTTTCCGCCGCGACGCGCTGCAGTTCTTCGAAGGGGATCTTCTTGCCCGGGACCGGATCGGCGTTGAGGTAGAGGCCCATCTCGCCATTCGCTTCGATGTAGGAACCTTCGCCGAAGGCGGCAGTGAGGGCAGCTTCGACCGCCTCACGTTCACCGCGCGTGTTGTAGCGACCGCCCGGCAAACCCTTGGCCATGTTCTCTTCCGGCACCGGCGACACCCCGTGATCGGCGGTGAGCACCAGCAGCACTTTGCCCTCCCCGGCCTGCCGTTCGGCGGCTTCCATCAGTGCGCCGATGCGTTTGTCGATCTGCAGGATCATGTCGTGCATGCGCGGCGTGTCGGGGCCGGTGGCGTGGCCGACGTAGTCGACGGCGGAGAAGCTGACGGACAGAAGATCAGTCGCTTCGTCCAAACCCAGTCCTTCCTCCACCAGCAGTGTGCGGGCGAAGTCGAGCACGAGTTGGTCGGCAAAGGGCGAGGAGTCGATGGCGTCGTAGAGTTCGGGGCCGGGCTCGGGCATCACTACGTCCACCCACGTGACACCTCCAAATTTGTCGGCGGGCTTGGCATCGTTGAAGCGGGTGACCCAGGCGGGAAGCTGCTCGAAATACCAGGAACTGGAGACGAACTGGCCGTCGACGAGCCAGAACGCGCCATCGGCGGTGCGGCCGGCAGGCAGGATGGCGCTGCGGTCCTTCAGGGACACACCGAAGACCTTGCCGCCCTTGCCTGAATACTTGAGCTCGTCGCCGACGGTGGTCACGGCCAGACGTTTCGGCGAAGCACCGTTGCCGCCGCCGAGTGCGGTGACTTCGTCGTCGAAGACGCTGGTCACGTTGCGGCCTTCGGCCCGCTCGTACCAGGTGTTGCCCGCAATGCCACTTACCGATGGCGTTGCGCCGCTGAGAATGGTGGAATGGCCGACCGCCGTCATGGTGGGTGCCGCTTCATAGTTGGCGTTGGTGAACACGGCTCCTTCCTGCAACAGGCGCTTGAGGCCGGAGTCGAACTCGTGGCCGAAGCGCGTCAGGTAGTCGTAGCGCATCTGGTCGACCACCACGAGCACCACCAATGCCGGCCGTTCCTCGGTTTGGGGCGGCAATTGTGCGACGGCGACATTTGCCGAACCCAGCAGGAACGCCAGTAACCAGCCTCGTAGTTTCATGAAAGCCTCCACCTCGATATCGAACCTGAACACGCGATGCTATGTCACGGCTGAGCCAGGGCAACAGTCTCAGGAGCGAATTTTTTCCACGATTGAGCGACGCTTGGTGCACAATTCGATGCTTATCATATACACCAAATAACGAGGGGAGGGTTTAGCCAATGCGTCGATGTGTTCTCAAGCACACCCTACTCTTGGCTCTGGGCGCCGTGCTGGCACCGGCCGTACCCGCGCAGGCCCAGTTCGGTGGTCTCGGCAGCGAATACCTGTCCGTGGGCTACGAACAGGAAGCGCGCCACAACCCCATTGCCCGCCTGCAACGGCGTCTGGCCAGTGGCGAAGTCCAGCTCGAGTGGAAGGCCGAACGCGGCTACTTCGACTCTCTGCTGGAAGCGCTCGACATCGACCCCAGCTCGCAGGTGCTCGTGTTCTCCCCCACCAGCCTGCAGTATCGCCTGATCGGCCCGTCGACGCCGCGTGCGATCTATTTTTCCGACGACACCTACGTGGCCTACGTCCAGAACAGCACGATCGTGGAAATCACCACGATGGACGAACAGCTGGGCTCGGTGTTCTACGTCTTCAACAACGCCCAGAACGCAGCGCGGCCGCTGGAGCGTGAGAACGAACGCTGTCTGGTCTGCCACGATTCCAGTGGTCTCGCCGCAGGCGGCGTGCCCCTCCTCCTCGCCCGCTCCGGCCTCTTCGACCGCCGTGGCGTGCTGCTGGAAGACATCAGCGGCACCGGCAACACCACCGACGCCACCCCGATCGCCGAACGCTGGGGCGGCTGGTACGTCACCGGTCAGAGCGGACAGCAGTCGCACCTCGGCAACGTGGTGCTGAGCAACCCGGGTCAGGTGGCCCAGGTGCAGGAACACCTGCAGTTCAACATCGACTCCCTGGCCAACAGCGGACTCTTCAACACCGCGCCCTACCCGCGCGACACCAGCGACATCGTGGCCCTGATGGTGCTCGAACATCAGCTGACCGTGCAGAACCAGGTGACCTACGTGAAGTTCAAGGCGCCGATGGTGCTCCAGCGCACCGGTCACGGCGACTACCGCGACGCGCAGCGCTGGACTGAACTCCCGGCCCCGGCCCAAAAGGCGCTGAGCCGCATGCTGGACAAGCTGGTCGACATCCTGCTCTTCGTCGATGCCGCGCCCCTTGCCGACAGGATCACCGGCGATCCCGCTTTCGCCGCCTCTTTCCAGGCCCGCGGCAAACGCGACGCCCAGGGCCGCTCGCTGCGCGACTTCGACCTCGAAACGCGGCTCTTCAAGTACCCGTTGAGCTATCTCGTGGCCTCGGCCGACTTCGACGCCCTGCCCCCTTATGCCAAGGACTACGTCTACCAGCAGATCAACGAGCGCCTGCGTAGCGGCGACACCCTTCCCGTCCCCGCCGAAGCGCGCGAGGCGGCGCTGGCAATCCTGTCCGCCATCAAGGATGATTTCGCGCCGTACGCCACCCCGGCGCCCACTCCCGGAGCTTGAGGACACCCGCTCCGGGCCTCTGCTGGAGCTCGCACTTGTTCAGATTCCGCCGCCGACGCCGTAGCCGCAGCCTGGTCTATGTGGCCTTGCTCGCGCTCGGCCTGAGCGTCTGGCAGTACCAGCGCGACGGCGCCCTTACCTGGCCCGGTGAGGTCTTCCGTGAACTGCGCGACTACGCGCAGAGCACCTTCCCCTCCTTCCAGCTCCCCGATCTCTCTGCCCCAGCGCCGGAGCAAGTACCAACTTCGGATACCGAGCAGCGCGTCGAGCTGGCCGGCCGTGTGGTCTCCGTGGCAGATGGCGACACCTTCACGCTACGGCTCACCAACGGCGACGAAGTACGGGTGCGCCTCTTCGGCATCGACGCACCGGAACAGGGTCAGGCCTTCGGGCGCGTGTCCGGCAACGCCCTCAAGGACGCCGTCCTCAACAAGAACGTGCAGGTGGTGCAGCGCGATGTCGACCAATACGGCCGCCTCGTCGGCACCCTCTACCACGACGGCCGCAACATCAACCTGGAACAGGTACAGGCCGGCCTCGCCTGGTGGTACCGCAACTTCGCACCCGACGATCGCGAGCTGGAGCAGGCTGAAGCCGCCGCCAAGCGCGAACGTCGCGGGCTTTGGCGTGACACCAACCCGGTCCCGCCCTGGGACTGGCGCCGTCAGCAACGCTAATGCTTTGAACGAAAAGGAGTTTATGTGAGTCGCACCGTAGCTGGACCCGATGGACTGCCGCGCTGCTCCTGGTGCGGCAACGTGCCGGAGTTCTACCCCTATCACGACAAGGAATGGGGGTTTCCGGTGGCCGACGACACGCGGCTGTTCGAAAAACTGTGCCTGGAAGGCTTTCAGAGCGGCCTGAGCTGGCGCACCATCCTCGCCAAGCGCGAGAACTTCCGTAAGGCCTTCCACGGCTTCGACATCGAGCGCGTGGCACGCTTCACCGCCCGCGACGTCGAGCGTCTGCTCAAGGATCCCGGCATCGTGCGCCACCGCGGCAAGATCGAGGCCGTGATCAACAACGCCAAGCGCGCCAAGGAATTGATCACCAGTGAGGGCTCACTTGCCGCCTACTTCTGGCGCTTCGAACCCAACCAGGACAGTCACACCCCGCAGTCGCTGACCACCTCCGAGGTGTCCGTCACCATCTCCAAGGATCTCAAGAAGCGCGGCTGGCGCTTCGTCGGCCCCACCACGGTGTTCGCCTTCATGCAGGCGATGGGCCTGATCAACGACCACGTCGAGGACTGCGTGATCCGCGCCCAGGTGGCCGCCGCCCGCAAGAAGTTCCGCCCGCCGCGCAACACTGCGCGCTGAACCGGTGAAGCCATGGGCGGCTAGGGTGCAGGCCGAACCCCGCGTGAATTTCTCGCCCCATCGTTCCCGCACGATCGCCGCAGAATCTGGCAAAATTGCCACGATTTTTAACGAAATCGCTGCAATTTGGCCCAAGATGTCACCCGAGATCGGGTGATATAGGTGATTAAGTGGCTGTCCCAACAGGGAAGCCTTTGATGATTGCTAGATTGGGCGGTGAGCCCGCAGCGCGAACCCCAAGCCAGGAATCAAGTCGGACAGAACAACCGGGTGATATGGGTGGCTGTCCCAACGAGAAAGCCTTGGCGGTTGGTAGGGTGGGGCGGTGAGCTCGCAGGGGCGAACCTGCAACGCCAGGAACCAAGCGGGACGTAACAACCAGACACATGCAGTTTTTGACAAAATCAACACAAATAACTGCCAATTTTCGATCGATCCCAGCAAATTACTGAAAGACACCTCAATGACCCAACCCTTCGACTTCCAGCCTCATCTCGTCGGCCCCAACCTGGAACTGCGACCACTGGTCGCCGAGGATTTCGCAGCCGTCCACGCCGCCGCCAGCGATCCGCTGATCTGGGAAGTGCATCCCGATCCCTTACGCTGGCAGGCCGAGCGCTTCCGCAGCACCTTCTTCGACAGCGCGGTGAAGGGCGGGGCGGCCTTCGTGGTAATCGACCGCGCCGACGGCAGCGTGATCGGCAGCTCGCGCTACTACGACTGGGAACCGGACCAAAAGGAAGTCGCCATCGGTTATACCTTCCTCAAGCGCAGCCACTGGGGAGGACGCTACAACCGCGAAATGAAACAACTGATGCTCGACCACGCCTTCCGCTGGGCCGAGCGCGTGTGGTTCCACGTCGGCGCCAACAACATCCGCTCGCGCCGCGCCATGGAAAAGATCGGCGGCAAGCTCGCCTTCATCCGCGAGCGCCCCTTCAATGGCCAGCCCATTCCCTATGCCTTCTTCTGCATCGAGCGTTCGGAGTGGGAGCGGGGCAGGGAAGCCTGATGTTGGAACTCTTTCACCATGGCTCCTCCGCCTGTGCCGCCAAGGTGCGGCTGGCGCTGGAGGAAAAACAGCTGCCGTGGACCGGACACTACATCGACATCCTCGCGGGCGAACAGTTTTCTACCGACTACCTCGCCATCAATCCGAAGGCCGTGGTGCCGGCGCTGAAGCACGATGGGCACGTCATCATCGAGAGCACGGTGATCTGTGAATATCTCGATGAAGTCTTTCCCGAGCGGCCGCTCTATCCACGCACACCGCTGCAGCGCGCCGAAGCACGCTACTGGACGAAGGCGGTCGATGAAGAACTGCACCCCGCGTGCTCCGCGCTCACCTACGTGGTGTCGCATCGCCACACCATCCTGCGCAATGGAGTAGGGAGCTTCGAAACTTTCGTGAACAGTGGCGATCCCGCAGGCAAGCAGGCACGACTCGCGAAATGGCAATGGATCACCGCAGGCCTGGCTGCTCCCGGTGCCGCCGACAAGATCCGACTCTACGTGAGCTATCTCGACAAGATGGAAGCGCGCCTCGCAGCCGGCCCCTGGTTGCTCGGCGAAGAGTTCAGCATCGCCGATGTCGCCATGGCTCCCTATCTCTACCGCCTCGACACCTTGTCGATGTCACCGCTCTGGCAGGAAGGCCGCCGCCCGCGTGTCGCCGCTTGGTATGCACGTCTGCAGGCACGCGACACCTTCCAGCGCGCGATCCCCCGCTGGGTGCCGGCCGAGTTGCAAGACGAGATGCGCGCCAACGGTGAGAAGAGCTGGCCGGAGATCAAAGCGTTGCTGGATATCTGAAACGAGATCCGTACGTTGCGCTGAGCACTCAACGCACGAGCCCCCCACATGGAAAGCTCCAACTTTCCTTCGGCGCACCTCGCAGATCGTTCGTTGGGCCAAGTCCCAATGGGCTCGGCGCAATCTACGAGCTCGCTGCCAAACTACACTCACCCATGGTATTTCGTGAGAAAGGTATCGAGATGATTCGCGAAAGCCATGCGGTCGCGCTGGGAGAGGGGAGGGGGACCGCCGCTGTGAACACCACTGGCGCGCATGGTGTCGAGAAAATCGCGCATGTTCAGGCGCGGACGCACGTTGGCTTCGGTGAGTAATTCGCCACGCGGACTCAACGCGAAACCACCTTTCGCGATCACTTCGGCGGCGAGCGGGATGTCACTGGTGATGACGAGATCACCGGCTTGCGCGCGTTTGACGATCTCATTGTCGGCAACATCGAAACCCTTGCTCACCTGCAGGGTGCGCAGACTCTTGAGCGGCGGCACCTTCACCGGCTGATTGGCGACGAAGGTAATGACGACACCCGTGCGCTCGGCTGCACGAAAGAGGATGTCGCGGATCACACCCGGACAGGCATCGGCATCGACCCAAAGCTGCATGGTCAGCGTGCCGTCTCTAGATCTTCGACGATGCTGCGCGCGAGGCGATCGAGCAACTGTCGCAGCTGACTCACCGCCTGCGGATAACCATCACCCTGCAGGGCATCGACAAAATTGAACTGACGATTCAAAACCTCACGCTTCGCGCTTTCGTCGACCACCTGATAGCGACCACTCGCAACGACGTCGCCAGCGTCGGTGGCATGGAAGGCATCGAGATGCAGACGCAGCGAGTAGTTGGCAGTGGGCACGAAGTCGCTGCCGCGCAGGAAATAGCGATAGTCGGACGAGGCCTGCCGCAATGAACTCAGCAAGACCTGCGGCACCGCCACGTCGAGTCCTTCGGCCCACAGATGCGTGCGCGACACCTGCAATCGATGATCGCCCTGTTGCATCACGAGCCCCGACTGTTCGAGAAATTCCGCCAGACTCACACGCTCGAGCACCAGCGCCGGCAGGTTTTCATCCACCGGCTGCACGCGTGCCGGTTCGTTGCCGCCCAGCAGGTAATAGTTGAGCGCGGGCGCATTGCTGGCGCAGCCGCCGAGCAGGGCGCTCAACAACAGTAACGATGGCAGGCGCAGACTCATGGACGTCTCCTCGTGGGCTCTACTTCGGTGGGCGGCGAACCGGGGAACACCAAACTGTTCGGACGATTGCGCAGCTCTTCCGCCAGCGGACGGAACTGGGTCATCAGATCGGCGATGGAATCGAGCATGCGCTGCACGTCGCGCGTGGTGTTGGATTCCGCGGAATAGGTGTCGGCCAACGATTGCAGCGCCGCCAGCGTGGCTTCGAGTTGTTCCATCAGCGCCGTGGTGCGTTCGCTGCCCACGAGTTCCTGCGTAGAATCGAGCAGCTCCTGCATGCGCTGCAGCGCCGCCGTGGCTTCACGCGTGGTATCGGTGATGCCTTGCAGCGCATCTTCCACCGGCAACTGATTGAGTTTGACCAACAGCGATTCGATGCTGTTGGTGAAGCGACCGATCGAACCGAGGTCCGTCGGAATCACGGCAAGATCGTTGAAGTAGCGCACCTCGTCGCGGCGCACACCTTCCTGATACTGCAGCTCCACCTGCTGCTGACCGACGAGGAAGTTCTGCGAACCGATGGTGGCGACGAGACCTTCACGAATCCAATTCTCGATGTCGAGACGCGCGCGTTCGGCACCGTCCTCGGTGTCGGGCAAGCCCAAGCGTCCCGGCTGGATCTCGATCAGCACCGGCAATTCCAGCGTGCGATCGAGCAGGTTGCTGCCGGGTGGAATGTTGTCGGTGCTCACCACACGGCCGATCTGCAAACCGCGATACATCACGCGCGAACTCGAGGTCAGACCACCGACACTGCCACTCACCATGATCCAGTAGCGCAGCGTTTGGTTGTACTGACGATCCTCGATCGCCGAGCGGCTCGGATAGACATAGAACTCGCTCTGCACCGGGGGCGGCGTTTCACCCGGTATCACGCCGTTGGGATTGACGAAGGACACACCGCCGCGCAGCAGCGCATCCAAGGTGCCGGCCTCGAAGCGCACACCCTCGCTGCTCAACTCGGCCTGGATGCCGCTGGTTTTCCAGAAACGCGTTTCCGACGTGATGAGTTCGTGGAAGGGTGCTTCGATGAAGGCGTCGTAATAGGTGCGGCCGGCGACGAAGTCGTAGCGGATGTCTTCGATCTTGCCCACCACCGTGCCCTGATGCTGCACGCGATCGCCGCGCGCGAAGGAGAAGTCACCATCGGTCACCAAGGTGACGTGCATGCCCGGCGTGCCGGGCGGGGTGAGCGGTGGCTCGTCGAGGCCGACGAAGTTCTCACTCAAGCGTGCGGCCGTACCCGGGGAGAACTCGATGTACTGGCCCGAAATCAAGGTATTCAAACCCGACACACCGGCGAGCGACACCGAGGGCTGTATCACCCAGAAGCGTGAGTCCTCGGCGAGCAGATCACGGAATTCACCGTGGATGCGGGCCACCACCACGACACCATCGAGCGTGCCGTTGAGCGTGATGTCCTCGACGCGACCCACTTCGACGTCGAGTGTCTTGATCAAGGTGCGGCCCGCTTCGATGCCGGCGGCACTCTTGAACTGAATGGTGATCTGCGGCCCGCGCGTCAGATAGTTCTGATAGGCCATCACCAAGGCCACGAACAGCGTGACGATAGGGATCACCCACAGACTTGAGATGCGGCGCGGTCGGCGCAGACGGGCTTGGATCGGATCGGGACTACTCATGTTCGGGCTCCGGAGAAGTCCAGAAGACACGTGGATCGAGACTTTGTGCCGACAACATGGTGAACACCACCATGCCGCCGAAGGCCAGCGCAGCCGGGCCGGGCAGGATGCTCATCAGGTTCCCCATCTGGATCAAAGAGGCGAGGAAGCCCACGACGAACACGTCCACCATCGACCAGCGTCCCACGAATTCGGTGAGGCGATAGACCAAGGTGGCGGCAGCAGGAGAGAGCAGACCACGGTGCTGCTGGCAGATGGCCAGCCCTGCGATGGCGACGAATTTCGCGAGCGGCACCAACAGGCTCGCAATGAAGATGATGCCGGCAATCAGATAGGAACCGTGCTCCCACAAAACCACCACGCCACCGGCGATGGTGTTGAAGTCGGTACCACCGACCTGCGAGGTGCGCATGATGGGCAGCACGTTGGCAGGTATGTAGAAGACGAGGCCCGTACACCAGAAGGCCCAGGCGCGTTGCAGGTTGCCTTCGAGACGCGGATGCAGGCGCGCGCCACAGGCGCTGCAGTGATCGTGATCGTCGTTCTGCACGAGGGCGCAGATGCGGCAGCCGACGAGATGATGCGGGCTCTGCTTTCTCATGCCGTTCGTTCCTGTGCCAGCTGCTCCCGCTCACGCTCCTGTGCTGCCAGGATGCGGCGAATGCCGAGGCCGAGCTGATATTGATCGACGTGTGACAGCGCCAGTATCAGAAACAGGTTGAACATCGCGTAGAACCAGAACGAAGGCCCCAGCGCGACTTCCGCCATGTCGGCGATCTTCACCATGCTCACGAGGATGCCGAGGAAGAAGATCTCCGCCATGTTCCACATGCGCAGAAAGGTGACGAAGCGCAGCAGCACGAAACTGAAAGGACCGGCGCGTCCCAGCTCGAGACTCAGCGCCAAACTGCCGAGCGCGATGAGAAAGGCGAAGGGCAGGCCCAGGACCACCACCCCCATGAACGCGGCGAGGGCCCATTCCTGCAGGGAAAACAGCACGGAAATCGTTTGCGGCAAGGTGAGCTCACGGCCCATGCCGGCCGCCGAGAGCTGGATGAAATCGAACACGGTGCTGGCGGCGAGACAGATCAGACCGCTGAGCGCGAACACCATCAGGCGCTGATTGGCACGCGGACGCCGCACGCTCAGCACACAACCACAGCGCGGACACTCGGCACGCTTGCCGTCCACCAACCGGCTCAGGTCCACGAGCAAATTGCATTCGCGGCAGATGAAGCTGGTGTCGGGTAGAGACTCGGCGGAAACCATGTATCAGGGCAAACCCGTCGCTGTGGCAAGGGTGGAAATTCTGCCCGAGCGGGCCTTGCAGTGATAGGGGCAGGCTGCGGCGGCATGGTGAAAGCTTGAACTGTTTCGCTCCGCGGACCGCTTCGCGGCTATCATGCGCGCCGGTCTACTACGACCTGATACGTTTTTTGCATGGACTGATTCGGCGTTATCCGGTATGCAGCTCAGAACCTCTCGGTTTCACGCCATGGGCACACCGTGCGAGCTGTTGTTGTACGCAGCCGATGCAACGGCAGCAGACGCGGTGAAAGTAGATGTGGCGCGGCTCGAAGCGAAGTATTCGCGCTACCGCCCCGACAGCTACCTCAGCCATATCAATGCTGTGGCGGCAGTGGGCGGCGCCATCGAGGTGGACTCTGAGACTGCGCAAATATTGGACTATGCCTGTACTTGTTACACACAGAGCCAAGGCTTGTTCGACCTTTCGTCGGGCCTGTTGCGCCAGGCTTGGAACTTCAAGGAACCGCGGCTGCCCCGCACGCGGCAACTGGAAGAGCTCCTGGCACGAGTAGGTTGGGATAAGGTGAAGTGGTCATCGCCACACTTGGAATTCCAGGTGGCTGGCATGGAGTTGGATCTCGGTGGCGTGGTGAAGGAATACGCTGCCGATCGTGCCGCAACGTTATGCATGGAACATGGCGTACGGCATGGACTGATCAACCTCGGTGGCGACATTCGTGTCGTCGGACCACATCCCGATGGCAGCCCTTGGCAGATCGGAATTCGCGATCCGCGAAAACCCGATCGGATGTTGCGTAGTGTCGCGTTGCGGCAAGGAGCGCTTGCCACGAGTGGCGACTACGAACGTTGCTTTACCCTGGATGGACGCCGTTATGGCCACATCCTGAACCCGCGCACCGGCTGGCCGGTGCAAGGGCTCGCCGCGGTTAGCGTGATCGCGGATTACTGCGTGGTGGCAGGAAGTGCAGCCACCATCGGCATGCTAAAGGAGAACGCCGGCAAGACCTGGTTGGTGGGACTGGGACTGCCGCACCTATGGGTAGATACGCAGGGGAAAATCGGAGGATCCCTGATCGATGAGAGCTCTCAACCGCAAGGAAGTGCTCAGAACGGAGACGCCCAAGGAGGCACAGGTACGTGAATTTGGCGCATTGGTTTCGGACCTGCGCGGCTTCACCGCCATGTTCGAGCAGAAGTCACCGCTGCTCATGGTGGAACTGCTCAACCACTACTACGAGGTGATGATCGACGTCATCACCAGACATGGAGGAATCGTCGACAAGTTGATGGGCGATGCCATCCTGGCGCTCTTCGACAGTCACGACAATCCCTACGCCGCACAACGCATGGCAGCCTGCGCCATCGAGATGCAGCTGGCGATGCCGGAAGTGAATGCACGTGCCGCGAACCTCAACATGGGTGAACTGCACATGGGCATCGGCCTGTGCTACGGCCCGATGGCAATGTGCCAGCTCGGCTCCGACATCCACAGCGAGAAGACTGTCTTGGGAGAAGCAGTGAACCTCGCATCGCGCATCGCGTCCTACTGTTTGCGTGGACAGATCCTGATGGATGAGGCCACCTATCACCTGCTGGAACGCAGCGCCATTCCGGGCGACTTCAATGTCGTGCGCATCAAGGGTAAGTCGCAGCCCGTCACCTTGTGCGAACTGATCGGCCTCACGTGGCCGCGTCGCAAGTTGCTGCGCAATCACGACGGCCGCCGTGGTCTGCGCAAGAACGTGGATCTGCCGGTTACCTACTATCCGGTCATGGACAAGCAGGTGAGCCTCGAAGGCATTCCCGCACGCATCGTGAAGTTGAGCGAAGAAGGTCTGCGCGTACTCACTTCGCGGCGCGAAAACGTGCTGCAGGAAATTCAGCTGTGGCCCGATTTCGTGGAAAGAGAGGACGTGCCGGACATCTACGCCAAGGTGCTCAGCTGCAAGCCTGAGGCCGATGGCCAGTATCTGCTCCAGCTCGAGTTCACCTACCTGGGAGGCGAAGCCAGCGAGGCCATTCGCTCGGTTGTGGGTCAGCGTCAATGACGCTAGGCTGGCGTGCGTCCATGCAATGAACGACTCATGCCAGCCCACCCACACGGAAAACTGACCCAAGGCCCCATCGGCCGCAGCTTGTTGTTGTTCGCCCTGCCCATCCTCGGCGGCAACGTCGCACAGTCATTGAATGGTTCGATCAACGCGATGTGGATCGGCCATTTCCTCGGCGAGGCGGCCCTCGGCGCCGCCACCAACGCCAACAACATCATGTTCTTTCTGATCGGCGCGGTGTTCGGCCTGAGCATGGCCTCGACCATCCTCATCGGTCAGGCCATGGGCGCAGGCGACATCAAACGCGCACGTCGCGTGATGGGCAGCAGCGCCACCTTCTTCATCGGCATTGCGATCTTCATCGCCTCCTTCGGTTACTGGCTGGCGCGGCACTTGTTGGCGGCAATGGGCATCCCAGACGAAGCCCTGCATCTCGCCGAGGCCTATCTGCGCATCATCTTCCTGGCGATGCCCTTCATGTATTCCTTCGCCTTTCTCTCCGCCGCGCTGCGCGGCACGGGCGATTCGAAGACACCGTTTCGCTTTCTGTTGTTGTCGGTGGTGCTCGACATCGTGCTGAACCCGATGTTCCTGTTCGGCATCGGACCTTTCCCCGAACTCGGCATCGCCGGCGCCGCCTGGGCCACGCTCTGCGCGCAGGCGACAGCGCTGTCCGGTTTACTGCTCTACATGCGCCGCAAGCGTCATGTGCTGTGGCTGGGCAGGGTGGGGGCCAAGCTCTTCATCCCCGACGTGAAGATCATCCGCGCGCTCGTGTTCAAGGGCCTGCCGATGGGTTTGCAGATGACGCTGATCTCGCTCGCGATGATCGCGCTCACGACGGTGGTCAACGGTTTCGGGACGGATACGGTCGCTGCCTACGGCGCAGCGCTACAGACCTGGACCTACGTGCAGATGCCGGCGATGGCGATCGGTGCGGCCTGTTCGTCGATGGCGGCGCAGAACGTCGGCGCCAAACTCTGGGATCGCGTGCATGCCACCACGCGCAGCGGTGTGATGTTCAACTTCATCCTCACCGGCTCGCTGATCATTCCCTTGATCCTGCTCGACCGCTGGGTGCTGGCGCTGTTCCTTCCTCCCGATAGCGCCGAAGTGCTGGGACTCGCGCGCCACATCAACCACATCGCGCTGTGGTCCTTCCTCTTCTTCGGCGTGAACTTCGTCGTTTCCGGCGTCGTGCGCGCCACCGGTGCGGTGATACCGCCGCTCATCATTCTCGCGCTCGCGCTCTGGGGCATCCGCGTGCCCTTCGCCAATTTCCTCGTCGACTACCTCGGCGTCGACGCCGTATGGTGGAGCTTCCCCGCCAGCTCACTCGCCGCGATGTTGATGTCGCTGGCCTACTACCGCTGGGGCAACTGGCGTAAGGCGAAGATGATGGAACCCGAGCCCGAACCCGAAACAATCGAGGAGCCCCTGGAGCCAAGTATCACTCCGAGTCCTTGACGGGGCCCTCATCCTCGTGGGGGAAAGCTCCGGCACCTATCACATTGGCAATGACTGTCATCAATCGCATCAAACCAACCTGACTGCGTTCTCCGGTCTTGTCGAAAATGGCCTTCAATCTGGTTCTGGCGGTGGCCAGCGTTATCCCGCAGCTCCATGCCACCTCTTCAAGGTCTACCTTGTTCAGTAGTGTGATGGCCAGCAGCGCTTCGGCAGGTGTCAGCATATAAAGCTCCATAAGTGAGGTGCGTAGAGATCGTGTTCCCGCTATCGACACGCGCTGAATGAAAAGAACTGCCACCTCTTCGCCCTGTGGAGAGATCGAAGAAGACATCGGGAGAGGGTGCACTGCGGCGATCAATATCGGGTGACCGTTAATATCCCGCAGCAACATTTTCCCCCATTTTCGCCGTACTCTTCCTTCGACCGCATGGCCGCGGCAGGCGCCCCCAAGCAATTGCTCCCATTGGCGAGTGTCGCAGCCCTTGGCATTTACTCCTCGTGGACTTTCGATAAGCCAGCCTTCCGAGAACAAGCCTTCCGCTGCTGCATTCATCCGCTGGATTTGCTGTTGTTCATCCAGGAGAACCATGGCTGTAGACAAGGCGTGCATGGCTTCTTCCAGTGAACGAAGTTTTTGTCGTACGCCACTAAGCTGGCGATAAATGGCATAACTGTTAACCCAATGCGGAGCCAGCCGCTGCATCAGCGCCAGGTCATCGTCGCTGTAAGGGGCATCCTTACCGGAGCGATTAGCGGTGGCCATGACCAAGGAGCTCGCGTCACGGTAGGCGCAAATTCCAACCGACTGTTCGATATCTGCCTTTTTCAGGAACTCGTTGTAGTAACGACTACGCCGCAGTTCGGATCGGGAAACTATCGAATCGCTATCAACAACGGCGCCTTTCCGAAGAAGGCCATCGCCTCGCTGCAGCCAGAGATTTTCTTTCCCGTACTCACGTTCGTACATCCGCATGAAGGCAACGTCGGCTCCTACCAATATCTCCAACCGTCCTTTGCCTCTCGAAGGGTCATGTATTAGCACTGTCCCGATATGACTGCCTGTAACGCGTGCCAGGCCTGAGCAAAATTCCCGCAATTGGGTGGGATCTAACACTGCTTCATACAGCGTCGCGCATAGGTCAGTGAAGCACGTCATGCGTGCATTTCCTTGGCTCATTATTTTGTCAAGTGCCAAATGGGAGCTTATTACTTAATAGATCATATGGTCTATTAAATTAAGGTCGGTGAGATACGTCTTATTACCTAGGCGCTTAAGGTCCCTTAAGGGACTGATTACCTTGGCTCAATAACAATGAAAAGAAGAGAACTTTCCTCAATGTCGGCAGGTTGGCGAATTATTTCCGTACTTTTGATGTGTGCGATGCTCGGGGCCTGTGCTTCCAGAATTCCCTTGGAGCCGAAGGACAACAATACCGTTGAAATTCCGATGCCTCCTGGGAACTACAGCTACGTAATTGCGGATGACTACAAGATCAGTGGATACAGCTCCGTACAGAACGCGACGTCGACCACCTTGGTTCCGTTTCACAGTACTAAACGTAACAACATTTTTTACGTACTGCGTTATGACGATGCTGTCGTGCCCAAGCAGGCCCTGGCCGGTCTGATAGCTTCGGTGGTGTTGAAACAGGACGGCCCGGCGACGCAACCAGCAGCTAGTCTTGCGTCCAAGCAACGTGCGCTAGAGGCAGTATGCAGACAGCTAAATGCTGGGGATGCTTGCTACAAAGCGAACGATACTATTTTGGGCGATCCAGAGATTAGTCAGCTTGTGCCGGAAGCCACAATGAAGGATGGAGGTGGAAGCTGCAAGGAGCGTTGGATTCCCTGCGATCCCCCGTCATCCACAATCCTGAATCCTCTAAATGCGAGTGCAGTCTACACTTACCAGGTCAAAAGAAAGTACACGTCGGCTAACGTGCAGTATGGTCTAATCAAGAGCGATAAAGCCCTCTATAACGCTGCATATCTTTCGGTCTATCCCGGCAGCTATTGGAGCGGTCACGAGAAATGGGCTTGGGCCTCACCTATTTCAATCAATATTGGCTTCGCGAAAAACGCTATTTGGAACAATTTCGAGACTGAGCCAGAAGGGATGAACGATTCGAAATTCATGTACGGGCTCGGCTACACGTTGGAATCCGGAGGAGAATTCTTCTCTTTCCAAATGGGTGTGGTCGAAAGCAAGCTGGATGGAAAACGAACCAGCGATCCGTACGTTGGCCTTTCTGTGGACGTTACTAAGATTCTCGATGCACTCGGTAAGAAGTGAGCGCCTTATGGTTCCTCACCACCGCAAATGCCACTGCAGATTCCACTGCCCTTCGCGTTCGAGTTGAAAGCCGTTGGGTTCATCCTGCACTGGTTCTTCCCATTCGAGTGCGAGATGCTGATTGGCAGGGAGGGCGATGCTCAGCCCCAGGCCGAGGTCGGTGTAGCGGCCGCCTTGGTTGAAGGGGAAATCCATCGGGCCCATGCGTGCGTTGTACTTGTCGAAGTCGCCGGAGATTTCGTCACGCCAGGTGTGGGTGAGGCGCGCGCTGCCAGCGAGCCAGGAAGTGAGCGGATGCGAGAGCCAGGTGCTCAGCTGCCACTGATCACCGAGACTGTAGCCGCTGCTGTTGCGCTTCTGCAGACGCGCCACTGCACTCAACTGCGCGCCATAGTTCCACGCGCCAAAGGCATCCTGCCAGGTGAGCGTGGGCAAAAGATCCCAGGTGCCACTGCCGGTCTGCATGTCGAAGTGCATCAGGCCACCATCGCTCTGATTCTGACGCCGATATTCGAGATCGGTCTTGCCGGTGGGCGCACTGAGACCGAGCGACACCTGCAACTTGGAAAGCGCCAGTGGTTGCCAGATGGCGGCGATCACAGTGTCGCCGATGCTGCCGCTCTGGTGCGTGCCGGCACCATGCACATGCTCTCCCGGCCGCGGCGGCGGACTGTTCGCAAGTTCGCGTAGACCCATGTCCATGCTCATGTACTGCGGCATCAACATCAGGTTCAGATCCTCGCGCACCTGGTAGTTCACCATCAGCATGTGCATCTGCATCGTCATCATGCGCGGTGCATAGCGACAACCTTCGGCGTCACAACCTTCCGCTGCCACCGTGGCATCCTCACCGAGACTTCCGCCCTGTCGCGTGAACTGCGCTTGATAACCGAACGACAGCGCACCCACCTCATGCCTGTCGTGCACGAAGCGCACGCCTGCCGGCAATGCAGACGAATGCGCAGAAGCAGTGTGCTGCGCATGATCGATGCCCGCATGCTGATGCAAGGCAGTTTGCGCATGCGCGCCGAAGTCGAACTGCAGCCCGAGGTTGAACTGCGTGAAGCGGAAGTCGGCGAAGTCGTTGTTCTCACCATCGCCCAGACCCCAACCGCCACGACGGCGATAGAAGTCGATGCCGGCTTCGAACAGGAGCCCATTGGTGAAACGTCGGCTCAGGGTGAAACCACCGTTGACGCTACCGAAGGAGGCGATTCGGTGATCGCTCGAATAATGCGTGGGCAATAGCGCGCGATCGTAGCCACGCTGCAAGGGCTGCAGATCGAGCAGCGAAGCATCGACGACACGTCCCTGTGCATCGAGAAAATCACCTGCCACGCTGCGGTAGTAGTGCTGATCCGGCTGATTCACCGGCGTCCAGATCTGGCGGCCGAGTTCATCGGTGGCGATGCTGCGCCAGGCCTGTGCGGTGGTGAGATAGCCGACATAGAACTCGGCCTGCTGCTGGCGATACCAGCGAATGTGAGGCGTGAAGGTCCACCTACCGAGCGGCTGCACCCACTGCAGTTCGAAACTGTGTGAGCGGATGTCCCAACTATCCGAGGAATAGGCATAGCTCGCGTGCAGGGCGCCGTCGTTGAAGGGCAGGGCGCGCGCGTAGTGCAGATTCAACTGATCCTGCTTCTGTTCATCGGGGCGCACTTCCATCAGCGCCTGCAATTCACCGCGACGCACGCCAGCGTCGTTCGTCGGCGCGAACAATACCGACACCGCTTTATAGGGATTGCCGAGATAACCGCTGGCGCGAGAGTGACCCAGCGCCACTTCGACATAGGACTGCGCGTCGATCACTTGTGTGAGTCCCAGCTCGATACGCGCATCGTGGCGCGTGGCGCTCAGACGCTCGCTGCCTTTCGCACGTGTGAGCTGCGACTGCCAGACACTGCGATCGAGATAGGGCAGGGCGTCGGGATCGAGCAGCGCATCGATGCGGCCTTCGCTGTAGGAAATACCAAAAGACAAGGTCGTCAGTTGCTGATTGAGATCACGCGCGATGCTGGCGCTGAGGCCGCGTGCGAGATAGTCGCGTTCGGTGGAAACCGTGAGCCCGACGCTGGCGTCATAAGCACCCACTTCGGTGCCGAGCGACAGATCCACCTGCTTGCGAATTTCCGGCGAAGCCGAGGACATCACCAGCACCGTGCGTGGATCCGCTTCGTATGTGCCGCCGCTCAGTTGCCGCAGCGGCGTGCCATCGGCAGCGACGGGAAAAGTGGCGTTGAGATAGGGCGAAGCTCCGGAGACGACGAGGCCGCCACTGCCATCGCGCAAAATCCCGCGGTTGGGATCTGCCGCGAGCGGTGCCGAGCTGACGGGGGTGGCGCCCGACCACGTGTCCTGACTCACCGCAAAGCGCAGCGTGTGGGTGTCGTTGAAGTTATGACTGCCACTCAGCCGTAGCGTATCGGCATGCAGTGGTTCCAAATCGCTGCGAACGGTTTGCAGTGAACGGCGCCCTTCCTCGACGCGCGAATACTGCAGTGCGAGTCGGTCTTCTTCGCTTTGCGCAACGGCAGCGGAGGGCACGAGCCCCGGCAGGAGCAGCGCGGCGGCCTGCAGGGCGTGAAGGGCAGCGCGCGGAGAAAGTGGATGCTCGGCCACGACTCAATAGCAACCGCAACCGGCGCCACCGCCACTCAGGCGTGCCGCAGCACCGGCTTCGCGGCTTTGATAGACGTGATCACGCAAGGGGGTTTGCAGCGGCGTGGGATCGAGAGCCATGGCCGGGCGCGCCAGCGTGCCGCGTTCCCACGGCTGCACGTGGGTGCATCCCGCGAGAGCCGCGAGCAAGGTCACCATGAGCACGCTACGCCAGACCATGGGCTCACTCACTGGAATTGATCGACGATGATGTCGGTGCCCGTGTGCACGCCATCGGCGGTCAGGCAGTGCCACTCGATGTCGAAGTCGCGCGTGCCGGCGCGGCTATGCGACATCACGAGCGTATAGACACCGGGACCACCGTAGACGGAGATGTAGGGACTGTACTGCGCATCACCGGGCGTGGTGTCGGTGGTGCTGATCGCCTGCGCACCCTTGATGATCTGCAGCGACAGATACAGCCCTTCCACCGGTGCTGAGTTGTCGCGGATACGTACGATCAACGAAGCCGGCTGGCCACTGCCATCATCGAAGCAGGTGGCGCGCGCCAGCGCCGTGAAGTGCGGACTGTCGCCGGCCGGATCGAAGACGGCGCGCTTGCTGTGCGCTTGCAGCAGCGGGCTAGCAAGCGCAAGCGCTGCCAATGCCGTCAGACTCAGAAACCGTTTTTTCAGAGAGCGGGCCATATCTGTAGACCTTGATAGAAGATGGGCATGTCGCGTTCGAGCTGCTGCGCGGAAGGACGCACTTCCACCGTGAAACCGTCACCGCAGGCAGCCGATAGCGGATTCGCGTCGAGATCGCGCAGGATGGTGAGCGGCGGGGAGTTGTCGTGACCGCCGTGGCCACCGGCCTCGCTGTCGTACACCGTGCCGAGATCGCTCGGTGTCCAGAACTCGGCCACACCGGGTTCGTGCAGCTGATTGACACCCGTGATGCGGCACACGTCGACGATCGCTGCGTAGAAGCGCACGCTCACGGCGCAGGATTCGGGCGCGATCAGCGTGGCATTAACGCGGAAGGGTACGTAGGCCACCATGTGATCCGGCATGCCGGGACCGCCGCCGGCCCAGAAACCGACCACGTTACCGGTGGGGCCCTTCTTCTCATCCACTTCATTGAAAGCGGCGCGGCTGTAGAGTGGCTGGATGTTCGGTCCCCAGTTGCTGACGAAGTCGCTCAAGGGACCGTCATACACCTTGCCGTCGGCGATGATGGTGGAATCGCGACCATCGGGGAACACCACCGAGGTGCCGATCACGCGCGTGCCTTCGCCGCAGGCATGGCCGATGGCCACGTTGTTGAGGATGCGGGTGTTTTCCTTGAGCGTCGGGGATTCGAACGTGGTGTGAGCGTGGGCGACGCTGACGGCCAGGGCGGCGCAGGCGATCGCAAGGGACGAGCGGGTCAGGAACGACATACGAGACTCCCGGAAAGCACGCACGAGTGCGCAAACTATGCCGTGAATGATGCGAACGACGCCCCTTGGGTACAATGCGGCAAATTGTCACACCCCCCACGCACTCCCCCTCGCGAGTCCGCCATGTCTGATACCTTTATCGCCAACTTGCAACGCGCGCAGCGCGAGTTCGCGCGTGAACGGGATTGGGAGCAATTCCACACGCCGAAGAACCTGGCCATGGCGCTGACCGTGGAAGCCGCCGAGCTGCAGGAAATCTTCCAGTGGCTGCGACCCGACGAGGCGTCTGCCCTGAGTCCGGAACAAACCCAGCACCTGCGCGAAGAACTGGCCGACGTGCTGCTGTACCTCTGCCGCCTGGCCGACGTGTGCAACGTGGATCTCGAAAGCGCGGCCTGGGACAAACTGCGCCGCAATGCCGAGAAATATCCGGCCGATCTCGTGCGCGGCAGTGCGCGACGGCCCATCGCAGACACCAAGCAACCGAAGGACTGAAACACCCGATGCTGTCTTATCGCCACGCCTTTCACGCCGGCAATTTCGCCGACGTCCTCAAGCATCTGGTGCTCACCGGCACACTGCGTTACGCCATCGGCAAGGAAACACCGCTGCTCTATCTCGACACGCATGCGGGCGGCGGAATCTATCGGCTCGATTCCGCCGAGGCGCAGCGCACGGGAGAAGCGGCGCAGGGCATCCTGCAACTCGACCTTCCGGCACTCGCTGAACGTTGCAGCGAAGCAGGTGCTGCTCTCCTACGTGGCTACCACGAAGTGCTCGCGCCCTTCCTCGCGCGCCGCAACTATCCGGGTTCACCACTGGTCGCCGCTGCCGTGCTACGCGCGCGAGATCATCTGCATCTGTGCGAACTGCACCCTACCGATCACGAACATCTATTGAGCGCCACACACCGCGATCGTCGCATTCGTGTGGAACAGGCCGATGGCTTCCAACGCGCAGTGACGCTGCTGCCACCGGTGCAAAAGCGCGCCGTGGTATTGATCGACCCTGCTTATGAAGTGAAACAGGACTACCGCACCGTGGTGCGCACCTTGAACGGCATCCATCAGCGCATGAAGAGCGCGCAGGTGCTGCTGTGGTATCCAGTGGTCCATCGCTCCGAGATCGATCGCCTCGTCTCGTCGTTGCAGCACAGCCGCCTGCGCGATGTGTGGCAGGTGGAACTGGGCGTGAAACCCGATGCACCTGGTCATGGCATGACGGCGAGTGGTCTGATGTTGGTGAATCCACCTTGGACCCTGCCGGGTGCACTGCGGGAAGTATTGCCTCTCATCCAGGAGAAGCTGGCACCCGAAACCGGACATTGGCGTGTGGAGCGCCTGATCGACGAATGAACGAGCGCATCACCAACACCAGTCGCAACATCGAGGCACTGAGCTTCAACGCGCTGCGGCAGAACCTGCAGCGCCTGCTGGTGATTCGCGCCATCGTGTTCTTTCTGCAACTGGTGGCCTTGGTCTACGCCTGGCAGGTGCTGCGTCTTGAGCTCGACTACACGCTGATCGTCACGCTCTTTCTTTCTCTGGCGCTGGTGAACGGCGCGCTCTACTGGCGCTTGCAGCAACATCGGCGCCCGCATGCGCCGGAGTTCTTCGCGCATCTCTTGATCGATGTGTTGGGTCTGTCGCTGCTGCTCTACTTCACCGGTGGCGCCAACAATCCCTTCATCTCCTATCTGTTGGTGCCCGTGACGATCGCGGCGGCGACGCTGTCGTGGCGCTATACCACCGCGCTCACCCTGTGCGCGCTCGGTTGCTACAGCCTGCTACTGTTCTTCTACAAACCTTTGCCGGAACTCGTGCCGAGTGATGCCCACATGCATGCGGGGCACGGCATGGACATGAGCACCGATCCCGGCAACCTGCACGTGATCGGCATGTGGTTCAACTTCGTGGTGAGTGCGGTGCTGATCACCTATTTCGTGGTGAAGATGGCAGCGGACAACCAACGTCAGGAAGCGCGCCTGCGCCAGTATCGCGAAGACACCTTGCGCAACGAGCAGATCCTCGCCGTCGCCACCATGGCTGCGGGCACGGCGCACGAACTCGGCACGCCCTTGGGTTCGATGGCGGTGCTGCTGAAGGAATTGCGCCAGCAATATGGTGCGGACAAGGACCTCGATCAGGATCTGGCGCTGCTGCAGGAACAAGTGGTGCGCTGCCGTGAATCGCTGCGTTCCCTGGCGCAGAAGGCCGACTTCAAGAACCTCGAACCCGAGACGCTACCGCTCACCGACTTCCTCGTGCAGTTGATGCAGCAGTGGCAATTGCTGCGCCCCGAAGTGAGTTGCGATCTGCAGAAGCAGGTGGGACAGCCACCGGAGATCCAGGTGGAAGCGACACTGCAGCAGGCGCTCGTCAACATGCTCAACAACGCCGCCGACAGCAGTCCCGAAGGACTCGAACTGCGCGTGAAGTGGACGGGCACGCATTGGACCTTGCTGATCCGCGACTTCGGTCCAGGCATCAGCCCCGCGCTCGCCGCCAAGCTCGGCACACGTTTTCTCACCACCAAGGCCGATGGCATGGGCGTGGGCCTGGTGCTGAGTCAGGCCACCATCAACCGCCTCGGCGGTACGGTGAATCTCTACCCGGTCGAAGAAGGTGGCACGCTGACGGAAATCACCTTGCCGCTGCAGTTGCCACGCACGAGTGGGGCGGTCACTGAGGAGGGCGAACAGTCATGAGCGATGCTGCGCACATCCTGGTGCTCGACGACGATGCGACTTTCGTCAGCATTCTGGCGAAGGCGCTGCGCCGTCGTGGTCATCGCGTGAGCGAAGCGCTCAACGTCGAAGATGCGCTCGAGCTCGCGCGCGCCGATGCGCCGCAGTTGGCCGTGGTCGACCTCAAGATCTCACAGGAATCCGGCCTCGATGTGATCACACCGCTGTTGGCCTGCAATCCCTACATGCGCATCCTGATTCTGACCGGCTATTCCAGCATCGCCACGGCCGTCGCCGCCATCAAGCTCGGCGCGTGGGACTATGCCTGCAAGCCGCTCGATGCCGATGAAATCCTTCAGAAGCTCGGTCTCGGTGAAGAACCGGCGCCCGCGGTGCCGAGTTCTCCCGTGCCCGAGCAACCCATCTCGGTCGATCGCTTGGAGTGGGAGCACATTCAGCGTGTTCTCATCGAGAACGACGGCAACATCTCCGCCACTGCCCGCAGCCTCGGCATGCATCGCCGTACCCTCCAGCGCAAATTGCAGAAGCGGCCGGTGAGGCAATAGTGGTTCCTCGCGGGTTGGGCGAAGAGGGCGCTTGCGGCCCCCCGTGGCGCACTGCTCTCACAACGCTCCTGGACTCGGCCAGAGCGTCGTAGCACGAGGCAGATAATCGGGTGCATCGCCAACGACTTCCCATTGCAAGCGATTGCCGTTGCCGATGAGTTTGACGGTAACGCTCGCGACAGGCTCCACTCTGCGACCCAGCAGTTGCGTCAGTTGCAGTTCGCTTGCGAACCAGCCGATCTCTGCCTGCACGTCGAACACTTCGTCGAAACCCGGACCTCTGACGGATCCGATCACGTCGCCGGCATAGTCTTGCAGACTCAGTGTGAGAAACCTGGTTTCGGTGGAAAGAATGTCGCCCTCATTGGTCCATTCGCCCATGAGAGCCTGACGATTGTTCGCAATGGCGTCGGCACGGGTGTCGCTGACCCACCACACGGCACCCGCCAGACCGGCAAGAATGATGACGAGGTTCGCCACGACCTCCAGCCAGTCCTTCAAACGCCAGAATTTAGTTACGTGCATGGCATCGACCTCGTCCTGTTCCACATTTTCGTCGTGCACCTGTCGTTGGATACTTCAGACATGGCGATGAATTCCCCGCCATGGACTCAACTACTTTTCTGCACCGTCTCACTGCGTCTCCTCCCCGTGAGGAGCATCAGAGATTCAACACCACCATCACCATGAAACCCAATACTCCAACGAGGATGTTGGGGGCCGTGCTCCAATGCATGCGATAACCGGGAGGGATTTCGGAAGGACCGAGAGAAGCGACCACCTTGCGGAACTGCCTGACGGCATAGAGCGAACAGATCGAACCGATGAAGATGAAGGCGAGGCCGAGCCAGGCGAAGAGAGCCTCCTTCTCACCTTGTTCTTCCGACACCAGCGGCAACATGATTCCCGAGCGGTTGATGAAGAAGCCGAAGGTGATGAGCGCCAGACTCGTGCGGTTCCAGGACAGGAGCGAACGCTCCGCCGAAAAGAACACTCTGGGGTCTTGAAGTTCCGACATAGAGCTCCTTGCAGGGAACCGGCAGTCGCACCCGAGATGGTTATCGTCGCCGCTTCCCGCCGAGCTACCTTAGCGCAAGAGCTGCACGCGGAGTGTGATCGCGTTCATTTCGGCGCTTCGTCGGCCGGCACGCCGAAGAGCTCCAACACCTGAGCTTCAGTCAGCGTCGGCGTGTCGTTGGCCAGAGCGTAGAAGTCCGGTTTCTTGTCGATGTAGATCTGCGAAGTGATCTCGAAGTCCTGCGTGTCGAACACGCCGGCGGGCACGAAGTATTCACCCGAGGCCAGTAGCTTGTAGTACAGATGCGTACCGCAACGTTTGCAGAAGGCGCGCTCGGCCCATTCCGAAGACGGATAGACCGAGATCTGCTCTGCGCCATTGAACTCGACCTTCGTGCCGCAATGCACGGCGAGCAGAGGACCTCCACTGCCCCAGCGGCGACAGTAGCTGCAATGACAAGCGCCAATCTCCTTCGCGTCTTCCGTGCGCAGCGTGACTGCACCACATAGGCATTGTCCGTTCATTGAATCCTCCTGCAGGATCGAGTTGAAGAAGAGCGCACACTAGCGCCAAGTCACAGTCCTTTCCTGCGTCTCTTTGTAACTGGTTCACCACCGATGCCCCAGTTGTCCGTCTCGACCTCATCGATGACGACGACAGTGGTGGCGGGATTCTTGTTGAGCACGCGCTGCAGAAGTTCCGTCACGCCTTGGATCAGTTCTGCTTTCTGCTCACTGGTGACGCCTTCCTTGGTTAGCTTGATATTGATGTAGGGCATCGCAGTCTCCGTCGCACAATCGAAGAGTTCGGCAATGACAGCAAGCTTGCAATGAAACAGCAAGACGAATTCGCACTTATTCTTCGTGATAGGCCTCGACGCGAAAACGCGGCGTACAAAGTGCGAGAAACACGAGATCACCATCCCCCATGTTGGTGATGCGCTGGCGCGTACCGGGCGGGATGAGCACCACATCGTTGGCGGCTACACGTTGCGGTGGAGCATCACCCACTTCGACCAAGCCTTCTCCTTGCTGGATCACGTAACGTTCGGTGATGCCGTCGAGGCTATGCCATTTGGTCGTCACACCGGGCGGAACGCGCGCGCGAGCGATGGAAAGCGCAGGATCGTCGGGAGTATTGAGGAGTTCGGTGATGAAGCAACCTTCTTCGAACCAATATTCCTGCGTGGGATCGTAGCGAAGCAGTGTGTTCTTCATCGCGACCTCAGCTGGCGATCTTGCGCAGCGCCTGACTCATCGTGTTGTGGCGATGCAGTGAGATGACGAGATGCGAGCGCGCACGCGTGAGACCGACATAGAGATGACGGATGCGCTCGGCCGGATCCTTGTTGCGCTCGGCGTCGTCCTTGCCCTGCCAACTGCTGTCGAGAATGATCACGCGCTCGAACTCGAGGCCCGTGCTGCTGCCGATCGGCAACAGATTGAGCACGTCGGCATCGATCTGGAACTGCTTGCGATTGGAACTCGTCGCCAACCAGAAGAAGGGCAAGGCCTTCGCCTGCATCGCCTTCGCCATGCGTGTACCGGCGGGACCACCGGGATAGAGAATGCCGATCTCATGCCAGGCCACGCCTTGGCGATGCCAGGTATCGATCTGATCGAGCGCCGCCGCGACCTCCTGCTCCAGACTATCGAACACACGCACCTGCGGCGCATCGCCACGCGCACCGGCGTCTTCCGGTGCGAGCAGCGGCAGTTCGGGATCGGGCTGAGTGAAATAGGCCTGCGCGAAGTCGTAGGCGTATTGCAGGATTTCGCGCGTGTTGCGGTAGTTCAGGCGCAGGATGGTGGTGCGGCCCTGCGCCTGGATGCCCACACTCGAAAAGCTGAAGGGTTTGCGATGTTTCTGCTGCGTCTGATCGTAGAGCAGCAACAAGGAATTCGTTTCCGGATCGACCATCTGCGACACGAGCCGCAACCACTCCGGTTCGAACTCGTGACCTTCGTCGATCAAGAGTGCGCCGTACTGACCTTTCGGAATCAGGCCGCGCGCCACGCCATCGATCACCGCAGTCACCTGGCGTTGGGCCACGGAACCCGCATGGCGTGACATGTCGACGTGATAAGTACGCAACTGTTCCGCGCACCAATCGTGGAAGTGATAGACCTGCACCTTGTCGCCCAATTCCTTCTCGCGCACGAAGCAGCGCAGACGCGCCGCCAGCACGATGTTGAAACACAGCACCAGAATCGGCCGATGCATTTCTTCGGCTAGCTGCAAACAGCGGTAGCCGAGGATGAGGGTCTTACCAGTACCTGAAACGCCGTGTACGACGCGATGACCATCACCGAGACTGCGCGCCAACTGTTCCTGTTCGAGGTCGAGCACGCGCATCAGGGCGGGTAGCTCTTCCTTCAATGAAGCACTGCGACGTTCGGGTGCGGGACGTTCATCGAAGAAACCACCCTGACGCGCACTGATGCGCAGTTCGGGGAAGAGATGCCAACGGATGCGGTTGATCTGCGGCAGCGAGAGTCGCGTGGACCCGGCGTGTTGGAACATGTTCCAGAGATTCTGCTGGAACAGTTCCGCGTCGGCCTTTTCCCCGAGATCTTCGCGGCAGAGCAAAAGATGATCGGGCAAGACCTTGCGGCGCAGCTCTTCGCTCAACCCAGCTTCGAGTTCCGCGCGCGAGACATTCGGTAGCGCCACACCATAGCCGTAGGGAAAGGCGAGACGATTGAGTGACTGTCCCGTGGGATGTTTGAGCTGCGGATCACGTTCGAGTTGCGACAACACGGCGTGTGTTTGCTGACGCACGACTTCCATCGGATTCGGCACGTGCTTGAGGCCGGTATCGGTGAGGAGTTCCACCGTGGTCGCATTGATGTTGCGCAGTTGCTCCGACTTCCAATCGCGCACGTCGATGAAGAGCAAGCCGCGCGCTGGATGCAGCAACATGAAGTCGGGATAGCGCCGCACCTTGGTGGGCGGCAGGTCGAACCACACGAGGTAGTCGTCTTCCAACAGTGCTTCGAAGGTTCGCGCGAGACGCCTCTGCCCCGAGGTCATCTTCCCCACGCAGACATCGAGAGCGGGAATGAAGCGCGCCATGCGGCTCAGCGTTCCAGATTGGCGAGAAACTTGAGGAGCTCGTCGAGCATCGCGTCGTAGTAGGGATTGAACGCGATGCGCTCCACGAGGCCCTGCACCAGGTTTTCCTGCGTGGCCTCGCCGTAGTAGTTGCGTTTGCCGGCCTTGCAGTCGGCGTATTCGTTGCTCGTCTCGGCGTAATGACCACAGTTGCGATATTCACCGTCGCGCCCGTAGTAGGGATGTTCTGGCGGCGTCATCAGGCCGAGATGCGACGTGCCGAGCACGCCATTGGCAAAGTCGGCGCTCGGCAACACCTGCACGCGGGGGCCGATCACCGTTTCGGTTTCGGGATGCTGACTGTAGAGCAAGGTCAGAGAAGCGGGATTGGTGTTCTCCGCCATGTAGGCGAGTGCGGCATCGGTATCGACCGTGGTATCGGGATGGCTCACCACCGCGAAGGTCGGCAGATTGCGATGCGTGGCGTGTTCCGCCGACCAGGCGTTCTGAATCAGCGCCCAGGTTTCGGCGATGGCCTGAAAGGCGAAGGATTCGTAGCGATAGATCGCGGAATCTTCCGCCACCGAGAACCAACCGGCGGCGGGGAAGAGACGCCCGAGCGGCGTGAGGAACTGCGCATAGCGGGCGGTACTGGCAATGCCGAGCGCCGGTGCGAACAGGATCAAGGCTTCGACGTCTTCATTGCGCGCCGACTCCAATACCGACAGTGCGCCCCCGGCGGAATGCCCGGCAAGCAGCAGATGATCCACCTGCACACCTATCTGCTCGGCCGCCCAATGCTCGGCGGCGGCCCAGTCTTCCCAGGAACTCGTGAGCAGAGCGCCGGGACGCGCGCCGTGCCCCGGCAACAAGAGTCCGTAGACCAACATGCAACGTTCGCGCAGCGCTTCGCCGAGCGGGCGCAGGGAATAGGGCGTGTCGAGCAGGCCATGCGTCAGCACGACACCATGGGACACGCGGCCATCGGGCAAACGCTCGCACTCGGGGCCGGGTTCGAGCAGAAAGGGTTTGAGATTTTCCAGCGTGAAGGCATCGAGCTCATCGCCGCGCGAGGCCTTGAGATAGGCCTCGGTGTAAGCGGCGTAATCCTCGATGGAGCCCATGCTGAAATCGAAAGGCGGATAGTCGAGCTCTGCGTGTTGCGGGCCGAGTTCCTTGCCGCGACTGAGGGCGAAACCCGCAGCCATGTAGAACACCGCCGCCGTCGCGGCGACGCCAACCAACACACGGGGCAACTTTCGCGTCATCGCTTGCGCTCCAGCACCACGAAACTGTACGGATAGGGATTCTTCTCACACGCGGCGTGATCTTCACGCGAGACCTCTACCCATTCGCTGCGATCGAAGGGCGGAAAGAACACGTCGCCATCGATGTCGGCATGCACTTCGGTGAAATACAGTCGATCCGCGATGGGCAAGGCATCCGCGAAGATCTGTGCACCGCCGATCACCGACACTTCGCTGTCCTGCGGTGCACCCTTCAGACGCAGCAGGGAAGCGCAGCGTTCGAGCGCTGCTTCGAGCGAGTTCACCACCAGCGTGCCCGGTGCGTTGTAGTCCTTGCTGCGGGTGATGACGATGTTCACGCGTTGCACCAAGGGTTTGCCGATCGAGTCATAGGTCTTACGACCCATGATCACGGGTTTGTGCAGCGTGACGCGCTTGAAGAATTTCAGATCCTCCGGCAGATGCCAGGGCAGCGCGTTGTCCTTGCCGATGACGCCGTTGCGCGAAACAGCCACGACCAGCGCGATTTTCATGGATACCTCCAGGTGAACCCAGTTACACGGCCACTGCCGCGGCGATGTGCGGATGGTACTGGTAGTTCACGAATTCGAAGTCGTCATAGCGGTAATCGAAGAGCGATTCCGGCCGCCGTTTGATCACGAGACGCGGCAAGGGGTAGGGCTCGCGTTTGAGCTGCTCTTCCACCTGCGACAGATGATTGAGATACAGATGCGTGTCGCCGCCGGTCCAGATGAATTCGCCGACGTCGAGATCGCACTGCTGCGCCACCATGTGGGTGAGCAGTGCGTAGGATGCGATGTTGAAAGGGACACCGAGGAAGGTGTCGGCCGAACGCTGATAGAGCTGGCACGAGAGTCGTCCCTGCGCCACATAGAACTGGAACAGCGAATGACAGGGCGGCAGCGCCATTTCGTCGACGAAGGTCGGGTTGTAGGCCACGACGAGATGACGACGTGAATCGGGATTCTTGCGCAGCGAGTTCACCACGTTGCTGATCTGATCGATGCTGGTGCCATCCTTGCCCGGCCAGGCACGCCACTGTCGGCCGTAGACCGGCCCGAGATCACCGTTCTCATCGGCCCATTCGTCCCAGATGCTGACGCCGTTTTCCTTGAGGTAGCGGGTGTTGGTGTCGCCACTGAGAAACCACAGCAGCTCGTGGATGATGGACTTCAGATGCAGCTTCTTGGTGGTGACGAGCGGAAAGCCCTGCTGAAGATCGAAGCGCATCTGCGGCCCGAAGATCGACAGCGTGCCGGTGCCGGTGCGGTCTTCCTTCTGCACGCCTTCGTCGCGGATGCGGCGCATGAGATCGAGATACTGCTGCATGTTCAGGACCTGTTGCTGCTCGTTTGCGGACGGAATGCGTCGCGCGTATAGGCCAGATGGAGGATCACCAGACCGGCGATGATCATGGGCAAAGATAATAGCTGGCCCATCGTCAGCCAATTGAAAGCGACGAAGCCGATGTCGAGATCGGGCTGACGGAAGAATTCGACACTGAAACGCGCCACGCCGTAACCAAGGCAGAACATCCCGCCCACGGCGAAGCGCGGCCGCGGCTTGGAGGAATACCACCAGAGCAGACAGAACAGCGCCACGCCTTCGAGCGCGCACTGATAGAGCTGCGACGGATGACGTGGCAGATGCGTGGGATCGGCTGGAAACACCATTGCCCACGGCACCTCGGAGACCCTGCCCCAGAGTTCACCGTTGATGAAATTACCCAAACGCCCCGTACCGAGTCCGATCGGTGTCAGCGGCGCGGTGAAATCCAATACTTCGAAGATCGACTTGCCGATGCTGCGCGCATAGAGCGCCACCGCCACCATCACGCCGATGAAGCCGCCGTGAAAGGACATGCCGCCTTCCCAAAGGCGGAAGATCATCAGGGGATCGTCGAAGATGCGCTGCGGATTCTGCGGCAGCACATAGAACAGAATGTAGCCGAGACGCCCGCCGAGGATCGTCCCCAGCATGGCGTTGGTGACGAGATCGCTCACCTGTTGCCGCGTCCAGCCCGAGCCCGGCTTGTCGGCGCGACGACAGCCCAACCACCACGCGGCGGCGAAGCCGGCGATGTAGGAAAGCGCGTACCAGCGGATCTGCAGCGGGCCCAGCGATACGGCAACGGGATCGAATTGTGGGAAATTCAGCATAAGGCCTGTCGTTGTTGGAGGAGGCGGCCTGCGCCGCGCGGCGCATTGTCGCGTATCGCACGCCGCGGAGGTACCCCGCGAGCCTCGCTAGCTCGTGCGCGAGGAACGCAGCAGCGTCGACACCCCCGCTTCATGCAGGGCCTGTTCCATGTAGGCCTTCACCTCTTCGGTGGATTCGCAGTCGAGGACGTGCGCCAGCATCACGCGCGCCTGCTCCATCGTGAGATTGCGGATCACCGACTTCACCTTGAGCAGGTTGGTGGCATTCATCGACAGGATGTCGAAGCCCATCGCCATCAGCAGCACGGCGGCCACCGGGTTGCCGGCCATTTCACCGCAGATGCTGAGGCTCTTGCCGGCCGCGCGCACTTCGGTGGCGATCTGCTGCAACACGCGCAGCACGCCGGGATGCAGCGTGGAGAACAGCGTGGTGACGCGCGGATTGTTGCGGTCCACCGCCAGCATGTACTGCGTGAGGTCATTGCTGCCGACGGACACGAAGTCCACACGACGCGTCACGGCATCGACCTGCCAGGCGATCGAAGGCACTTCGATCATCACACCCATCGGCGGCAACACCACGTTGTGACCATCTTCGAGCAGTTCCTGATGGGCGCGACGGATCAAGGCCAATGACGTATCGATCTCGCGCACGTTGCTGATCATCGGCAACAGGATCTGCAGGTTGTCGAGACCTTCGCTGGCGCGAATCATCGCGCGCACCTGACCGAGGAAGAGTTCCGGATGATCCATGCTGACGCGGATGCCGCGCCAACCGAGGAAGGGATTGTCTTCCTTGATCGGGAAATAGGGCAGCGGTTTGTCGCCACCGATGTCGAGCGTGCGCATCGTCACGCGCTTGGGATAGAAAGCTTCGAGCTGCTCGCGATAGATGCTTGCCTGCTCGCGCTCGGTCGGAAAACGTTCGCGCAGGAGGAAGGGCACTTCGGTGCGGAAGAGACCGATGCCTTCGGCGCCACGTTCACGCGAGCGCAAGGCGTCGGTCATGAGTCCGGTGTTCACCCACAGCTGTACGCGATGACCATCCTGCGTTTCGCAGGGCAGATCCTTGATCGCTTCCAGACCTTCGGTGAGCTGCGCTTCCTCGCGCACGATCTCCATGTAGCGTTCGCGCAGCGCATCGGAAGGATTGCTGTAGACCTTGCCGTTGTAGCCGTCGAGGATGAGTTCCTGACCGTCCAGTTCGGAAAAGGGCAGGTCGGACACCCCCATCACCGCAGGTAGACCCATCGCGCGTGCCAGGATCGCCACGTGCGAATGCGCGGAGCCTTTGGCGGAGACGACCCCGACGAGCCGGTCCTTCGGCACTTCGGCCAGCATCGCGGCAGTGAGTTCTTCGCTTACCAAAATGCAGCGATCGGGATAGGGCGAAACCTGTTTCTGCTTCTGCTGCAGATAGAAGAGCACGCGGCCGCACAGATCCTTGATGTCGCTGGCGCGCTCGCGCAGGTAGTCGTCCTGGATCTGTTCCAGGTTGCGTACGTAGGAGAGGCCGACCTGCGCCAGAGCCCCCTGCGCCCAGTTGCCTTCCTTGATGCGCGCGACCACTTCGTTGCCGAGCGCGTTGTCGCTCAGCATGTGCAGGTAGGCATCGAACAGTTCACGCTCTTCGGGGCGCAGCTGACCCTTGATCTTGGTCTTGAGCTCGCTGATGTCGACGCGAACCTGCTGCAGACACTCCTTGAAGAATTGGATCTCGGCCTTGATGTCGGTGCACTGACGCTTGGGGATCGCTGCGAGATCGGCGGGCGGGAAGACGGTGAAGGCCGTGGCGATCACGACGCCCGGCGCACCGGGAACGCCATCGAAACTGTGGTCGGTGGTCTTGATGCCCGTGGGGCTCAAGCCTACGACCGCGCCGCGCGCCTCTGCATTGGCAATGGCCACCGCGAGCTGCGCGGCGAGGGTGAAGAGCAAGGCTTCGGCGTCGCTGTCGAAGGTCCGCTGCTCGGCTTCCTGTACCACGAGCACGCCAAGCACCTGCCCGTGGTGGATGATGGGCACGCCGAGGAAGGATTCGAAAGCTTCCTCCTTGGTTTCCGGAATGTAGAGATAGCGGGGATGTGAGCGGGCGTTTTCGAGGTTGAGCGGCTCGGCGCGCTGGGCGACGAGACCCACCAGACCTTCTTCCGGCGCCAGACTGGCGCGGCCGACGGCGGCGGGGTCGAGACCCTGGGTGGCCATCAGGACATAGCGACCGAGACTCTTGTCGAGGAGGTAGATCGAACACACCCGGGTGTTCATGGCCTCCTGCACGCGCCTGACGATGATGCTGAGCGTGGCCGCGAGATCCCTCGCGCCATTCACTTCCTGAATGATGCTCCGCAATATGTCCAGCATAGGTCCGTCGTCGGCGGCTGGCGGCCGAGGGTTGCTAGCCCACGTGCTCGGCCGAGCCTTTTGTTGTCGTATCAGCCGCCGCGGCGGCACGGGGCGCCTGTCCAAGCGCCCTGGCAAAGGGTTCCCGCAGTTCCGTCAGCGCCTTGCGATACACATTGCGCTTGAATGACACCACCTGCTCGGCGCCTTCCCAATAATCGATCCAGCGTACTTCCTCGAATTCCGGCTTGTCGCCGAGATCGAAACGGATGCGGCTCGTGTCCGCCAGAAGCCGCAGCAGGAACCACCGCTGCTTCTGACCGATGCACACCGGATGAGAACGCTGACGCACCAGGTGCGGCGGCAGGCGATAGCGCAGCCACTTGCTGGTGCTGGCGACGATTTCCACGTCCGAGGGATCGAGACCAACTTCTTCCCGCAGCTCTCTTAGCGCTGCCGCCTGAGGAGTTTCACGGTGCTGAATGCCGCCTTGAGGGAACTGCCAGGCGTCCTGGCCGACACGCTTGGCCCACAAGAGCTTGCCTTCACCGTTGAAAATTATCAGCCCCACGTTGGGCCTGAAGCCGTCGGTATCAATCACGTTCGTGTACTCGTCGAGCCATGCCGGGTCAGTCCGGCCGGCGCCCCCCTTGCGCACGCCCATGGGCGGCGGGGACGGGAAGCAATGGAAAATAATGGCCGCATAGTATGGGACGGCGGGCACTTCCTGCAACTTCCCAATCGCAGGAAATATTAACGAGGACAAACACTTCGGTTCACCTATTGATGAGCTCCGCGAGATGAATGCACAGCTCTGGCGGAAATTGACGCGGCCGAGGCGGAAGCGGCTGCAGGCGGCCTAGCCGGCGGTGCGATTCTCGCGGCGGGCGCCGGACTGGCGCACGAGGATGAGGACGGGAATCAGACCGGCCAGCAGCAGGGTCAGGGCCGGCAGCGCGGCGCGTTCCCACTGGCCCTCGGCCGTCATCTGGTAGATGCGCACGGCGAGGGTGTCCCAGCCGAAGGGGCGCATGATGAGGGTGGCGGGCATCTCCTTCATCACGTCCACGAACACGATGATCAGCGCCGTGAAGAAGCCGGGACGCAACAGTGGCAGGTAGATCTGACGCACGAGACGCCCCGGGCCGGCGCCGAGGCTGCGCGCGGCGTCGCAGAGACTGGGTTTGATGCGCTCGAGCGAGGCGTCGAGCGGCGCGTAGGCCACGGCCATGAAGCGGGTCAGGTAGGCCAGGATCAGGGCGAAAACGCTGCCGACCAGGAAAGGCCCACTTCCGAGCAGGCCCTGCAAGCGCTGGTCGAGCGTGGTGAAGGCAATGATGATGCCCACGGCCAATACGGAACCGGGAAGCGCATAGCCCAGGGTGGCCAGACGCACGCTCAAGCGCTCCAACCACTTCCAGCGGCTCTTCGGCAGACGGCGGATGAAGGCGAGGAGCAAGGCGACCAACACCGTCGCCAGCGCCGCCAGGGCCGCCAGTTCCAGTGTGTGCAGGAGGAATTCGGGATAACGGCTGTCGAGCTCGGTGCGCCAGGTCTCGGCCACCCAGATCAGGAGCTGGGTCACCGGCACGCCGAAGGCGAGCAGGAAGATCACCAGACACCACGAGGTCGCCGCCCAGGCCTGCGCGCCCTGCAGACGGAAACGCTGCGCTGCGCGGCTGCGCTCGTCCTGGGTGAAGCGGGCGTGCTTGCGGCTGTAGTGCTCGAGCATCAGCGTCAGCGCCACGAACACCAGGAGCAGTGAGGCCAGTTGCGCCGCCACCGCCAAGTTGAAGAGGCCGTACCAGGCGTTGTAGATGGCGGTGGTGAAGGTGTCGTAGTTGAAGACGGATACGGCGCCGAAGTCGGCCAGGGTCTCCATCAGCGCCAGCGCCACGCCGCCGATCACCGCCGGTCGCGCCACCGGCAGTGCCACTTTCCAGAAGGCACCGGTGGTGCTGAGTCCCAGGAGGCGCGCCGCGTCGAGCAGGTTGCGGCCCTGCACGGTGAAGGCACTGCGCGCCATCAGATAGACGTAGGGATAGAGCACCAGGCCCATCACCAAAATCACGCCCACCGCACCCTGCAGATCCGGGAACCAGAAATTGGCGCCGAACACCGAGCGGCCCCAACTCTGGATGGGACCGGCAAAGCTGAAGAGGCCGTAGAAGACGAAGGCCATCACGTAGCCGGGGATGGCCAGCGGCAGCATCAACGCCCAGTCGAACCAGCGCCGGCCGGGGAACTCACACATGCTCACCAGCCAGGCCAGGCTGGTGCCGAGCACCGTCACCAGTACCCCCACTCCCAACAGCAGCACGATGGTGTTGAGGGCGAGGCGGTCGAGCTTGGTAGCGAACAGATGCTGCCAGATGTCCTGCTCACCCGTCCCGAGCGTGGCCCATTGCGTGAGCAGCATCAGGATCGGCAGCGCCACCAGCAGGGCCGCAGCCAGACCCAGCACCCGCCAGCCGCCGGGCAGATGCAAGGTGCCGGAGACGGAAGGGGTGTGGGTGCGGGGCATCAGTGAGTACTAACTGAAGAGCTTAGCGATAGTCGGCGCGGTCCATCAGACGCACGGCGTCGGCCTGCAGGCGTCCCGCCACTTCGACGTTGACCTGGTCGGGCTTGAACTCGCCCCAGCTCTGCACCAGCGGCACCGGTTCGATGGCCGGGTTGGCGGGGAACTCGAGGTTGAGCTCAGAGAACATCCGCTGCGGCTCCTCGGTGGACAGCCACTCGAGCAGACGCTTGGCACCTTCCGGGTTCTTGGCGTGGGTGGTGATGCCGGCGCCGCTGATGTTCACATGCACACCGCTCGTGTCCTGGTTGGCCCAGAACAGCGCCACCGGGATGTCGGGGTTCTGCTGCTGTTCCTGGCCAAGATAGTAGGTATTCACTATCCCCACGTCGCACTGACCCGCCGCGATCGCCTGCACGATCAGGTTGTCGCTGTTGAAAACACGCGTGGCGAGGTTGCCAACCCAGCCCTTCACCACTTCTTCGGTCTGCGCCTCGCCGAGACGATTGATCATCGTGGCCACCAGCGACATGTTGTAGACCTTGCGCGAGGTGCGCAGACAGAGACGCCCCTTCCACTTGGGATCGGCCAGCGCCTCGTAGGTGGAGAGTTCTTCCGGCTTCACCCGCTCGGTGGAGTAGGCGATGGTGCGGGCACGCACCGACAGACCGAACCAGCGGCCTTCGGGGTCGCGCAGATGCTCGGGGATGTCTTTTTCGAGAATTTCCGAGCGAGTGGGCGCCAACAAACCCTTGTTGGCGGCGATCCACAGATTGCCCACGTCCACGGTGTAGAAGAGGTCGGCGTAGGTGCCTATCCCCTCGGCTTCCAGACGTGCGATCAGCGGCCCTTCCTCACCCGTCTGCGTCTGCACCTCAATGCCGGTTTCCTGCGTGAAGCGGTCGAACAGCGGTTTGATGAGGTATTCCTGGCGCGAGGAATAGACCACCACCGGGCCCGTCGGCTCTGGCGTCGCCGCGGCCGTGCCGGAAGCGCCCGGACTCGGCGCCGCGCCACTCTGCGGAGCGGAGTCGTCGCCGCCACAAGCTGCCAGGGTGAAGGCGGCCACCAGTGCCAGGCTCAGGCTGCGCAGGGCCGAAACGGAGGGAGAAACGGGGAGGGCGAAGTGGGACATGGCGACTCCGTGGGGAAACTGGCGGGGAATCAATCAGAGGGGCAGGAGATGATAATAATTATCATTCATGGTCACAATCCCGTGGCGTAACGGGCTATCGTCTGTTTGATCGGCCCCAAACCATCGACCAGCGCCAAGCCGTTGTTGCGCAGCCAGCGCAGCGCAAGTTCGTTGCTGCCGAAGAGACGCTTGAAGCCTTCCATCCCCAACATCATGCCGAGGTTGAGCGGTTTGCGTTCGCGTTGGTAGCGGCTCAGGGTCTGCAACGAGGCGTAATCGCGCCCCTGTGCCAGGGCTCGGCGCACGACGGCGGCCAGGCTCTTGGCATCGGCCAGACCCAGGTTCACGCCCTGCCCGGCGAGGGGGTGGATGGTGTGAGCGGCATCGCCGATCAGCGCCAACTGGGGCAGCACGTAGTCGACGGCGTGCAACTGGCGCAGCGGGAAGGACTGCACGGGATTGAGGATGTCGAGCGCGCCGAGGCGATGTTCGAAGGCGCGGGCACAGCGACCGGCGAACTCGTCCGGTTCCAGGGCCAGGAGCTCCTGTGCCAGTTCCGGATCGCAGCTCCACACGATCGAGGAATGGTGGCCGGCATCCTCACCCTGGAGACGCAAGGGCAGGAAGGCCAGGGGACCGGTGCGCATGAAGACCTGACGCGCGGTGGCCTCGTGGGGCAATTCGGTGCGGAAGGTGGTCACCAGGGCCTGCTGCTCGTAGCTCCAACCGCGCGTACGCAGCCCCGCCCATTCACGGATGCGGGAGGCGCCACCATCGGCACCGATCAGCAGCTTGCCGCCAAAGCTGCGGCCGTCCTGCAGACGCAGCGTCCAGCCTTCGGCTTCGCGTTCGAGCCCGGCGAAACCAGAGCCGTAGTGAGTGTCCACTTTGCTGCGCGCGAGACCATCCGCCAGCACCGCGGTGACGAGCGAATTTTCGACGAGATAGCCGAGTGATTCCGCATGCAGTTCGCGCGCGTCGAAGCTGATGCTGCCCGTGCCGTCGGCATCCCACACTTCCATGCGGGTATAGGGGCAGAGGCGCAGTCGGGTGAGGGGGCTCCAAACCCCGAGCTCATCCAGAAACGCCGCACTCGCGGGCGTGAGCGCGCTGACGCGGTTGTCGAAGCGTGGTTCGTCGAGCGGAGGCAGCTCGGCGCTCGGTCGCGGCGCCTTCTGATCCACCAGCGCCACGCGCAGTGAGGTGTCGGCCAGCGCCAGCGCCATGGCCAGACCCACCATGCCGCCACCGGCGATGACGATGTCGTATTCGGTGTATTGCTTCATTTGTGTTCGGGACTACCGGCGCCCCCGCAAGCAGGGCGCCACCTCATCAATGCTGCCCAGGTCACGACAGCGGCGCCCGCCAAGGGCTGAAACCGGGGCATTATCCGCATTTTCTGGTAAAGTGCAGGCCCTTTTTTTGTGGGCCTGGAACTTCCCCGTGACCGTTCAACACATCGCCTCCTCCCGCCTGCCCACCGAGTGGGGAGAGTTCACCATCAACGTTTTTCTGGAGCCGGACACCGGCAAGGAGCACGTCGTGCTCACGCACGGCAAGCTCGATACCGATGAACCGGTGCTGTGCCGCGTTCACTCCGAGTGTCTGACCGGGGATGCGCTCTACAGCCTGCGCTGCGACTGCGGCTCGCAATTGCAGGAAGCGATGCGTCGCATCACCGCGGCAGGTAGCGGCCTGATCCTCTATCTGCGTCAGGAAGGTCGCAACATCGGACTCGGCAACAAGATCCGCGCCTATGCGCTGCAGGATCAGGGCGCCGACACCGTGCAGGCCAACGTGGCGCTGGGCTTCGGCGTGGACGAACGCGACTATGGCGTCTGCGCACCGCTGCTCGAAGCCTTCGGTGTGTATCGCGTCATCCTCATGACCAACAACCCCGAGAAGGTGCAGGCGCTCGAATCGCTGGGCATCGAGGTGGTCGAACGTCAGCCGCTCGTCACCGGCGAGAACTCGCACAACCAGCACTATCTCACCACCAAGCGCACCAAGCTCGGTCACATGACCTGAGCACGCCATCGCGTGAATCGGAGCCAGGGTGCGCATCTCGCGTCTTTACGTACCGCAAACCATCACTGCCAACGCCACGCTGCGACTCGGTGGTGATCGCGCGCACTACCTCGGCAAGGTACTGCGTGTGACACCCGGCACGCCGGTCTGCCTCTTCGATGGCTCGGGGTTGCAGTACGCCGCGGAAGTTAGCGCCGTCACCAAGCACGAAGTGGAAGTGCTAGTAGGCGAGGGTAGTGATCCCGGTACCGAGTCCTCCCTGCAGACCCTGCTCGCGCTCGGCATCTCGCGCGGCGAGCGCATGGACTACGCGATTCAGAAGAGCACCGAGCTCGGAGTCACCCGCATCCAACCACTTTTCACTGCGCACTGCGAAGTGAAGCTCGATGGTTCACGCCAGGACAAACGCGTCGAGCATTGGCAGCAGGTGGCCATCAGCGCCTGTGAACAATCGGGACGAGTGAAGGTGCCGCAAGTGCTGGCGCCGCTCAGCTTGAGCCGTTTCCTCGAGGAATGTGCGGCGGAATTGAAGTTGCTCTTCGATCAGGCCGAGGCGCAGCGGTTGGGAGGTCCTGTACCGCAAGGTGAAGTCGCACTCCTGATCGGTCCAGAAGGCGGACTGGCCCCGGAAGAAATCGCCGCCGCGCGCGCGAAGGGTTTCGTCGGTATTCGATTGGGTCCACGCATCCTGCGCACCGAAACGGCACCCGTTGCCGCGCTCGCCGTGCTGCAACAGCTGTGGGAATCGCACTAGCAGAAACGAAACCGCCCACATGAAGTGGGCGGTCTGTTGCGCATTGGGGCGTGCTATTTACAGCGCATCCGGGCCGGTTTCGCCGGTGCGGATACGGATCACCTGCTCGAGGTTGTGCACGAAGATCTTGCCGTCGCCGATCTTGCCAGTGGACGCCGCCTTGCTCAGCGTTTCGATGACCTGATCGACCATGTTGTCTTCCACCGCGATTTCCAAGCGGATTTTCGGCAGAAAATCGACCACGTATTCAGCCCCGCGATACAGTTCGGTGTGACCTTTCTGACGGCCGAAGCCTTTTACCTCGGTCACGGTAATACCCTGTACGCCGATGCCGGACAGCGCCTCGCGCACATCGTCCAGTTTGAAGGGCTTGATGACAGCCGTGATCATTTTCATGGGTGTATATCCTCCAATGCGGCCAAATGCGGCGACTGAGTATAAGGGAGCGCCGCCATAATTCCCATGACCGGCGCAGTAAAAACCGTTTCGTAGCTCACAGCCTTCCCCTACACTTTGGCGCTCACAGAGGATTGGATCATGATCGACAACGATTTCCTGCGTAAGCTCAGTGCCAAGGCTGCCGACCTGATGCCGTTGGCGAACGAGGCGCGCCTGAAGGCCGAGCACGAACTCTTCGAGCTGCTGCAGGGTGCACTCAAGCCGCTGAACCTGGTTTCACGTGAGGAATTTCTGGCACAGACACAGCTTCTGGCTCGCGCCGAAGCACGCCTGAGCGAACTCGAACAGCGCCTGCAGGAGCTCGAACAACGAAAACGTTCTGCCGATGCTTGATGCAGGTCCGCGTTGAAAGACATTCGGAACGTATTCAGCTCGGTTCGCGCATGATGCTACGCAGCCAACGTCTAAGACCACCTGGTCAAGAATCCTGCGACTTCGGATGTCGCCAATCGTAGAATCTCGCAGCCCCAACCGTTCAACACTTCATCTCGCAGGGACGAAACCGATGAAGACGACTTTCCACACTTCCTTCAAAACCATCATGTTTGCCGCCGCGGCCGTGCTCGGCAGTACGACGACAACGGCTCAGGAACTGGAACTACCGCCGGATCCGCAGGAACGCGCCGAGTGGTTGAGAGAACTCTTGGCACGCTATCAATTCGGTGCGGAGACCGGAGCGGGCGAGGCCGCACCATGCCTGCAAGCCGATGCCGAGCGTTGGCAACGTGAAGTGCTGCAAGCCTGTACCGACGACGGTTGCCGCGAACAGGCACACATCGCGCGTCTCGCCGAATTGCACGACATCCAGCCCGGGGTCTCGCAACTGAGTGACTGGGAACCGCCGCCCGTGCCCGCACTCATCGCGGTACTGGCTCCGGAGTTTCCCAGCGAAGAATCCGGTGCCGACCTCAGCGAGACGCCCGACTTCGAAGCCGAAGGCCTGCTTGCCATGGCGAGCGAGAACATCGAGCACATGGGCTTGGCGCTGCGCGCCGAGAATGATTCGGAGCACGTTCTGGTGTTCGACATGGATCTCGGCAATCAACCGCTGCATGGCACCTTGCAGGCCTTGATGAACGCCGATCCCGAGGCACGTTATCGCGTGCGTGGTCATGGCGAAGTCGCCCCCGATGGCATCGCCAACTTCAGTCCCGCCTACTGCCGCTTCATCTATCGCTTGCCGAACTGAGCTGATGGCAGAGTGCCGTGCACTCTGCCGCTTCGACACTTTGTTACAACTTTCATTTATTTCTGTGTTGACAGAAATAAATGAAGCCACCTAGCATCGCGCGCCATGAAACTGAATCCCGTCTCCGAACGTTTCGTGCTCCACTGGGGTGAAATGGGCTCCAAGTGGGGCGTGAATCGCACCGTCTCACAGATCCATGCCTTGCTCTATCTGGCCGGTCGTCCGTTGCCAGCGGATGAGATCGTCGAAACGCTGGGCGTGGCGCGTTCCAACGTCAGCAACAGCCTGAAGGAATTGCAGAGCTGGAAGCTGATCAAGGTGGTGCACGTGATGGGGGATCGTCGCGATCACTTCGAAACCTCCACCGATGTGTGGGAGCTCTTCCGCGTGATCGTGCAGGAACGCAAACAGCGCGAGTTCGATCCGACGGTGCAGGTGTTGCGCGAATGCCTCGCGAGCAATGATCTCAACAAGGAAGACAAGGCCGTGCGTCAACGCATTCAGGACACCTTGGGCTTGATGGAAGCGCTGTCCAACTGGGGCGACGAGATGCTCAGACTGGAATCGAGCACGCTGATGAAGTTGATGAAACTCGGCAGCAAGATCAAAACGCTGCTGCGGCCGAACAAGGCATGAGGAGCGATTCGCAAACGAGTCGCAGGCCTGCAAAGGGAGGAGAAACGCATGAACATCTTGATCTGCGGTGCCAGCGGTTTCGTTGGTCGCCATCTCCTTGCAGGACTCAGCAGTAGCGGCCATCGCTGCATCCGTGGCGTGCGCCGCGTGCAGTCACCGGACGATCGTCGCGTGAACTATCTCGACATGCTGACGCCCGAAGCGTGGCTGGCGGCACTCGAAGGTGTGGATGTGGTCATCAATGCCGTTGGCGTATTGCGCGACACTGCAGCACAACCCATGCAGAAGCTGTTGGCGCAGGCGCCGATTGCCTTGTTCAAGGCAGCCGAGCAGGTTGGCATCGAGCGCATCGTGAACTTCTCGGCGCTGGGTGTGGAGGGGACGGTACAGACGCCTTATTTCCAGCGTCGTCGTGAGGCCGAAGCCGTATTGTTCACTCTGTCTCCTGCAATTCGTTGGTTGAACCTGCGTCCCTCCGTGATCTATGGCGAAGACGGCGCCAGCGCACGCATGTTCCGTCTGCTTGCCAGCTTGCCGGTGCATGGTTTGCCGATGGGCGGCAACCAACAAATGCAGCCCGTGCACATCGACGATGTAGTCGAGGCAGTAGGTCGTTGGTTGGACGATGCGGAGGCGACGAGCCAGAGTGTGGTGGCCTCAGGCAAGGAAATCGCCACGATGCGCGGCATGCTCGACAGCTATCGCCAGCAGCTCGGGCACGGCGAAGCCCTGCACATCCCGGTGCCGGCTTTTCTGATGAGACTCGGTGCGCGTGTGGGCGACTACATTCCCTCCAGTCCGCTTTGCAGCGACACGCTCACGATGCTCGAAGCCGGTAACACGGGGGACAACTCGGATTTTGCAGCTCTGCTTGGCAGAGAGCCTTTGAGCTATCGCGAGTTCATCGCGAAGCAGTGAAGTGCTGTCGCGCAAGACGACATCACGAATCGACACCGACCAGCCCGGCCGTCTCACACGAGGCGCCGGGCTTTTCATTGGTAATGAATCTTCTAGCAGAAACTCAGTTCTTGCTGAGCTCCTCCTTCGCGCGAGGTACGGCGCCGGCGGCGATCAGCATGTCGACCAGTTCGAGGTTGCCGAGTTCTTCCGCGAGTTCCAGCGGCGTCTTCAATACTTCGACGTAGTCACCAGCCCTGAAGTTACGTTCATAGCGCCACTCCACCTTGGAAGGTGCAGTCATGGCGTTGGCATCGGCGCCCTTGCTCAACAACAAGGACACCAACTGCGGCTGCTCGGCGAGGATCGCGGCGTGCAGCAGTTGTTTGCCGTTGCGATCGAAAGCAAGCAGATCGCCTTCACCGAGCTCGAGCAACTGCTGTGCGAAATCGTAGGCACCCTGGTACATCGCGATCTGGATCAGCGTAGTGCCATCACCAGCCACGTGTGAAAGGTTGGCGCCCGCCTGCATCAAGACCACTGGTGCCTGCGGCTCGCCGCTCATCAGGGAGAAGAAGAGTGGAGTGAGGCCTTTTTCTGTGACTGCTTCGATGTTGGCGCCATAGGCAATCAAGAGCTCCATCGTCTCGACACGCCCCGCGCGCGCGGCCCACATCAAGGGCGTCTGGCCACCAGCATCGGCTTGTTCGATGTCGATGCGCGGATCATCCAACATGCGATTCACGATGGCAGTCGGCGCATGCGCTGCGCAGAGCGCCAAGGCGCCGGCACCTTCCGGATGCTGCACACGCACGTCGGCGCCGGCATCGAGCAGGGCATCGATCACTTGAGCGCCGCCGTACTGGCACGCGATCAAGAGCGGCGCGTTGGAAGCACTGTAGTGAACGTTGGGGTCGGCGCCGGCATCGAGCAGGATCCTCACCAGTTTCGGATCCTGCGCATCCGCCGCCCAACCCAACAAGGTGGAACCATCGCTGAGCGGGGCGTCGAGATCCTCGAGCGTGGCGGCGAGCGCGCTCACTTTTTCGTAGTCGCTTTGCAGTAGCGCGTGCCGCAAACGTTCATGGGGCGACACGTTTTCGATGTCCAACCCATGGGCAGTGGCAACACCTCCCAACAACAAGGCGCTCAACGTGTAGGTGCAAAGTTTCTTGAGACGCATGGGTCGATCGCTCAGGCCGAGAAGATGTCGAGAGTGCCGGTGCTGTCGCCGAAGCTGTCGGTGGGAACACCGAACATCTGCAACAAGGTCACGTGCAGGTTGGCCATCGGCGTGCCACGCTCGAAGGCGAGGTGACGATTGCCCGCGATGCCACCACCGGCAACGATGATCGGCAGATCCAAGCTGTCGTGGCTGTCGGAATCACCCATGCACGAGCCGGAGAGCACGATGGTGCTGTCGAGCAGGGAGCCCTCGCCGTCCGGCGTTTCGCGCAGACGTTCGATGAAATAGGCCAACTGTTCCTTGTGATAACGATTGACCCGCTCGAGCTTGGTGAGGCGCTCCTTGTCGCCGGCGTGGTGACTGAGCATGTGATGCGAGTCGGGCACGCCGATTTCGGGATAGGCACGGTTGCTGAGTTCACGGCCGAGCATGAAGGTGGTGATGTGCGTCATGTCGGTCTGCAGTGCCAGGATCTGCAGGTCCACCATCAGACGCACGTGTTCCTGGAAGCTGTCCGGAATGCCGCTGGGACGTTCGAGTGAACCGAAGTCGACGTCGGAACTCTGCTGGCTCGCCATCTGGATGCGGCGTTCGACGTCACGCACGGAGTGCAGATATTCGTCGAGCTTGCGACGATCGTGCATGCCGAGATCCTTGGAGAGTGCGAGCGCTTCTTCGCGCACGAAGTCGAGCACGCTGGTCTTGCGGCGCAGTTGCGCGAGGCGTGCCTTTTCATCACTCAGATCGCCGTCACCGAACATGCGCTCGAATACGTCGGCGGGATTGTTCGATACCGGCAGTGCCGTGGTGGAACTGCGCCACGACAGCGTATTGGTATAAGTACAGCTATAGGCGGGTGCGCAGCTGCCGAGCAGGCTGGAGGGTTCGATGCCGAGTTGCAGTGAGGAGAACTGCGTATCGCCGTTGTAGTGATTGGCGAGCACCTGATCCATGGAGATGCCGCATTCGAGGTCGGAGCCTTCGGTCTGGCGCACGCTGGCACCGGTGAGGAGTCCCGCGCAGCCGATGTGGCCGTGAGTCTTCGGCAAGCCGAGGCCCGAGATGACCACGAACTCATCGCGCAGATGCGCGAGCGGTTCGAGGATGGGGCTCATCTCGTAGTTGGTTCCCGTGGTCGCCGGCGTGAACTTGGTCATGGACATCCCGTTCGGCGCGTAAACCACACTCAGCCGCTTCGGACGTACCGCAGTGCTGGCCTTGGCTACGTTCGGCAGCATCGCTTCCATGAGGGGCAGTGCCAGGCTGGCTCCGGCACCACGCAACAGCGCACGGCGGCTCAGGCTCAGTGGTTTTACTTTTTTCATTCGGGGGTCCTCCGCAAAGAAAAGGGTGCGCTGTTGATGACGCCAAGAAGCAGGCTCTGCATGCGGTAGTCATCCTCGGCGGCGGCGCGAACGATCGCGCGAATGGTGGGCTGATCCTGCGCTTCCATGCCGCGCCCGACCGCGTAGGTGAGCAATTTGTCGGTGAGGGCGCGCACGAACTGATCCTGCTGACTCAAGAGGATTTCGCGCAGACCACTGAGGCCTTGGAACGGCGGCTTGCCCGGCACGCGTGCCATGTCATCCACCGGAACACCATTGGAGTGAGTTCTGATGGCGCCGGTGGCATCGAAGCGTTCGAGTGCAAAGCCGAATTCATCCATCTTCACGTGACAGGCGTGGCAGCTCGGATTGCTGCGATGACGCTCCATCTGTTCACGTGGACTGAGCGGACGATCTTCGAGCTGTGTCACCAGACCCGGCACGTCCGGCGGCGGGGGCGGTGGTGAAGCATCGAGCAGGTTTTCCAGAATCCAGCGTCCACGCTGCACGACCGAGGTGCTGTTGGCGTAGGACGTGACGGTGAGAATGCTGGCCTGGCCCAGCAGCCCACCGCGATCGGGATTGCCTGCCAGCGACACGCGGCGCATCGCCGTGCCCTTCACGCCTGCGATGCCATAGTGCTCGGCGAGCACTTCATTCATGAAGGTGTAATCGGCATCGAGGAATTCGAGCACGCTGCGGTTCTCGCGCAGGATGTTGCCGAAGAAGAGCTCGGTCTCCTGGCGCATGGCAGTACGCAGGCGTACGTCGAACTCGGGATATTCGAAGACGTCGGCGACGTGATGTTCGAGGTTGCGCAGGTAGAGCCACTGGCCGGCAAAGTTGCCGATGAATTCTTCCGCACGCGGATCGTCGAGCATGCGATCGACCTGCGCTTCCAGCACGCCGGGTTCGCGCAGTCTGTTGGCTTCGGCAAGGGACAAGAGTTCTTCGTCGGGCAGGCTGCTCCAAAGGAAGAGGGCGAGACGCGAAGCGAGTTCGAGATCGGTGAGCGGATGCACCGAGCCGGGCGCGGCATCGGGTGGATCGTTCTCGATCAGGAACAGGAACTTCGGCGACATCAACAGGCCCTGCAGCGCCGCAGCGATGCCCTGCGTGAAATCGGTTTCGGCGCGTTCGGCTTCATACATCGCCAGGAGCGGCGCGAGGTCCTTGTCGTCGACAGGACGGCGATAGGCCTGACGCGCCAGCGAGCCGAGGATCTGTTTGGCGCAGCTGCTTTCCTCTGCGGCAGTCTTGGGCTCGCACTGGAAAATCTTACGACGACTCGGCGTGTCGCCAGGACCTGCGATATCGAAGGGGCCCGCCACGTCGATCTGCAATACGTCACGTGGCCAGTTGGCCTGCGAGAAGCGCGGACGCATGTGATACGAAGGCACTTCCATCGAACCGACGCGCTCACCATCGACGAGGAAGTCGAGCATCACCATCGTCGGTGGCTCGGTGGGCATCACCACGTAGTCGACATCGTTGTGCAGGATCTGCACGCGCTCATCGAGAGTCAGTTGTTTGCGGAACGCCATGCCGATGCGGTGATGGCCGGCGGAAAGCGGCACACGGATGCCGACGCGATCGTCGGGCAGACGGTCGGCTTCATTGTTGGTGTTGGCGTTGAGATAGCCAGCGATCTCGTACGTCGCATCGTATGGTGCATAGAAATCGAAACTGCCACCGCCGCGTGAATCCAGCGGCAAATCATTGCTGGCGCGTTCGTTGTAGGCGGGGATGCCCTGGTTGAGGATGGAACCATCCTTCGGCACCTGATAGCTCTTCAGGGTCGGATAGTCGGGACCAAGGCCCACCGCCAGACGGCTCAACTTGCTCGCCACGGACAGGTAGCGATCCATCAGCACGGGGGAAACGGTCAGTACTTCGGCGATGTTGTCGAAACCGTAACCGGCGTCGTCGGTCGGCAGTTCCTCACTCACATCGACTTCGACGTGCAGGAGGTCGCGGATGGCGTTGTTGTATTCCTTGCGATTGAGGCGGCGCAGCGTGGCGCGGCCGGGATCGGGATTGCTGAGACCATGCGCGTCGAGCTCGGCTTCGAGCCAGCCGACGAAGGCATTCATTTGTGCCTCATCGGGGCGCGCCTTGTCGGGCGGTGGCATCTCGCCGAGGCGGGTCTTGTGCAGCACGCGCTCCCATTCTTCGAGACTGTTGCCGAGATGAATGTCGGAGAAGGACAGAAGTTCGAACGACAAGCCGCCCGCAAAACCTTCGTTGTCGTGACATTCCATGCAGTACTGCTCGAGCAGGCCCTCGGCCTTGCCGGCATTGAACGCAGCACCTTCGGCAACGGCGTGCTGCCACGGCATGGCCGCGAGCAGCATCGCTACCACGAATGGTTTGGACTTCAGACGGAACCCACTTGCACTGGTACTGCGGAACATCACTCACCCAGCAATCTGATCGGTTGGCCAGGAAACAAAGCAATTTGCAGGCCAGCTGAAACGCAGCCGCCAGGAAGACAGCCATTTCCTCGGATTTGGCGGGATGGAAGAGGTGTGGCAGGCCGATCCGGAATCTGTCTGAACGGCCAGCGGCGCTGTGGCGGCTGAGCTTTGGTGCGCAAATGCGAGGCGCGCACTTAGATAGTGCGGACTCGGCGTGATTCTTCAGCAGCTCCAAGTCATCGTTGGTTCATCGCAAATACGTCGAACTGCGGGCCAGGGACTCTGATCTATTTCGCTTCGTCCTTGCGATAGTGGATGGCTTCGAGCAGCTGCGCCCGCTCCACGCGTTCGGTTCCCGCGAGATCGGCGATGGTGCGTGCCACGCGCAGGATGCGTAGACAGGCGCGGGTCGACAGGTGGTAACGCTCCATCGCTTGGCGCAGGAGCTCTCGCTCTTCCTCCCGCAATGCGCAGACCTCCTGCAACGCTCCCTGTTCCAGCCTGGCATTGAGATGACCCTGGCGCTGCAGTTGGCGTGCACGGCAGCCTTCGACCTGGGTGCGCAGCACCGCGCTCTGCTCCTTGCCGCGGCGGCCCTGCCCCAGCAGCAATTCGCGCTCGGACTTGCGCAGACGAGGCATCCATACCTGCAGGTCGATGCGATCGAGCAAGGGGCCGGACAGGCGCTGCTGATACTGACGAATGCGATCGGGCGAACAGCGACACTGTTGCTCGGCATCACCGTAGTTGCCGCAGGGGCAGTTGTTGCAGGTGGCCAGCAACTGAAAGCGCGCAGGTAGATTCACCTGATAACGCGCCCGTGCAATCTGGATCACACCGCTCTCAAGCGGCTCGCGCAGTGCTTCGAGTACCTTGGGGCTGAACTCCGCCACCTCATCGAGAAACAGCACGCCGTGGTGCGCCAGCGATACCTCACCCGGATGCAAGGTGCTGCCACCACCGACGAGCGCCACCGCAGAACTCGTATGATGCGGCGCGCGAAAGGGCGGGTGACTCCAGTGCTGGGAGTCGAGCGCCTTGCCGGACAGAGAATGCAGGGCTGCAACTTCCATCGCCTGTTCGAAGTCGAGCCGCGGCAGGATGCCCGGCAGGCGCGACGCCAGCATGGTCTTACCGGTGCCGGGAGGACCGCGCAGCAGGAGGTTGTGGCCACCGGCAGCGGCAATCAATAGAGCACGCTTGGCCCCATCCTGACCGATGACTTCACTGAGATCCGGCGGTGGTGTGGCCGCATCGAGCGGGACAGCGGGAGGGCGCGGCAGTTCTTCTTCACCACGCAGATGTCGTAACACCTGCAGCAGGTGCGAACAAAGCAGGACTTCACTATGACGTGGCAGGGCGGCTTCGGCGGCATTCGCTTCAGGCACGATGCTCAAGCGTCCGTCGCGTCCCGCCGCAAGCAGACCAGGCAAGAGGCCGGGCACGGCGCGCACTTCACCAGAGAGTGCCAATTCGCCCAAAAATTCCGTTCGTTCCAGATCGACCTTGGACAACTGCCCCGAAGCAGCAAGGATGCCGATGGTCATCGCAAGATCGAAGCGACCTCCTGTCTTCGGTAACTCGGCGGGCGCGAGATTGATCGTGATGCGGCGCTGTGGGAAGTCGAGGTTGGCGTTGAGGATGGCGCTGCGCACGCGCTCGCGGCTTTCCTTCACCGCCGTCTCCGGCAATCCCACCAAAGTAAAACCCGGCAGACCATTCGACAGATGCACTTCCACCGTCACCAATGGCGCGTCCATACCGAACAGCGCACGTGAATAAACACGAGCCAGAGCCATGAGGATTCCGAGAGTCGAATTGCCCTCGGTTTAGTCGAGCCGCGCGGATTACGCTAATTTCTTGCGAAGGAAGGCTCGGGCCGAAGCCCGAGCGCAAGTTCCGGTGGGGGTTCAATGCACGCGACTATCGTCCGCCACCTTGCGGCGGCGCGACTTGCGTGGTGATGAACTGGTGGTAGCGGCTGAAGGTGCTTCGGCTGCAGGAGCCACCTGCGTTGTGGTGAGACCCGCGAGTGCGGTCGGGGAAGTCGAGCCTAACTGACGCACGTTGTTGAGCACACATTGCTCATGCACCAAGCCCTGGCGAATCAAGGTGCTGTTGAGTTGGTGCAAACGCAGAGCCTGGTCTGTGAGATCGCGCACTTCCTTCCAGAGAGGAAGTTCTTCGGGCGCGGCGCTGCCAAGCGTCCTCCGAAGATCCTTGCATTGGTTTTCCAGGCCTTCGATGGCCCGAAAATGGCTTTGTTTATCCTGCTCCAGACGCAGCCGGCGCAGTGAATCTTCCTCAGCAGGGACAGGAGTGTGGAGCAACAGCTCCTGTTCCTGCTGCAGAAGGCCGATCAAGAGGCCAAGATGGTGGTGCAACGCTTCTAAGGTCTGCGGCAGTTCCATGGGATTCCCCTTTTGGTGATCTTTTTTTCGATCTTTATACTTATCGGACGTAAAGCTAGCGGCTTGAGCCCGAGGCAACAACTGACGCGAAAGTACTAGACATCGTGAAGCACAACTGCGAAGCACATCAAAGAGCCCAGCAGTGTAACGAAGCCGCAACATTGCGCCGTCGTTAGAACGTAGGACCGCCTTCCCTTCAGAAAATTCAACGTAACAGTCCCGCCGGCGGGGCAGCTCAAGTATCATGCGCAGCCTTCCGCAGGTAGCTCATGAAGTCTCTCAATCCCCGCCAACTCCAAGCCGTCCGTTACATCGATGGTCCCCTGCTCGTACTGGCCGGCGCCGGTAGCGGGAAGACCAGCGTCATCACGCAAAAGATCGCCTGGCTGATCAGCGGCTGTGGCTATCAACCGCACAACATCGCGGCGCTCACCTTCACCAACAAGGCGGCACGCGAAATGAAGGAGCGTGTGCAGAAGTTGCTCAAGGACGTGAGCACGCGGGGACTGATGATCTCGACCTTCCATCATCTCGGTCTGACGATGATTCGTCGCGAATGCGCGCATCTCGGACTCAAGAGCAGCTTCAGCATCTTCGACGAAACGGACTGCCTGTCGCTGCTCAAGGAACTGATGATGAAGGACCTCGAGGTCAACGATGAGCAACTGCGCAATCTGGCGGGCATCATTTCCAATTGGAAGAACCGCTTCATGATGCCCGAGGATGCGTTGCGCGAAGCAGCCGATGCCGAACAGGAATTGGCAGCGCGCGTGTACGAGAACTATCAGCGCAGCCTGAAGGCCTTCAATGCGGTCGACTTCGACGACCTGATCCTCCTGCCCGCCCAGCTGTTCCGCACCAATCCCGAAGTACTGGAGAAGTGGCGTCGTCACATTCGTTATCTGTTGGTGGACGAGTATCAGGACACCAACCACATGCAGTACGAGTTCGTGAAACTGCTGGTGGGCGATCGCGGCGGTCTGACGGTGGTGGGTGACGACGATCAGAGCATCTATTCCTGGCGCGGCGCGCAGCCGGAAAACATGGCGCTGCTCAAACAGGACTATCCGAATCTGCAAGTGATCAAGTTGGAGCAGAACTATCGCTCCACCAACACCATCCTCACCGCGGCGAACACGCTCATCGCCAACAACGCGCACGTGTTCGAAAAGCAGCTCTGGAGCGAATACGGCCAGGGCGACCCCATCCGTGTGCTGATGTGCGCCAACGAAGAAGCGGAAGCCGAGCGCATCGCCACCGAAATTCTGCTGCTCGCGGCGCACAAGCAACTGCGCTTCCGTGATTTCGCCGTGCTCTATCGTGGCAACCATCAGTCGCGACTGCTCGAGATTCAATTGCAGGCGCATCAGATTCCCTATCAGGTGACGGGCGGCACGTCGTTCTTCGCGCGCACCGAGATCAAGGACCTGATGGCCTACCTCAAGCTCCTGATCAATCCAGACGACGACAACAGTTTCATCCGCTGCGTGAACACGCCGCGGCGCAAGATCGGACCGTCGATGTTGGAAGGTCTCGGTCACTACGCCAACAAGGCCGGTGTGAGCATGCTCACCGCCTGCACGCACCTCGGTCTCGGCGAATACCTCAACGAAAGCCAGGTGGAAAAACTGCGGGAGTTCGCCGAGTGGATCGAGCACAAGCAACGTGAACTCGACAACGGTGCGGGCGTGAATCTCATCCGCGAGCTGATCGACGACATCCACTACGAAGCCTGGCTGCAACAGAACGCGTCCACACCGACCGCAGCGGAGCGCGCCTGGGGCAATGTGCAGGCGCTGCTCGGTTCGCTCGAGACGAGCCTGAGCCGTGCACGTGAAGAGGATGAAGACGCCACGCTGGCGAGCGCCATTCACAAGCTGGTACTGCGCGATCTCCTGGAACAACAGGCCGAGGCGGAAGAAACCAACAAGGTGCAGTTGATGACGCTGCATGCGTCGAAGGGTCTGGAGTTTCCCTTCGTGTTCATCATGGGCATGGAGGAGGAGATCCTGCCGCATCGCAACAGCATGGATGCGGGCGACATCTCCGAAGAACGCCGCCTCGCCTACGTGGGCATCACGCGCGCGCAGCGGCAGTTGATCTTCACGCTGGCGCGCAAGCGCAAGCAGTACGGCGAGATGATGGAGACCACGCCGAGCCGTTTCCTCGACGAACTGCCGCAGGATCTGCTGGTGTGGGACGGCCGCCCCTCGGATCAGACGCCGGAGAAGGCGCAGGAACGTGGCCGCGAAACGCTGAGCCGGTTGAAGAGTTTGTTCGACTGAAAACGAACGAGCCGCCCGAAGGCGGCTCGCAAGATGGGGAAGCGGATCCGGCGCTTACTGTCAGAGCGACTCGAGGATGTAATCCACCGTGGCGTGCAGCACCTCGTCGGAGCAGGACATGCAGGTGCCCTTCGGCGGCATCGCGCCATTGTTGAAACCATTGACGGCGCTGTTGTAGAGCTCTTCCACACCCTTGGCGATGCGCGGTTCCCAGGCTTCGGCGTTGCCGAAGGCGGGCGCGTTGTTCAGGCCGGTGTTGTGACAGGCCGAGCAGTAGGTGGTGTACACCTCTTCCGGAGAGGTCGGGCCAGCAGCCGCGCCAGGCAGCTTCAGGCCGGCGGCACATTCATCGCCAACCACGCAAACCTCGGTCGGGGACTGCAGACGGGCGCGGATTTGGTCTTCCAGTGCTGCGAAGGCACCAGTGGCGGAAAAGAGGCCAACGGCGGCCGCAACCAGAGAGGCCAGGAGCACTGACAGCGTACGGGGTCGAAACACGGTTTTTACCTCAAGAATTCTGCGGAGGAGGGTACGGCGGGTGCGCATTATAGGCGGAAAGCCCCGCGACCGAAACTGCGGGACCACCGCCTGACTGCGGCGGTGGGGGTTTTTGACGCACTCGCACCGCCTGCTGGGCGGCCCACCACGGCCTCAGGGCGCCTCGATCCTGAAGCTGAGCGGTGCGTTGGGGTAGTAGATCGTGCCCGGATCGCTCGCCACCGAGTAGCCGATGAAGACATGGAAGTCATGCCCGGCGAGACCAGAGTAATCCCCACGCAACCCCTGCACGATGTCGACGCTCATCGGGTCGCTGCTCAAGGTCTGCCTGAAGGCCGGCTGCAGGTCGGCCTGACGCCCGCTGAAGGGCACGAAGCGGCCATCTGTGTCCTTCATGAAGGAGCGGCCATCATCGAGGATCGCCACCACGTAGATCGCGCCCTGCCGGCCCGCGTGCTGCGGCAGCACCTGGATTCTGGCCTGCACGTCGACACTGTCGGCCGCGGCGAAGTAGGTGCCGAAGTTCAGGCCGCCATCGCTGGTCGCACCAGCCTGGAACATGATGCCGGGCGGGGCCGTGGTCTGTGCGAAGGTGCGGGCAGCACCCAGTACCGGCAACGGCGAATCCGACACGCTGAAGCGATAGCTGCCCTCGCCGGCGCCACAGTCCGTCGGCTGATCGTAAGTGTTCACCATCAGGTAGTAGTTGCCCGGCGGTAGCTCGGTGGTGACACCCCGCACTTCGCAGCCCTCCGCTTCGAAGATGGCCACCAGCGCCCCCCCAGCGGTGAAGGCGAGGATCACGGGATCGAAACCGCTGGCCTTCACTTCCATGTACAGACGCAGCTGCGAATTGAGCCGCACTTGATAGACGTCGACAAAGCTGGTGTCCGTGCCACCGAAGAGCTGGTTCATGCGGCAGTCTTCATCGACGCTGAGCTGGTTCGCTATCAGCGCATTGGTGCGGAGCATCGAGATGTCACAGGTTCTGCCGCCGCCGGGCGAATAGATGGCGTTGACGCCTGCGATGTCGTCGGCGGTGATGTCGCTGAGTGTGCTCACCTGCGGCTGCATGATGGCCGGGTTGCTCAGCTCGTGATCGAGGCCGAGCGCATGGCCCAACTCGTGAATCGCGACGCGGCGGAAGTCGATGGTCTGCCGCGGCGGGCCGTCGTAGATGTCCCACTCGTAGTTGGCGTTGAAGACGATGTCCGACTCCACGAAGGAGTCGAAGCCGGTGCGATTGGGATAGTAGCGGCTGAAGGTGACCGCCAGCGTGCCGTCGTCGAAACGCGCACCGCAGACGTCGCTGCGGAAATCGGCACCGTTGTACAGATCACCATTGCCATTGAGAGCGCCACCGCTGCCGCGTCCGCGATAACCGGCACAGGGATCCTTGTAACCGGAATCGGCGTGGAAGCGGAATGGGGTCTTTTCATTCCACACCGCCATCGCTTCGCGAAAGGCTTCGGCCCAAGGTTTGCCGCTGGGGGAGACGCCGGGAATGCCGCTGAAGAAGGTGGTCTGACCTCCATCCCAGGCTGAACCCGTGAAGCGATAGGCCCAGGCCGAAGCGATGCAGCCGGCAGCCAACACGGGCGCCAGCCACCAGAGAGCTCGTTTCTTCATTGGCCCTCCTGCGCTGCGACTTCGGCTTCGATGGCGAGCAGAAAATCCTCTAGCGTGAAACGCGCGTAGCCGGGAAAGCGTCGTTCGAGTTCGGCCTCGCTCACACCGAGATTCAGCATCTTCTTGAGCAGCGGATCGGTGGCATTGGCGAGTATCAGATCGGGACGATCACTCAAATCGAGATAGGGCGTACCACCCTCATCGACTATCGGGAAATAACCTTGGAACCAACCGGTGAGAGGATTGATGTGGCTGGCGTTCGGATCGGTGATGAAGAAGATGGCTTCATCACCGACGCTGGGAAGAAATTGACCCGAGACTTCCAATACCTCTCCGGCCACTGCGCCACCGAGGAAGGAAAGTTCGAGCTCGTCGCCGGCCGTGCTGCCTTTGAATACCTGTGATACGCGCAAAGTGACGACCGTATGGATGTCGTCGGCATGCAGGTCGGCCGCTTCACTGTGCCGTTCCAACACCTCCGCCTGCACGATCAGCTTGGATTCGCGCACGAGGGCGTCGAAGCCGTAATCCAGAAGCACCGTGGCCTGAATGGGTTGCGCAAGACCCAACGGCACCAGCAAGCAAGCAAGCCAGCGTTTCATACTACCCCTCCTGTCCGCTGCCCTATGCGAGGGGCAGTGACTCACTAATTATTGAGTTGCCGCGCTTGCAAAGCACGCCACCAGTTCTCGTTGTCGAGATACCACTGGACCGTCTGCCGCAAACCGTCGGCGAAAGTAACGCGCGGCTCGTATCCAAGTTGACTTCTGATTTTGTTGGCATCGATCGCATAACGTTTGTCATGTCCGGGACGATCGGTCACGAACGAAATCAGGCTCTCGCTTTTCTGTCCTTTCGCTGCAGGACTCTGCGGGAAACGCTGCGCGAGCGCCGCATCTTTCGCAAAGAGTTCATCGACCGTGCTGCACAACAACTTGACCGTATTCAGGTTGGCCCATTCGTTGTTGCCGCCGATGTTGTAGGTCTCGCCCACCACTCCTTTTTCCAGCACCAGTGCAATGCCGCGGTTGTGATCGTCGACATGCAACCAGTCACGCACCTGTTGACCATCGCCGTAGATCGGCAGCGGCTTGCCGTGCAGGATGTTGAGCAAACACAAAGGCAACAGCTTTTCCGGGAACTGATAGGGACCGTAGTTGTTCGAGCAGTTGCTCGTCGTCACCGGCAGACCATAGGTGTGATGATAGGCGCGCACGAGATGATCGGATGCGGCCTTGCTCGCGGAATAAGGCGAGTTCGGCGCGTAGGGCGTCGTTTCGGTGAAGGGCGCATCCTGGGGTCCAAGCGTGCCGTAGACCTCGTCGGTGGACACGTGATGAAAACGTTTACCTGCGAAGCCGCCGTTTTCGCTCCACACCTTGCGTGCTGCTTTCAACAGACTGTGCGTGCCGACGATGTTGGTTTCGATGAAGGCATCCGGCCCACTGATCGAGCGGTCCACGTGACTTTCCGCAGCAAAGTGCACCAGCGTATCGATCTGGTGTTGCGCCAACAGCGATTCGACCAGAGCCTGATCGCAAATGTCGCCATGCACGAACACGAAGTTTGGCCTGCCTTCGAGTCCGCTCAGGTTGTCGCGATTGCCCGCATAGGTGAGAGCATCCAGAACCACCACCATGGATTGCGGATTTTGTGACAACCAGTAGTGAACGAAGTTGGCACCGATGAAGCCGGCACCGCCGGTTACGAGCAAGCGATTCACGTGAGTTCCTTATCCTTCATTGCTGCTGTTGTTGCTGCTGCTGTTGTTTGCGCTGCTCACTCTTGATGGCCATCACGGCATCGAGCGCGCCTTCCCAGTGTTGCCCACACATGCCGAGCGCCTCATAGGTCTTGCTCTTGTCGAGCACGCTGTAGGCAGGGCGCGTCGCCGGTGTGGGATAGTCGGCAGTCGTGATCGGATGGATCGGGATACTGCGTTTGAGCAAGCCGTGACGCAATGCCGATTCCTGGATCGCGCAGGCGAATTCGTACCAGGTGGCTTCACCCTGATCGGTCCAGTGATAAATGCCTTTGAGTTCGGGACGCATGGCGAAGCGCCAGAGCACATCGGCAAGGCCGTGCGCAGAAGTGGGCGTGCCGCGTTGATCATTCACCACACGCAGTTCGGGACGTTCCTGCATCAGCCGTAACATGGTGTTGAGAAAATTCTGGCCATCCGCCGCATAGAGCCAGGCCGTGCGCACGATGCAACTGCGCTCGGGCGCTTCTTCCAACAGAACCTTTTCGCCTGCGAGCTTGCTGGCGCCATATACACCGAGCGGGTTCACCGGCGCGTCGGTGGAGTAGGGACCATTGGCACGACCATCGAAGACGAAGTCGGTGGAGACATGGAGCAAACGCGTGAGCGGTGAAGTGCTGGCGACGAGATTGCGCACTCCTTCTTCATTCACGGCGAAGGCGCGCTCTTTTTCGCTTTCCGCCTTGTCCACTGCCGTGTAGGCGGAACAGTTGATGACGAGGTCTGGCTTGGCCTTGTCGAGTACGCGGCGCAGGCTCGCACCATTGGTGACATCACACACTGCGGAACTGAAAGCGCTCAGCTTCACCCCACGCGGTGTGCTGCGCTCCACCAAACGTCCAAGTTGCCCCAGGGCTCCGAGCAAAACGACGTGCATCTCAGCGCCTCCTCACGCGAACACTTCGGCATCACGCAAGAGCGGCGCTTGCGCGTCTTTGGCGGAAAGTTGCACCGGCGCATTCAAGGGCCAGCGAATAGCGATCTCGGGATCATCCCAACGCACGTTGCGATCGTGCTGCGGCGCGTAGTAGGCCGTGCACTTGTACATCACTTCGGCGGATTCGGAGACCGTGTAGAAGCCGTGGCCAAAGCCCGGCGGAATCCAGAGCGCGTGCTTGTTCTCGGCCGAGAGCGTCACACCGACCCACTTGCCGAAGTTGGGTGAGGAGCGGCGCAGATCGACGGCGACGTCATAGATTTCACCATGTACGCAACGCACGAGTTTGCCCTGGGGCTCGACCACCTGGTAATGCAAGCCACGCAGCACACCTCGTGCGGAGCGACTGAAATTGTCCTGCACGAAGTCGCTGGCGAGGCCGAGTTCCTCGAACCAGCTGCTACGGAAAATTTCCATGAAGAAGCCGCGCTCGTCACCGAAGACGGCGGGCTCGAAGAGCAGTACTTCCGGTAATTCTGTTTGCTTCCAACCCATTTCAATTCTCCCGGCCATGCGCGAGCACGCGGCGCAGATAGATGCCGTAACCACTTTTCTCGAGCGGTTTGGCCAGTGCTTCCAACTGTGCGTCATCGATGAAGCCCTGACGCCAGGCGATTTCTTCGACGCAGGCGATCTTGAGTCCCTGCCTTTCTTCGAGCACACGGATGAAGTTGCCGGCATCGAGCAACGAAGTAACCGTGCCCGTGTCGAGCCACGCCGTGCCGCGATCGAAGCGTTCTACCGCCAGCGCATTGCGTTCGAGATAGACGCGGTTGAGATCCGTGATCTCGAGTTCACCGCGCGCGGAAGGCTTGAGCGAGCGCGCGATGTCGATGACCTGGTTGTCGTACATGTACAGGCCCGTCACCGCGTAGTTCGACTGCGGCACCTGCGGTTTTTCTTCGAGATGGCAGGCGCGACCTTGTTCGTCGAAGGTGACGACGCCATAACGTTCGGGGTCGTTGACGTAGTAGGCGAAGATGGTGGCACCGGATTCGCGCGCGACGGCGCGGCGCAACTGTGCCGACATGCCGGAGCCGTAGAAGATGTTGTCGCCGAGGATCAGACACACGCCATCGGTGCCGATGAAGTCCTCGCCGATCAGGAAGGCCTGCGCCAGACCTTCGGGGCGCGGTTGCACGGCGTAACTCAGCTTGAGGCCCCACTGCGAACCGTCGCCGAGCAGACGCTTGAAGTTGTCCGCATCCTGCGGCGTCGTGATGATGAGGATGTCGGCGATGCCCGCCTGGATCAGAGTGGCCAGCGGGTAGTAGATCATCGGCTTGTCGTATACCGGCAGCAGCTGCTTGCTGACGCTGGCGGTAATGGGATGCAGGCGGGTGCCGGAGCCGCCGGCGAGGATGATGCCTTTCGTGATCACGCTTTCATGTTCTCCAACAAGACCGGCAATTCCCGGTAGAACTCCTGTCGCGGCACGAAGCCGCTCAACTCTCCATAGCGGGGGTCGGGCTGGAAGCGCTCGAGGTACAGAGTCGCATAGCTGCCTCTGCCGACGCTCAGTCCGGTAAGGGGAGCACTCAGCTCCGCCAGCAAGGTGGCGCAGTACACCAGGGGACGGGGGATCCACAAAAGTGGCGGGGCCAGACCCAACTGCGTTCTGACGCGATGAAACATCTCGGCGATGTCGTAGCGCACGCCATCATCCAGCTGCCAGGCGCGCCCTTCCAGCGCCTCGATGTCGAGGCCGGCAATGATCGCACGACAGCAATCCTCGAGGCCAATCAGACCCATCTGGCTGCGCGGCCGTGGCAACAGACGCAGTTGCGGTTTGCGCAGGAGCCTCAGAAGTGTGGCGAGGTTGCCGCGCATGCCGGGGCCGTAGATCAGCGCCGGGCGCAGACACACGACCCGCAACTGCCCACGACGATGCAGGTCCAGCAGCAGTTCCTCCTGCAGATGCTTCACCTCGGCGTAGGGCGACTGCGCCGGTTCGCGCGCCTTGATGCTGCTCAGAAACACGAACTTGCCGACGCCGTGCCGTACCGCGGCTTCCGCCAGCAGGCGGGTCGGAACGTGACTGCCGGCCCATTGGGCGTCGCGGCCGCCGGTCGTGTGGGCGCGTCCGGCGAGATGGATGATGAGCTCGACACCTTCGCAAAGGGCCTCGCAGAACAGGGGATCACTGAGATCACCGTGATGCAGCGTGAGGCGCGGATGCTCGCAGAGGCGCGAAGGCGGGTTGCGTTGGCGCAGTTGCGCGCGCACCTCGAAGTCGGTGCTTTCGAGCAGGTGTCGCAGCAGGGCCTGGCCGACGAAGCCGCCGGCACCGGTGAGGAGAACGGTTTTCACCAGAGCTTCCACCCCTGCGTCTGGAACCAGCGCCAGGCGGATTTGCTGAAATACCGCAGGTGCGTCAAACCCTTACGCGCCGCGTAACCGCCGTGGTGGACGATGTGGACAACCGGGAAGTAGAGCACGCGGCCGCGGCTCTGCAGCGCCCGGCTGAGGGCGAAGTCTTCGAAATAGAGGAAGTAGCCCTCGTCAAAGCCGCCCACCGCCCGCAGCGCTTCGGTGCGACACAGCATGAAGCAGCCGCTCAGGTGCAGCGCCGGCGCGATGCGCTTGGCCTGCATCATTTCCTGACATTCGTAGCGCGCCAGACGCTTGGCAAAGCGCCGTCGCAGCCAGTTCGGTGCGAAGCCACGCAAGGCCAGATCCAGCACCGTCACCTCGCCTTTACAGGATGACTGCACGTGACCTTCACCGTCGCGCACTTCCGGCCCCAGTGCCACTACTTCGGGCTGCGCCTGCAGGTAACGAAGTAGTTCGACCAAGGTCATCTCGGGCAATTCGACGTCAGGATTGAGGATGAGGTGGTAGGGCGCCCTGGTCGCGTCGATCACCCGGTTGTGGCCGGCACCGAAACCGGGGTTGCGGGGGTCGTGCACCAGGCGTAACGGCGGCGCTTCCTCCATGCCTGAGATGCGGCGCACGGGCTGCGGGTCGGGACTATGGTCCACCACCGTCACCTCACAGGCTCCGGACAGATGGTCCTGCACCGCCTTCAGTGCTTGCGCCAAGGACCGCAGCAGGGCCGCGAAGGTCTCTGGTTCGGGTTGATAGGTGACGACGGACACGCTCAAGAGCGCATCCGTCCCCGTCTGCATCTGAGGATGGGACAAACTCAAGGGTGCTGCGACGCCGTTATTGGATGGGAACCAGGGTATCGCCGAAGGGAGTACTTACCTTCTGCATGCCGGGCGGCACGTCGGCGTCGTCGATGCGCTGCGGCACGAACCGGCCCATGCGCTCGGCGCGGGCGCGCTGCCGCTGCATTCGCGCCGCCTGCTCTTCGGGAGAGAGCTGCGGCACTGCCTCGGGCTGGCCAGTGAAGGGATTGATCACGACGGCCTGCGCGCCGCCTTCTCCCATGACGTTGACCACGCCGAGCGGCTGCTGATTGGGACCGCGATTGGGCTGAGGCGGGTTACGCGCGGCGGCAGCGGCGGCGGCAGCAAAGGGATCCTGCTGCACGGAAGGTCCGACCGGCGCCGCGGGCATCATCTGGGCCTGCGCCACCGCGGGTGCGGCACTGGCCAGGCGCAGCTCTGCCTGATTGCTGCCGAGGCAACTCACACCACGCTCGGGGGCACTGATGCAGGTTTCGGGCTGGTTCAGTCGGACGGAGCGACTGCTCACCTGGGTGACCGTGAAGCCGCCGAAGCCAGGCACCTGGACCGTCTGACCTTCCTGCCACTGGACCTTGGCCACCGTACCGTCGCGGTTGACGAGCACGACGTGGTAGCGGTCGCCGATGCGACCGGCGCTGCGCAGCGTGAAGGCCGGCTGGCCGCCCGCCGACAGAAAGCCGACCGCCGCTGGTTGCGGCTGATCCGCTGGCGCGCCGTTGGTTTCGGTGGGTTCGAACAGGGTCAACGTCTGACCCTGCACACCAAAGGGCAGGGCCACCAGCGGCAGCCACGCCAGCTTGAAAGCCAGGTTCTTCGCCTTCGTCATAGCTTCATCTCCCGTGCCCGCAGGCGCGTTTCACAGGTTCTCGAACGACAGAACATCGTTTTGCGTTGACAGACCGAAGGCCCTGAGGCCCTCCACGGCGTCGCTGGCGGCACGTTGCCGCTCGTGGTACAGCTTGCCCAGCTTGGGCAGGTTCTGCATGGACAACAGCTGGCAGTATGCCACTACCAGACCGCCGGCATTGCGGAGACGTTCCAACTGCGCGGCATCGATCTGGTTCAGCCGCGTTTCGTTGATGCGGAACAGGCCCTGGATCTTGTTCTGCTCCTTGCCTTTGTTGACCGTGATTTCCCAGGGCTCGATCAGTTCCAGCTCACCGAGCAGGGCGCAGATCGCCTCGGTGCTGGCGCGATCCTTTTCGAATTCCACCAGGTTCTTGACGATTTCTGCGACTTTCGGCGCAAGTTCGCCGTTGTTGTCGTAAAAAGGCTCGCCCCCGCGCTCGGTGATCACGCTGGCAGCCTCGTCGATGGCGAGAGCCTTGTTGCCATCGCTGGTGTTCACCAACAGGAAGGGGTGGGAACGATAGACCTTGGGCATGTAGGGGGCGTTCCACTTGCCGGTGGCGGCCACTTGTAGGTTGACGCCCGCATCGAAGCCCTGGATGCCCACGAGCTGATAGCCCTTGGCACCTTGGATGAAGCCGATGGGGTAGTTCATCACCGCTGCAGCCAGCTCGGAGACCACCAGCATCACGACCGCATCCTGGCCAGCGAAGGCATAGCCGTTCGCAAGACGCCAGGTCTTGTCGATGAAACGATCCTTGGTAATCGCGGTAATCTTGCTCACTACTACTTCCTCTTACAGCTGATTGGCCTGCATCGTAGCGCGATTGGGCCTGCCGCGCCGCAAACCAGTGCTCAGACTATCTCCAGCGCCTTCAAAACCGGCATCAACTTGGCCTTGAAGGTGGCCGCCTGACTGTTCAGCTCGGCCAGATTTTCTTCGTGGCTTTCCAGGGCCTTGCCTTCGCGTACGATGCGCTGCCCCTGCTTGGCCAGGATGTCCCACGCGAACTTGGCCCAGTCGGAGGCGTCCTTGTGACCTTCCAGATAGGCCAGCGCGAACAGCTGCTGGAAGCGTCCCAGGTTGAAGCCGCCGCCCGTGACCGGCGAGGCCAGAACGTGGATGTCCCCGCTCGTACGCGCCTTGCGCATCAGGTAGCGGTTGAGCTTGTCCGTCTTCTTCTTGCACTTGCTGGCCACCATGGCGTCCTGCACGGCAGAGAGCTGACCCGTACCGCCCAATACCAGCGCCGCCTCCACGATCTGGGCGTGGTTGATGTTGTGCTTCGCCATCGCATCGGCGATTTCTCCCAGCGAACGCGGTTTGTGGTCGGACAAGTAATCGAGAATCGGCGTGTAGATCTGTGCGTTCATGTCGGCCTGTCCCAGCGTGCCGGAGGCCTTGAGTGAGGCATCTTCGCGCGGCACGTTGAGCATCACCCGCACATTGCTGAGGTGCTCCGACTGTTCGAGGCGCGAAAGGCGGCGCACGCCCTTGATCCAGTAATCGCGACGGAATTGCTGGTTCACCATGAAGTCACGCACGGTTTCGGCAAAGCTGACGTCCGGGATCTCCGCGATCAGCGCCTGCTGTTCCTTGGTCAGGTTGATGTTGTCCACCGCATCGAGATAGTGGGCGGAGCAGGCGAAGTTCAACTTGGCACCCTGCAGCCAATCCGCCATGGTGGCGAAGTGCATCGGATGCCACTCGCGATTGAAGTATTCGTGCGCGAGATAGTGCTTGTTCTGTTCCTTGAGCCTTTTCAGACGTTCGCCGATCAAGGGGTTGGCGCGCGCATAGAGCGGATTGGTGGCGAGCAGGCGATCGATGAAGCGCAGCGCCTCATCGACGCGATTGAGAATGCCCTGCCCGCCGGCACTCAACACGTCCGAGTGTTCGGTCATCAAATGGCGCATCGGTGCAAAGGCCGCCCAACCCGGCAGGGTGTTGTAGCTGATGTATAGCAAGCCGCCGACTTTCAGCTTGCGCTTGATGAAATCGACGATGAGGTGGCGGTTCTCCTCCGAAACCCAGCTCCAGATGCCGTGCAGACCGATGAAGTCGAAGTCCGGCAGGTCGGGGCGATTGCAGAATTCCTCGAAGGCCTGATCGTAGAGCTTGGCATCGGATCCGGACTGCTCGACCAATTCCTGGGCGAAGCCTGCCTGGCTGGGGTTGAAGTCCGTGCCGTACCACTGCGTGGGCGAGGCGGCGGAGTGGATCGCCACACTCAAACCCTGACCGAAGCCCAGCTCACAACCATAGGCCGTTCCGGGTGGGACGATGCCGCGGTTGAGCAGCGCCAGACGTGCCCGCAACGGGTTCAGTTCGGTGTAGTAGCCGTAGGTGTAGTCAATGTCCGATATGTAACCTGCGGACCAATCGTTAGAGCTGGACATTCGATCTCCTTAATTCTTGTGGTTTCGCAAACCCCTGGTGGGCAGAACCCCGCTATTAGAACAGGGTTTTTGGTGCGGGCAAATTGAGGGCTCAGGGGATGGAGTTCAGTTATTCAGAGCATCGACCATCAGCACGGTGGTTCGTAATGGACCAGCTCCTCGGCATCGGTGTGAGGCGCGAGCACTTCAGAGCAGTTTTCAGGCACGCATGGAAGCTCCTGATCGAGGCGAATTAAAGCAGGCTTTCGTCGTGAAACAGGAGAGGGGAAATTGAGGATTTTTTTAACAGAGTCACGCGGCGTTTTGCGCTTCGTCCGAGAAAGCACCATCCCTTCGATGAGCGTTCCTCACGGATAGGCAACTGCTGCTCACCTGAAGCAAGAGCCGCGATCCTCTCAAGCAACTTTCGTGCGCCTACTTCCCAGCGGATCATCGCGCACGTGCTGCCCCAGCGATTTTTAACCCATGAGACAAAAATGGCCTTGCTGACACGCCACCCAAAGAAAACCCCGACCATCGGGCCGGGGTTTCTGTAAGTGAGGCAGGATGTCTTCCTTAGCCGTTCAGCGCCTCGAGCAACAGATCGAGGTTGACCGTACCCACCAGCTTCACGAGGAAGTCCTGGTCGTCCAGTGAGTCCTGCGCACTGCCGGTGTCGGCATAGATATAGGTGTTGCCGCCATACTGGAATACCAGATGGTCACCGAGATTCGACTTCGATGCAGCGATCAAGGCGAAGTCCAGGGAGCTGGAAGAATTGAAATTGGCTTTGACGAAGCCAGTCAGGCCGACCTTGATGCTATCGGAGGCAGCGAGATCCAACTGAGTACCGGCGGTCTCGGAATCATCGACGAGCGTGAGGTTGCGCACCACGTCCGTTTTGCTGACCGTGGAGTTTTCCAGTACCAGCGCATCCTTGCCGCTGCCGAGGATGATGGTTTCGGCCAGGCTGTTGGTGCTGGTGTAGGTGAGACCTTCGTCGAGCTTGCTGTCGATCGTCTTGGACGACAGGCCCGAAGCATCGATGTACACCAGCGACGCACCATCGCTGTTGACGATGTCCGCCTTGCCGTTGCCACTGAGTTTGACTGTAACGAGATCGGCGTAGTCCGTGCCGTTGGCATTGATGGTCAACGAGACCTTGTCGAGTACGTCGTCCGCCTTGGTGTCGGTGCCGGCGTCGTCGGTGATGGCATTCAGCGTGATGGTCAGCTGCTTGGCATCGCTGTCGAGCAACACGTTGGCGTACTGAGCATTACCGTCCTCAGAGTCATCGGAGTGCTCCGCGGTCAGAGTGAGAGTGACCTTGTCGGCCTCGGTCTTGATGGTGGTGGTGATGCCCACGGTCACTTTCTCGGAAATGGTTTCGCTGGTGCCACCAACCGGCGGCGGAGAAGAGGGATCGCCGGGATTCTGCGGATCGTTGGGATTCTCAGGATCGTTCGGATTTTCCGACTGCTCGGGATCGAGGTTCTCGATGGCTTCGTCGGCGGTCTCGGGATCGTCGGTGACGTTGGCGAGCACCTTCTGCAGGTCAGCCAGATTGTCGGCGTCTTCCTGGAGCGTGATGGTGTAGTAGTTCGCCACCTTGAGCTTGTTGGCGAGCTGGGCCTTGGCGGCGGCATAGTTGGCATTCGTGGTCTGGGTCAACGCAATTCCAGCCTGCAGCAGCACGGAAGCCAGGCTCTCACCGGAGGTCAGTTTTTCCACCACCCAACCCTTGGCCCAGGTCTTGGCAGCGGCAGGCGTGGATTCGGGCAACAGCGTGGCGACGATGCGATCGGCAGCTTCATCAGCGGCCATCAGTGCAGGGAACAGCTGCTTGAACTGAGGCGTGTTGCCCAGAATCGCAGCGATGTCTGCCAGCGAAGATCCGGCTTCGCGCGCGCCCACGAGCTGACTGAGGATCTTGACGCCCGGAGCGGCGTCGAACATGACGATGAAGAGTGAAGTCAAGTGATCGCGCTGTGCGCTGGTGAGAGTGGCCATTAGAGCTCCTTGTTATTGTGCCTGCGAATGCGGAACGTATAGCCAGCCCATTAGACCAGCCTTTGCCGGGGAGGCAAGGGTAGATTTGTTAGTGTTTTTGTAAACACCTTGCAGTAAGCCGACCATAAAAAACCCCGGCCTTTTGGGCCGGGGTCTTTTACTGCGGTTGGTGCAACTTAGGTAT
>CALEJT010000022.1 GCA_937898685.1 uncultured Gammaproteobacteria bacterium | reverse complement strand
CAGATCAATCTGCATAAATACAATCAAGTTTTCTAATAGTGGGGACTGCCTACACTACGACCGAAAGGGGATACGGTGCCGTGACGCGAGAAGAAGCGCCGATCCGAACAACAGGTGGAGCATGCAAGGGGCAAACATCCTCATCATCGGTGGCGGAATTGGTGGACTCACCGCGGCCATCGCCTTGGGACGAAAAGGCTTTCAAGTAGATCTCATCGAGCGCGACCAGACCTGGCAGGTCTATGGGGTCGGCATCATCCAACAATCCAACGTGATTCGTGCCATGCACGCCCTCGGCGTGCTGGACGACTATCTGCAAGCCGGCTTCGGCTTCAATCACGTCGACATATTCGGCCCAGACGGGTGGCATCTAGCCCGCGTACCCTCTCACCGTCTGGTGCCGGACCAACCCGCCAACGTCGGCATCAGCCGCCGTGCACTGCATGAAGTACTGGTCCGCCGCGCGCAGGCCGCGGGTGCCTCCATTCGCCTCGGCGTCGAAGCCGAGCGGATCGAGGACGAGGGGGAGAGTGTGAATGTCACCTTCAGTGATGGCAGCACTGGCCGCTATGACCTCGTGGTGGGCGCCGATGGGCTCTATTCGACCACCCGTCGCATGTTGTTTCCCGAGGCACCCGAACCGACCTTCACCGGGCAGGGCGTGTGGCGCCACAACTTTCCGATCGAGCCGGGGCTCGACAGCCTGCAGGCCTATGAAGGTCCCATCGGCATGGGACTGGTGCCGCTCGGCAAGAGCCTGATGTACCTCTATGTGACCAGCCCGGAACCGGGCAATCCACGTTATCCGCGCGCAGGTCTGGCCGAGGCCATGCGCGCAAAACTCAAGCACGCGCCCGAGCGCATCGCCGCGCTGGCGCGCAGCATCACCCGCGACGAAGACGTCGTCTACAAGCCGCTTGAATGGATCTGGCTTGAGGGACCGTGGTTCAAGGGGCGGGTCGTTCTCCTGGGTGATGCAGTACACGCCACTACGCCGCATCTCGGTCAGGGGGCGGGGATGGCGATAGAGGATGGCATCGTTCTCGCCGAAGAGCTGGCGCAGAAGGACTCTCCCGCAGAGGCCTTCCCTGCCTGGCAGGCACGCCGCGTGGAACGCTGTCGTTATATCGTCGAGCAGTCGCTGGGGATCTGCCAGAGTCAGCTGGGGCTACGGCCGCCGGTGGACCAGAGCAAGATCGTTCGCGACATGTTCGACGTCATCGCACAGCCGTTGTAGACCGGCTGCTTACCGGAGAACCAATGTCCAGCGTTACCGAAATTCGTCATGTGGGTCTTTGTGTGCCGGATCTCGAGGCGGAACGATCTTTCTATAAAGAAAAGTGGGGCCTGCGCGAGGTGGCGGAACAGGACGGCCTCGTCTATTTCCGCGCCGTCGGCAGTTCCGAACCCTTTGCCTTGCGGCTGCGCGGTGGCACCGATACCCGTGTCGACGTGATCGAGCTCGCCACCGATAGTCAGGCTTCCCTGCAAGCGTTGTATGAGCGCGTCCAGGCCGCGGGCCTCAAGGTGATCTTTGCCCCACGTCCGTTGCAGGGGCCGGGTGGCGGAGTGGGCTTCCGTTTCTTTTCGCCGGACGGCCTACCCTTCGGCGTTTCCCACGGCGTGCAGCAGGAAGAACTTACGACACCACCCGAGAACGAAAGCTTGCCGCTGCGCATCAGTCACGTCGTGTTGCATTCCCCCGACGTGCAGGCGGCCGCGCGCTTCTTCGTGGACGTGCTGGGCTTTCGCGTGAGCGACTGGCTCGGCGACTTCATGTGTTTCCTGCGTTGCAACGCCTGGCATCACCGCATCGCCGTGCTGCCGGGGCCTCCCTGTCTCAACCACATGGCCTGGGACATGGCTGACATCGACGCCATGATGCGCGGCGTGGCACTGTTGCGCGACAAGGGCGTGCAGGTGCGCTGGGGACCGGGACGCCACAAGGCCGGTAACAACACCTTCAGTTATTTCGTCACGCCCAACGGCTTCGCCACCGAATACACGGCCGAACTCGAGCTGGTGGACGAAGCCAGTTGGCAGGCAACCGTTTATGAACCCCATCCCTCGTTGATGGACGTTTGGGGCATCGGTGTCGGTGGACCCTACGCCATGCCGCGCCCCGAAGCGGACGCGGGGCTCTTTCAACCTGCGCAGGTGTAAGGTGGCGCTGTTTCAATATTTCCCCAACAACTACGTCTGGAATCTCGCCGTGAACATGGCGCTGGAAAGCGGCGCGCAGATCGGCGAGATCGAAGACATGTGCAGCGCACTGCGTGACGACGCGGCCAGCGTCGACGGTGGCACCGCCGCCTTTCTCGCGCAGTGGGTGAAGATGGCCGACAAGCTGTTGGAGCTTGCTGCAGAGGATGAGGAGCGCGGGAGATTGTTGTCCGCGGCGCGCAAGATGCAGCGCGCTGCTCTCTATCTCGTGGTGGCCGAACGCATGCAGGGCCCGGGAAATCCCGAGCGGGAACGCACCTACGCCAAGGCACAGGCCACGTTCCGCAAGGCCTTGCAGCTCGGTCGCGACGACACCGAACGCGTCGAGATTCCCTATCAAGGCAAGGTGATGCCTGCTTTGCTCACGCGTGCCGAAGGCGTGCAGGGCAAGGCTCCCTGCGTGCTCTATGTGAACGGCCTCGACAGCTGCAAGGAGCTGCTCTACTGGAGCTGGCTGCCGCGCGAATTGGCACGGCGTGGTGTCGCCACCCTGAGCATCGATCAACCCGGCACCGGTGAATCGCTGCGCCTGCATGGCTTGCCCGCCACACATGCGAGCGAAGAATGGGCCAGCGTTGCTTACGAATGGTTGGCCTCGCATCCCGACATCGATGCTGCTCGCATCGGCATGTGTGGCATTTCACTCGGTGGTTATTTCACGCCACGTGCGGTGGCCTTCGAACCGCGTTTCGCCTGCGGTGCGGTGTGGGGCGCCAACCACGACTGGCACGAAGTGCAGTACAAACGTCTGCAGCGCGAAGGCGAGAATCCCGTGCCGCATTATTGGAACCATGTGCAGTGGGTGTTCGGTGCGAAGGATCGTGACGAGTTCTTCCAGAAGGCGAAAGGTATGACGCTCGACGGTGTGCTCGATCGCATCCGCGTTCCCTTCCTCGTCACGCATGGCGCACGTGATCGCCAGATCGCGGTCGAATACGCGCATCGCACCTATGAACAACTCATCAACTCACCCAAGCGCGAGCTGAAGATCTTCACCGAACGTGAAGGCGGTGTGGAACACGTCGGCGCCGACAACATGAGTTTCGCACGCGACTACATCGCCGACTGGCTCGCCGAAGTGCTCGGTGGCTCGGTCGCTGGTACAGGAGGCAAGGCATGAGTGATCGTCCCGTACGCCGCATCGTCACCGGGCACGACGAGCAAGGGCGCTCGGTGTTTCTGCAGGATGGCCCCACCCCACGTGTGGCACGCATCGGTGGCGCACATGGTCCGCTCTTCTTCGAAGTGTGGAACACGCGCGAGGCGCCGGCGCGCATAGAAGCAGCTCCGCAAGAGCCACATGAGGAAGGCATACAACTCGCGCCGCCGAAACGTGGCACGCGCATCCGCGTGCTCGAAGTACCGCCGGAAGACCCTGCGATTGCCACGCTGACGCCGGAACAGGCGCGCGCTCACTTCGCGGAAGTCGGGGCTGCCGAAGTGGTGACGCATCGTGATTCGAGCAGCAAGCATCCCTTCATGCATCGCACCGAGACGATCGATTACGGCATCGTGCTCGAAGGTGAGATCGTGTTGATTCTCGATGAAGGCGAAACGGTACTCGGCCCGGGTGACATCGTAATCCAGTGCGGCACCAATCACGGTTGGGCCAATCGCGGCAAGGTGCCATGCCGCATCGCTTTCATCCTGATAGATGGCGAATTCACGGAGGACCTGCGGCGATGAAACTCGCGACGGCAGACAACGGTACGCCCGACGGCCTGCTGCTAGTCGTATCGCAGGATCAATCTCGGGCAGTGGCAGCGGAGGCGATAGCGCCCACGCTGCAATCGGCTCTGGAACGCTGGCAGGAAACCGAGCCGGCGTTGCGCAGGCTCGCCGCTGAACTCGATGCCGGCAAATGTGGCGCGGCGCGGCCACTCGAGGACTGGTCGTTGCTCGCGCCCTTGCCGCGCGCCTGGCAATGGCTCGACGGTTCCGCCTTTCCCACCCATGGCTTGCTCATGTCCAAGGCGTTTCGCGCGCCGCCGATCGAAAGCGAGCTGCCGCTGATGTATCAGGGACTGTCGCATCAGTTCCATGCACCGACGGCCCCCGTGCCTTTCATGTCCGAAAACGATGGCATCGACTTCGAGGGCGAATTCGGTGTGCTCACCACGCAGGTGTCGATGGGAACGGCTGCCAAGGATGCCGGTGCGCACGTCGCCCTGCTGGTGCTCATCAACGATTGGTCGTTGCGCAGTCTCGCCGCGCGCGAAATGAAAACGGGCTTCGGTTGGATACACGCCAAACCCGCCTGCGCGATGGCGCCGTTCGCGCTCACGCCGGATGAACTCGGTTCGTGCTGGAGCCGTCATCGGGTCGAGGCCACATTGGAAGTGTGGCGCAACGACGAGCTCTTCGGCGCCGTGCCTGCCACGGAAATGGAGTGGGGCTTCGATGAGCTCATCGCGCATGCAGCAGCCAAACGTGATCTTTGCGCCGGCACGGTGATTGGTTCCGGCACCGTTTCCAACAGCGGCTTTCGGGAACACGGCTCGTGCTGCATCGCTGAGCGACGCGCGATCGAAATGATCGACAACGATGGAGTGCCGAATACGGGCTTTCTGCGTTTCGGTGAACGCGTGCGCATGTTGGCACGCACCGCAGGTGAAGCGATGCCGCTCTTCGGAGTCATGGATCAGCAGGTGATTGCAGCGCGGCGCCCATGAACGATCCACGCGCGATCATCGACGACTCGCCGATGCGGCTCCTGCAGTACCTGATCATTCTGATCACATGTCTGCTCAACGCCGTCGATGGCTTCGACGTCCTGGCCATCAGCGTCTCGGGCCCCGGCATCATGGGAGAGTTCGGCATCGATCGCGCCGAACTCGGCTTCGTGCTCGCGATGGAACTGGTCGGCATGTCGATCGGTTCGGTCCTGCTCGGCCGCGTCGCCGATCGCCTCGGACGTCGCAGCATGATTCTTGGCTGTCTGCTCGTGATGGCGAGCGGCATGTATCTGACCACCTTCACGACGGACGTGCTGACGCTGTGTCTGTGGCGGGTTTATACCGGACTCGGCATCGGCGGCATGCTGTCCGTCACCAATGCCGCGGCGGCGGAATTTTCCAATAAACACCATCGCGGTCTTTGCATTTCGATGATGGTCATCGGTTATCCGCTCGGTGGCATCGTCTGCGGGGAGGTGGGCAAGGCCTTGTTGCAGCCTGGTGCAGTCAACTGGCGCGACATGTTCCTGTGGGGCGCAAGTCTCACTGCCTTGCTGATCCCGCTCGTGTACTTCCTGGTGCCGGAGTCGGTGCACTGGCTGGCACGCACGCAACCCGTGAATGCACTGGCACGCACCAACGCCACCTTGCGCAAATTGGGTCATGCCACAGTCGATGAGCTGCCGGCGATCCAGGATCAGAGCAAGGTGGCGCTCGCCGCCATCTTTGCGCCGGTGATCGTGCTGTCCACGCTGCTCGTCACCGCCGCGTACTTCTTCCACATGATCGCGTTCTACTACGTACTGAAGTGGACGCCGACCATCGTCGTCGAACTTGGCATCGAAGCCTCGGCCGCCTCCGGTGTGCTGACGTGGGCCAATGTCGGCGGCGCACTCGGTGGTGTAGTCTTCGGATTGCTCACGACACGCATTGGTCTAAAACCGCTCACGATCGCGATCATGGTGCTGACTATGGTGGGTGTCGCCACCTTTGGTCGCTCACAACCGGATGTGATGCAGCTCAGTTATCTCGCTGCCTTCGCTGGTTTCTTCGGCAATGCGGGAATCTCCGGCCTCTACACGATCATCGCCTATGTCTTTCCCACCCATCTGCGCGCAACCGGCACGGGCTTCGTCATTGGTGTCGGACGTGGTGGCGCCATTCTGTCACCGATCATCGCAGGACAGATTCTGCAGAGCGGCGCGAGTCTCGGCACTGTGGGGCTGGTGATGGGAGGATTCTCGCTGCTGGGCGCAGTGGCGATTCTGTTGCTCAAACCCAGCGAGGACGGACCACGTATGGTCGAACGCAGAAGGAGGGAAAGCGATTTGCGCGCAAGCGCGTAGAAAACCCGTAATAACGGTCCTCTGGACGTCCGAGTATCTATCAAGAGATGAATGCATGGTCATCCAAACAATCAATTTTACAAATAGGAGGGCCTTCCTAAACTACTGGAAATAACAAAAACAACCAGTCAGTCAATAATTGGAAAATCAGGGGGGGCTACATGAAATCGTCTTTGTTCAAAGAACGGTTGTCCGCAAGTTCGGTTCGACGCGCCTGTCTGGCGCTTGCACTTGCCGGTGTAGCAGGCAGCATCAATGCGCAGGATGAGCGCATCGAACAAGTCATGGTTACCGGCTCGCGCATCGCGCGCCCCAACCTTACCGCCCCCACTCCCGTCACTGCGATAGAACGCGAAGAAATGGATCTGCTGGGTCCAGCCACCCTGATGGACGCGCTGGACGCTCTGCCGCAATTTCTCGGTAGTGCCACGCTCGAAGACACCGGCAACTTCGGTGGCGGTGGTTATCTCGGTTCCGGCGGTCAGAGTCAGCTCAACCTCCGCGGCCTCGGCGGCAACCGCACGCTGGTGCTGGTGAATGGGCGCCGCGTACCGGCGTCGAGCCGCAACGGCACCTTCGACATCAGCATGCTGCCGCAGGTATTGATCCAACGGACGGAAGTCGTCACCGGCGGCGCCTCCGCAGCCTATGGTTCCGACGCCATCGCTGGCGTCACCAACTTCCTCATCAACGAAGACTTCGAAGGCCTGGAACTGAGCGTGCAGGGCGGCCTCTCCGAGATAGGTGATGGTGAGAACTTCCGCGGCTCTCTCGGTGCCGGCATGGCGGTTGGTGACAAGGGCCACATCGTGCTCGGCCTCGAAGGCTTCAAGACCGAACAAATTCCCAACATCAAAGGACGTAGTTGGTATCGCGACTGGTGCAACCTCGACATGGGTGTGAACGCCACACCGCGTCGCATCCGCTCCGACGATTGCGTCAACCGTCAGTTCACCTATGGTGGCTTCATCGCCTCCGGCCCACTGAAAGGTGTGAAGTTCCTCGATGATGGCACGCCGGCCAGATTCGAAGATGGCTATTTCTTCGATGCCGCCGCCGCATCCGGTGTCACGCGCAACACCATCACCGGTAACTCCATTGGTGGGGATGGAGGCCGGTACGGGCGTGAGCAGATGCGCCGGGCCGGACAGGAGCGTGCCAGCATCTTCCTCAACTACAAGCACGATTTCAGTGACACCTTGAGTGGCTCCTTGGCCGCGCTCTACGGCTACAGCTATGTCGACAACGAGCGCATCGGCTACTTCCTGTTCGGCCAGTGGGCGCCCACCATCTACTCCGGCAACCCTTATCTGCCGGCCGCGATTCAGGAACAGATGGACGCGAACAACATCGAGTCGTTCGTGCTGCAGAAACGTCCCATTCCGAGCGATCCGCTGCACAACAGCCGTTCGCCGCTCACTACCGACGTCTTCACCTTGTCGGCTTCACTCGAAGGTGAGCTGTCGAATGGCTGGAACTGGAATTGGTACTACCAAGCGGGAGAAAGTAACCGCGACGTGGAGCTCTACGGGGCCCGCGTCGACCGCCTCTATCGCGCCATCGATGCGGTGAGGGATCCGGCGACGGGTGCGATCGTGTGCGCCTCCACGCTGCGCTATCCCAATGACGGTTGCAAGCCGCTCAACATCTTCGGCATCGGCAATGCATCGCCTGAAGCCATCGCCTACGTGCACGACAAGCTCTTCACCGATGCACGCATCCGCCAGCACGCCACCGAATTCGTACTCGATGGTGAGCTGTTCGATGGCTTCGGCGCCGGCCCGATCCTGGGTGCAGTAGGTGCCAACTGGCGTCGCGACGAGATCGACCAGATTTCCGGTGACGCCATGAACGTGCCGATTCCGCCCGACGGTCAGGGTCCGGTCACTTCCTTCGATGAAAATGGCCAAAGAATGTATCGCGGCATGCCGCCGGTTTATGAAAACACCGGCCCACTGATCGACCGCGTCGGTGTGGCTTCCTTCAAGGGCAGCGTGGACGTGTGGGAAGCCTTCGCGGAAGCGGTGGTGCCACTGCTCAGCGATCGTCCCTTGATCGACATGCTCGAGAGCAACTTCGCGATTCGTCACACCGAATATGAACAGAGCGGCAGTGTGGTGTCGTGGAAGGGAGGCTTCTCGTGGACCGTGAACGATCAGTTGCGTTTGCGTCTCACCCGTTCGAGGGACATGCGTGCCGGTAACCTCTCGGAGATGTTCGATACCACGCAGCTCTATGCGTTCATGAACGATCCGTGGAACCCGCAGCTCGGTACCTACACGGTCAAGCAGATTACCGGTGGTAACCCCAACATTGCCCCCGAAGAAGCGAACACCATCACCTACGGCTTCGTCTATCAGCCGGATTGGGCACCGGGTCTCGCCTTCACCTGGGACTACTACGACATCCGCATCAAATCGTCGATCAGCACCATCGGTGCGCAGCCGATAGTCGACTACTGCTACCAGCAGGGTTTGTTCTGCGATCAGATCGATTTCGGTTCTGGTGGCACCGGCAGGCCGGGTGATCCCATCGAGTCGGTGGACAACACCACCGTCAATTTAGGTGAGGCGAGAACGCGCGGTATGGACTACGAGTTGTCCTATCGCACCAATGCCGCGTTGATCGGGCGCGAGAGTGATGTCGTGGCGCTGCGCCTGATTGCGAGCCGCCTGCTCGAATCGACCATCACGCCGTTCGATTCGCCGCGTACTTCGCAGCTCGGTCAGGGAGATCTGCAGGATACGCAAGTCACCCTCATGCTGAACTACATGGTGGGTCCGGCAACGATCGGTTGGAATACGCGTTGGGTGAGCGACGGTCTTCAGGACGCCACCTGGGTGACGGGCGTGGATGTGGACGACAACCGTATCCCGTCCCATCACGTGAGCAATTTCCGTCTGAGCTGGAACCTGGACGGCTTCGGCAGCAATTCGTCGGTGTTCCTCTCGGTGAACAACGTGTTCGATCGCAATCCGGGCGATCTGCGTGGTTTCAACGGGATCTACGACATTCTTGGACGTAACTACACGCTGGGCATGCGTTACAAGTTCTGATCAGTTTGGGTGTGGTCGATGATCTCTTACGTGCGAGGGAAGCGAGGCCCACAGTGGCGCTACAAAGCGGCCCTGAGTATCGCCCTGTGGGCCAGCTTTTCCGCGCATGCGCAAACGGAGATCGACTGGAATCTCATCGACAAGTACTGCAGCGAATGCCACAACCTGGATGATTACGCCGGCAATGTGGCCTTCGATCTGCTGTCACCGAATGAGCTCCTGCACGATGCAGCAACCTGGGAGCTCGTAATCCGCAAGGTGCGTACCGGCATGATGCCTCCTGCCGGTAAGCCCCGGCCGCCACGTGAGAGTCTCGATTCCTTCGTGGCGGCCGTGGGCAACGCATTGGATGAACAGTATGCCAAACATACCGTTCCCGCTGCCGTGGGACTGGCGCGACTGAATCGTGAGGAATATCGCAACGCGATACGAGACCTGCTGCAGTTCGATGCGAGCCACATCGTTGCCAATCTGCCGGCGGAAACCGCGGGCGCGGGCTTCGACAACAACATCGCACTCCTGAGCATCTCTCCCACCTTGGTCGAAGCCTATGCCGACGCTGCGATGCGTATCGGGCGTGAAGCGGTGGGCGATCTCTCCCTGGTTGCATCGGAAGTGGTCTATGCGCCGGGCAGTCCACGTCAGATCGAGCGTGTCGAAGCCCTGCCGCTGGGCACGCGTGGTGGCTTTGCCGTGCGTCACAACTTTCCGGTCGATGCCACCTATCGCCTCAGCATCAACACACGCGGTGGTCCGGGTTTCTTCGGCGGTGGCTGTGCCGGTGGCAATCGTGTCGTGCTCAGCATCGATGGCGAGCTGATCGAAGTGGAAGATCCCCGCATGATCGAACTGCCGATCAGCGCCGGCAGTCACGACATCGCCGCAGCGCTGCAGGATCTGAGGTTGTGCGCGGGTGCGATCGAACTCTTCGATGACTTCAGCCTCGATGGTGCAGTTGCGGGCATCACCATCAATGGCCCCTTCGACATCACGGGACCGGGTGACACGCCGAGTCGTCGCGCGATCTTCTCGTGCCATCCGCAAAACAGTGAACAGGCAGACTCCTGCGCGCGGCAGATACTGAGCCGGTTGGCCTCGCGTGCCTACCGCAAGGCGCTCACACCTGATTCAGAAGAAATCAACGAACTCATGGCTTTTCACACGCAAGGTTCTGCCTTGGGTGGGTTCGAAGCGGGCGTGCAGTACGCCCTTTCGCGGATGCTCATGGATCCGCGCTTTTTATTCCAGGTCGAAGAGGTGCCCGATGGCGTGGCACAGGGAGAAGCCTTCGTCGTAGGCGATTTGGAGTTGGCCTCGCGTTTGTCGTTCTTCTTGTGGAGCACCATTCCCGATGAAGAACTCTTCGATCTTGCGTTGGCCGGACATTTGAGTCGGCCCGAGGTGCTCGAGGCACAAGTCAAACGCATGTTGCGTGATGCGAAGACGGAAGCCTTGGTACGCAACTTCGCCGGTCAATGGTTGATGCTGCGTGAGCTCGACTCGGTGCAGCCGCAGGATGCCGCCTTCACCCCTGGCTTGCTCAGTGCCTTCCGTTCCGAAACCCAGCTTCTCTTCGCCGACCTCATCAATGACGATCGTGGTTTGCTCGCTTTGCTCGACAGCGATTACACCTGGCTCAACGAAGAGCTGGCGCGCCACTACGGCATCGAAGGTGTGAGCGGCAGTCACATGCGCAAGGTGCCCTTGCAGGAGGACAGTCCGCGTCGGGGGCTTCTGGGGCAGGGCAGCATACTCACCGCCACCTCCGTGGCGAACCGCACTTCGCCGGTGGTGCGTGGCGCCTGGATCGTCGAACATCTTCTCGGTGCGCCCGTGCCGACACCGCCGCCCGGTGTCGAAACCGATCTTTCCGCTGAGCCCACCAATGCGGCAGAGCCGGAAACCTTGCGTGATCGTTTGGAAATGCATCGCGCCAATCCTTCCTGCGCATCCTGTCATCAGATCATGGATCCCATCGGTCTGGCGCTCGAGAACTTCGACCTGGTCGGACGCTGGCGCACGCAAGAGAATGGCCATCCGCTGAATACGCGAACCGAATTGATGGACGGCACGGTCATCGATGGTGCGGTGACCTTGCGTCGCGCGTTGCTCGATCGCGGAGATGCAGTGGCGTCCACCATCATCGAGAAGTTGCTGAGCTATGCGCTCGGTCGCGATCTGCAGCCACAGGACATGGCCGCGGTGCGCAAGATTCAGGCGACAACGAAGGACGCTGGTTATCGCTTCTCCGATGTGATTCTCGCCATCGTGGACAGCATGCCGTTCCGCATGAGCTCGCCGGAAGTACCGGCGCAACCCTTGGCGCAACAGTGAAGAGGGGGACTCCGTCATGAACTTCCTGACCAAGAAGTGCTTGTCACGTCGTCACTTCCTGCGCAGCAGCAGCGCCGCCATCGCCCTGCCGCTGCTCGATGCCATGGTGCCGGCGGGTGTTGCGGCGCAGGCGCTCACCACCCCGCAGCCGCGCCTGGCCTGCATCTACATCGCGCACGGCGCAGTGATGAAGTATTGGACCCCGGAGCAGGAAGGGCGTGATTTCGTGTTTCCGCGCACGCTGCAGTCTCTGGAACCTTTCCGTTCGCAGCTCAACGTGATCAGCGACATGCGTCTACCGCATGCCTATGGCGAAGACGCTTCCGCCGGTGCCAATCACCTGCGTTCTTCGGCAGTGTGGTTGACCAACGTGCCCGAGGGCACGGGCCCGACGCCGACCTCCTTCGACCAGCACGTGGCTGCGCGCATCGGCCAGGACACACCGATTCCTTCTTTGGAGCTTGCGCTCGAAGAGGGCAGTTCGATTTCCTTCCGGACGCCCGACACGCCGCTGCCGATGGAACAGAATCCGCAGATCGTGTTCGAACGTCTCTTCGGTGATGGCAGTACTGCGGAAGAACGTCAGGCGCGCATGGATCTGAAACGCAGCCTGCTCGACGCCATCGTCGATGACGTGCACCTGCTGCAGCGCAAACTGTCGGTGGCGGATCAGCAACGCATCGAACGTTATCTGGAAGACATTCGCGAGATCGAACGACGCATCCAACTCGCCAGCACGATGAGCAGCGACGATCTCGACATTCCCGACAAGCCGATCGGCGTTCCGTCGTCCTTCACTGCGCATGCGCGACTGATGTTCGACTTGCTGGCCCTGGCCTGGCAGGCGGAGATCACGCGTGTTTCCACCTTCATGGTGGCGCGTGAAGTGACCAACCGCGTCTATCCGGAAAGCGGCATCAACGAACCTTTCCACAACCTTTCGCATCATTCGGAAGTGCCGGCGAATCTCGAGCGCCTGTCGCAACTCAATGCCTTCCATACCAGCAGCACGATTACGTACTTCCTGAAGAAGCTCAGCGAAACGCCCGACGGTGATGGCTCGCTGCTCGATCACTCACTGGTGCTCTACGGCAGCGGCATGAGCAACTCCAATCAGCATGACCACGATCCTCTGCCCCTGCTGCTTGCCGGCGGAGCCAGCGGACGCCTCCAGGGCGGACGTCACATTCGCGCAGGTGAGGGCACCCCCATGTCCAATCTGCTGGCGGCGATGCTGGAAAAACTCGGCATTCCGGAAGAAAGCTTCGGTGACAGCACCGGTGTGCTGAGCATCTGAGGAAATGCCATGAAACGCCTTGGGACGAAACTTATCCTGCTCTGCGCTACCGCGCTTCCTCTGGTGGCAGCGGCGGATGATCGCTTGGCTGTGGCAGCGATGAACCGTGATCTCGCGGGCGTGCGTCAGCTCTTGGCGGAACGGGGCGTCGAACTCGATGCCATGGGGCCTAATGCCACGCCGGCACTGCATTGGCTGGTGAATCTGCAGGAGCATCAGCTCGTGCGCCAACTGCTGGAAGCGGGTGCGGATGTGAACCTGCAGAGTGGCATCGGTCTCAACGCCATCAGTCTCGCCATCGCCAATGATGATCTCGAGATGTTGCGACTCCTGCTGGAGTACGGTGCCGACGTGCACTCTGCCAATGCCGCTGGCGAAACTCCGCTGATGGAAGCGGCGCGTGCCGGCGCCGCGGAGATGGTGCGGCTGCTGCTCGTGCATGGCGCGGAAGTGGATAGGCGCGAGCCGAACTTCGAACAGACGGCACTGATGTTGGCGGCGCGTTCCGGCTCCAGCGCCACGGTGGAACTCTTGCTCGAAGCCGGTGCCGATGCGAACGCACAGAGCAAGATGGAGCCCGAGCCGCGTTTTCGTCTACCTGCTGAAGTAACCGCCTCCAAAGGTGTCGGCATCAACTGGGGCGGTTGGCCCGAACGCGGACAGCGCGCACAGATCGATGGTGCCAAGACGCCGCTGCTCTACGCCACGCGGCGCGGTGATCTCGCAGTCACCAAGTTGTTGGTGGCCGCTGGTGCGGATATCGAGCAGGGCGACGGCAACGATGTCCGGCCCTTGCTCAATGCCATCCTCAATGCCGCCGTGGCCAACCGGCCCGAGCGCAGAACGGAACATCTCGAGATCGCTCATTTCCTCATCGAGCAGGGCGCCGACATCAATGCCGGAGATTGGTACGGCCAAACTCCACTGTGGGCAGCGGTGGATCTGCGCAACCTCGACGTGCCGGGCCCGACGCGCGACAACGGCATGGATCGCGACGCAATCTTCGACTTGATCAAGGTCCTGCTCGAACGTGGCGCCGATCCGAATGCACGAACGAAAGAAGTCACTCCGATCCGACGTTGGATCACGCGCCTCGGCAATTTGTCATGGGTCGATTTCACGGGACAGACACCTTTCATTCGCGCTGCGCTTTCCGGTGACGTGAGCACGATGAAGCTGTTGCTCGAATACGGTGCCGACCCCAACGCCACGACGGATAACGGCACCACGGCGTTGATGGCGGCTGCGGGGATCAACTGGACCGTCAGCCAGACCTTCGATGAAGGTCCGCAGGCACTGCTCGAAGCGGTGAAGCTGGCGCACTCGCTCGGCAACGACGTCAACGCACAGAACAAGCTGGGACTTGCGGCAATGCACGGTGCGGCCAATCGCGGTCTCGACGACATCATTCGCTGGCTCGCGGAGCATGGCGCTCGTGTCGACATCGAAGATGCGGTAGGACGCACACCTGTGGTATGGGCACACGGTGTCTTCCTGGCGACACACCCTCCGGTGGATCGACCGGAAACCGTAGCGCTGTTGGAAGAACTTGCCCGCAAGCAGGCGCAACGATGAATGGATCAGGAGCTCTGAAATGAAGGTCGACCGCCGCAAGATGTTGTTGGGCATGGCTGCACTCGCAGCGCCGTTGCCGCAGCGCCTATGGGCACAGGATGCAGTGTTGCCGCTGCGCACGCCGGGTCTGGATCATCTCGACGTGATGGTGCCCGACGTGCAGAAGACGGCGAAGTTCTACATGGGAATCCTCGACACGGAGCTGCACGCACAGGCCTTCCGTGGTGGCAAACGTTATTTCGTGCTGTTCAATCCGCTCACGGAGTCACGCGAGGTGGGTTATCTCGCTGTGGGCGATTCGGGTGGGCGTCCGGGTTACATCGGCCATTTCTGCACTTCCATCCATGACTGGCGCCGCGACAGTGCCGCCATCTACGCGCAGATGGGAGAAGCGATTGCTGCCGCCGGTTTCGGCGCGTTCCCCGGTCCCAGTGGCTTTGGTACCTTCGAGGACCCCGATGGCATCGAGATCCAGTTCCTGCCGGCGCCGGACACCCTGGTCACCGTGGCCGAACCGGACGATCTCGTGCCCTGGCATCGAGGACTCGCCAAGCCGCAGGGTGTCGACAGTGTGCTGCTGCGCGTGAGCAATCTGGAAAGAGCGGTCACCTGGTACGGCCTCCTGTATGGCAAACCCACCTGGAACAGCGCGCGCGACACGGCCTACTTCGACTTTCCCGAGTCGCAGACTCGCCTCGAACTGCAGCAAGGTCGTTACGAACACGGCAAACCGCTCGGCATCGCCGAGTTCGGCATCAAAGTGGACTCCTACGATAGGCGAGAGGTGAATGACGCCGTGCAAGCCTTGGGAGGGGAAGTGCTGGCGGAAGCAGGAGAGCGAGGCGAAGTGAGGATCAAGGATCCCGACGGCAACATCGTTCGCCTGCGCGCCGTCGGTTGAGCAGACACAACAATACGGACTGACATGCGATTCAAACGACTCGACCTCAACCTGCTGGTGGTGCTCGACGCGCTTCTGCGCGAGGGCAGCGTGACGCGCGCAGCGCGGGAATTGCACCTGAGCCAACCGGCGATGAGTGCGGCCTTGGCGCGGCTGCGTCAGTACTTCAACGACGATCTCCTGGTGGCACATGGCAAACGCATGGTGCCCACGGCACATGCGCAGAATCTCGCGCCCGCCGTCGAAAAGATGCTGCGCGACATCGAGGCGCTGATCCAGGCGGCTGCAGTGTTCGATCCGCAGAAGTCGCAACGCACCTTCCGCATCTGCGCTTCCGACTATGTGACGGTGGTGTTGCTGCAGCCGCTGCTTGCGGAGTTGGAACGCAGTGCACCTGGCGTCTGCATCGAAATCACGCCACCGAGTCCCGAAGCGCTGCCCAAACTCGAACGCGGCGAAATCGATTTTCTGTTGTCACCCGAACAATTCGCGGCCAAGGAACATCCCAAGACCTTGCTGTTCGAAGAACAGCACGTGGTGGTGGGGTGGAAAGAAAACCCCGTGTTCCAACAACCGATGACGGAAGAGGCGTTCCTGGAACACGGGCAGGTGATCATGGCGATGGGGCACACCCAATCCTTTTCGGAGCAGGAGATGGGAGAGCTCAATCGCAAGCGCAAGATCGACGTCATCTGCGCTTCCTTCCTCGCCGTTCCCTGGATGCTCCCCAATACCCAGCGTCTGGCTATCATGCATGAGCGTCTGGCGAAGGTGGTGGTGCAGCAATTGCCGTTGGCCATGGCGCCCTTGCCCTTTGCCTTGCCCCCGATGCGCGAGGTGGTGCAGTACCACGCCGCGCGCATCGGCGATGGTGGCATCCAGTGGTTGCTGGACGGCATCCTGCGTCAAGCGAAGAGCCTCAGCTAGCTCTAGAGTTTCTCGGCTCCTTTCTCCCTGAGTGCGGCTAAAGGTCGCGCTCTATCTCATTTTTTGCGTCAAAAAAAGTTCCGTTTTTTTCAGAATTTTGAGAACGGCGATCATTTTCTTATACGTCGTTCAATAAATAGGATTTATGGCTTTTTCAGCTATCCATTTCGTAGAAACTTTACCATCCAAAAATACAATCAATAATAGACCGAACGATCCAACAAATGAAAAGTTCGCTGTGATATAAATTTTTTCGCTGGAAGTTTTTAGTAGTCGGCTGTAGGGTCGGTCGCGCGCTGAGGGGAAAAAATAAAACCGTGGCCGTCATCCTCCATGACAGAACCAACAAGAACAAAGGGAGGGTCGATGAATAAAGTTCGATTGGCAGTAAAGGCGGTGATCGCCTGTCAGATGGCCATGTTGACGGCCAATGCGATCGCCGCAGATGACGTGCTGGAAGAGATCGTGGTGACCTCCACCAGGCAGGTCGACTCGGCGAACCGAGTACCACTTGCGGTCACGGCACAAACCCAGCGTCAGTTGGACCAGAAGGGTGTGAACACCATTCGGGACATCGCGCTGACAACCCCTAGCCTGCGTGTGTCGGGACAAGAGGCCGCAGGTATCGCTACCGTCGCCATCCGCGGCGTTCGTCAAACCAGTGCCACCGCCGCCACCACCGGTTTCTACCTGGATGAGACCGCGCTGCAGAAACGCGCAGCCGCCGGCTTCGCTTCGCAGAACGGTACTCCGGTTCCACCTCTGTTCGATCTGCAACGCGTCGAAGTGTTGCGTGGTCCGCAAGGCACTCTGTTCGGCGGCGGCTCCCAGGGTGGCACCATCCGTTACATTCAACCTCAACCGAGTCTGACCGATTTCAGCGCCTACGGGCGTTCGCAATACATCACGACGGAAGATGGTGATCCCACCTACGAAGGTGGCATCGCCGTCGGTGGCCCGATCATCGAAGACAAACTGGGCTTCCGCGCCAGTGTCTTTTCGCGTCATACCGGCGGTTACATCGATCTGACCGACTTCCGTAACGGGCAGGTCTATCAAAAGAACGCCAATGACGGCGACACCAAGATGAGCCGCATCGCGCTGTCCTGGGCTGCGACGGATTCGAGCCTGCTCACCTTCTCCTACTTCAAGTCCATCGACGAAATGGGAGATCTCAGCCGCGCCTCGAGTCTCGACATTCCTGGCGTGCTGACGGTGCCGAGTCTTTGCTACGACGTCGCCGCCCTGAGTGCCTTGCCGCAGGGCAACCCGGCACGCTCCAACCCGGCGGCCTTCGCTGCGGGGCCGGATTGTGCCGGTCGCGCCGATGATCCCGGGGTCTACATCACGCCCGGCTACACCGTTGGACCGCTCGATCTCGATGACTTCCAACTGCTGGCGCTGGGCCCTTCACCGACGCGTGCCGAACTCGATGTCGCCAGTCTCGATTTCCAATGGCAGGTGCGTGACGACCTCGAGCTGCGTGCCATCACGTCGTGGGTGGATGACTTCAACAAGGGCATCAGTCCGCAGAACTTCCATCAGGGTCTGACCAGCTACCGCACCGCAGGCTCCGCAGTTTACGTCGAGCCGGGACGCGATCCGATCCTCATTCCCGGTGGTGTGAACTTCAACCCGAACGTCACTGCGACGCCGAACGGCTTGCCGCTGGGTGCCTACATCCAGACCAACACCCGCAACATGCGCGAGATGATTTCGCAGGAGTTGCGTTTGTCGTCGGTGCAGGATCGTTTCAGCTACGTGGTCGGCGCCTACTTCGCGAAGACCACGGGTGTGGTACGTCAGATCGCAACGACCAAGGACGAGGCCTTCGTGCAGATGACGGGCATGAACCTCGAACAGCGCTATGGCATCGCGGATCCGGGCTTCTACGCCAACATCTATGAATACATCCGCGACGTCGAAACCGCTGTCTTCGCCGATGTGACGTATTCGCTCACCGATCAATGGAAAGTGAGCGCCGGCATCCGCGCCACCTATATCACGACGGACTTCGAGCAGACCAACTACGGCCCGAACGGCTACACGCTCACCCCGTCGTTGGCGAACGGTACCTTGGTGCGTGGAGACATCTCCGACTCGCCCATCACGCCGAAGCTCTCGGTCCAATACGAGTTCACGCCGGATCGCATCCTCTACTTGACTGCCGCCAAAGGCTTCCGTGCCGGTGGTGTTAACCAAGTGTTCTCTTCCGCCGGTCAAAGTCAACTATTCGGTCAATATGGGCTAACCAAGGACATCCTGCCGGTGACCTACGACTCCGATACCGTGTGGAGCTATGAGTTCGGCGCCAAGATCCGTTTCTGGGAAGGACGCGCTCAGCTCAATACCGCGATCTATCAGTTGGACTGGAACGACGTGCAGACCAACGTCTTCATCGGTGGTGATGGCTTCGTGGTGAACGTGCCCTCCGCGCGCAGCCGTGGTGTCGAAATCGAAGCGATGGTGCGCCCGATCGAACCTCTCACGCTCAACCTGGCCACCGGTTACGGCAAGGCCGAGTACACCTCGACCGTGGCCTACCCCGGCGCGCGAGGCCTGGACCTGCTCGCGGCACAGGATGGTCAGGAGTTCCCGCAGGCGCCGATCACGGTGAACGCCGGTGCCCGCTACGACTTCCAATTGACCGATCGCGCCAACGCCTACGTGCGTGTCGATTACAGCTGGCTCGACAACTACCAGCTGGCACCACAGGGCGCGCCCAACTACACACCCGACTCGAGCGAAGTGCCTTCGCAACAACTCGTCAACCTCAGACTTGGCGTGGACATCGGGGCGCTCGACGTGAACTTCTTCGTTTACAACCTCAACAACGAAGACCGCGGCACGCTGACAGGTGGACGTAGCACCTGTACCAATGCCGACTGCAGTACCTTCAATAACTACAACATCGCTCGAACCATCACCCGCCCGACGCCGCGGCAGTTCGGCGTACAGGTGGCCTACAGGTACTAGTCTGATCAGGAGAACCAAGATGTTGCGTCGACCCTTAGCAAAGCTCGTCCTCGCCTGTGCATGTATCACCTCGACCTTTGCCTTCGGACAGAGAGGTGCAGTGGACAATTCCAATGTGCCGATCATTCCGTTTCAGGCGGAGGACTTCATCAAGATGCCGCCGGGGGAAAACCTCGGTGAGGTGCTCGGTGTCGCGGTGAACTCGAAAGGAAACGTGGTGGTTCTGAATCACCCCGGTTCCGCCACCACAGGACCGTTGTTCGGCAATGCTACGACCGAGATTCTCGAGTTCGATTCGGATGGCAATTTCATTCGTGAGATCGGTCGCAAGGTCTATGGCCTGGGTTATGCGCATCAGGTGCGTTTCGACCGCTACGACAACCTGTGGGTGGTCGACAAGGGTACCAACGCCGTCATCAAGTTCGATCCCAATGGCAAGGTATTGCTCAATCTGGGGCGCCGCGATGAGGGCTACGAATCGAAGGATCATCAGCATCCCAGTCAGGCGGACGCGGTGCCGATCGATGGCTGGTTCCGCGCACCGACTGACGTCGCCTGGGATCCCGACGACAACATCTTCGTCTCCGACGGTTACATCAACTCGCGCATCGCCAAGATGGATCCGTGGGGGGATTGGATCAAATCCTGGGGGCAGTACGGCCGCGGCGGTCAGAACGCCGATGAGAACCCCGGCAACATCGACAACCCGCACAGCATGGTGGCCGACAACGAAGGCAACATCTACGTCGGTGACCGCGGCAACCGCCGTATCCAGGTCTTCGACAAGGATGGCAACTTCCTGCGCTTTCTGTTCTTGAACGTGCCGTACGACAAGACCCGTCACCCGGTGCTCGGCAACGTGCCGCGCGATCCGAACGTCAGACCGGATCAGACGGCACCCTGGACGATGTGCATGTCGCCCACCACGCCGCAGTATCTGTGGGTGATGGATGCCGAGCCCGGACGTCTCTACAAGATGACGCTCGACGGCAAGATCGTCGGCATGTACGGCGAATCGGGACGTCGCCTCGGCCAGTTCAACTGGCCGCACAGCATCGCCTGTCCCAGTGAGGATCTGATCTACGTCGCCGATATGAACAACTGGCGCGTGGTCAAACTGACCTTGCCGCGGGGTGCCCAGTGAGCGACGCGACCGGCGCTGACCGCAGACCCAGCATGCTGCTACTCGTCGGTGCCTCATCTGCAGGCACCGCGTTCGAGTGGTATGACTTCTTTCTGTTCGGCACCCTGGCCTCGGTGCTCGCCTCCACGTTCACCGGGGGCAGCTCAAGCATGGGCTTTCTGTTCACGCTCGCAGCCTTTGCGATCGGGTTCTTCGTCCGACCTTTCGGCGCGATCGTGTTCGGTCACATCGGTGACCGGCACGGTCGTAAGCGCGCCTTCGTTCAGACCATCGTTTTAATGGGGGCCTCGACCACTGCAATCGGACTCATCCCCTCGTTCGAAGTTGCAGGAATCGTGTCCCCCATCCTTCTAGTGCTGATCCGCGTCGTGCAGGGCTTTGCGATCGGAGGCGAATATGGTGGTGCCGCCATCTATGTCGCCGAACACGCCGAGCGTTCGCGTCGCGGCCTGATGACGTCGTGGATCCAGTCCACCGCGGCCTTGGGTTTGCTGATGGCGCTCGGCGTCGTTCTCGCCACGCGTTGGATACTCGGCGAGGAGCGCTTTCTTGCCTGGGGTTGGCGTCTGCCGTTCCTGCTGTCGGCCGGTCTACTTGCCGTGTCGCTGTGGATTCGTTTGAAACTCAGCGAAACGCCGGAGTTCGAACGCATGCGCAAGGAGATGCTGCTTTCCAAATCGCCGCTCTCCGAAGCGCTGCGTGGCGCCAACCTCAAACGCGTGATAGTCGCGCTGTGCTGCATCCTGCTGGCACAAGGTGCGGTGTGGTACACGGGTCACTTCTATATTCAGTTCTTCCTCGAGCGAGTGCTGAAGGTGGATGGCCCGCTGGTGAACATGCTGTTGATCACCGCCGTCGTCACCTCGGCCGGCGCCTATGTGTTTTTCGGTTGGTTGTCCGATCGTGTGGGACGCAAGCCCGTCCTCATGTTCGGCATGTTGTTGGCCATCATCAGTTATTTCCCGGGCTTCAAATATCTGACCGCCAATGCCAACCCGGCACTCGAAGCCGCCGCACGCAGCGCACCGGTGGTGCTGTTGGCGGATCAGTCCGCGTGCAGTCTGCAGTTCGACCTCCTGGGGCGTCGCCAACCGGAATCGGCCTGCGACGTGTTCCGGGCCGCTCTCACCGATGCCGGCGTGCCCTTCAGCATGCAGCATGAAAGTGGTAGCGCCGTCGCTCGCGTGAGCGTGGGCCAGGACTTCGTGCTGGAAGGCGAGCTGTTCTCCAACGATGCGGCAGCCATCTCGCAGCAGGCTGCAGAGCTGACGCAGGAATTGCAGAACGTGTTGTTGCAGGCCGGCTATCCGGCTGCGGCCGAGCGCGATTCGCTCAGTGCGGGCAAGGTGCTCGGCATCATCATTCTTTTCATGATCAGTGCAGCGGCGCTGTATGGCCCGCAGGCAGCGGCGCTGGTCGAACTCTTCCCATCTTCCGTCCGCTACACCGCACTGTCCCTGCCGTACAACCTCGGCACGGGATGGGTTGGTGGTCTGCTGCCCGTTTCTGCCTTCGCGCTCGTGGCGGCAACCGGCGACATCTATGCCGGCCTGTACTACCCCATGGTGTTCACGCTCATCAGCTTCGTCTGCACCTGGTTGTTCCTGCCGGAAACGCGCGGCATTTCGCTGACGCAGAGCGGCGTGATGAGGGAAGAGGCGGGAGTCGAAGAGCGGATCGTTCAGCGAGAGAGCAATGAATATGTGTAGGCATGAAGTAACGGCGCACTGTCACGGCCATGGACACGGCATCAGCCGCCGCAGCTTGTTGGCAGCCTTGTCGGCAGCACCGCTGTGTCCGACGGCAACGTTGGCGCAGAGTCTCGGAGGTGGCAGCGATCGCAAGGTGATCGACGTGCACGCGCACTATCAACCCCCGGCGATTCGCGCGCTCGGTGCGCCGGGCCCGATGAATGCGTGGAGTGTCGAACGGCAACTCGAAGACATGGATCAGGCCGGTGTGCGCCGCGCCATGCTCTCCATCACGACGCCGGGGGTGCCGCTTGCAGGTGATGAAGCGGCGCGCATCGCGCGTGAGTCGAATGAATATGCAGCGATGCTGTCCGCCGATCATGGCGACCGCTTCGGTTTCTTCTCGGCGCTGCCGCTGGATGACCTGGACAACGCACTCAAGGAAGCAGCCTACGCCTTCGACACTCTCGGCGCTCACGGCGTCGGCCTCTTCACGAGTTACGACGGCGTGTGGCTGGGTGACTCGCGCTTCGATCCCTTGTTCGAAGAACTCGATCGTCGCAAGGCCATCGTCTATGTGCATCCGACGAGCGCGCCCTGCTGCGCGCGTCTGATGCCGGAGATCCCCGACACCTGGATCGAATACGGCACGGATACCACGCGTGCGATCGCAAGCTACGTCTATCGTGGCGCGGCACAGCGTTTTCCGAACGTGCGCATGATCTGGAGCCACGCCGGCGGCACCATGCCGTTCTTGATCGAGCGTTTCGATGGCGCCGATCGCGCCGCTGCGGCGCAGGGGACCACCGCTGCCGATCACTTCCGTGCCAGCGTGGCGCGCTTCTACTACGACATCGCCCAGGCATCGAACCCAACGGCCACTACCGCGCTGCGTTCCATCGTGCCGATGGAGCGCATCGTCTTTGGCACCGATTACCCATTCCGAACCTCCGCCGAGCACGTGGAAGGTCTGCTTGCAGGCGGAGTGTTCAACGCGGACGAACTGGACGCGCTTTTCCACGGCAACGTCGAAGCCGGCTTGCCTGAGTTGTTGCTTGCGGTGGCACGGCGCTGAACGTCGGACATCGCTTTGTTCTAGGGGGAATATCCTATGTGCAGAATCTCGAACGTGTTCCATAGAAAACGAGGACAGGCGCCAAAATTCGCGGCGCTGTTCGGTGCCTTGATGTGGGGGCTTGCACCGGTCGCCAGTGCGGAGAAGGGCGTGATGCTCATGAACCGCATCGGCCCTTCGAGCATGGAACTCTACATCGCGAATGCCGATGGCAGCGACGAGCGCCCGCTGCTGCGCGACGCGGTGGGTCTCAATTACGACGCCAGCTTTTCCCCCGACGGTCAGTGGATCGTATTCACGTCCGAACGTGATCCGGAAGGACATGGTCAGGCCGATATATGGCGCATCCGCGTCGATGGCACCGGCCTCGAGCGCCTGACTTCCGACACCGCCATGGATGATGCGGCGGTGATCTCACCCGATGGCACGCGCATGGCCTACGTCAGCACCAAGGGTGGCATCGGCACCACCAACATCTGGGTGATGGATCTCAATACGCGCCAGGAAAGGAACCTCACGGGCAACGACAGTAACGAACCGCCGCCCACCATGAATGGCAACTTCCGTCCGGCCTGGTCGCCGGATGGAGAATGGATCGCCTTCTCCTCCGATCGTGGCGAGAAGTGGATCGGTGCCGAGACCGGTGCCGGTGCCGGTCACTCGCATCCGACGAGTCTGTATCTGATGAAGTCCGACGGTACGCAGGTGCGTCGTCTGACTCAGACCACGCCGCAGACGGCACAGGGTCAGCCGCGTTTCTCCGCCGACGGCAGCAAGCTGATCGCCTATGAAATCCCCACCAACGAAACCTTCGGTGCGCGCATGTGGGGTTTCGGTATCGCGATGCTGAACTCGACCTCGCAGATCATCGAAATCGATGTGCAGTCCGGTGAGAAGAAAGTGCTCACCAGCGGCCCCGGCTTGAAGACCGATCCGCACTACCTGCCCGATGGTCGCTTCGCCTATCTCATCAAGGCCACGCCGAAGGACGGTCCCGAACCCGGCATCGTGTACAGCGATGGCAAGCGCGGTCCTTCCGGCATTCTGCGCAACCCCTCGTGGTCGCCCGATGGCAGCAAGGTGGTCTACTACCGCTTCGGTGCCACCAACCGCCCACAGAACACGCAGCTCTACAGCTGGGATGATCGCTACGAATATCGCTACTCCGATGTGTTCCAGACGATCTGCCCGGCCAATGGCCGCATGGCGATCACCGATCTCGATTTCCCCTTCGGCAATCCCACGGCGTCCATCAGTGTGATGGACGTCGACGGGAGCAACCGCATCAAGGTCTTCCAGCGTGAAGATGGCGCTGCGTTGATGCCCACCTGGTCACCCGACTGTGAATGGATCGCCTTCGGCTTTGGCACCTTCTTCGGCGGCAGGGGCTTCGCGCCGGCCAACGTCTTCATCGTGAAGGCCGATGGTTCGGAATCCCGTCAGCTCACCTTCAGTGAAGTGAATGCCGGCTTCCCCGCCTGGCATCCCGATGGCAAGACCCTGATCTATCGCGTGTGGGGCAGGGAAGACGTGCCCGAGCAGCGCGGCCTGCGCGCTCTCAATCTCGAAGATGGTTCGGTGACCGTGCTGACCACCGAGTGGGACAACTTCCCCTTCATTTCGCCCTCCGGCGATCGCGTGGTGTTCACGCGCCGCATGCCCGACTTCGACTTTGAAGTGTTCACGATGAATCCGGATGGCAGTGACGTGACGCGCCTGACCTACACCGCTGGCGCCGATGCGCACGCCACCTGGTCGGCCGACGGCTCTGAAATCTGGTTCGAGAGCTCGCGCTCCGGCTTCAAAGACGAAGCGTCGTTGTATGACATCTCGCCGCAACCCTATGCCCAGGTGTTCCTGATGAATCGCGATGGCAGCAACGTGCGTCAGCTCACCAACAGCAAGTGGGAAGACTCCATGGGCGTATACGTCAAAGCACCTACTGCAGACTGATCTGGAGAGATCACGATGAAACACACACTGAATGAGCAGTTGAGCCGCCGCGAGCTGCTGCAAGGCTTGGGAGCTCTAGCCGTAATGGGTAGTACCGCCACCCAGGTCCGCGCCGCGGATCGGCCTGCCGGTGTGCTCGGTGGCGGCAGTCCAGCCACGGAGATCAACTCCGAACTGGTGGAGCTGGCCCCGAATGTCTATGCGTGGTTGCAACGCGAGGCCGAGGGGCAAAGCAACCTTTCGGTCTCGAATTTCGGGGTCGTGGTCGGCCCCGAGAGCATGCTCGCCATCGATGCCGGTGGCGGGCCGGAGCACGCACGTAATTTCCTGAAGGCCACCGCCTTCCTGAACAAGCCCTACGATCGTGTCGTGATCACGCACGAGCATCCCGATCACATCGTGGGGCTCACGCAGTTTCCCGAAGGCATCGAGGTCATCGCGCAGGAGGAAACGCGCGAGCGCATGGTTGCCATGGGGCAGCCGGCGACACCGGCGTACTGGGCGACGAACCCTGCATGGGCGCGTCCGGATGACGTCAACCGCGTGATTCTGCCCACCGTCACCTTCAAGGACCGCATGTCCGTCTACTACGGTGACCTCAGAGTGGATTTCGTGTGGCCGGGCCGTGCGCACACCTCGGGTGATGCGTTGGTGTACGTGCCGCAGGAGAAGATCGTGTTCATGGGAGACATCGGCTTCTTCGAAGTCACGCCGCTCAACGGCTCTGGCTACATCGGCGACTGGATCAAAGTGTGTGATGACCTACTGGCCGATCCCAACGTCGACATCATCGTACCGGGTCACGGTCCGGTCGGTGGCAAGAATGAGCTGCAGGACATGCGCGACTACCTCGCGCTGCTCTATCGCGAGGGCAAGCGTCAGTTCGAGGCTGGCGTGAGCGCGGGTCGTGCGGCGGCGGAACTGGATCTCGGCAAATACGCGACCTGGACGGATGCGGATCGACTGCCCGCCAACATGGCGCGGCTCTATTCCGAGTTCAACGAAGAGATCGGCGTGGCCATGGATCGCGCGGCGGTTCTGCGCGCGGTGGAGGAATACAACCAGCTCAAGGGATTGCGCTGATGCATTCAGGCCTTGCTGCTGGTCTTCAATTTTTAACCAATGGGTAGTGAATATGATCAAGCGAATGTTGGCTGTCTTGCCGCTGCTGTACGCAACCGCGGTTACAGCAGAGATCGAAAACCCGCTTTACGGTGATCCTTCCAAGCCGAACATTTCCGGCATGTGGGATCCGGAATTCGCTTATTTCGGTCCTCCCATAGGAGAAGAAGCCGCAGCCCGTCCGACGGGTGCGCCACCCGATCCGAGTCTGTTCCGCCCCGCCATGCCCAAGCTGACGCCGGAATATGCAGCACGCTACGAAGCCTGGCGCAAGGACTTCGAACTCGGCGTGCAGGAACCGGACACCGTGACGCGCTGTCTCGCCTTCGGTGTGGTGCGCTTCGGCACGATGCCGATGGAAATCATCCAAACCCCGGGGCAGATCACGATGAATCTCGGCGTGCTGCACGACATTCGTCGCATCTATCTCGACGGCGGCCATACGGAGGGTGCCGATCCCAGTTTCAACGGTGATTCCATCGGTCACTGGGAAGGCGACACCCTGGTCGTCGAAACCAACAACATCCGCGCGGCCACCATCGACCGCAACGGTGTTCCCTATTCGGATCAGCTCACGGTGGTCGAGCGCATTCGACGTGTGAGTGAAGACCGCCTGGAAATCGAAATGACGCTGACGGACCCGGAGGCCTTCGAGGAACCCTTCGTGATTCGCCGCGCCTATGTCCCCATGCCCAAAGGAAGCCGCTTCGAGGAGTACGTCTGTGAATACAACCAAGACATTTGAATCTGAATGGAGTCTGAGTACTCCGCTGCGTGTGGTACTGGCGCTCGGCTGCATGATCGCGGCCCTGGTGCTGGCGGCACCGGCCGGCGCTCATCATTCGTTTTCCGGTTTCGATTCTTCAGTGGACATCGAACAGACGGGCATCGTGAAGGAAGTGAAATGGACCAACCCGCACGTGTGGCTGATGCTCGCGATCGAAGAGAACGGTGAGGAAAAAATCTACAGCTACGAAGGTGGCGCCATCGCCGTGCTCAAGCGTGGTGGCTGGTTCCGCGAAACCGTTTCTCCCGGTGACAAGGTCACGGTGATCGGTCATCCCTTCCGCGACGACAGACTGGGTGGAAGCATGGACTTCGTGATTCTGGAAGACGGCACCCGCCTCGCAGCGGGCGATGCGATACCTGGCGCACTGCGTCCACGTTGACGAGAGTACGCAACACAAACTGGAGAATGAACGATGCCTCTACGTAATACCATGCCCCTGAGACTTGGTCTGAGTGGCGCCCTGCTGTTGGCCGCATCCGTGGCGCTCGCCGCCGATGCAACGCCCTTCAAGCTGGGAACCTTCGCGAACAACGGTCAGCAGTATCTCGGCCTCGTTCTCGACGATCGGCATGTCGTCGACATTGCCGCCGCCAATGCGCGTTTTCAAAGCAGCAATGCCGGTGCAGCACGGCTGGACATTCCGAGCGACATGAAGGAATTGATCGCGCGCTATGAACGCGAGCTCGGCCCGCGCCTGCGCGAGCTGGCGTCCTTCGCCGCGGCGAATCTTTCCGCCGACTATGTGCGCGAGGTCGACAGTCTGCGCGTACTGCCGCCGGTGATGCCGTCGGTGATTCTGAACGCCGCCGCCAACTATCCCGAACACGCCCAGGGCATCATCGAGCAGGGTGCACGTGCCGCTGGTGCTGCGCCCGGTGGCGGAGCTCCGGCGAATTTCCCCGCGCCGCCCCCGCCGCAATCGATGCCCGGTTATTGGACGCGTCCCGAAGGTGATACGCGCACGACCAACCCCTATCTCTTTTTGAAGTCGCCGACGACGGTGGTCGGCGCACACGACGATGTGGTGATCCCGCGTGGTCGCGATCAGGTGGACTGGGAATGTGAGTTCGCCGTCGTGATCGGTGCCACCGCCAAGCATGTGTCGGTGGAGAACATTCAGGACTACATCTTCGGCTACACCATCGAGTTCGACGTATCCGACCGAGGTGGCCGCGGCGATCGCAAGGTCGGTGGTGGACCGGATTGGCTGTTGCAGAAGAATCACGATACCTTTGGTCCGATCGGTCCCTACATCGTGCCGAAGGAATTCTTCCCCAATCCGATGAACACGCGTCACTACTTCACACTCAACGGTGAGATCTTCCAGGACTCGAACACGAGTCGTATGGAATATTCGATCTGGGAACTCACGTCCTACGCCACCAACATGCTGACCTTGAATCCTGGCGACATCGTTGCGGCCGGCAGTCCTTCCGGCACCAACATCGAACGCGCCGAACCGCGCTGGATGCAGCACGGCGACGTCGGCGTGTGCGCGATCGAAGGTCTCGGTGAGCAGCGCCACAACATCGTGGCCGAGCGCTGAGCTGGAGGCGGTAATTGCAGTCGGTGTACATCGTAGCCGCCAAGCGCACGCCGATCGGCGGCCTGAACAAGTCATTGGCGGGCCTATCGGCAGCGCAGCTCGGTTCGCGGGTGATTGCGGGTGTGTTGGAAAGCGCGGCCCTCGATCCGGCGCAGGTCGATGAAGTCGTCATGGGGCAGGTGCTCACTGCTGGTGCCGGCATGAATCCGGCACGGCAGGCGGCACGTGCCGCGGGCATTCCCGATGAACGTACGGCCTTCCTCGTCAACCAGGTATGCGGCTCCGGTTTGCGCGCCGTGTGCCTGGGATGGCAACAGATCCTGTGCGGCGATGCTGAAGTGGTCGTTGCTGGTGGACAGGAATCGATGAGCAATGCGCCGCATCTCGCCTTCGTGCGCAGCGGTCACAAACTCGGTGACATGCAACTGCGCGACAGCGTGATGCAGGACGGGCTGACCGATGCCTTCTACGGCTACCCCATGGGTGAAACCGCCGAGAAGCTTGCCTCGCTCCACTCTCTCGATCGCGCCGCACAGGATGCCTTCGCACTGGAATCACAGCTGCGTGCTTCACGTGCCGCGCGTGCTGGCTTATTTCAGGACCAAGTGGTGCCACTGACGTTGGCGAACAAAGTGATGAACGAAGACGAAAGCATTCGTCACGAACAAACACTCGATGCGCTGGCGGGATTGCGGCCCGCTTTCCGCAGCGACGGCACCGTCACCGCCGGCAACGCCTCTGGCATCAACGATGGTGCGGCAGCATTGCTGCTCATGTCGGAAGCAGCCCTGCAGCGTAGCAAGGCTCAGCCTTTGGCGCGTCTGGTCTCGTGGGCAACGGCCGGCGTCGAGCCCAGCGTGATGGGCTTGGGTCCAGTGCCCGCTTCACGTCGGGCGCTGCAGAAAGCCGGCTGGACGCAGGACGACATCGATCTTTGGGAAATCA
>CALEJT010000021.1 GCA_937898685.1 uncultured Gammaproteobacteria bacterium | reverse complement strand
TCGCGACGAGATGCGCAAATATCTGGCGCTTCCGAAGAACAGCGAACGCGTGGATACGCTCAACGGCGCATTCGATCCTTCGCGCTTCTTCTGTCTGGTGGGCACCAATCATCGTGACTACATCGCGGCACGCCACGCCATCGGTGCCATGAGTGACGGTCTGGTGAAGATCGAGAACGCCGCCGTGCAGGACAGTCCTCGTGCGTACGTCTACCGCAGCCACAGCGGGCACTATGGCCTGGTGAACTCGGAAGAGGGTTATCAGAACCTGGTACGCTTCCTGTTCGGCGATACCTACGTCACCGGCGTGATGGAAGTGGAAGCCCTGCCGCTGCCCCCGCGCGTGGCGAGTGCCAAGAACGAAGGCAAACAGATCCGTGCCTCTTACTTGTTTGAAGCGACAGTCACGCCACGTGGCTCGTTCTCGGTGAATCTCACTGAACGCCGCTGTGACGACAACTCCGCGGTGTTTCGCAGCTTCGACGAACTCCTGCGCCCACAGAATCTGGGCCGCGAGCAGCCGCGCAGCCCGGTGCTGTTCTCTGTGTTCCTTGATACCAAGAAGATCGAAGTAGGCAGCACACTGGTATTCAGCACCAGGCTGACGGTCCGATCCACCGAGTACCAGATTCTCAACGAGAAGAAGCGTTATCCCGCTGAAGTACTGTTTGAGGAACACGTCACCATCCGCGCTACCGTGAAGCCTGATGGGTGGCGTCTGCGTTACGTGCTGTCTGATCAATGGAGCGAAAGCACCGGAAAAGACATTCCCCTCGATCCGGATACCGGCCTGGCGCGCGTACCGCTCGAGAACAAGAAAGGATTCAAGGGAGCTTTAATCCTCGACTTCTCGCTGTGGAACACCTGGGGCTAGACACACACCACGTGCTGTGCGCTCGCAGCACGTCTTTATATTGACCAAATCTTCATCAAAGTTTTTGCGCATGTTTCAGCAGCGTTTATGAACGCTGAACATGCGCCTTCTACGCTGCTCGTGTTCATAACAACTTGAGGAGCTCTCGATGTATCCCTCCCGCCCCACCCTGCTGGCCGCGGCCGTCGCCCTGCATGTCGCTGCCGGCACCGCCATCGCTCAGAGCGGTGGCATTGAAGAAATCACCGTTACGTCCAGTCCGATTCGCGACAGCGCCTTTGCCTCCATCGAAGCCAAACGCAACGCGAACAACTACATGGATGCCATCGCGGCAGACAACATCGGTCGCTTTCCCGACCAGAATCTCGCCGACTCTCTCGGCCGTCTTCCCGGTCTCGCGATTGAACGCGATCAAGGTCAGGCGCGTTACATCAACCTGCGTGGCGCACCGTTCCGCTACACCACGATCGCGTTCGACGGCATCAACGTGCCCGGTGCTGAAGGTGGGCGTGTGCCGCGTTTCGACAGTTTTCCTGCCGTAATCACCAGCCGGCTTGAAGCCAACAAGGCCATCCTGCCTTCGATGCCAGGTGAAGCTGTCGCGGGCTACATCAATGTGCGCACGTTCAGTGCCTTCGACAAGGAAGGGCTGAGTCTCGCCACAGATCTAGGTGCAGGCGAACAAGCATTGGGTAATGGCGATGTCACCAAGTATAGCCTGCGCAGCTCCTGGTCGAACCAGAATTTCGGAGTGCTGGCCTTCGGTTCGATGAATGAGCGCGAACAGGTCACAGACAACCGCGAGTACGACATCGAGCTTGATGCGAATGGCGCGCCGGTCCTGAACACCCTGGATGCACGCAGCTACTTCGTTGACCGCTCGGATCAGGCCTGGGGTGCCAACCTCGAATATCGCGGCGAAGGCATGTTACAGGCGCTGTTCGCGAAAACGCTGTACAGCGAGTTCGTGGATGAAGAACAGCGCAACCAGTTCGTCTTCGACTTCAAGAATCCTGTGAGCGGGCTGCGCGCGGACAACCGCGAAGTCACCGTGTCGCGCATGCTGGAAGACGGCCGCTATGAGAACTCCACGTTCACCAACACGCTCGGCGCAGATTTTCTGCTCGGCAACTGGCGCGTGCAGGCGCGACTGAATCGCACCGAGACCGAGCTCGATATGGAGCTGCCGATCCCGCGCAGCATGGGTGCACAGGCACTTGCGTCCTATGAGATCGCGAACCTCGAAGACCCGATCCTGCGTCTCGATCGTCCGCTGAGCGCTCTCAACTTCGCGAGCACGATTGGCCTGCATTACCTGCAGGCGCTTGATGTGCAAACGGACAAGTACAAGCTGGATGCACAGCGCGACATCGAATGGTTTGGTCTGCCGGCTGTGCTGGAACTCGGCGGCCAGCTCGATGTGCGCGAAGGTCAGGGCTATGTCACCACCTCTGCCATCGGTGCTTTCCCTGGCGGCATCGACATCAACTCGTTCGACACCGGTCGCCCCTGGTACAGCAACACCATGAATACCATCGGCGCCACTTACTACGACAACGCCGGACTACGCGCGGCATGGGCGCAAGCTGGCGGTTTGAATGCGCCAAACGTAGCGCCAGAGAACCGCATTGCCATCGATGAAGACATCGACGCTGTTTACGCGATGACCACCACCGCCTTCGACTGGGGCAACTTCGTGGTGGGCGCGCGTTATGAGCGGACGGACTACACGGGACGCGGTAACTCGCTGGAAGGGGCCGTCACGGTGAGCGATACCTTCAGCCACTTCCTGCCAAGCGCACACTTGAATGTGGATCTGCGCGACGATCTGAAATGGCGTCTCTCCGCCAGCACGGGCTTGAGCCGGCCGACCTATAACGAATGGCGCGCCGCTGCGAGCATCGATGTAGCCAACAAGCAAGTACGTGGTGGCAACCCCACCCTGCAACCCGAAAAGTCACACGGCTTCGACACCTCGCTCGAATGGTACTTCGCCCCCGCCAGCATTCTTTCCGCAGGCGCCTTCTACCGCGCGATCGACAATGTCATCTACGCCGCCTCGACGCAGATCGATGGTGGTGTATTTCTGCCGAGCGCTGCTGGTGAACGCTGGACCTACACCGGCAGCGTGAACGGCAAGGACGGCGAAATGCGCGGCCTCGAACTCAACTTCACTGCTGGCGCTGGCGACTGGGTCGATGCCTTGGATGGATTTGGACTCAGCACCAACGTCACGCTGCTCGATACCAAGTTCACCGGCAACGACGGCCAACGCTATGACCTGCCCGGTACCTCTGACCTCATCTACAACGCCTCGGTGTACTACGAAAAATTCGGCGCCTCACTGCGCCTGAACTATCAGTACCGCGATGAGTGGATCTCGCCGATCGAAGACCCGAGTGAATATTGGGGCGATCAGCAACGCGTGGACTTCACGGCGCTTTACACCTTGCCGCGCGACTTCTTCAACGGCGCGACGGTGTCTCTGTATCTCAACGGCAACAACCTCACCAATGAGACCGACGTGCGGTACGCGGGCAACGGCACCATCAATCAATCGGAAAGCTACGGACGCTACTGGCTCGTTGGCTTGCGACTCAACTACTGATCAGAGGAACTCACATGAAAACATCGCTTACCGCATCCGCGTTACTGATCGTCCTCAGCAGCACCAGTGTCATTTCCACGGCGAATGCCGACATCGCCAGTGCCAGCGCACTCCAAGCGAAGAATGGTGTGCTCGCAGACTATCGCCGGCTGCTGCCACTCGAAGGTGGCTCCAACTTTCGCGACATGGGCGGTTACCCAACCGAGAGCGGCAAGACAGTGAAGCGTGGTCTTCTGTTTCGCTCCGGTGCACCCGCGTCGCTTACGGCAGAAGACGAGGCTTATCTCTCGCAATTCGGCTTTGAAAGCGTGATGGACCTGCGCTCCAGTGAAGAGATCGAACTGTTTCCGAATCGCTGGGCCACTAACGCTGGCATCGATTACTACAAGCACGACTACAGCATCGTCGACCTGCTCTCCAATCGTGATGGGCAGGATCTGCAAAGCTCGGATGTGGCCAAGTTCTATCCCGACATGGCGCAATCCCTGAAGCCACAACTGAAGCAGTACTTCACACTGCTCGCCGATGGCAAGGCGCCGATCATGGTCAACTGTTCCGCCGGGCAGGATCGCACCGGCATCACTAGTGCATTGCTCTTGAGTGTGCTGGGTGTACCCCGTCAGCTGGTGATCGAGGACTACCTGCTCTCTACTGATTTCCGTCGTCCGGTGATCGAACGCGGCAACGTCGACATTGCAGCACATGCTCAAACCAACGCCTTTGCTGCGCTGATGAGCCGTTATGAACAAGCGGAAAGAACACACGCCACACCGCTGGTCACTGCTGATGGCACGCCCTATCTCGAATTCGCATTGCGCAAGATCGAAAACGACTATGGCTCGGTGGAAGCTTTTCTGACGCAGGAAGTCGGCATCAGCGACGAACAACTGAACCGCATCCGCACGCTTTACCTTCAGTAAGCAGCCCTGATCCCCGCTCGATCCCCTCTTGGGCCGGCTCCAGCGCGACCGGCCCTTTTTTATTGCTGCAGGATTTACGGTCAACCCGGGACCTTGAATGCCCGAGAGCTACCCTCTACCCTTGGCGCCTCACCGTGCCTAACGGTTTGATCAAAAATAAAAGCAAACAAGAGCGGTGCTTCACACCGCCAACGACTGGAGGGAAAGCATGGCTCACAGCATTAAACGCTTGGCTGTAGTCCTGGCACTGGCATCGAGTGCTCTGCTTCATGGTTGCGCGGGCGAAGACAACGCCGCGGCGCCGACCGCCGACTCCAACACACCGCCCATTGGTGCCGCGCCCGCGGGCGATGTATTGCGACCGGGCCATCTCGGTCGCACCAGCGGCGATCTCGTGCGCATGATCCACTTCTATCACGACCTGCTCGGCCTCGGTCTCACCGGCGACGGCCAAACGCCACGCTTCTTCAC
>CALEJT010000020.1 GCA_937898685.1 uncultured Gammaproteobacteria bacterium | reverse complement strand
CGGCTCTGCTTTCCTTTTGGGGAGTGAGTGTCCCGGTTCTGCCGGTTCTGGATGCGGCTACCCCTACCGAAGCTCACCCCCGAGAGTCGTCGGGGATCGGCACCCACCCTGTTTTAAAGCCCACCATGAGCAGTCCGGAACAGACCGGGATGGACGGGCTCCGCATTGATCAATAATAGCAATGAGAATCATTAGCATTTAAATTTGTGTCTTGGTTGGGTATAGTGCGGCCTTCGCCGAACTCATCACTTGATAGACAGAAGGGAGCACGCAATGACCAAGCTCAAGTCCAGCGCCGTCCTGGCAATGAATTGCGGACTTGCATTGGCAATTCCGTCGGTGGTCCTCGCGGCCGATGCCAGACCGGGCGGCACCATTGAAGAGGTACTGATCAAGGCGGTGCGCGCCGACCGCGACAGCCGTGGCGCCACCGGTCTCGACCTGAGCATCTACGACACGCCGCAATCGCTCACCGTGCTCGATGCCGAAGCCATCGCCAACTTCCGCCTGGTCGACATCAACTCGATGTTGAAGATGACCACTGGCGTCAACGTCGATGCCACCGAGACCGACCGCACCACCTACAACGCACGCGGCTTCGACATCACGAGCATGCACGTCGACGGCATCGGCATACCCTTCGGCTCGCTGATCGTGGGCGACCTCGACACCGCCATCTATGAACGCGTCGAAGTACTGCGTGGCTCCAACGGTTTGATCACAGGACTCGGCAACCCTTCAGGCACGGTGAACTACGTGCGTAAACGTCCTGGCAACGAGCGCGCCATGGACACCACGCTGATGCTGGGACGCTGGAACAACAAACGCGTCGTCACCGACATCTCCACGCCACTGACGCAATCGGGCCGCTGGGCCGCGCGTTTCGTCGGCGTTTATCAGGACAAGGAAAGCTGGCTCAATCTCTACGCCAACGAGCGCATCGTGGGTTCGCTGGTGGTCGACGGTCAGATCGGTGATTCGATGACCTTGGCGCTGGGTTATACGCGTCAGGACAACGATAGCGACAGCCCGATGTGGGGTGCCTCGCCCGTGATGTACGGCAACGGCGTACAGGCCGACTTCGACGTGTCGACTACACCATCCATGGAGTGGACGTATTGGAACACCTTGTCCGACTCGGTGTTTGCCGAGCTCGGCTGGCAGCTGTCCGACAACGTCGAGCTGACCAGCATGGTCACTTACACGGAATATCGGGAAAACTCGGAACTTTTCTACACCTACACGGGTGCGGAAGGCCTGGATCAGGCCACGGGCCTGGGTCTGTTCGGCTACCCTGCGAAGTACGACGGCACGCAAGACACACTGGTGTGGGATACCGTGCTGAAAAGCACCTTCACCGCCTGGGGTCGCGAGCATCAATTCAACATCGGGTTGAACCTCGCGACCAAAGAGGCGAGCACGCAGGATTTTGCTGCGCTGAGTGGTTTCGACGTGATGCCTCCTTATCCGGGTTGGCGCGGCAACGAAGTACCACGTCCAACCTGGGGCGACTCGTACGAGGCGGCATGGGACGACATGAGCTTGAATCGTCTCTACGGCTCTCTGTTGTTGTCGCTCACCGATGACTTCAACCTCATTCTCGGCGCGAGCAAGGTCGACTACGAGAACGAAGGCATCAGCTGGGGCGTCTCGACCGATTCCGATGAAGATGGTGGCAGTCCCTATGTGGGCTTTACCTGGGAAGTGCTGGATGGACTCAACGTCTACGGCAGTTACAGCGACATCTATCAACCGCAGTTCTATCTCGACGAAAACGCCCAGCCGCTCGGTTCGGCCGCAGGCAAGAGCTATGAATTCGGCCTGAAGAAGCAGTTCAATGGGGACCTCTTGGCCAGTGTGGCGGTGTTCAGAAGTGAACAGGAAAACCTGCAGGAATTCGTTCGATACACCGAGGACTTCTCGCTGGCGATCTATCGCGGCATCGACGTCAAGTCCGATGGTATCGAGTTGGAAGTGGCGGGCTCCCTCGGTGACGAAGTAACGGTGCAGGCCGGTTTCACGCACCTGAAAATCCAGGATCCCAACGGCGACGAGGCGCGCACCTTCGTGCCGCGTAATTCATTCAAACTGTTGGCATCGTGGGCACCGACCGCGCACCCTAGGTTGTCGCTGGGTGTTTCCACTCGCTGGCAGGACGACACTTACTTCGATTCTGCCTTGGGTCGCATCCGGCAGGACGGTTACGCAGTGGTCGGTGCCTATGCGCGTTATGCGCTCACCGACTCGCTCACCCTCAGCCTCAATGCAGACAACCTGACGGACGAAAAATATTTCAGCTCGGTGAAATACGAACAGGCCTACTATGCCGCGCCGCTGGACTACAGCCTGTCGATCAATTGGAAATACTGAGCATCCACAACCACGCGAGTAACCAAGCATGCTTGCAATATCGATTGCTTGTGCCGTATCGCTCATCGCTGCGAACCTGATCTTCATCAGCTGGCGGCGCGGACTGGCGGCGCTGGCGGCCTTGGGTTGGTTGGCTGCCTTTGGTTCCGCTTTCCTCTGGTCCTGGGCATTGGGACCAGAGATCGGCGTTACGTACGCCTTCATGGTGTTCATCTGTCTGGCGTGGGTGGCAGTGGCAGCCATGGCGGAAGGGCGCCCGCAGGACAACCAATCGCTCGCGCGTCCCTACCGGCGCCTGCATTGGCCCAAGCCGCGTGAGATCTCGAAACAGTTCCTGCTGTTCCTACTGTCGGTTCCGGCGCTGGGCGCGATAACGATGCTGCTGAGTGTTGCCGTCGTGCGCCATTTGCCGTGGAGCATGCCGACCAGATTCCTGGTCGCGATGGTGCTCTATCCGATTCTCTGGGGCGCACTCGGCGCGTGGGTTTGCGCGCAGAGCTCGCTGCGTAAACCGGCCTTGGTCAGTGGCGTGCTGTGCCTCATCGCCGCCTCGATACTGTTCGTTTGACTATGAAAATTTTCACACCCCGGCTCGTCAAAAGTTCGCTGTCCAGTCATTCATGGCTGGGGCTCATGGTCGGTGGGTTGATGTACATCATCTGCCTCAGCGGCACGCTTACCGTTTTCTACGAAGAGATCGAACGCTGGGAACAGCCGGTGGCGCAGGAGTACTTGGACTTCGACCCAAAGGTGCTGGAGGACAGTTTCAACCGCTACATGTCCGCGAGCGAAACGGTGATGACCGAGCACATGTACCTGGTGTTTCCGAATGACACGCTGCCGCGGGTCAAGCTGTCGAGCGATGACGAAGGCTTCTATCTCAATCGCGACGGCAGCATCGGCGAGCGCGCGCACGACGAAGTGTCGGAGTTGTTGACCGGTTTGCACGTGTATCTGCATTTACCGGTAACCATCGGCGCCGTCATCGTCAGCGCCACCGGTGCCATTCTGTGCGCGCTCATCATCAGTGGCTTTCTGGCGCATCCGTCGATCATCAAGGATGCCTTCAAGTTGCGTTCGGGCATGGTGGGACGCCTGGGGCAGGTGGATCTGCACAACCGCTTGAGCGTGTGGGGCTCGCCGTTCCATCTGATGATCGCGATAACCGGCGCCTACTATGGCCTGGCACTATTGGTCGCCGCAGTGTTCGCAGCCTCGATCGAAGGGGCAACTACGCAATCCTTGTATGAAGAAGTGTTTCCGCCGGAACCCCAATTGACGAACCAGGCGCCGGTCTATGGGGTTGCGCGTGCAGTGGAGCAGGTTCGGGAACTCGAGCCAGAGGGACAGCTGCTGTATCTGATCGTGCACAACGCCGAGAGCGACAGCCGCTTCATGGAACTCTACGTGCAGAAGCCAGGCATTCTCGCCTGGTCGGAAACCTACCGCTTCGACAGTGCGGGTAACTTGCTGGGCCCGGTCGGCTACACCGAAGGTGGCGCACGGCAGGTGCTGTACTCCGTCTATCGCATTCACTTCGGCCACTTCGGTGGTTTTCTCACCAAACTGTTCTACACGGTGTTGGGACTGGCGCTGACGGTGGTATCCGCCACCGGTATCAACATCTGGCTGGAAAAACGCAAATACCGCGATGCGCTCAATGTGATCTGGCCGGGCATCGTGTGGGGCATGCCGCTGGCGCTGGCCGTGGCCAGCTTCACGCAGGCCATCCTGCACCTGCCTTCGATCGGTGTGTTCTGGATCGGCATGCTCGCGACTGCCAGCGCGGGTGTGTTCGTGCGCAACGAAGACTTCTATAAACGCAGCCTACAGGCGGCCACTGCCATCGCGCTTTTGATTCTGGTGAGCGCCTATGTGTTGAAGTTCGGCAGCGCCGCCATCTCGCCTGCTGGTTTGCCGGTAAGTCTGGTGCTGCTCGGCATCGCGCTGGGCCTGGCACTGGCAGCGTATAAGGGTTTCCGCAGACTCCCCGCAGACACGGATCGCCTGGTGGCAGAAGGCGTGTGACTAGCCGCACCGCCGTGTCTGCTTTCCGCAAACGCGCCTTGCCCAACGTGAGGCGCGAGTCCTTTCAAAACCTGAGGTGGTGTCCTTGATCTTGCG
>CALEJT010000019.1 GCA_937898685.1 uncultured Gammaproteobacteria bacterium | reverse complement strand
ACCCAGTAGTTGGGCCCCAGCTCCCGCTCGAGACGCGCGAGATGATCGCGATGGATCTGCGCCACCTGCTCGGGCGTGATCACTTCGGACGCATCCACCGGTGTGATCTTCACGCTGGTCTTGTCTTCGTAGAGATTCTCGCCGCGCAGACGCGCGCGCTCATCGTAGGGCCAGATGAAGGCCTGGCGGCTCTGCAGGTGATAGTAGCCATCGGGGTTGTCCGCCTTGTAGCCCATGCGGATGAGATCGCTGCCCTTGAGCAACTGATTGAAGGTCAATTCATCCGCGATGCCCCAATCGTTCACCGCGATGTAGTCGTCGGAATTCCACAACACCTGTGCGCCCACGCTGCTGTAGAAACCCACCACCGCATCCTTGCCTTCGACCACTACCGGATTGTCACCCCAGGACACGCGATAGACCGGATGATCGACCATCATGTCTTCGGCCACGATCTTGTCGAACTGACCCGAGCCCTCGAGATGCACGTGACGTCGGAAATTCTGCAGCATCGCGCGATGCAGAGGATTCGTCGTGCTCTGCAACAACTTTTCCACCGGATCCATGCAGTGGTACACCGCCAGCTCGAATCGATTCATTGCTTTCCCCTTCTCGTGTCGTTTTGGTAAGTGAAAGACTGCGGCAACTTCACACATCCGCGATCAAGGCATTGCTCAAGTTGCGCAAGCGCAGCCGCGCCTGACGATCATAGGCCTGATCGTTGGCTCGGCCCTGCTGTTTGCCGTCGTAGTAGGCCCCGTTGACTGCACTCAAGGCCTGCGAGCTCACGAGCTGATCGAGCGCCTCGACGCCCTGCTCCAAGGTCGACACCGGCCCGGGGAAACACTGCGACTCGTTCACCATCTGCGTCGGCATCAAGGTGGCCGGGTGCAGACAGTTCACGGTGACACCGCTGCCCTGCAATTCCTCGGCGAGATCGAAGGTGAAAAGAATTTGCGCCAGCTTGCTCTGGCGATAGGCACGCATGTCGTCGTAGTCCTGGGTCAACATCACGTCATCGAAGTCGATGGTCTGTTGACCGATGGAAGCAACGTTGATGATGCGCGCCGGAGCGGAGCGATGCAGTAGCGGCAACAGCTCGCGCGTCAGCAGGTAGCCAGCGAGATAGTTCACGGCGAAGAACAACTCGTGCCCATCCTTGCTCTCCCGCCGTGGCGCGTCGGCGGAGATGGGACCGATGCCGGCGTTATTGACCAATACGTCCAGACGCGGCTCCGCATCGAGCACGGCCGCGGCGAAATCCTTCGTGTCCTTGAGGCTGCTGAGGTCGGCATTGAAGTAATGCACGTCGTGATTGCCCGTGCGCTCGCGCAAGGCCTCGCACAGGGCCCCGCCCTTAGCCGCGTTGCGGCCATGCAATAACACGCGCCACCCTCTTGCGACCAGACGCTCCGCGATGGCCTTGCCGAGTCCGTCGGTGGCTCCGGTGATGAGAATGACCTTCTTGCCGGAATTACTCATGATGCAGTTTCCTTACCGATGTTGCTGCCGTGATTCGTGGTGCTCAGCGCGCAGGCTCGATGCGCAGTACCGCGCCGTCGTCCTCGTCCGTCAGTAGATACAGATAACCATCGGGCCCCTGTTTGACGTCGCGGATGCGCTGCCGCAGATCGACGAGCAACGCCTCACGGCGCAGCTCTTCCATGTTCTCGTTGAAGCGGATTCGTTGCAGTTGGCCGGTGCCGTTGATCTCGCCGTACTTCATGCCGCCCACGAAGAGATCGCCCTTCCACTCGGGAAAGGCCGCGCCGTCGTAGAAAGCGATGCCGGATACGGAGATCGACGGCATCCAGAAGGCCACGGGATCGACCGCACCGTCGAGCTGAAATTTCTCGCTCTGCCAGGGGCCATCATAGGTTCGCCCCAGACTCGCCAGCGGCCAACCATAGTTGTTGCCGGCCTCGATCCGGTTCACTTCATCCCCACCGTTCGGCCCCATCTCCGTGGCCCAGATCTCGTTGCGGGTGGGGTGGATCGTCAGGCCGGTGATCGTGCGGTGACCGTAGGTGAAGATCTCGGGGCGGAATCCTTCCTTGCCGATGAAGGGATTGTCGGCGGGAACCCCGCCCTCGGGTGTCAGGCGAATCAACTTGCCCTTGAGCGACTCCGGCGCGAACGAGCGCTCCTGCACCACGTCCACGTAGAGTCCGGCGTAGAGCATGCCGTCCGGACCGAAGAGGATGCGCGACCCTGAGGCGGTGCCGATGTCGGCGATGAAAATGTCCTGCGTGTCGAGCAGGTTCTGCCCGTCCCAACGGCCGCGTGCGTAGGCCACGGCCGTCTTACCTTCCGGCAGCGGCTTGTTGTAGCTCAGATAGATGTAGGGCTCGTTCGCGAAGTTCGGATGCAGGGCAATGTCGAGCAGGCCGGAAAAGCGCGCCACCACGACCTCTGGCGCCCCCTGCACCGGCTCCGGCAACAACTGATCGTTCTGAATGCGGCGGATGACACCTGCGTCCTTCTCGGTTACCAGGATGCTGCCGTCCGGCAGGAAGGCGAGGCTCCAGGGATGTTTGAGACCACGCGCCAGGATGTTCACCCTGATCGGGAAACCTTCGGCGGTGTCGTAATAAAGAGGGCCTTCGGGCAAGGGAAGCACGGGGATGGCGGGAGCATCCGCTGCCAGCGTCGAACCACTCCAGACCAGCGCACCTACCAATACGGCTCGTAAGACCTGCATCGATATCCCCTCTGTTCTTCTTTTTATACGGCCCCGTGGACACGAGCCGGCCTAAAGTACCCGCCCCCTCCGGCCCGGATCAAGCCTCGTGGGGGCTGGATGCGCCAAACCAGGTCGAGCTCCCACGGGCGTGGTTACCGTTGCCCTACCGCAAGAACCCGTATCGAGTACGGCCTCCCTGATCTTCCCCCCATCGCGACAGATGAGCCGGCGTGAGCGCCGTGAAGATGCGGTGTCGATGGAGTTGCCAGTGGCGTCGTTGCCGCCAGACGGACACAACAGACTCGCAGGTAGCAACCTGACACTGCGAAGAGTGAGTGCGGTCGCGAGCGCGCAGCTTGCAAAGAAACCAACGCGCCCGATAACCAACGCAGACCAATGCATCCGGCATTGGGGTTCGCTGGCTCACTGCCAACCTGCGAACGCGGGCCTCCTCCGCGATACAGCGCGTGCTCTCCGCGCCCAAAGCTCTAACGTGCGTTTAACAAACAGCCGTTTAGCGCCCGATCAAATATCCACCCAAAAGTATTAATCCTTTCTTCCAGAGGATGACAGCACAACGCTATCATCCAACGTCATGCACCTCGACATCCGCACTCTCATCTTCAACCTGCTGCTCTTTGCCCTGGTTTTCGCCGTGGGACTCTGCCTGTGGCAGCGCGGACAACGGCGGGTGCGTGGTCTTTACTGGTGGGCCGCCGCCAATGCCACCGCTGCGCTCGCCTTTCTGCTCACCGCTCTGCGCGACTACATTCCCGACTCCCTTTCCATCGTGGTCGCCAACGACCTCTTGCTGGTGGCCATCTGCTTCTTTCACGAAGGAGTCTCACGACTACGCGGCCACGACTGGCGCTACTGGTGGATGTTGCCACTGCTCCTGATCATCAAGACACCGCTGCTGATCCATTACACCTACGCCGATCCCAATGTCGCGGCGCGCATCATCGTATCGGCGGTGGTGAACATGATTCCCACGCTCCTCACCGTGCAGCTGCTGGTGGTGAACGTGCCGCAAAGAGTGCGTCTGCCCTATTGGTTCACCGCCTCCGGCTTCATCATTCTCATCGTCGGTGCGGTGGTGCGGGTCATCTACTCCTACTGGTTCCCACCCGAAGACCTGATGCAAGGCGGGCCCGTGCAGGCACTCGCCTATCTGACGCTGCTGCTGCTTCTGATCATCTCGTCGTTCGGGTGCCTCTGGATCGTGGCGGCGCATCTCGCGCTCGAGCTCGAAATCCAGGCGCGCACCGATTCACTCACGGGTACGCTCAACCGCCTCGCGCTGGATGAATCGCTCGACGTGGAACTCACACGCGCACAACGCGAAAAACAGACACTCTCCGTGTTGCTCTTCGACCTGGATCACTTCAAGGAATTGAATGACCGCCTGGGTCATCAGTACGGCGATAGCGCGCTGCAGATGGTGGCCGAGATCACGCGTCAGGAACTGCGTGCCTCCGATCTCCTGGCTCGTTATGGTGGGGAAGAATTCCTGGTGGTGTTGCCCGGCACGGACAAGGAAGGTGCGATGAAGACCGCGGAGCGTCTGCGTCGTCGCATCGAGAAACAAGCCATCGCCCGTGGCAACGAAAACATCCTGACTTCCAGCTATGGCGTCGCCACGTTCCCGGAAGATGGCGACAACGCCGATGCGCTGATCGCCCGCGCCGATGCCATGCTCTATGCCGCCAAACAGGCCGGCCGCAACAACGTCATGGCCGCCTGGCCCAGCTCGAACAGCGGCGGGCAACAGCATCAGCGCATGCAGCCGTTGCCCGCCGCCTGATTCACTCCGGCAAGGACCAACCGCCGCCGAGTGCGAGGAAGAGGTCCACCTGCAGTGCCGTGGTTTCCGCTTCCGCCGCCGCCAGATTCACACGCGCCGTGGTGGCGGTGAGTTCTGCCTGCAACACATCCAGGTAACTGAGCTGTCCGGCTTCGAAGCGAAGCTGCGCAAGACGCGCCGCTTCGGCGCTGTGCTCGTTCGCTTCCTCGAGCGCCGCACGGCGTTGCAGCGCGTTCAGATAACTCGACAACGCCGTTTCGGTTTCGCGCAAAGCGTTCAGCCAGGCGCCATCGAAGTTGGCGAGCGCGGCATCGACCGAGGCTTCCGCCTGCCGAATGCGCGCCAAGGTGCCGGTGATGTTGGGGAAGGCCCAGCTGATCGACGGGCCGTAGTTCCAAATTTCGGTGGAGCTGGTGAAGAGGTCTGCACTCGACTGCGCCGAAGAACCGATGCTGCCCGTGAGGTTCACCGTCGGATAGAGATCTGCCGTCACCACCCCCACGCGCGCGGTCGCCGCAGCAAGCTGTCGTTCGGCCTGCAATACATCCGGACGACGCCGCAGCAGTTTGGCGCCATCCCCCACCGGCAGGAGCTGCGTCAAACGCGGCGGTGTGGCGCAATCGGCGGCGACGGCCGGCACCTGATCCGGCGTACGCCCCAGAAGCGCCGCCAACTGGAACAGCGCTGCCTGGCGCGCGGAGCGCAGCTGCGGCAATAGGGCACGGGTCTGCGCGGCCTGTGCAGCGATCGTCGATACCTCCATCGCCGTACCACGTCCGGCAGCGACCAGACGTTGCGTCAAATCCAACCTTTCGTTCTGTAAACGCAGATTCTCCTCCGCCACGCGCAGCTGCTCATTGGCGTGACAGGCCGCGGCATAAGTGCGTACCGTGGCAGCGACCACCGTGATACGCGTTGCTTCATAGGCCGCGCGCATCGCATCGGTATCGGCGCGCGCCGCTTCGACGGTGCGACGCACGCGTCCGAACAGATCCACCTGATAGGCGATGTTCAGGCTGGCGTTGTACACATGGTTCTGCACCGACAGCGGCGCATCGCTGAAGAAGAAGTTCTGCCGACTGTAGGTGTCGGTTGCATTCACCGTGGTCGACGGCAGGTGTTGCGTGCGGCTTTCGCGCCACAGCGCTTCCAAGCGTTCGAGGTTGGCAGCAGCCACACGCAGGTTGGTGTTGGCGGCAAGCGCTTCTTCGACGATGGTGTTGAGCGCTTCGTCTTCGTACAAACGCCACCAATCGGCCGGCAGGGTCGCTTGCGTATCGAGCAGTTCGTCCTGCGTCACGAAGCCGCCCTGCCCCGCCACGCCCGGCAACACGGACTCGTAGTCCGGTCCCACCGCGCAGCCGGCGAGCAGCAATGCGCTCAGCATCGCACTGCAAAGTTTGCCTTTCGTGAACATCTCGAGGCCTTTCATGGTTACTCCTGCGCTCATCGCTGTTCTCCTTCCGGTACTACCAGCGGTCGCGGTGCTTCTTCGTGACGACGTGCCACCAGACCACGACAGAACACATAGAACACGGGCGTGAACACGAGACCGAAGAAGGTCACGCCCAACATGCCGAAGAACACGGCGGTACCGAGCGCCTGACGCATTTCGTTGCCGGGACCTTCGGCGATCGCCAGCGGCAGTACACCGAGGATGAAGGCGAACGAGGTCATCAAGATCGGACGCAGACGAGTACGAGCAGCGGCGATGGCGGCATCGAAGCGGCTCATGCCGTCACGCTCTTCGTACTGACGTGCGAACTCGACGATGAGGATGGCGTTCTTGGCTGCGAGGGCGATCAGCACCACCAGGCCCACCTGCGTGAGGATGTTGTTGTCCATGCTGCGCAGGTTCACACCGAGAATCGCGGCGAAGAGACACATCGGCACGATCAGGATCACCGACAGCGGCAGCATGAAGGCTTCGTACTGCGCCGCGAGCACCAGGAACACGAACACCACGGCGAGGAGGAACACCAACATGCCGGTGTCGCCCGCGAGTTTTTCCTGATAGGCGATGTCGGTCCATTCGAAGGTCATGCCCTGCGGCAGCACTTCGGCAGCGAGTTTTTCCATCGCTTCCAGTGCCTGGATCGAGGAATAGCCCGGCGCCGGCTGACCACGCACGTCGGCGGTCGGAAACAGGTTGTGACGCAGCACGCGGGTCGGGCCGGAGTCTTCTTTCAAATCGACCACTGCCGACAGCGGCACCATCTCACCGGTGGCCGAACGCACGCGCAGGTTGAGGATGTCGTCGCGATCGTCACGGAAATCGGTCTCGGCCTGCGCGATCACCTGATAGGTGCGACCGAACAGGTTGAGGTCGTTCACGTAGAGCGAACCGAGATAGATGTTCATCGTGTCGAACACGTCGCGCGGCTGCACACCGAGCAGCTGGGCCTTGTCGCGGTCGAGATCACCGAACAGACGCGGTGCGCCGGTGTTGAACTGATTGAACACGCTGGCCACCTCGGGCACGTTGCGCGACGCAGCGACGAGCGCATTGGACGCATCTTCGAGCGCCTGATAACCGGCACCGGTCGTGTCCTGGATCATCATGCGCCAGCCACCACCGTTGCCCATACCCTGTACGGTCGGCGGCGGAATGATGATGATGCTGGCGCCCTGGATCACGCTGAGCTTGCCCATCAACTGTTGCGCGAGTGCAACGGCAGTAAGACCGCGCTCGGTGCGTTCGATCTGATCGGTCAGACGCATGAAGAGCGCACCACTGTTCGATTCCTGCGAGGAGCTCGCCGCGTTGAAACCGGAGAAGGCCACCACTTCGGCGACGCCATCGGTCTGCTGCGCGATCTCCATCGCTTCACGCATCACCGCGTCCGTGCGCACACCGGCCGAACCCGGCGGCAGCGTGATCACGCCGATGAGAGCGCCCTGATCCTGTTCCGGAATGAAGCCACCCGGCGTGGCATTGAAGCGCCACACGGTCAGACCCAGCAGGCCACCGTAGAGCAGCAGCATCGCGGCGACGCGGCGCACGGTCTTCGAGGTCAGACGACCGTAGGCGTTCTCGAGACGATCGAAGGCATGGTTGAAGGCATGACCTGCGCGCTTGAGCGGACGCAACCAGGCCGGCGCGTGCGCAATCTCATCGCCTTCACCATGCGGACGCAGCAGCACTGCAGCGAGCGCCGGCGTCAACGTCAGCGACATGAGCAGCGAGATCACGGCGGTGCCGGAGATGGTCACGGCGAACTGGCGATAGAAGAGACCCGGAATACCGGAGATGAAGGCGGTCGGTACGAATACCGACAACAGCACCAGACCGATCGCGATCAGGGCACCGGCCACTTCATCCATCGTGCGATGCGCGGCTTCCTTCGGACTCATGCCGAGACGCATGTTGCGTTCGACGTTTTCCACCACCACGATCGCGTCATCCACCACGATGCCCACCGAGAGCACGAGTGCGAACATCGCAAGCGTGTTGAGCGTGTAGCCCAGCGTCAGCAGCACCGCCATGGTGCCGACCAGCGCCACCGGAATGATGGCGATCGGGATGATGGCGGCGCGCCAGGTCTGCAGGAACACCACGATCACCACGACCACGAGGATCATCGCTTCGTACAGCGTCTGTTCCACCGCGTCGATCGAGGTGGCCACGAACTGGCTCGGGTTGTAGGGCACGCTGTAGGTGACGCCTGGCGGGAAGATGGTGTCCCGCATCGCATCCATCTCGGCGAGCACGGCCTGCGCGGCGGCGAGCTCGTTGGTGCCCGGCTGCGGAATGATGGCCATGCCGATGGTGGGCAGGTCACCGGAGAAGGCATTCACCGTGTAGTCCTGACGTGCGATCTCGACCCGCGCCACATCGCGCAGGCGCGTGATGGCGCCTTCGCTGCTGACCTTCAGGATCACGTTCTCGAATTCTTCGGGATCGCTCAGACGGCCCTGCACCTGGATCGGCAACTGGAAGTCGGCACGTCCATTGGGAATCGGGCGCTGACCGATGGCACCTGCGGCAACCTGCAGGTTCTGATTGCGCAATGCCGCAACGATCTCGCTGGCGGTGACGTTGCGCAGCGCGGCGCGATCGGGATCGATCCACACGCGCATCGCATAGTCACCGCCACCGAATACGCGCACGTCGCTCACGCCTTCGATACGCAGCAGACGGTCGCGCACCGTGGTGGCGGCCCAGTTGCCGAGGTATTCGATGTCGATTTCGGGATCGGACGTGCTCATGGTGAGCAGCGTGAGGAAGCCCGGCGCCTGTTTCGATACGAGTACGCCGAGGTTGCGCACCTGCTCGGGCAGGCGCGGTTCGGCCACGGCCACGCGGTTCTGCACGAGTACCTGGGCGGTGTCGAGGTCGGTGCCCTGTTCGAAGAACACGGAGATCGACGATTGACCTTGCACCACCGCGGTGGAGGTCATGTAGATCATGTTCTCCACACCGTTGATCTGCTGCTCGAGCGGCGCCAGTACGGTTTCGGAAATCACCTCTGCCGAAGCACCGGGGTAGGAAACGCTGACGTTGATCGACGGCGGTGCGATCTGCGGGAACTGGGAAACGGGAAGGAGCGGATAGGAGAAAGCCCCCACCAGCGTGATCACGATCGCGATCACGGTGGCGAAGATGGGGCGTTCGACGAAGAAATGTGTCAAGCGCATGGATGAATCCTGTGGATGCTGCTACTGCGACGTTGGCGAACGTGAGGTTCTCAGGGAGCCTGGATGGTCGTCGGCATCGGCTCCACGGTGCTGCCTGGGAAGGCACGCTGCAGACCACTGATGATGACGCGCTCGTTGCCGGTCAGACCCGAACGGATCACGCGCAGGCCCTCGTTGAGCGGGCCCAATTCCACCTGTTTCGCACTCACCACGTTGTTGTCATCCACGACCAACACGATACGTTGCGCACCACGCGTGGAGATGGCGGAGTCGGGCAATAGGATGCCTTCGTAGGAAGCTGCGGCCTGCAGCTGCAGGTGGCCGAACATGCCGGGCAGCAGGAAGCCATCGGGGTTGCTCACCAGGGCACGGCCACGGATGGTGCCGGAGTTGGTGTCGATGGCGTTGTCGAAGAATTCGAGACGGCCCTCCCAGTTGTAGTCGCGCTCATCCTGCAGACGGATGCGCACGGGCGCACCGGCAAGTCCGTGCGGATTGTTGCGCTTGTAGCGCAGCAGCATGGCTTCGGAACCCTGGAAGGTGAACTGCATCGGATCGATGGAAACCACGGTGGTCAGCACGGTTTCATCGGCCTTGACGATGTTGCCGACGTCGACGCGGCTATAGGAAAGACGACCGGAGATCGGCGCAGTGACCTTGGTGAATTCGACGTCGAGCTCGGCGGCGCGCATCGCGGCGCGCGCTGCCTGCAGTTCGCTCTGCGCGCTCAGCACCGTGGCGTTGAGGCGATCGAATTCTTCCTGGCTCACGGCCTGCAGCGGCAGCAGGTCCTTGGCGCGCTCGAGTTCGGTGCGGGCATTTTCAAGACGCGTCTCGACCGCCTTCACCTGACCCTTGGCCTGATCCAGCGCTGCCTCGAAGGGACGTGGGTCGATGCGAAACAGCAGATCGCCCTTCTCTACCTGTGCACCATCCTCGAAGGCGATTTCCACGAGATAGCCGCTCACACGCGGGCGAATCTCGACACGCTCGACCGCTTCGAACTGGCCGACGAAGCCGTCCCAATCGCTGATGTTGCGCTTGAGCGGGTTGGCCACGCTGACTTGCGGTGCGGAGGCAGCGGGCGGCGGAGGGGCCTCGCTGCAGGATGCAAGGACGAGTGAAGCTAACGCAAACAAAGCTGCATACGGGCGGAAGGGGGACATGGATACTCCTGCGGTTGATACTGCTGCTCTAACTGCCCCTGCAGAACTGGACAGTCAAGAATAAGTCAACAGGTGGTGACTTATTTGACACTTCGGTGGTAGGCTGTGTCAATCAAGCGCTTCGTCGCTTTCCCAAACAATTCACAAAATTTGCACACACATGAGCGAAGAACCCCGTAGCCGCAACGCCAGCGCCACACGCGAAGCGATTCTGCTAGCAGCACGCCAGCACTTCCTCAAGGACGGTTACGACAACACCGGCCTGCGCGCGATCGCCACCGATGCCGGCATCGACCCAGCGCTGATCAACCGCTACTTCGGCTCCAAACGGCAGCTTTTCGCGGAAGTACTGGCAGCCGCCAGCAAGAGCCCGATGGAGACCTTTCTGGCCGGCGATCGCGCTACCTGTGGTGAGCGCGTGGCGCGCGCCATACTCGAGGCCGCCGCCGCTGATCAGCCGCGCAAGCTGACCTTCCTCGGTCTCGTGGTCGGGGCGATGAGTTCCCCGGAAGCGAGCGCCATGGCCCATGAACACATCGAATCGCATTTCATCGAGCCCGTGAGCGGCTGGCTCGGCGGTCCCAGAGCGAAGGAGCGCGCCTGGATGCTGGCATCCTTTCTGTTGGGCGTGGCGATCATGAAGAACATCAATCCCGAGCGCATTCCTCCGCGTTCCCGCCTCGCTGCGCAGATCCAGGCGATGATCGACAACTGAGTTCAGGCCACCTTGTCGTCGGCACTTTGTTCCGACTGCACACGTACCCAACGGCCGTTCTCACAGCAGACTTCGAAACGCGCCCACTGCTGGAATTCCGCACTGCTGCAGATGCCGGTCTGCCAGGCACCCTCACCCGCCATGACCTTGTAGATGAGACGCTGCGTTCCCTTGCGGCCCGGTGCTTCCACGTCGATCACCTGTCGCACCGCCCAATGCCGACCGAGACGACCATTGCTGTAGCAACGGCCCGCTTCGATGACGGAAGGATGCGGACGCGATTCCTCGGCATGTTGCCGTGCGAGATCCACGAGTTCGATGAGCTCTTCCGTGCTGATGTCGACGAAGGTATTCAACTTGTGCATCGCCGCTTCGAAATCTTCCTGCGTCAGTTCCAGACGACGTTCGGCCTGCGCCACTGCCTGCGGTTGATTGTGTTTGGCGAGCCACGAGGGATAGCGCCGCCAGCGGAAGAGATTGTTGAAAAGCAGCGCCGCCAACAGCATCGATACGACGTTGAGGGCAACCGGATCGAGCAGATAGGAAAAGCCCAGCGCCTCGATGCGCGCACCGCCGATCACCGCCACCAGTGCAGTTGCACCACCGGGTGGATGCACGCAGCGCAGATACTGCATCACGAGAATCGAAAGGCCGACGGCGAGCGCTGCAGCCAACCAAGGTTCGGGGACCAACAGACGACAGCTCACACCGATGAAGGCGGACACGAGATGTCCACCAGCCACCGGCCAGGGCTGCGACAGCGCGCCATGCGGCACCACGAAGAGCAGCACGGCGGAGGCGCCCATCGAGGCGATCATCAGGCCGGCACCGAGACCGTCACCATCGAGTGCGGAATAGGAAATCCAGCTCACGGCGGCAATGGCGAGCATGGCACCGAACGCCGATACCCATTTCTCAAGATGTGAAGTCAGGTCGTGCTCGACTCCGAGCAGTGCGGCGCAGCGCCGCCAGGGACTGAGGGGAGACTGCATGAGGAACCGCGGACTACTTCCAAAAAGCCGCGCATTTTAGCGACTGCGGCGAGGCAGGGACAGGAAAACGCCGCCCATCCCTGCCCGCCGCGTCACATTTGCGTCAAGGACGCGCCAGTTCCTCTGCCATCTCAGCTTCCGAAACTACTTTCACCTGAGGCAGTCCGCGCCGTTCACGCCTGCGCCCCAAGTGCAACAGGATCGGTGAGGCGATGAAGATCGAAGAACTCGTGCCTACCACCACACCGAAGAGCAATGGCAAAGCAAAGCTCGCCACTGCAGCGCCGCCAGCGATGCCCATCGGCAACACCGCCAGAAAGACGCTGCCGGAAGTAAGGATGGTGCGCGCCAACGTGGAGCTGATGCTTTCATCCAACACTTGCGCGAGTGGACGTTCCGGATGCGCCACGAGGTTTTCGCGCACGCGGTCAAAAACCACCACCTTGTCGTTCACCGAGTAGCCGATCAGGGCCAGGAGCGCCGCCACCGCCGTCAGATTGAACTCCACGCCACTGACGACGAAAAAGCCGATGGTCTTGGTGAGGTCGAGCAGGATCGTCAGTATCGCCGCCACCGCGAAGTGACTCTCGAAACGGAACCAGAGGTAGAGCAGCATGCCCACACCCGCACCGAGCACGGCGAGGATGCTGGTGTCGGCGAAATCGCCGCTGACCTTCGGCCCCACCACATCCACACGCGGGAACTCGGCGTCGGGCACCGCTGCAAGCACGCCGCTCTTGAGCTCATCGATCAAGGCACTGCCCGTTTCCCCCGTCGCCGACAATGGCACACGCAGTTGGAAATCATGCGGTCCGCCGAACTCCTGCAACGAGATTTCGCCATCGACCGTGTGTTCCAGCGCCGTGCGCAGATCCTCGATGGTGGCGCTTTCCGTATGCACTTCCAGCAGCGCGCCACCGCTGAAATCGATGCCATAGTGCATGCCGGGATGGAACATCAGCACCACCGATGCGGTGGACAAGAGTGCCGACAGCAGCAGTCCTGCAAAACCCGCACGCATGAAGTGGATGACCTTGCCACCCGGCGCAAAGCGCTCCGCCAGACGATCGAGCAACTTGAGTCCACCGACATGGATCTGGTGTCGCCCCAACTTCTTCACGCGCCAATCCATCAGAAGGCGTGTCACCGACACCGAGGTGAAGAGTGAGATGAGCAACTCGATGCCGATGGTGGTGGCGAACCCGCGCACCGCGCCCGAGCCGATCATCACCAACAGACTCACGGCCACCAAGGTGGTGACGTGCGAGTCGATGATGGTCGCCATGGCACGACTGAAGCCTGCATCCAGCGCGGCGCGCGCCTTCTTGCCCGCCTGGGTTTCTTCGCGGATGCGTTCGTTGATGAGGATGTTGGCATCCACCGCCATGCCGATGCCGAGAATGATGCCGGCGATGCCGGGCAAGGTGAGCGTGCCACCAACGAGACTCAGCACACCGAAGGTGAGCCCTACGTTGATCGCGAGCGCGACGCAGGCGATGAAGCCCCATTGGCCGTAGATCAGCGTCATGAACAGCAGCACCAGGAGGGCGCCGGCGAGACCGGTGACCATGCCCATGTGTATCGCATCGCTGCCAAGGCTGGGACCGACGGTGCGCTCTTCGATCACGTCGAGTGCGGCGGGCAAGGCTCCGGCGCGCAGCATCACGGCAAGATCGGCGGCTTCGCTCGCCGTGAAGTTGCCGCTGATCTGGCCGCTGCCACTGGCGATCACGTCGCGGATCACCGGCGCGGTGATGACGTGGTCATCCAACACCACCGCCAATTGGCGCCCCACATTGGCGCGCGTCATGTCACCGAACAGCCGTCCCCCTTCACTATCGAGCCGGAAATTCACGATGGGCTGCGCAGTGTTGGGATCGTAGGCCACGCGTGCGTCGCGCACGTGTCTGCCTTCCATCGCCACCGCGGGCTCGAGCTGATAGAGCTCGCCTTCGCGTTCGCCCCGCAGGGTCAAGGTGTCGGTCGCGCCCGCACGTGCCACCCAGTGAAAGCTCATCTTGGCAGTGGTGCCGAGCAGCTCGCGAATGCGTGCAGGCTCGGTGACGCCAGGCAATTGCACTTCGATGCGGTCATCGCCCTGGCGCGAGATGCTCGGTTCCACCAAGCCGCTTTCGTCCAGACGCCGCCGCACGACGTCGACGCTCTGCAACGTGGCATCGGCGACGACGGCATCGCGATAGGCCTTGTTCACCGTCATGCGCAGCGCACCGTTCTCCGTCGTCAGTGCATAGGGCAGTCCGAGATCGGTTTTCTCTGCTGCAAGCGTGCGTGCGATGGCGGCGACTTCATCGAGGCGCGCTGGATTGAGCGGTTGCAGCGCCATCGCTTCGGCGCTGACCTCACGTCCCGTAGTACGAATGTCTTCGACTTTGAGACGTTCGCTCAACTCGTCGAGATATTGTGTGTTGAGATCGCGCAGCAGCCCATCGGCATCCACGCTCAGAAGCAGATAGGAACCACCGCGCAGATCTAGTCCCAGCGTGACCTGAGAACTCGTATACCAGGCGGGTAGTTTGTCGAGCGCAGCTTGCGGCAGCACATTCGGCAGTGCACACAGCAAACCCGCGAACACGATCAGGCCGTAGCACACGGCCCGGGAAAAGAGATTCTTCATGCAGTCTTCCTCTTGCCGCAGCATGGCGCGGCATCGATGACGAAAGACTCATGCGGCACACGCATTCGCAGTACGAACGCGCAGCGCACACGAGCACATGCACCGCTTACGCGGCGTTGATTCAGAGGAGGACTGCTAGAGGTGGAGCCCGTGGCGCGCCGGGCCGCTGCGCGGAAGCGAGCGGTGCGTTGGCGCGAAGGAAATGAAAGGGTTGTGAAGTGAGGGAAGGGACTATTTGCACCCGCACCGTGGGCAACAGCGCAGAATCTTCTTCATCGGGCCCCGTGCTTTGCGGCAGCGCTTCGTGACGCAGCTTGGCGATGGACAGCTCCGTCGGCGCCAGGGCTTGCACGAAAGCCGTGCCTGCATCGATGCGGTTGGCGCCGCTCGGCGCCACGGAGCCCGTGAGCGAGCCCTGCCCCAGTACCACGCACACGAAGGCCAGCAGGTACGCGAGTGGCTGCAAGAGCCAACGCGAAGCGGCACGAGAGTGATGGTGGTGGAAGTCGTTCATGGGAGCGCGGGCTGAACCGAGGACGCGTAGGCTAGCAGATGCCGCCGCGCGCTCGGATTTCAAGGGCGCGTTTTGGACGAAATCGTTACTGCGAGTTGGCTTTCGATAATCAGGGGCAGGCAGGAGGAGCTGCCCTCACCCTGCAGGAGCACGCCAGGGCGAGGGCGCAGACAGGAACTCAGAACTCGGCCTTGAGGCTCAACCACAAGTTACGCGCCTTGTCCTTGTTGTTGTAATCGTCGACGAAGGAAGCCGTGTAGGTGCCGTCGGGGTTCTGGGTGAAGCTGGTCTGGAAGGTGGTGAAGTCTTCGTCCAGCAGGTTGTTGATACGTGCGCTCAAGGTCAGACGATCGTTGATGCGGTACTGCGCACCCAGGTGCCATACCTCATAGGACTTGTAGTACATGAGGTCGCCGTTGGCATCGACACCACGGAAGCGATTGGAACGCGCTTCGAGCGTCAGCTGCATGCTGAGGGCATCGGTCACGAACCAATCCAGCGTAGCGTTGGCCATGTCCTTGGCGGTGTTGGTGAGTGGTTCACCGGCCTGCGGACCACTGAGCTGCTCGCTGTCGGTGTAGGTGTAGTTGGCACGCAGCGCCAGCGCATCGAGGATCTGGTAGCGGCCGACGACCTCCACACCCTTGATCCGCGCCTTGTCGATGTTGATGTTCTGCGCGTAGCTCGTGTAGTTGAGCTGATTGAACACACCGAGGTTGGCGCAGGGACGCACACCACCGGTCTGCTCGCAGCTCAGACTGGTTTCGCCGCGGGCGATCTTGTCGTCGAAGTCATTGACGAAGTACGTGACGTTGAAGTTGTGGCCGGCTTCGCGAGAGGTCCAGTAGATGCCCACTTCCTTGTTCACACTGGTTTCGGGTTTGAGATCGGGGTTGCCGACGACGGGTGTCACACCCTGGCCGCCGAAGCCGGTGATGCCGTCGTAGAGATCAGTGGTTTTCGGCGTCTTGAAGCCGGTGCTCACACCGCCCTTGACCGTCCAGGCTTCGTTCAAGGTGTAGACGGCATAGACACGTGGGCTGAGCTGATCACCGAACACCTTGTGATCATCGCGACGCAGACCGAAGGTGAGGGTCAGCGGCTCGAGCGGTGTCCAGTTGTCTTCCACGAAGAGCGAATACATTTGCTGCTTCTGCACGGCCTTCACACCACCTTCGGCCGCTTCCATACCGAAGACACCGTCCTCGAGTTCACCATCGATGATCTGGGAGCCGACTACCAGGTGATGCGCGCCGCCGAAGTCTTCGATGGGAATGTCGAGCTTGGCGTCGAAGGTGTACTGATTGGAGCCGAGTTCACGCTTGGGGCGCGGCAGGAAGCTCTGCTCGGCGATGCTGCGGCGCTCGGCGATGCTCAACCCTGCATAGGGCCCCGTGCCATCCCACATCTGCTGCAGCAAGAGGCGCTCGGCCACCGAGAAGGGCATGGTGCGACCTTCGTTGGTGGTGTCGATGTAGGCCAGCGACACCTGGCTCTTGCCGAAACCCCAGTCGCCTTCGTGCGTAAGGGCCCACTGGTCACGGTTGAATTCCTGATCGGCGGCGTATCCGGCGCGCGGCTGCACCATGCCACCACTGGCGCGCCAGATGGACTCGATGTTGTCCACGGTGCCGAGCGGATAGGTGAGCGTGCCGAGGTTGTTGTAGTACGGCGTGTTGTCGTACTCCTGACGCGAGGCGTCGACGTCGAGACTCAGGCGCTGCGTGTCGCTCAAACGCCAGTTGAGCGTGAAGCCCAGCGACTTGTTGATGTTGTCGACGGTCTTGCCGCCACCACCGAAGCCGAGCGCGCGTTCATGCGGCGCACCGGAGGGGTCGTAGATCACTTCGTATTCCGGCTGCGACGCATCACGCTCGTACCAGGAACCACGCAGCGCCAGACCCAACACATTGCGGATCAGCGGACCATTCAGCGCGAAGTCATAGGTGGTGTCGGTGCCGAAGACCTTGTTTTCCTGAATGCTGCGGCCGGCGGTGACGGAGCCGCTCCAGCGTTCGACGTTCTTCTTCGTGATGATGTTGATCACACCACCGAGGGCGTCGGCCCCATAGAGAGTGGAAGCCGGGCCGCGGATCACTTCGATGCGTTCGATGGTGTCGAGCGGCGGGATGTGGTTGAACTGGTTGCCGCCGAAGCTGTTGGGATAGATGTCACCGTGGTTGTTCTGACGTTTGCCGTCGATGAGCAGCAAGGTGTAGTCGCTGCCCATGCCGCGCATGCTGACCGTGCGCTGACCGGTTTTGTCGGAGGTTTCGCCGACGTCCACGCCTTCGAGCTCACGCACGGCATCGACCAGTGAGATGTAGGGACGCTTCTGCAGATCGACCGCGCTGACCACACTGATACTCGCGGGCGCGTCCACGAGGCGCTGGCTGATACCGGCGGCGGTGATGACGAGCTCTTCGATGTTTTCCTCGGCAGCGCCCAGGGCAGTGCCGCTGAGCACAGCCGCGGCCACCCCGACGGTCAAGGCAGCAGGGCGCAGGGAGGAAAACATGTGGGGCGATTGCATAAGAGCGATCTCATCAAATAACAAAAACGGTAATGCGAACGATTATCATTAATTCCACGCATCTCGTCAATTACGCGTTAATCGGTGCTTAAGCGTTGTTGATGGGGATCAAAGAGGGGCCAGAGTCTGAGCACCCGGGAGTGGCGTAACGGGCCGGCAACGGGTGGCTGTCCCGTCTTAAGGGCGGGTGGCTGGAAAGTCGGGGGTCGGGTGGCTGTCCCATCCTAA
>CALEJT010000018.1 GCA_937898685.1 uncultured Gammaproteobacteria bacterium | reverse complement strand
CGGCCTGCGGTGGTGAGCTGACGAAATCGATGAGCGGTTGAGATGTGAAGAAGCGGGGAGTCGAACCATCGCCCGCCAGATCGGCACCCAGGAGCTCGTGATAGAAGTGGATCATGCGCATGAGGTCGCCGCTGGTGCGACCGAGGTGGCCGAGTCGCAATACGTCGCCGGGAGGTGCGGCACCGATCGGAGGTGTCGAAGCAGCGCTAACGGGAGTGGAGCTTTCGTCGCTGCTACAGCCTTGCAACAGTGCAGTGAGTGAGAGCGCCAGTACGACGGCCAAACGGTGCAACCGATGTGCCATGCCTTCCCTCCAGTCTCGGCGGCGTCGACGCCGCTCTCATCACTTGGTCTTGTTATTTATTTTGGAATGCGCTGACAGCGCAAACAGGCGCCAAGAGTAGAGCCATAACCTCGGGGGTTCAAGCTTCGCACGTGCGTACGTCGGACTCGCGTCATATGCAAAAAAAAAGCCGGCGTGTCGCCGGCCAAGAGGGGATTGCACAAGGGGAAGTAGTGTTTCGGAGCGGGGCGTTCAGACGGTGCCGAGGGCAGGGTCGCTCAGACCATGACGTCCCGTTTCGAGCCTGCCCGCGAAACGCCGCGACCACTCTTTGTCCGCGACGAGTTGCACGCTGAAGTCGTACCAGGAGGCACTGCCTGAGAGGTCGAAACGTTGCACGGCCTGTTCGCCGGCCTTGAGTTCGAGTTCCCACGGCCCCCCGTATGCATAGGCTTCGTCGCGTATGCGCAGGCGGAGCGCCGTGTCGGTGGGATTGCTCATGCTGAGGATGAGTACGTTTGCGGGTGCGTCGTAGGACAGTTGGCAGCGTGGGCCACCGGCGGTGTTGGCTTGGAAGAAGCGTATGAAGCCCTGCGGACCGAACACATAGAGTTCATAGCTTCCCGCTTCCAGTGGCCACGAATCTTCGAGTTCCTTGCCTGCTTCCACCGTATAGCGTCGCGGGATGCGTTCGAGATGCCGTTTGTCGTACACATGGAATACGGCGCCGAGGCGGCCACTGTTGCGAAAACGCAGCGTGACTTCGCCATTGCGCACTTCGGCATCGGTGTGCAGTTCGTAGGCCAATGCACGTGAGGGACGTGTGCCGCGCTCCTGATACAAGGCTTCCGCTTGGTCCGGCACTTGATAGGGCGGCATCCTGCTTTGCTGCGCTTCCAGTTCGGCGAAGTTGCTGGTCGCGGGCAGAGCGGGCAGCTCGGCGTCGCCACCGGTGAAATCGAAGGCGGAAGTGAGATCGCCGCACACGGCACGATGCCAGGGACTGATGTTCGGCACTTCGATATCGAAGCGACGTTCCAGAAAACGTGCCAGCGAAGTGTGATCGAACACTTCCGAACATACCCAGCCACCCCTGCTGAAGGGCGAGACGACATACATCGGTACGCGCGCACTCAAACCCCAGGGACGCAAGGTGCCGGAGATGGTGTCTTCTGGCACGAGGTAGTTGCGTTCGGGATCGGAGAAGTATTCGCCATCGAGCGACAGCGTGGCCTTGCCCATCAGACGACCTTCGGCATCATAGGAGGGCACGGCCGGCGGTGGCACGTGATCGAAGTGACCATCGTTCTCGTCGAAGGTGATGAAGAACGCTGCGCGGCTCCACACGGCGGGATTGGCCGTGAGGGCATCGAGTATGCGCGCGGTGAAGTGCGCGCCCTTCTGCGGACTCGACGGTGCGCCGGGATGCTCCGAGAAAATGCGTGGCGGCAGGATCCACGATACCGCCGGCAAGTTGCCTTCTCGCACCTGCGCCGCGAAATCGTCCAAGGTCCAGAGCGACATGCCGTTCTCGTAGAGCGAGGAACCCGGTGCCGCAGTTCGGAACGCATTGAAAGCCAGACCGCCATGCATGGCGCCGGTCCAGTTGTCGTTGGGATCCTGATAGATGCGCCACGAGATGCCAGCTTCTTCCAACAGCTCCGGCAAGGTCGGCCAATGAAAGGGCGTGCCCTTGTAGGTATAGCCCGGCACGGGCCACTTATCCGTCTCGGGATTGGCGATCCAGCAGCGCAGGTTGTTGGGCTCTGAATCAGCGTCGGTGCAATTGATGCCGCGCCGTCCCAATTCCGGATTGAAGTTGGAACCACTGAAGAAAGTGATGCGGTTGGGATCGGTGCCGGTGGTGATCGAACAGTGATAGGCGTCGCACAAGGTGAAGGCTTCGGCCAGGGCGAACTGAAAGGGGATGTCCTCGCGCCGGTAATAGCCCATCGAGTTGTCGCGCTTGTACTTGGGCCAGTAACCGAACTTGCCCTGATTCCACGCGGCTTGCGAATCCGCGAAGCCGTGCGGCGTGCTTGGGGCGAGCAGGGCATTGAACTTGCTCGGATCGAGATGGAACGGGGCGATCTCGCGCTCGCCGTTGGATTGAAACCACACGGGCTTGCCGCTCGCGAGTGGCACCGGAAAACGATCACCGAAACCGCGCACACCGCGCATGGTGCCGAAGTAATGATCGAAGCCACGGTTTTCCTGCATGAGGATCACGATGTGTTTCAGATCCTTGATCGTACCCGTGACGACGGCAGGTGCGGCGGCGAGCGCGCGTCTGATGCTGGGAGGAAAACCGGCCAGCGCAGCGCTGGCGCCGGTGAAGGCCAGAAAACGGCGACGATCGAAACTCATGCTTGCTCCCCTGATGGTGGCGCACTGCAGGAAAACTCGCTGCAGTGCGTGGTTCCCTTGGTTGGCCATAGCTTGCCGCTGGCCTGTTAACCGCGTTTAAACGGTTGGGGAGCAAGTGAAAAATTTCATGCAAAGTTTGGGCGAGAAGTTCCTGCCTCAGCCCCAGTTGTTCCACAGTGAGAAGTCGAGCACGAGAGCGCCCTTGAAGCCCTTGCGATTCTCGAGCGGCACGTGTGCCAGCCCGGTGGTGGTATCGAGCGGAATGTCGCGACCCGTGCTCTCACTCCACTGATCCGACAGTACGTAGCGCAGGCGCCAACCATCGGGTTTCACCGTGGCGCGGATAGTGACCACCTCGTCGAACAAGACTTCAGCGGGATAGCGCTTCGAATCATTGAGAATCTGATAGTCGGTGGAACGCACTGTCAGTTTGACACTGAACACCAGCGTGCTGCCGACTTCGATCTTCTTGGTGTCGAGGAACACCGAGAACAGACAGGGGCTGCGCGGCAGCTCGCGCCCCACCGTTTGCGGGCGCATCAGTTCGTCGAAGGTTCTGAACACTGCCGATGAATCGTCGGCACGGCGCTCGGTGAGATGCACGGAGAAGGAGCCACGCGGGGTCACCGTGGCTTCGAACAGATAGGAGGCGCGGATCTGTTTGCCCTTGTCCTTCGCTTCCGCCACGCGCGGCGGCAAGGGCAGGGATTCGACTTCCATCACGCCCGTGACATAGGTGTCGCCGAAGAGGAAACGCACGAGGTTCTGATAGCCCTCTTCCGAATTCACGAGACCGAAGTGGCCGCTGTGACTGCGATAGACGTAGGCGCGCGGACTGCCTTCGACCGCAGCATTCTCGATCTTCACCAGACCATCGCTCATCGGCCCGATGCCGAGTTTCGCCAGCGTGTAGTCGCGGTGGTTGGTGCCCACCAGACAGAAGAAGCGGTTGGGATCGAAGGCGCCGTTGAGCGAATCCACGCGTTCGCTGTTCTTCGGAAGCGCCAGATATTTGCGCATCTCGTCGCGACTGAAGTTGTCGGCATCAAAGAAGTTGAACCAGGAGGGGACATTGAGGCCGAACAGGCGCACGTCGATGCCATTGTGCGGGGTGCCGTAGGTGAACACCTTGTCCACCAGCGTCTTCGCTTCCTCGGAACCGACCGCCGGGTTTTGCAGAAAACAGCGGCAGATCAGGCCACCCATTGAATGTGCTACGAGGTACACCTTGAAACTGGCTCGTGCTTCCTCGTCTTCACCGCAGATCTGATCGCGAAGCTGCAGGACCAGAGCGGAGAGGCCGCTCGCTGCGTCTTCGATGCTCGGCGTCTTGTCGCTACCGATCTGTTTCGAGGCCTGATCGTAGTAGCGATAGATGTGCACGCTGCGTGCCGGCACGGGACCTTCCGCCGGTTTGCCGTCGCGGAAGCTGTCCTGGTACTGATAGTCCTTCATCAGGCGCACGAGCGGCGATTCGAAGATGTGCATCGAGATGCTGCGGTCCCACTCCTGCTTGACCTTGGTGGAGCCGAGGTTGAAGCCCATGTAGGGGCTGGCGACGGCGTCCTCGATCTCGTCCTGGGTCATGGCATAACCACGAACGTAGATGATGGGGTAATAGGGATGTTGCAAGGCTGGCATGGAGTCCTCCGTGACACATGAGTTTGAGCGGC
>CALEJT010000017.1 GCA_937898685.1 uncultured Gammaproteobacteria bacterium | reverse complement strand
AGGACTAATCCAGTCCGCGCTTTCGCGCGGCCGCTACGCCAAGCATGACGCTTCGTGTCATCAACGCTTGGCTCCGCCCTCTCCTGGGCACCATACTTCCTTTGTCTCTTCTAGTTTCATTCTCCCGATAGTTTCGTGGCTTCGAGCCACAGAGGACTATCCAGGTTTTTCGCTTCGCTCAAAACCGCTCCGCCTGCCATGAAGCTGCGCTTCATAAACGGCATGCTCCGCCCTCTCCTGGGCACCATACTTCCTTTGCCTCTTCTAGCTTCATTATCCCGATAGTTTCGTGGCTTCGAGCCTCAGAGGACTATCCATTTTGTTGTCTGCTCTAAGCGGGTCGAGGCTGCTTGGTGGGGCAAGATGAGTATGTCGACAACAAGAAAATGACGCAGTGGAGCAAGTTTTTCCTTCGAGTATCAGCGCCATCTTTTTTCTCAGCTCAAACGGCGCCGTCTGACAGCCTTGTTTTATTGACGCCTTCCTTCTTGTCTAGTTCTTACGAGCTTGCCTCCGCTTTTCACTTCAGTGATTCAAAGTACTCTCTTCCCTCGTCGGAAATCCCCACCACCCCAATCTTGTCGTTGCTGAACTCGATGTTGATGACGCTGGCTGAGGCGAGCTGCATCAGGCGGGTCTGTACCTGTTTATCGGTGAAGCCTTTGTCTTCGAAGGAGAGATGGCGGATCTCGTGCTCCTTGAGGTCGTGGATGGCGAGGTAGATGAGGGCGTCGAGATCTTTGACGTTCATGAGTTTTCCTTGAGGAGGGTGAAAGGCAGATGGTTGTGCCTTATTGGATGCGAGGGAGCATATAGGAAGGGGACTGGGTCTACTACCTGATGATTCTTCTTTGCGGAAAGAGCCATAGGCCGCTGAGTCCATGGCGACTGCCTCGATTCGGCGATCCTCCCAGCCGAATTCCCTTCCGTGATGCTGATTACCTAATTCGGTGCATTGGCTGCGCGATGCGGCGAGCGCTCTTCTGTCTTCGCTGGAATCATCAGTCTGGAAGTGGTAAGTAATCGCCAGGATTGGCGCATGACAATGAGAATGAATGGGAGGGATGGATGGGACAGGAAATTTTCTACTCGAAGATCGACAGCTTCATCCTGGTCGTGATCGGCATGGCATGGGTGCTGACCGTCGGTGTGCTGTATCTCGTCTATCGCCAGGTTACTTCGAAGCTACTCGTCCTCCTGATAACCCTGCCAACGACACTTCTTCTCTTCCCTCTGCCGATCTGGATACTGCTTACCACTCAGTACACGATCGAAGGCTCGATGCTCAACGTCAGAAGCGGTCCGGTGGATGTCGACATCGACATCAGCACCATCGAGAGTATCACTCCCACACGCAATGCCAGATCGAGCCCAGCTTTGTCGTTGGATAGATTGGAGATCGTTTACGGCGACGGTGAGAGAGTCTTGGTTTCTCCAGAAGAAGCGTCTCTATTCAGGCAACGCATCGACGAGATCAAAGGAAAGGGCAACGCTGCCGCGCTCAGGTAAGTGCGCTCAGCTCGAAGACTTTCGTCGCTACCTTTGCTGTTCAGTATGACACTGCCGCTTCGGCTTGCAGAGCATTACTCTCCAAGCGGCGTCGCGTCTCCTTCCACCAAACCCAAGGCCCAGCGCAGCGCGTTGAGATACATCTGCTGTGTGTAGGGGCTGTCCCAGGATTCGTCGGAGTGGCCGAGGACTGAGAAGAACACGCGGCCTTCGCCGTATTGGTGGGCCCAGGCAATGGGAACGTCGCGGTCTTCGGTGGGATTGCGGCCGAGTGCGGGGTCGAGCTTGCCGAGATCGACGCTGGCGAGTACGCGCACGTTGTCGCGGGAATAGGGCGCCTGATGCACTGCAGCTTCATCGTGAACGGTGAAGGTCGCGGGTAGACCTGCCATGGCGGGGAAGGTGGGATCTTCGACCACGATCGGCAGATCGATGATGAGATTCTCCGACCTGGTCCACGGATGGTCCCACAGGCCGCCGATCATCGCACGATATTCAGGGAATTGCTGAAAGGCATTGTCGCCGGTGTGGGCGGCGACGAAGCCCTTGCCATCGTCGCGCACGAAGGACAGAAGGTCTGCCATCTGCGCTTCACTCAAGGTACCGGGACCAGCGCCGAAGAAGAACACCGCATCGAAGTAGTCGAGGTTCTTCGCGTTGAGCACCGGTTCATCGCCGTTCGTTACCAGTCCCTTGGTGACGAGTTGTGAGTCGGTGCGAATGATCGTCATCCACAAACCGCTTTCCCGCCCGAGTCGTTCGATCGTCGCCAGAGCGTGCGAGATCGAATCGTGCTGATAGGCAGTGGTGGCATCGGCAATGGCCAATACCTTGCGCTGTTCCGGCCAGGGATCTTCCCACACCGGCGCACGCACGGTTTGTTGTGATTGAGCCAGGCTTGGCACGAGCAGCAATAGCGGCAGCCAACGAGCAGTACGCATGGATTTCCCCTCTGAAATGCGGCGAGTGTAGCAAGGGTATGCGCTGTGGCAATCAGGTCTCCACTGGGAATGATCGATCGGAAAGGTTCAGCGCTCGAACGAGTCGGTATTCGACGAGGGCACCTGTTGGTCGAGATCGGTGGCGGATTTTTCGCTCGGTCCGGTGATGAGCCAGTTATGGCGTCTACGGCGCATCATGTTCCACATCCAGTCGATGAACACGGCGAGGCGGTTGCGGAAGCCGATGAGATAGTAGATGTGGACGAGTCCCCACAGCAGCCAGGCGAAGTAGCCGGTGAGTTGCACGAAGCCGAAGTCGGCAGCGGCGGCGCCGCGCCCAATGGTGGCCATGGTGCCGAGGTCTGTGTAGTGGAAGGGTTTGGGCTCTGCTTTGCCTTGCAGGCGGCGTGCGATCAGTTTGCCGATGTAGGCGCCTTCCTGTTTGGCAACGGAGGCTAAGCCAGGCAGGTAACCGTTCTCCGTCTTCACGGCTGCGGAGTCGCCGGCGATGAAGATTTCGGGATGGCCTGGTAAGGAAAGATCGGGTTCCACCAACACTGCGCCGTTGCGCGCGCGTTCCGCCTGCAACCACTCCGCTACGGGCGTGGCCTTCACGCCCGCACACCAGATGACGGAAGACGAGGCGAGAAAGCGATCTGCCAACTGCACTCCGTGTGGCGTGATTTCCGACACGGGGCAATTCAGCAACAACTTCACCTTGCGGCGTTCGAGCATCTTGCGCGTGTAGCGGCGGATGCGCTCGGGAAAGCCATTGAGTACGTCGGCGCCTGCTTCGATCAGGACTACTTCCACCACATCCGGATCGATGTGGCGGAAATCGGCGAGGCCTTCCTTCACCACCTCCGATATTGCGCCCGCGAGTTCGACGCCGGTGGGGCCCGCGCCGATCAACACGAAGGTCAGCAAGCGTTTCTGCAGCGTTGCATCCTGCGTTTTCTCCGCTTCCTCGAAGGCCAACAGAATCTGCCGTCGAATCCGCTGCGCATCGTCGAGATTCTTCAGGCCCGGCGCCAGTTGCTGCCAATGCGCATGGCCGAAGTAGTTGTACTGCGAACCGGTGGCGACGATCAGATAGTCATAGTCGAGCGTACCCGCGTCGGTAGTGCTTACCTTGCGGTTGTGGCGGTCGATGCCATTCACCTCGGCGAACAGCACGCGCACGTTGCTGTCACGGCGAAACAGCGAGCGAATCGAGACCGCGATTTCCGCGGGCGAAAGTGAGGCAGTGGCGATCTGATACAACAGTGGTTGGAACACGTGATAGTTGTGGCGATCCACGAGCGTGATTTCGGCGTGCGAGTCCGCGAGCGACCGTGCGGCCTGCAATCCGGCGAAACCGGCGCCGACGATCACGATCCTGGCGGGCTGTGCGTTGGCCATTCCTTGCTCCTGCACTAGGGGCTTTGTTCCACGATGCCGGGCATGTTGGGGGCAGCGTTGGGAAAGCGTCCCTTCAGTGCATCCACGCCGCGTTGCGGTTTGGCGAGGCCGCCGAGATCGGCGCGTTCGCTGCGGATTTCATCGCTTTCCATTCCCAGTCGTTCGTCGCGACTTTGCAGCAGCGCGGGATCGGCTTCGCCATCACGATTGAAGGACCACGCGAGCATCGCCGGCCCGAGAGGCAGCGCATCGCCTGAATGTTGCTGACTTCCCGTACTCCACACATGCCAGGTCTTGCCGTAGCTGTTCATCTTGCGGCGCATCAGTTCTTTCTCGGCAAGCGATGGAATGCCGGGAGCCACCAGTTGCCCCGAGAGAATTTCGTAGTTGTGCGGATGCCAGTAGGGCTTTTCGTCTTCCGGCAACGATTCGAACAGAGTTTCGGAAATGATGTACTCGATGCCGTTCATGTTCGCGGTGCGCGTGTTGCCGTCGAACAGCACGCATTGCGCGAAGTCTTCGTTCACCTGATTGCAGAAGTGATGTGCTTCCGTCTGATGGGAGGGTTCGCTCTTCATCGGATGAAAGCCAACGAGATAAACGTTGATCGGCGCAAGTGGAGAGTCGGACTGCAACACGGCTGCACCTGCTTCGAGTGCCAATGTCGTGGCCGACTCCTCGCTGCCCGCAGGGACGGTGGTGCTGTCGGTGGTGCGATCGCAGGCGTGGAGGAGCAATGCGAGGGAGCAGTAAGGGATGAGTTGTCTAACGCTGAGTTTGCCGCGGTTCCATTGCGTGTTCATGGTCACCTCCATGCTGAGGCTCAATCTGTACGGTGTTTTGCTGCTTACGTGCACTGCGTTCCGACGGCATGGGCGGCCTGGTTGGGCATCGCTTTGGGCTCACTGCTGGAACTCATGCAGTAAGAATTGCGCGTGGTTTGTAAAAGACGCAGAGCGTGCGCCGCGTTTCCGCGCCTTTTACCGTGCTTTGCGAACACCATGCAGGAAGTGCTCCAGAAGTGCCGTCGGTTGTGGCGAACCGAAGGTGAATCCCAACGGGCGCTATCGTGGTTGGCGTTGAATTTGGTTTTTGGCGTGCGTCGAAAATGAGTGTCCCACGCGATTCACCGAGGTGCATTCGACACCCACCTCGGGGGTTCACCCATCGTGTTCATCCACGACCTACGAAGTTTCAGGTCCTTACAAAGATGACCTTGGGATGGACAAATACGGCGAAGAAATCAGCTTTACGCCCGTAAAAAGTCATATTTGGTTCTTAAGCTTCCACGCCATAACAACGCCAGCCCTGCCATTACAGAGGCTGAGCTTCAGCTTTGGAGTGGGAGACCATGCACGATAAGAAGGCCGCCGTCGCGGCGGCAGTCTGCCTGCCCAGTCCCCAGGATTGCAGGCGGACACTGCTGTTGCTGGGTTTGGCAGCAGCATTGGCCGTGGCTGCGCCGCGCGTCAGCGCCATCGAATACGAGCCTCTGCATTTCGGCGCGCTCGAAGTGATTCCCGATTTCAACACCTCGGTGACTCCCACCGGCAGCGTGTTGTTGCCCAATGGTCAGGAGGAAGACTCCGAGCTACTGCTGTTCAAACCGCGCGTCACCGCCGTGGTGTCGGGTGGGCAGCATCGTTTCTCGTCGAGCTTCGAGGTACACAACGGCAACTATTCGGCGCCGGGCAGCACCGGTTACTTCGATTGGAAACTCGAGAATCAGGCGCGTTTGCAGTTCGACGGTGGCCGCAGCCTGCGTTTTCGCACCGAAAACTTCAGCACGCATGAAGGCGCCGGCACCACCAGTGTGCCGAAAGACGGGCGCGAACCGGCACGTTTCGCCACCGAGAGCTTCGACACCAGCTTCGAACAATCGCTGTGGGATCGTCGCGGCCAGCTCGTGCTCGATGCCGGCAGCTTCAGTAAGACCTATCTCACCGGTGCCGAGTCCGGCAACTTCACCAACCGCCAAGATCGCTACGTGGGTGGCAGCTTTCGCTATCGCCTCCTGCCCGGTGCCGACCTGCAGATGCAGTACCGCGCACGCGACATCGCCTTCGAGGCCGCCTTCGATCCGGAGGCCTTTGCACCGGTCGATCGGCGCGAAGTATTCACCTATGTCGGAGCTTCGTGGGAAAAATCGTTGGATCTGTTGGGCAAGGTGAGGCTCAGCTCTGGCTACAAGCAGACGGATCTACAGGCTTCCACACCGCTGGCGGACACCGCGACCTGGGAAACGAACCTGCGGTGGCAGCCGCTGGAGGCGTCGATCGTGAATCTCGCCGCCGATCACAGCGTGCGCGACATGCCGGGTCCCTTCGGCGACAGCACTTCCAGCAGTTATCGCTACAACTGGGAACATCAGTGGGCCAAGCAGTTGAAGACCACACTCAACGGTTCCTACTCGGAAAATGTCGATACCAGCACGCGGCGTGCGGATACGGGCATGGGCCTGAAACTGCGTCTCGACTACGCCTACAGTCGCTGGGTGGACATGTTCATCGCTCTCGGCCACGACCGTCGCAAAACCGGCAGCGCCGTCAGCTTCAGTCAGGGCACCTTCATGCTTGGCATCGCCGCCAGCTTCGATCGCTTGTTCGGCAAGAAGTAGCGCCTTCTTCACACCCCCTTGGACCATGAACGGTGCGACATCACGAATGTCGCGATAACCGTGCCTGCCATCGCTCTTCCCAGACTCCTTTGCCGCAGCGGCAGCGCATGTTTGACGCCGTCGCAGCCGCTCGCGCTCAGTCCCCACTCATTGGTGCCAGCAGAAAAGGCGAGGGCAAGGTAGTGCCGAAGCGCTCCGTCGCGAGGTGCATCGACGAATCCACGATGAGGTCGCGACGCTCGAGTTCGAAGCGTTGCAAGGCGAAGCTGTTGGCGTCGAGCTTCACGCCGTCGCTATCGGCGGCGAAGTAGCCCAAGTCTCAGGCGCGGCCTTGCGACGAGCAGCAAGCGCAAGATCGAACCCGTTGCGCGCACGCCCTGCGTTGATGGGGAAATGAGAGTCGTCGTCTTCTGCAGCACCGCGCACCTCGCCAGACAGCAGAGCAGTTGCAGCGGCACCTTGGCGAAGGAGGGAGCCGGCGCCAACGAGCGCAACAAGCGCCGACGTGAAATAGCCTGTGCGTTCTTGAGGCTCCTCTTCGAAGCTCTTCTTCTATATGATGCGCGCCCCCGCACTGTGGGGCGTTCTACGTACGGCGTGGCCCGCAATCTGCAAAGTGACGGCAAGGGATGCAGATGCGAGCTACCGCCTCGGTAAAAACAGTGGTCGCAATAACCTCAGTTCAACAGTTTTTCCGCATTTGCGTGGCAGCATAGACAGCCAAACGAATCCTTACCCCAGCAGTACCACGACGCCAGCGTAACCCCAGTGCGGGCCGCGCGGCCACGAGCCGCAACGAGCCCCGGCCGATAAGAAGCACCTGCGTTCCTACCGGAGCGCAATAATAGAGAAGCACGACTGCATGAACACCATGCCCTACACAGCGCGCGGTTTGCGCCCCATCGTCTTCGCCACCTCCGCTGGCACGGTATTCGAAGCGTACGACTTCATCCTGTTCGGCACGCTCACTCCCCTGATCTCCGCCCAATTCTTCTCGGCGCTCAACGAAACCGCAGCCTTCGTGTTTTCGCTGCTCACCTTCGCCGCCGGTTATCTGTCGCGTCCTTTGGGAGCCTTGCTGTTCGGTTCACTCGGTGACCGCCAGGGCCGCAAGCGCGCCTTCGTGCTCACGCTCACGATGATGGGCCTCGCCACTTTCGGCATCGGCCTGCTCCCCACCTACGAGCAGGCTGGGATCCTGGCGCCCATCCTGCTGATTTCACTCAGGCTTTTGCAGGGCCTTTCCTTCGGAGGTGAATTCGGCGGTGCGCTCGTCTATCTCGGCGAACACGCGCCGGCCGATCGTCGCGCTTTCTATAGCAGTTGGATCCAGGCCGCCGCGGGCTTTGCGCTCTTCCTCGCCTTTTTCGTGATGTATGTCACGCGCACGGTGTTGGGCGAAGAAGCCTTCACCGAGTGGGGCTGGCGTTTGCCGTTTCTGATTTCGCTGGTGCTCCTTGTGAGTGCGCTGTGGGTGCGCTGGCGTCTGGAAGAATCGCCGCTGTTCCGGCGTCTGGCAGCCGAAGGGCGCACCTCGAAGCGTCCGGTGTCGGAAGTATTCAGCGAGTGGCCTTACCTGCGCCTCGTGCTCGTGACCTTGTTCGGGTTGATCCTGCCGCAGGCCGTGGTGTTCTACATGGCCCACTTCTATTCGCAGTACTTCCTGATCCAGATCCTGAAGCTGCCCGAAGTGACGATGGGCTTTTTGATGATGCTGGTGACCCTGATCAGCGTGCCGCTCTATCTCGGCTGCGGCATGCTGGCGGACAAGGTCGGCCGCAAACCGCTGCAAATCACCGGTGCGCTGCTGACCCTGGTGATCACGGTGCCCGTGTTCCAGCAATTCACCCAGGCGGTGAATCCCGCGCTGGCCGAAGCCTCGATCGTCGCGCCCGTGCTGCTGACGAGCGATTCGCATGAATGCTCGCTGCAATTCGATCCGGTCGGCGAAGCGGATTTCACAAGCTCCTGCGACATCGCCAAGAACGCGCTGACTGCCATGGGTGTGCCCTACAGCAACGCGCGCGGTTCACCGGGTACGCTGGCCGTGATCCAGGTGGGTGATTCGGTGATTCAAGCGCCCGACGGCACCATGCTGAGCGAAGCTGAGCTGGCCGAAATCAAGCGGCAGTTCCGCAGCGAATTGCAGATGCTGTTGGAAAAGGAAGGCTACGACCTCAGCGCATCGCAGGACGACGACAATCTCTTGCTCGTCGGTGCCTTGTTGTTGGCCCTGGTACTGGCTTCCACCTTGCTATACGTGCCCGCTTCCGTCACGGCGATCGAGCTGTTTCCGACACGCATCCGCTACACCGGCGTTTCCGTGCCGTATCACATCGGTTTCGGTTGGTTCGGTGGCTTCCTGCCGGCGATCGCCTTCGCCATGGTGGCGGCCAACGGCAGCATCTACTTCGGCCTGTGGTATCCGCTCGCGGCAGTGGCCATCGGCACGCTGGTTCTGCTGTGTGCCGTCCCCGAAACCCGCGGTACCGCCTTGTCCTCCTGAGCTGCACGTTCGCGGCGTTTTTTACGTCCAACCAGTAGATTTGGGGGGGGAAGTCGGTACAATCGCGCCTCCTCGCCCGGGGTGGTTCCCTCGACCCCCGGCCGGTATCTTTGACCCCACGTTTCCGCGGAGGACATCGAGCATTGAACGCCATCGAGCAAGCCGAGTGGACCATCGAACAATCCAATGAGCTGTATGGGTTCGAACGCTGGGGCAATGACTACTTCAGCGTCTCGAAAAATGGCAACGTAACAGCCCGCACCCTGAACGCCGAAGTCGAGCTCATGGACATCGTCAACGGCATGCTCGAGCGTGACCTGCAGATGCCCGTGTTGCTCCGCATCGAAAACATCCTCGATGCGCAGATCCACCGTCTGAACACGGCCTTCCGTGCTGCCATCGAAAACCTCGGTTACAAGAACGAGTATCGCGGCGTCTATCCGATCAAGGTGAACCAGCAGGCGCAGGTGGTCGAAGAGATCGCCACCTTCGGCAAGCGTTTCAAGCACGGTTTCGAAGTGGGCAGTAAGCCCGAGATCATCATCGCGCTCTCCACGCTGGAAGAGCCGGGCAGCATGATCATCTGCAACGGCTACAAGGATCAGGAATTCATCGAGCTGGGTCTTTCCGCCATCAAGCTCGGTTTCATCTGCGTGTTCGTGGTGGAAACCCCCACCGAGATCCCGATCATTCTCGAGCGCAGCCGTGCGATGAACATCGAGCCGATCATCGGCGTGCGCATCAAGACCACCGTGAACGTGAGTGGCCACTGGAACTCCACTTCCGGCGATCGCAGCGTGTTCGGTCTCACTGCGACGCAGCTCGTCGATCTCGTGGATCTCTTGAAAGCAGAAGGCATGCTGCACTGCCTGCAGCTCTTGCACTGCCACCTCGGTTCGCAGATTCCGAACATCCAGGACATCCGTAGCGGCATCACCGAAGTCTGTCGCTTCTACGCCGACCTCGTGAAGGAAGGCGCCAACCTCAAATATATCGATCTCGGCGGCGGTCTCGCCGTGGATTACACGGGCTGGGGCTCCAACTATGCCCAGAGCCGCAACTACTCGCTGAGCGAGTACTGCGAAGACATCGTCGACACGCTCAAGACCAATTTCGACGACTACGGCATTCCGCATCCCGTGATCGTCACCGAGTCGGGCCGCGCCACGATCGCCTATTCGTCGATCCTGATCTTCAACGTGCTCGACACCACCATCTTCGAACCCACGCGTTTGCCCGAGCCGCATGAAGACGAAGATCCGCTGCTCACGCGCATGCGCGACGTGTACGGCAATCTCAGCGAAAGCCGTGTACAGGAGTGCTACAACGATGCGCACTTCTATCGCAACGAAGCGCGTGAACTCTTCAAGCGTGGTCAGCTCGATCTGCGTACGCGCAGCGCGGTGGAAAACATGTTCCTGGATCTGTTGCACAAGATCGCGGACATCACCGAGAACATGCAGCGCGTGCCGTCCGATCTCGAAGGATTGAAGCTGTCGCTCGCCGACATCTATTACGGCAATTTCAGCCTGTTCCAATCGCTGCCCGACACCTGGGCCATCGATCAGCTGTTCCCGATCGCGCCGATTCATCGTCTGAACGAAGAACCGAAGCGCAGCGCCGTGCTCGCCGACATCACCTGCGACTGCGACGGCAAGATCGATCGCTTCGTCGGCACCGAAGACGTAGTGAAGGTGTTGCCGCTGCACGAGCTGCGCGAAGGCGAGGAATACTATCTGGGCGTGTTCCTGGTGGGCGCCTATCAGGAAACCCTCGGCGACCTGCACAACCTCTTCGGCGACACCAACGTGGTGAGCGTGCGCATCAATCGCGACGGCACCTTCGACTTCGTCAAGGAAATGCACGGCGATACCATCAGCGACGTACTGTCGTACGTGGAATTCCATCCCAAGGAAATGCAGTTGCGCCATCGCAACACCGCCGAACGCGCGGTGCGCGAAGGCCGCATCACCGCGCGCGAGCGCCAGCAGATCATCAAGCTCTTCAACGAAAGCTTGAACGGTTACACCTATTACGAGAAGGAAGACTGAGCACAGCTCTCGGGCACTCAGGCAGTCACAGCGAGGTAAATGACATGGCGACAGTGTTGATCATCGGCGCGGGCGGAGTAGGTCAGGTTGTGGCGCACAAGTGCGCGCAATTGCCCGAGGTCTTCAGCGACATCACGTTGGCGAGCCGCACCGAATCCAAGTGCGCCAAGATCGCCCAGCAGATCAAGGAAAAGTGGGGTCGTGACATCAAGACCGCACAGGTCGATGCCGACAACGTGCCGGAGCTCGTCGCACTGATCAAGAAAGTGCAGCCGAAACTAGTGATCAACGTGGCACTGCCGTACCAGGATCTGACGATCATGGACGCGTGCCTGGAAACCGGCGTCGACTACCTCGACACCGCCAACTACGAGCCGCTCGATACCGCCAAGTTCGAATACAAATGGCAGTGGGCCTATCAGGACAAGTTCAAGAACGCCGGCCTGATGGCACTGCTCGGCTCCGGCTTCGATCCCGGTGCCACCAACGTCTTCACCGCTTGGATCAAGAAGCACTACTTCGACGAGATCCACACGCTCGACATCATCGACGTCAACGGCGGCAACCACGGCTATCCCTTTGCCACCAACTTCAACCCCGAGATCAACATCCGCGAAGTGACCGCCGAGTGCCGTCACTGGGAAAACGGTGAGTTCGTCACCACGCCGCCGATGTCGATGAAGCAGAGCTTCACCTGTCCGCAGGGCGTGGGTACCTACAACATCTACCGCATGTACCACGAGGAATTGGAATCGCTGGTCAAGCACTTCCCCACTCTCAAGCGTGCGCAGTTCTGGATGAGCTTCGGCGACAACTACCTCAAGCACCTCGAAGTGCTGGGCAACGTGGGCATGACCCGCATCGATCCGGTCGAATTCCAGGGGCAGCAGATCGTGCCGATCCAGTTCCTCAAGGCGCTGTTGCCCGATCCGTCCACGCTCGGTCCGCGCACCGTCGGCAAGACCTGCATCGGCTGCTACGTCACCGGCATCAAGGACGGCAAGCCGCGTTCGGTGTTCGTCTACAACATCTGCGATCACCAGGAGGCTTACAAGGAAGTGTTGTCGCAGGCGATTTCCTACACCACCGGTGTGCCCGCCATGATCGGCGCCAAGATGATGCTCGAAGGCAAGTGGAAGGCACCGGGCGTGTGGAACATGGAACAGATGGACCCCGATCCCTTCATGGCCGACATGAACCTCTATGGTCTGCCCTGGCACGTGATCGAAGAACCGGACTTCAACCTTGTCTGATCCACATCACGGCAATCTCGTCGCGGACACCTTCGCGCGCTTCGACCCTTCCCGCGTTCCCTCGCCCTGTTTCGTGGTGGACGAGGTGGCGGTCGAGCGCAACCTGCAGGTGCTCGACCGCGTGCAGCGCGAATCCGGTGCCAAGATCCTGTTGGCGCTGAAGGCCTTTTCCATGTTCGCGCTGGCACCGCTGGTGCGGCGCTATCTGCACGGCACCTGTGCCAGCGGACTCTGGGAAGCGCGTCTGGGTCGTGAGGAATACGGTGGCGAAGTGCACGTGTACTCCGCCGCCTATACGCACGACGATCTCGAGGAAATCCTTGGCATCGCCGACCACGTGGTCTTCAACACGCTGACGCAGTGGGAGCGCTTCCAACCGCTCGTGCGCGACGCGCTGCGCAAACGTCCGGAACTCGAATTCGGCCTGCGCATCAACCCGCGTCACTCCGAAGGCGCGGTGCCGCTCTACGATCCCTGTTCGCCGGGCTCGCGTCTGGGCACGCCGATCTCACAATTGGCGGGCCGTGACCTGAGCGGCTTCAACGGCCTGCACTTCCACACCTTGTGCGAACAGAATTTCGCTCCGCTTTCCCGCACGCTCGATGTGATCGAGGCGAAGTGTGGCGACATCCTTGAAAAGATGGAGTGGGTGAACTTTGGCGGCGGCCACCACATCAGCCATCCGTCCTACGACGTCGAGGGGCTGATCAACCGCATCAAGCTGTTCAGCGATCGCTACGGCGTACAGGTGTACCTGGAGCCGGGCGAAGCCATCGCCATCCGCAGCGGTGTCCTGGTCAGCGAGGTGCTGGACGTGATGGAGAACGAGGTGCCGATCGGCATCCTCGACTGCTCCGCTACCTGTCACATGCCCGACACCCTTGAAATGCCGTATCGCGCCCACATCAAGGACTCCGCCGAGGCTGGACAGCTGGCGCATACGTATCGCCTGGGGGGGCTCAGCTGTCTGGCCGGCGACGTGATGGGTGATTACAGCTTTGCCAAGCCGCTCGAGGTAGGACAGCGTCTGATGTTCGACGACATGGCCCACTACACGATGGTGAAAACCACGACTTTCAACGGCGTGCGCCTGCCCGCGCTGGCGGTTTGGAATTCAGAGACGGATGACTTGCGTATCGTGCGCGAATTCGGGTATCAAGACTTTCGAAGTCGATTGTCCTGAGCGCGTCCGACTGCTAGCGCCGTGAGCCCATCAGCCAGTCCAATCCCCCGAGAAAGATCGTGAGGTAAGCCCGTTAATGCCAAGTCCGAAACAGAAAGCCGCCTCCAACGCTTTGCATTTCCTTGGCGAGGCCGCAAAGCCGGCTGATGCCTTCTTCCACATTCTCCCGATTCCCTATACGGGCGAGCGCTTCAAGCACACCACCATGGCCACGGCGCCGGAAGCGATTCTGGCCGCGTCGCAGCAGTTGGAAACCTGGGATGGCCGCAGCATGCCGGCACGTCACGGCATTCACACCTGCGACGTCGTCGACGTCAAAGGTGGAGTGGAAAAGGTGCTCTCGCGCATCACCGCGGCAACCACCTCCATCGTCAAGGCTGAGAAATTCCCCATCGGCATCGGTGGAGACGGCACCATCACCTACGCGCTCGTGAAGGGTTTGCTCGATGCCGGCGTCGAGGATTTCGGCGTGGTGCAGATCGACGCTCAGGCCGACCTGCGTGATGAGGACGGCGGTGAAACGTGGACCGAGTCCTGTGTGATGAAGCGCGTGGTGGATGAAGACGTACCCTTGTTCCAGCTGGGGGTGCGCAGTCTGTCGAAGGAAGAACACGATGCCCGCAAGGTCTACGGCGTGAAGTTCTATGACGCCGACTTCCTCGTGTCGCGCAACATCACGAAAGTGGAAATGCCCGGCGAATTCCCGGAAAAGGTTTATCTGAGCATCGACGTCGACGGTTTCGATCAGTCGGTGTTCCCCTCCGCCACGGCGATGCCCGGTGGACTGGGTTGGTGGCAGGTGCTGTCGATCGTCGAATCGATCTCGCAGCAATGCGACATCATCGGTCTCGACTTCACCGCCTTCTGCCCGCAGGCGCAGCAGCCTTCCTACGACCTCGCCGCCGCGACCCTGCTCTATCGCCTGATGGGCATCGTCGAACGCGCCCGTCTCTGATTCTCATCTGTAACTCCAAGCCCGCCCCTCGTAAGAGGTGCGGGCTTTTCTTTTGCCGGCAAATGGAGTGCGACGGATCACCGCGCCCGTGTAGCTCAGGTAGGTGGGGCTGCGCCGAACGGTGAAGCTCAACAAGGGATGCCTTGAGCTACGGCAACACCTATCTGCCGCCGGCAAGCTGCCGCAACTCAGCATCGGCGCCACGATGCGCAAATTCGTGCATGTGCCGTCCGGCCTGCGCAAGTCGGGCAGAAAGTCTGATGCAGAGCTACATGCCGCTCGAAGTGGATAAGGGAATCTACGACGAGGCCTTATTTGACGAGTTCGCCGAGATGCAGCGAATGCAGGGAGTTCTGCAACATCGCACGGATGTCCTGCACGTTGTCGAGCATCAGGCACTGCTCGAGGATGGACTCGGCGCGGCGCTGGGGCAGGGCGCGGATCAGGTATTTGATACGCGGCAACTTGGTGGCACTCATACTGAGCGTCTTGATGCCCATGCCTACCAATAGGATCACTGCCAGCGGATCGGAGGCCATCTCACCACAGAGACTCACGGGCAGGGCGTGTTCACGCGCGATCTTGACCACACGATACAGTTCGTGGATCACGGCGGGATGGATGTGGTCGTAGCGGTTGGCGACGCGCGCGTTGTTGCGGTCGAGCGCCAACAGATACTGGCTGAGGTCGTTGGAGCCGATCGACACGAAGTCGATGCGCCGGCGCCAGAACGGCAGCTGCGAGATCGCGGCCGGCACTTCCACCATCACGCCGGTCTTCGGTCGACGCACCGGCACACCTTCATCCTTGAGCTGCTTGAGTGCCTCTTCGAGCAGTTCGTTGAAAGTGTTCAACTCCTCGGTGGCGCTGATCATCGGCAACAGGATGTGCAGATCACCTTCGGTGCCCGCGGCGCGCAGCATGGCGCGCACCTGCGTCATCAAGAGCTGGATGTTGTCGAGCGTGAAGCGGATGCCGCGCCAGCCGAGTGCCGGGTTGTCTTCGTCTTCGATCGGGAAGTAGGGCAGTTGCTTGTCACCGCCGATGTCGAGCGTACGCATGTAGACGGGACGTCCCGCGTATGCCTGGAACACCTGGCGATAAACCGTCTCCTGTTCCTGCTCGGAGGGAAAGCTGTCGCGCACCATGAAGGGAATTTCGGTGCGGTAGAGACCGATGCCCTGCGCGCCGTGACGCAGGCCGGGCGAAAGGTCGGCGAGCAGACCGGAGTTGGTGAAGAGGCGTACTTCGAAACCATCGGGCGTCACCGCTGGCTGATCGCGCAAGGTCGAGAGCTTGCTGACCAGTTGCTTCTCTTCGTCGATCAGGCGCTGGAACTCGCTGCAGATCATCTCGTTCGGATAACGGATGATCTGGCCGCTGTTGCCATCGACGATGAATTTCTCGCGGTTGCGCAGATTCTTGAGCGTGCCCACGCCCATCACGGCAGGTACGCCGAGGGCGTTGGCGAGAACGGCGGTGTGCGACAGCGTCGAACCACCGAAACAGATGATGCCCACCAGCTTCTCACCCGGAATGGCGGCGATGTCGGAGATGCTCACCTCGTCGCCGATCAGCACCACCTGATCCACCAGCTCCGCGCGTTCGGCGAGCGCATTGTTGCCCTGCAGCGAGTTGAACAGCTTGTTGCCGAGGTGATGGATGTCTTCGTGGCGAGCACGCAGATAGGGATCTTCCATGGCAAGGAACAGATCCGCGAAATACTGCACCGATTTGCGCAGCGCGCCGGGCAGCCAGTTGCCGTTGCGGATTTCCTGTTCCACTTTGCCGACCAGCGCCTGGTCCGCCAGCAGCGACGAATAGGTGCTGAAGATGTTGGAGACGCTGGCGTCGACCATCTTGCCGAGCGCGCTTTCCTCGTTCTTGATCTCTTCCCGCACGCGTTTCAGCAGCGCGTGCCATTGCGCCACTGCGGCTTCGATGTCTTCGCAGGGCTCGTCCGGCACGCTGAAGAGATCACCGTGGTCACACAGCACGGCATAGCCGATGCCGATGCCGGAGCTGCCCTTCACCCCGCGCACATAGGTGTTGACGTACGCACCCTGCAGCGTGCGCGGCATGTCGGCGACGAGATGGGCGAGCTGCGATGAAAGCGTTACCAGGAAGCCTTCACTTTCCGGCGACAGCGCCTCCGCATTGCGGCTCTGCACCACCAGCACGCCGATGACCTTGCCGTAGTGCACGAGCGGAATGCCGCAGAAACTCTGGAAGCGTTCCTCTGCCGTGCCTTCGACGTAGTAGAAGTCCGGATGCTCGCTTGCCTTGGCCAGGTTGATGGGGTGGCGGTTCTTCACCACCAGGCCGACGAGACCGCGGCCGGCAGGGATGTGTACGGGGCGGGTGTGAGCCAAACCATGGCTCGCCATCAGCACGAGGTCGTTGTTCTGGTCCTGCAGGTACAGAGTGCAGACGTCCGAGCCGACGATGGCCGAGATCGATTCCACGATCTTGCGTACTTGCTCTGCGGGTGAGGAAAGTTCTCCTATCTCCTTTTGCAGGAGCGACAGTTCGAGAATGACATTCTTGGCTGGCATTGGAGGGACCACTTCGTAAAGGCGGCATTTTATGGGAGTGGGGGGCGGGGAAAAAGGGAAAGCTGCTCATGTCGCTGATTGCAGTCAGAAAAGCCGTGCTTCGTTGCAGTGCATTGGGGAACGGCCGAGGCAGCGCTATGGTGCGATCCAACCAGAAGAGCCCCATGCGAAAACTCGTACTGTGTGCCGTACTGTCGTTCTCGAGTCTGCCGATTCAGGCGCAGCCGTTCATTTCCCGATCACGGCCTCGCTCTTTGCGGCGCATCGCCGGCCTCGCTCTGCTGATCCTGTCCTCCTTCTCCTACGCCCAAACCCTAACAATCGTTGCGGCGACCGAGAGCTACCAGATTGAAGCGTGTTCTGCGCTCCTGACGCCATTCATAGCAGTCGCTTCCGTGGTGTCGTGAGCTATGCGAATGGTGAAGGAGTAGAGCGTCTGCACGGGTGCGCCGGTGATCAGCAGATATTCCGCTCACCTCACAACCACTTGCGCCAGGCATAAGCCCCGGTAACGACCAATAGTCCCAGCATCACGCCGAGCACGGTGAAGTAACCGTAGTGCCAGGAGAGTTCCGGCATGAAGTCGAAGTTCATGCCGTAGATCCCGGTGATCAGCGTCAATGGCAGGAAGAGGGCGGTGATGACGGTGAGCACCTTCATCGTGTTGTTCAGCGCATGCGACGCGAAGGACATGTAGCCACTCAACAGATCACCGCAGATCTCGTAGTACATGTTGCAAAGGCCATGCGTGCGTTCGCAGCGCTCGTACAGGACCTGTAGCGCGTGTTCGATGTCGCCGTCTTCGTCGAGCAAACGTTGCGGCATCTCTTCGCGCAGGTTTTCCACGACGCGTTGGTGATAGTCGAAGATGCGGCGCAGTCGGCGTAATCGTGATTGATAGGCGATCAGATCCAGCATCAGGGCATCGCTGGGTTGATCCTGCAGCGTGTCTTCGAGATCGGTGAGGATGGGTTCGAAACTCAGCAGCACTTCGAGATAGCGCGCCGTGGCGTGACGCAGGATGCGAGTGGCGAGCAGCCCCGGACTGCGCAGGAGCTCTTCACGGCGCGCGTTGAGCCAATAGTGAGCAATGCTTTCCGATGGCTGTTTGTGAACGCTGATCAGACAACGTTCGCCAGCGAAGAGAGCGATGTTCTGTTGTTCGTTGGTGAGATTGGGATTGAAGATTGGCAGGTCGCGGAACAGCAGCAGGGTGTAGTTGTCGTAGTCCTGCGTTTTGGGCGGATTGCGAAAGCGCTGCACGTCCTCGATGGCGAGAGGATGGCAGTCCATGTTTTCGAGGAAACAGGTGAGGTCGGCGGGCGCTTCGTTCTCGAGATCGATCCAGATGCTGGCAACGTGTTCGCCACGCCAGCGTTCGAGCAGCTCGATTCCACCTTCCAACCACGTGCCATCCTTGAGTTGCAATTGCGCCCTGACCATCGCCTTTCTCCGCCGTTGCGTGCCCCGCATGCTATCCTCTTCGCCCTTTTCTGGCACGCAGCCCCGATCCATGAGCTCTTCTTCCCAATACGACGTGTTGATTCTCGGCGCCGGTCACAATGGCCTCGTCTGCGCCACCTATCTCGCCAAGGCCGGTCTGCGCGTGGCCGTGCTGGAAAAGAACGCCGTGCCCGGTGGTGCAGCGCTGACGGAAGAATTCCATCCCGGCTTTCGCAACTCGGTGGCGTCCTACACCGTAAGTCTGCTCAATCCGAAGGTGATCCGCGATCTCGATCTGCACGCGCATGGTCTCAAGATCGTCGAGCGTCCCGTGGCCAACTTCTGGCCGGTCGATGCAGAACGAGGGTTGATCTTTCCCTATGGCATGGCAGCACGCCAGGCCGCCATTGCCGAGTTCTCCCAACACGATGCGCAACGGTTGCCGCGCTATGACGCGGTGCTGGAAGAAGCGGCTGCGCTCTTGCGTGAACTGGTGTTGATGACGCCACCAAATTCACTCGCGCCTGGCGATCTTCTTACGTGGCTCAAGCTTGCGCGCAAGCTGCTCGGCTGCAGTCGTGAACAACAGCGCACCCTGCTCGAGCTCTTCACCAGTAGCGCTGCCGAGTTCCTGGAACACTGGTTCGAAAACGAAACGGTCAAGGCCGCCTTCGCCTTCGACGGCGTAGTGGGCACCTTTGCTTCTCCTCATACACCCGGCACTGCCTACGTGCTGTTGCATCACTGTTTCGGTGAAGTGAACGGCAAGCCCGGTGTGTGGGGGCACGCCGTTGGCGGCATGGGCGCGATCACGCAGGCGATGGCTCATGCGGCCAAGGCAGCCGGCGCGCGCTTGGAGTTGAATGCACCGGTGGCAGAGATATTGGGTGAGAACGGTCACGTGACGGGGCTGCGTCTCGCCGACGGCGAAATCCTGCGTGCGCCGCGCGTTGCCGCGGCCATCCCACCGAAACTGCTGTTTCGCGATCTGATTCGGCCAGGTCTCGTGCCCGAAGAAGAACACCAGCGCTTCACGTCGATCCGCTGTGGCTCGGGCACCTTCCGCATGAACGTGGCGCTCGGCGAATTACCCGACTTCCGCTGTCGTCCCGGTCGCGAACAGCAATCGCATCATGGCGCAGGCATCGTCATCGGCCCCACCATCGACTATCTCGATCGTGCCTATCACAGCGCCGCGACGAATGGCTGGTCCGACGAACCCATCGTCGAGATGCTGATTCCTTCCACGCTCGACCCGACCCTGGCACCGCCGGGGCAACACGTGGCGAGCCTCTTCGTGCAGCACGTGATGCCGCACCTGCCGGCACCGCGCAGTTGGCAGGATCCGGCCGAGAAAGCCGCGTTCGCGGAGCGCGTGATCGACACCGTCACCAAGCACGCGCCCAACTTCCGCAGCAGCGTGCTCGGCATGCAGGTGCTGTCGCCACTCGATCTGGAACAGCGCTTCGGTCTGGTCGATGGCGACATCTTCCATGGTCAACTGAGATTGGGGCAGCTCTTCAATACGCGACCTGTTCTCGGAGCAGCAAACTATCGTCTGCCGCTGAAGGGGCTCTACCTCTGTGCCTCGGGCGCCCATCCGGGTGGTGGGGTGACGGGGGTGCCGGGCCACAATGCCGCGCGCGAAATTCTGAAGGACGTCAAGCGCGGCCGTTGAGTGTCGAGGTTCACCGCACGGCACGGCTTCGGTTAACCTGTGCGCCTCGTTCACGAATCGTTGCCTCATGAAACTCAAACTCGCTTCCGCCGGCACCGTGCTGGCCTTCGTTCTGTTCTCGTTCTCGGCCGAGGCGCAACTGCCATCCGTCATCGACGTGGTCGTGAAGGGCCACAAGCTGGATGCGGACGACTACGGTTTCCTGGTGCAGGACGTGAACACCGGCGAAACCTTGCTGGCAGTGAACGAGAATCTGCCGCTGAATCCAGCCTCGACCATCAAGACGCTCACCACGCTCGTCGCGCTCGAAGAGCTCGGGCCGGCTTACACGTGGACCACTTCGGTCTATGCGCTGGGTCCGATCCAGGACGGACGTCTCGACGGCGACCTCCTGATCCAGGGCGGCGGTGATCCCTATCTGCTGGAAGAACAGTTCCGCAACCTGCTCAAGGCGCTGCGCATGCGTGGCATCGATGCGATCACGGGTGACCTCGTGATCGACGCGACGATGTTCGATGATTCGGTGCGCGCCGAGCCTCCCATCGACAACGATGCCGGCCGCGCCTACAACGTGCTGCCGAGTGCGCTGTCGCTGAACTTCCAGGCCATCACCTATTACTTCTCGCCCAATGCCGACGGTAAGACAGTCGACATTCGCGCCGATCCCGACCTGCCGCATCACCGCATCAACAATCGTCTGCGGCTGCGTCAGGGCAGTTGCACCGGCTATCAGCGCGGCATCGCCTTCAGCTACGACAGCAGGCCCGACACCGTGAACTTCGATGGCCAGTTCCCCTCGGGCTGCGGTTTGTTCTCGATGGTGCGTGCGGTGAACGATCCCATGACCTATGCGCACGGACTCTTCACCAAACTGTGGAAGGAACTCGGTGGTGAGTTCGATGGTGGATTGCGTCTCGAGCGCGCCCCGGTGGACATGGAGCCGCTGCTGCGTTGGGACTCACCGCCCTTGGCCGAAGTGATCCGCTATCTCAACAAATACAGCAACAACCTCATGGCGCGGCACCTGTTGCTCACACTCGGTGCCGAGTACGGTACCTTGCCCGCCACGGTGGCATCGGGTGCGCAAGTGTTGACGCGTTATCTGGAACGACTCGAGATCGATACCACCGGTCTGCAAGTGGAGAATGGTTCCGGGCTCTCGCGCGCCACGCGTCTCACCGCGGCGCAGCTCACCGGCGCGCTGCGCCATGGCTATCACTCGCGCTACATGGCGGAGTTCATCTCCTCGTTGCCGATCGTAGGTGAAGATGGCACCATGCGCGCCCGCCTGCGAGACGACACGACGCGCGGTTACATGCACATCAAAACCGGCACGCTCAATGAGGTGTCGGCAGTGGCCGGCTACGTGATAGGGCAGTCCGGCCGGCATTACGCGGTGACCGGCATACTGAATCATCGTGATGCCGATCGCGGGCCGGGCGTGGAGCTAATGGACTCGCTTCTCAATTGGGTGCGGCAGCAGTAGCGTTCGCACTTTTCATCGAATCGTTCAAAAAAGCCGACAGGTCTGCGTTGCCTTGCTATGCTGAGGCGCGTTGGTCATCGGCAGAGGCTAGGTCGTGTACTCCCCCTTCCTTGCACAGTTCAGAAGAACGGCACTTGCCGTCGGTATCGTAGTCAGCAGCTCCCTTCAAAGCGTTCATGCCCAGCCGGCCGTGTTGGAGGAAATCCTCGTCACGGCGCAAAAGCGTGAGGAACCATTGAGCGAAGTACCGATGTCGCTCAACGTGGTCGGTGCCGAGCGTTTGTTGGCGGGCAACATCAACAAGATCGCCGATCTGGTCGAGTTCGTACCGAGTCTGGCCATGACCGAAACCGCGGTGAGCACGCAGCTCTACGTGCGCGGCATCGGCTCGGGCAACAACCAGGCCTTCGAACAGTCGGTAGGGCAATACGTGGATGGCCTCTACTACTCGCGGCAGCAGCTGATCCGTGCGCCCTTCCTCGATCTGGCGCGGGTCGAGGTACTGCGCGGTCCGCAGAGCACCTTGTTCGGCAAGAACAGCATCGCCGGTGCCTTGAACCTCACCACGGCGCGGCCCACCGACGAGCGTGAGCTGAGTGTGAATACGCTCTACGAATTCGAATCGAATCAGCGTGAACTCAATGCCGTTGCTTCGGGACCGCTCACCGAAACGCTGCGCGCACGCATCGCGCTGCGCGGCTACGACGAAGATGGCTACATCGAGAACACTCTCAAGAACCGCGACGAACCGCAGCGTGAAGAAAACGCCGCTCGCGTGACCGTGGTGTGGGAGCCCACCGGTGCACTGAGCGCCACGGTGAAGTTGGAGCACGGTACCTACGACACCCTGGGCCGTCAGATCGAAGTGGTGCGCGACGAGCCCAACCTCTTGCCGCCGGGCTCCTCGCCCTTGGCGGGTCTCAACCTCGATGGCTTGCTGCGCATCCTCGGGCAGCGTGGCATCGATGGTCGGACCGATTTCCGGCGTCAGGCGGATGCGGACGAATTCAGCGAGAGCACCTACGACAACTTCACGCTCTCGGTGGAATACACGCTGGGCGATTACACGCTCAGCGCCATCGGGGGGCGCATCGCCTACGACTTCAACGAGCTCTGCGACTGCGACTACACCGGTGCCCGCGTGCTCTATGCGCGGCTGGGAGAGGATTACGAGCAGTGGAGTCAGGAACTGCGTCTCGCTTCGGCCGCCGATCGCGATCTGCGCTGGATGACGGGTCTGTACTGGCAGCAGGCCGACTTCCGTTCCTACGAAAGCATCTCCATTCCCACCGATTCCGTGATCGGCTTGTTGGCTGCGACCTCGCCCGACCCGCGGCAACAGGCTTTTGCCGCCATCCTCGGCACCGAGCCGCTGCGCCGCAACGCGCAGAAGACCGATACCTGGGCCTGGTTCGCGCAGGTGGATTGGCAGTTCACGGACTCGCTGCAACTGAGCATCGGGGGTCGCTACACCGGTGAAGAAAAGCGCGCCACGCGTCATCTGGACGTCTTCACGCTCGGCACCATGCAGCCCGCGGCCGATCCCCGCGCAGCGCTGCTCTTCTACCAGGTGCTCGGCGTACACAGCCGCCAATTGGCGGGGCTGCAGGTGGCACCGGGCGTGGTATTGCCGGGCCACGATCTCCGGGGTGAACGCCGCGAACATCAGTTCACACCATCGTTCACGCTCACCTGGGATCTGAGCGATGACATCTCGCTCTACGCCCGCGCCTCGCGCGGTTACAAGGGCGGTGGCTTCGATGCACGCGCCAACAATCCCTGGTCCTTCGAATTCCAGGAGGAAAGGGCGCGCGATCTCGAACTGGGCAGCAAGGGGCGTTACTTCGACGGCGCCCTGGAACTCAACGCCGCGTTGTTCCTCACCCACTACCGCGATCTGCAGGTGAGCCAGTTCGATGGCGCGCTCGGCTTCAACGTGGGCAATGCGCGGGAAACGCGGGTGGGCGGTCTCGAACTCGACGGCCGTTGGGCGCTCACCGACGAGCTCACCTTCGGCTACTCCTACGCCTATCTGGACTTCGAATACACCGACTTCAGGAATGGCAACTGCTACAACCGGCAGCCGCCGACGGGGCCGGTGATCGATGGTGTGGCGCGCTGCGACTACACCGGCAAGCGCGGTCAGTACGCGCCGCGGCACAGCGCCAGCCTGAGTCTGGATCATCGCCATCGCTTCGGTAGTGACTGGACTCTCGCCAGCAGCCTCATGCTCAACTACCGCAGCGAGCTGAACCTGCACGAGAACCTCGACCCCAACATGAAGGCGCCGGGCGTCACGCGAACGAACGTTCGCATCGCAGTGGAAACTGCGTCGTGGTACGCGGCCTTCGTGGGCAAGAACCTGACGGATGAAGTGGTGCTCAGCTACGCCGCCAACGTGCCGCTCGCCTCTTCGCTGTTCGGCACCAACACCTATTACGGACTCGTGGAGCGCGGCCGCCAGCTGGCGCTGGAAGCCGGTCTACGTTTCTAAAGGAACGGGGAGGAAATTTATTGTTGAAGTAGAGGAACCAATGCGCGGCCCCACGGTCTGAGAGCTTACTTCTTCCTGGAGCCCCGTATGGACTGTAAGCACTTCATCCTGCTCGCCGCCGCCCTCTACTTCGGATGCGGCATCGCGCTGGCCTGAACCAGCGCCGTTCCCTCAGTCGAGAATCCTCACCCGACCCACTCGATTCGAACTGCTCTGATGGATGAGCAGTTCATCGTTACGCGTCACCCACATGTTGCGGACGATGCCGACGCCGCTCGGAATCGCCCAGCTCTGGAAACTTTCCGTTTCGGGATCGAAGCGCACCAGCGCATCGGGGCGTTTGCCGCTTTCGTTGTACCAGATCTTGTCCTTCACCACGGCGATCGCATAGGGATGCGAATCCGGCCCGCTCGGTGAATCCCATTCCTTGATTTCACCCGTCGCCGGATCGAGGCGACCGAGCTTGCCCTGGGTGGAGTTCACGTACCAGACGATGCCCTTGCTATCGAGATCGAGACGGCGGATGCGTGAACGTTCGTTGGGTATTTCGTAGTAGCGCACTTCCATGGTCTCGGGGTCCATGGCGCCGATCTTGTTGGTGCCGTTGTAGGCGATCCACAGCGTGCCGTTGGAGCCGACCTTGATGCCATAGGGACGCGGCTCGGTCTTGATCTCCTTCAGTTCACCCGTCTTCGGATCGAGACGGCCGAGCATGCCGCTCTGCTGCGCGGTGAAGTAGAGATCGCCATTGGGGTGGAACGTGGCCGTGTGCGGGTCGTTGGCTTCGGTCTGATATTGCGTCACCAGGCCGGTCTTGGGATCGAGTTTGCCGATCGTGCCGTTGCCGTTGCCCGTGTACCAGATGTTGCCTTCGGCGTCGGGCACGATGCTGTGCGGACGCGCCGTGGGGGGCAGCCGGAACTCTTCCATCTCTCCCGTGTTGGGGTCGAGGCGGCCCACCAGCGAGGCCCACATGCCGGTCCACCAGATGGAGCCGTCGGGCGCTTCCACGGGATCGCGCGAGCGCTGGCCGCGGGTGGGTACGAACCATTCATCGATTTCGATCCTGGTGTCGCCCGCGATCAGGTTCGGGGCTTCGCCCGGACGCGGTGGGAAGTGATGGGAAAGGTAAGCAGCGATGGTCTCTGCCTGGGCCTTGGGCAGGTCGACCATGGCGCTGAACACGTGCTTCCAGTTTTCCTGATCGTAGCCAGCGGAATTGGTGATGTTCACTGCGGTATGGCAGGAGAAGCAGACCGTTTGTACCAGTTCCTTGCCTTCGCCGTCCGGCAATTCACCCGGTTGTATGGGCTGCGCCGAGCTCAGCGGTGCGACGAGCGTCAGGCCCAGGCCTGCCGCAGCGAAAGGGGCAAAAGAGAAAAGACGAGAGCGCATCGTAGTTCCCTCCGGCAAAAGAAGGGCTCCATGGTAGAGGCAGGTTTTGGTGCTGTCCATGTACGAAATTCCACAGCCTTCCGGTGCGAAATGTTGCGAATGCAACAGGGGGCAGGACGAAGTGGCGTTGGCTGCGTTGGTGTAACGAGCGCTTCAGAATCTTGTGGAGTCAAAGGACGTTGCGCTTACGGAGCGTAGGTCGGGCTGAACGAAGTAAGCCCGGCAAGCGATGTCCACGACTCGAACAATGCTGAAAATCCAACATCCATTACTGGCTCGGTTCTAGCCGCTCGCAGAGCTCGCATCATTCGTGCGGAAGCGAGCCGAACCGTTGACTCGTTCTGTTTCCGCGCTCACCCAACCTAACCACTCATCTTACGCAGAGAGATGAATGGTCACCCGCGTGCCTTTGCCAAGCTCGCTTGCGATGTCGATGCGCCAACCGAAGCGATCGCAGATGCGTTTGACGAGGTTGAGGCCAAGGCCATTGCCATCCTGTTTGGTGGTGTAGCTGCGATCGAACACGCGCGGCAGATCCTCGGCGGGGATGCCGGTGCCGGTGTCTTCGATCACGATGGCTCGCGCTGAGAGTTGCAGTATCAAGCGCCCATCACGCGTGTGTTCGATGGCATTGCGCAGGAGATTGCCCAGCAGGATGCGCATCAAACTCGGGGCCTGTTCCACGACCAGTTCCTGTTTGGGACGTTCCACCGTGATGCTGCGCTCACTCAAGAGTTTCTGCTGATCTTCCAAGAGCTCGTTGAGCAGCGCTCGCACGTAGCAACGCTCGGGCGTTTCGATGGTGGTGGCTTCTTCGCGCGCGAGCAGCAGCGATGCTTCGATGAAGGCCTTCATCTCATGACAGGCGCGATGCAGCCTTTGACGTGCACGTGCGGTGGGACCATCGAGCTGTGCATTGTCGAGAATGTCGAGCGCACCGAGCATCACGGAGAGCGGTGTACGCAATTCATGACTCGCCGCAGCGGTGAAGAACTGTTCACGCTCCACGAAGCGGTCGAGGCGTGCGAGATATTGATCGAACTCGGCGGCGATCAAACCGATCTCATTGCCCTGGAATTCCTGCGCGATGCGCACCTTGCGCTGACGCGGTTCGATCGCGGATAGCCGCCGCGTGAAGGCACGTACGGGCGCGAGAATCGCACGCGAGGCCAGCCAACCGAGAAAGATCGCCGCCAACATCTGCACGGCGATGCCATAGGCGAGCAGCTGCAACACTTCATGTTCCTGGCGTTCCCAGGTGGTGATGTCGTAGGTGAGCACGAGCGGCTTGCCTTGCTTGTCGATGCCGACCTCCACCTGATAGTAGCGACCATCGACGATCACGCTGTGATGTGAGCCGGGTTCGAGTTCACGGAAACGCGCCGGCATGTCGGCGAGTCCTTCATCGAAATAGAAGGCCCAGTGTTCGAAGAGGTGAGTGGGGCGGAAGATGCCGGCTTCGCGCTGCGCTTCGAGTGCCACGAGTTGATCGCGCACGGTGTCGCCGAGGATGACTTCTTCGAGTTTTGATTTGATCTCGAGCACGCCGTAGGCGAAGAGCGTGCTCATGGTAGTGACGATGAGCACCAGTGCGAGGATGATGCGCAGGCGTAGACTGGTGCGCCAGGTCTCAGCTCGGGTCATAGAGACGATATCCCGAGCCGTGCACCGTGTGCAGCAACTTGCGCTCGTAGTGTTTGTCGATCGCGGTGCGCAGGCCGTAGATGTGCGTGCGCAACACGTCGGTGTCGGGTGGCGCGCTGCCCCAGATGTGCTGTTCGAGTTCTTCGCGCGTGACGACGCGATGGGTGTTGCTCAGGAGCAGTTCGAGCAACTTGCGTTGAATCGGGTTGAGGTCGAGCAGGTTGCCGCCGCGGCGCGCCTGCTGCGTGGAAGGATTGAATTCGAGATCGGCCACGCGCAGCACCTTCTGCCGTGCCTGTGGGCTGGCGCGCTTCACGAGTGCCTGCAGACGCACTTCCAGTTCCTTCACCGAAAAGGGTTTGACCAGATAGTCGTCGGTGCCGGCGCGGAAGCCCTCGATCTTGTCGTCGAGCTGATCACGCGCGGTGAGCATCAGAACGGGAGTGGTGTCGCCCGCTTCCTCACGCAGCTTGCGACACAAGGTCATGCCATCCATGCCGGGCAGCATCACGTCGAGCACTATCACGTCGAAGCGGCGCGTGACGGCGAGATGCAGGCCGGTCAAACCATCGGCGGCGAAGTCGAGCGTGTGCCCGAGCGGCTCGAGGTAATCGGCGATGTTTTCGGCGATGTCGCGGTTGTCTTCGACGACGAGTATTTGCATGACTTCCTCCTACTGCGTCGAGGATGCTACAGCGCGCGTCGAAAGCTTGTCAGTACGCAGTGAAAAATTTGTGAAGGGTGCGCAAGCCGCGCGCAGGAAAGTGTCGCCACGACACCAACATGCAACAACCGTGGTCTCGCTGTGATTACACCGCCCCCTCAGGTTTCTTTGACAAAATTTTGAGGTACCGCCGCTTAGACTCCGGCCTCATCGTTCACCATGTGGATAGAAGGCATGAAGTACAGAGGCTGGACCCATCCGGCTGCGCTCTTGCTCGTGGGCGCAGCGCAGTTGAGCCTGGCAGCAGGCTTGGATCACGAGCCGCTGCAACCAGTGGAAGGACTCGATTTCGCCACCTTGTTGGAAGCAGCGGTGCAGAACGCGCCGCAGGCACTGGAAACGCCGGTGCGTGCACAGCAGGCGGCAGACTACGTGGCCGCTGGCAGCAGCCTGATCAATGGTCGCGCCAGCATCGTCTACAACATGCTCGACGATCGTTGGCGCGACAATCGCGTCGGCTTTCGTCAGATCGACATGGGCGTGGCGCTGCCACTGTGGCGTCCCGGTGAACGCAGCGACGCCAAGGCCATGGGCAAACACTATGAAGAGCAGGTGGCGCTCTGGGGCGACTATCTGCGCTGGCAGTTGGCAGGACGTCTGCGTGCCGCATTGAATGAACTCGCCGCGGCTGAAGCGCAATTGGAACTCGAGCGCGAAGCCGCCCGCGCTGCAGAAGCCGTGCACGACGCCACGGAGCGCTTGTTCGCAGCCGGCAGCCTGGCGCGACTCGATACCTTGCAGACCCGCACGCTCCTGCTCGAACAGCAGCAACGCGTGCTCGACGCCGAAGCGCGTCTGGTCGATGCCGAGCGTACCTTCCAGGTACTGACGGGATTGAACCAGCGCCCGGCTGCACCACATGCGGAAACGCTCAGCTCTCTCGAAGATATTCCCGAAACGCATCCCGTCCTGAGTTATCTGCGTTCCGAAGTCACGCTGGCCGCGGACAAGGTGCGGCAGAGCGAAATCGAAGCGAAGGGCAGCCCCGAAATCACCGTGGGCACTCACACCGACCGCGCCGACTACGCCTCTCCCACCTTCGACAGCGTATGGATTTCGCTGTCGGTTCCCATCGGCGGCAAGAGTGTGGTGCAAAGCCGCAGCAGCGGCGCGCGCCGCGAACACGTCGATGCCGAAGTCGCATTGCGCGAAGGCTTCATCGAATTGCAGCGCCTGTTGCATGAAGCCGAGCATTCGCTCTTCGTCACCTCGCAAACGCTGCCGCTCGTGGAAGAGCGCGCCACGCTCGCCGAAGAACGACGGCAGATGGCCGAACGAGCCTTCGAAGCCGGCGAACTCACACTCGCGCAGGCGCTCAATGCCCTGCAGGACGCCATCGCCGCGCGGCAGACGCTCAGCGATCTGCGTCTCGAACAACAACGTCTCACCAGTGAATACAACCAATTGATCGGAGTGCTGCCATGAAACGCCTGTCTGTCGTGTTGCTTTGCGCTGTCTGTTTCAGCGCCGAGGCTCAGGTGCTGAGCAATCCCGATCAGGCCACCTTGAATCGTCTGGGCTTGGTCTTCGCTCGCGTGCAACCCGTGGATGCCGCAAGTGGCACCACCGTGTCCGCGCGTGTGATCGGTTCGCCGCTGCAGGCCGATGCCGTCGTCGCGCGCTTTGCCGGGGTGGTGGAAGAGTGGCGTGTGGCGCCCGGTGATGAAGTCACCGCCGGTGCCGTGCTCGGGGTGTTGCGCAGCTCCGAAGTGCTGACGCTGCAGCAGAGCTATCTCGAAGCTAATGCCGCCCTGCAGCAGGCGAGTGCGGCTCGTACGCGCGATCGGCAGTTGTTCGAGGACGGTGTGATCGCCGCACAGCGCCTGCAACAGAGTGAACGCGAGTATCAGGCCGCACGCGCTGCCGCCGATGCACTTGCGGCACAACTCGATCTCGCCGGCATCGATGCCGAGGCACGCAGGAACTTCACTTCGCAGTCGGCGCAGTTGGGACTCTATACCTTGCGTGCACCGGCGGATGGCGTCGTGGGCCGCTTGCAGGCCAGCGTGGGTCAGGCGGTCGATGTATCACAGCGCTTGGTGGAACTGAGCGCGGCACGTCTGTGGGTGGAAGCCGATCTGCCCGCAACGCTCGGTGCGAATCTGGAAGCAGGGCAAACGCTGCGCACACCGGGAGTGAACACGACACTGACGCTGCGCCAGATCGATCGTCAGGTCGATCCGCGCACGCAGACACTCGGCATTCGCGCCGAGTTCGATGGTCCCGTCGATCTGCGTGCCGGTGAGATCGTACCGCTGGTACTGACGCCGCAGGGTGGCGGTTGGCGCATTCCGGCCGATGCCGTGGTGCACAACGGCGAACTCACCGAAGTGTTCATCCGCACTGCCGCCGGCATCGAAAGCCGCACGCTCGAACTCGAACCGCTCGGCGCCGACTATCTGGCGAGGGAAGGTCTGCAGGGTGAAGAACAGCTCGTCGTGCGCGGCGCCGCGCTGCTCAAGGGCATCGCGCTGGGCCTGGGAGGCGAGTGATGTTCGCAGGACTCATCCAGTTCGCGCTGAGTCAGCGCCTGCTCATCATCCTGCTGGCGGGCCTGCTCACGGCCTTCGGCAGCGTGTCGATGATGAATCTTGCCATCGACGCCTTTCCCGACATCTCACCGACGCAGGTGAAGATCATCATCAAATCTCCCGGCATGACGCCGGAGGAAGTGGAGACGCTGATCACCAACCCCCTCGAAGTCGAATTGCTCGGCATTCCCAATCAAACCGTGCTGCGTTCGATCTCGAAATATGCGCTCAGCTCGATCACGCTCGACTTCGAAGAAGGCACCGACATCTACTGGGCACGTCAGCAGGTGAGCGAGCGTCTGAATGCAGTGTGGGATGACTTGCCCGGCGACATCAGCGGTGGTCTGGCGCCGATGAGCACGCCGCTTGGTGACATGTTCATGTTCACCATCGACAACCACGAGCTTTCGCTCGAAGAAAAACGTTTCCTGCTCGACTGGACCATACGCCCCGCGTTGCGCACCGTGCCTGGTGTCGCCGATGTGAACGCACTCGGTGGTTACGTACGCACCTTCGAAGTGAAGCCCAAGCGTGATCGCATGGTGCTGCTCGGTTTCACGCACGATGATCTCGTCGAAGCACTCGAACTCAACAACCGCAACGACGGTGCTGGCCGACTCGATCAGGGCGAAGAAGCCATCCTCGTGCGCGTGACCGGCGCGGTGCAGGACGTGGCCGATCTCGGTCGCATCCAGGTGCACAACCGCGAAGGCGTGGTGCTGCCCCTTGCCGAGCTCGCCGAAGTGCAACTCGGCCAACTCGAACGCTATGGCTCGGTGACCGCCGACGGCAAGGAAGAAGCGGTGCAGGCGCTCGTGATCGGTCTGCGCGGTGCCAATGCCAGCGCGGTGGTCGAGGGCGTGCGCGAGAAGATGGACGAGCTGAAGGAAACCTTGCCGCCTGGCACCGAGCTCAACGTGTTCTACGATCGCAGCGTGCTGATCGGCGGCGCGGTCAACACCGTGGCGCGCGCACTGATCGAAGCCGTGGTGCTCGTGGTGGTCTTGCTCGGTCTCTTCCTCGGCAACCTGCGCGCCGCACTCACCGTGGCATTGGTACTGCCGCTGTCCGCTCTCTTCACCTTCATCCTGATGGACCAGCTCGACATGAGCGCCAACCTGATGAGTCTGGGAGGACTCGTGATCGCCATCGGCATGTTGGTGGATTCCTCGATCGTGATCGTGGAGAACGTGGTGTCGAACCTCGCGCACGCGCAGCAACGCCGTTCGGTGTTGCCGCCGCTTCATCTCGTGTTCCGCGCGGTGAAGGACGTGGCGGTGCCGGTGACCTCCGGCATCCTCATCATCATGATCGTGTTCCTGCCGCTGCTGTCGCTGGAAGGCCTCGAAGGTAAGCTGTTCCGTCCGGTGACGCTTACGATCGTGTTCGCACTCGCAGGTTCGCTCCTGCTCTCGCTCACCTTGATTCCGGTGGTGGCCTCGATGCTGCTCAAGGCCGATGCCCACGTCGATCCCTGGCTCAGCCGCAAGTTGAGCGAGCTCTATCAGCCCTTGCTGCGCCGCACGCTGGCCAATCCGAAACCCATGCTCGTCGGTGCCGCCGGTTTGTTGGTGCTGACAGTGCTGTTGTTCCCGCTCGTGGGCAAGACCTTCATGCCGACCATGGACGAGGGCGACCTGATCATCCAGACCGAAAGTATTCCTTCGATCAACCTGCGCGCGAGCACGCGTCAGGTGCTTCTGATGGAAGAAGCGCTGATGTCGGCCGTGCCGGAAGTGGTGCGCGTGGTATCGCGCACGGGATCGGACGAGATCGGCATGGACCCGATGGGTCTCAACGAAACCGACATGTTCCTGCAGCTCAAACCGCGTTCGGAATGGGAAGTGCCGGACAAGCAGGCGCTCGAAGACAAACTGCGCGAGGTGATGCTCGGCTTCCCCGGTGTCAACTTCGGTTTCACGCAGCCGATCGACATGCGTGTGTCCGAGATGCTGACCGGTTCGCGTGGTGACGTCGCCATCAAGATCTTCGGACCCGACCTCGACCTCCTCAACCGTTATGCCGACGAGATCGCCGCCATCGTCGGTCAGGTGGAAGGAAGCATCGACACCATTGCTACAATTAACGAAGGCGCGCAGTACCTGCAGGTGGAAGTGGACCGTCGCCGCGCTGGCGAACTCGGCCTCGACGCCGATGCTCTGCAGACACAACTGCGTGCCGAAATCGAAGGCTTGAGCGTCGGCTCGGTAATCCAGGGCACGGCGCGCATACCGCTGATGCTGCGCTACCGTCCGCTCGTGGGCGATGGTGTCACTGCATTGCAGCAGGATCTGCTCACCTTGCCCGATGGCGGCTACATCCCGCTGGGAGAAGTGGCGAACATCGAACGCGTCGAAGGCCCGGTGGTGATCAACCGTGAGGCGGGGCGCCGCTTCGCCGTGGTGCGCACCAACGTCGAGGGCCGTGACCTCGTCGGCTTCGTCGAAGAGGCACAGCGTGCAGTGGCCGAGCAGATCGATTTCGCGGACGGCTACACCCTGGAATGGGGTGGTGAGTTCGAGAACCAGCAGCGTGCGGCGGCACGTCTGGCGTTGGTGGTGCCGGTAGCACTCCTGCTCATCGCCTTCATCCTGTTTTTGACTTTCAGATCCATAAAACAGACCTTGATAGTGCTATCGATGATTCCCTTTGCGCTCACCGGTGGCTTGATCGCACTGTGGCTCACGGGTGAGTTCCTGTCGGTGCCGGCTTCGGTCGGCTTCATCGCGCTGCTCGGCATCGCCGTGCTCAACGGAGTGGTGATGCTGTCGCACTTCAATCATCTGCTCGCCAAGGGGCTGGACATCGCGCAGGTCGTTTACGAAGGCGCACTGCGTCGTCTGCGTCCGGTGATGATGACCGCGAGCATCTGTGCGCTGGGTCTGGTGCCGCTCCTGCTGGCCACCGGTCCCGGCTCCGAGATCCAAAAGCCGCTCGCCATCGTGGTGGTGGGTGGTCTCATCAGTTCAACCTTGCTAACGCTGTTCTTGATGCCGCTGATCTATCGGCATTTCCATCGTGATGCAAACGCACTGTGAGGTAGTCAGGCATGCATACGCTTTTGGTACTCAACATTTCTCCTGAGCTCGAGGAAGACCTGATCGACTGCTTGCTGGAAATTCCCGAAGTCGATGGTTTCACGACGAGAGAGGTCTACAGCCATGGTCGTCATGAGCAGATGAGCATCGCCGAACAGGTGCGCGGGCGGCGCAAACGTCTGCAGGTGGAATTGATCGTCGAAGCTCCGGCGGTCAATCGTGTGCTCACGTTGATCAAGGAGAAGGTCGGTGGCGACGGCACCTATTGGGAGCAACCAGTGCGGAACATCGGCCGTTTCAAGGAGTTCCCTCCGCGTCAGAAGTAAACACTTTCCGCCTTGACGCCTCCCGGCCTCACCGATAGCGTGCCTGCGAGCATGGAAGGAGGAGGCAAGATGCGAGGCGTTTCATTCACTGCTCTTGGTTTGTTGTTTCTGTCCTGCGCCGCCCAGGCGCAGGAGCAGGCGTGCCAGGCTTTGCTCGATTGGAAGGAAGGCGCGGAAGACCTGCGCATCACCGAAGCCACCTACTACAGCAACCGCGTGCTGCGCAGCGGACGCGATGGCGAAAACGAAACGGTGCTGCCGCCGCACTGTCACGTCACCGGCAGCTTCGAGCATCGCATGGGCAGCGATGGCAAACCCTACGCCATCCGCTTCGCCGTCAATCTTCCCGATGATTGGAACGGTCGCTACCTGTTTCAGGGTGGCGGTGGTCTCAATGGTGTGGTGCGTGAGCCGCTCGGCGATCAGGCCACCGGCGGCAACAGCGCTCTCGCGCGCGGCTTTGCCGTGGTGAGCAACGATTCCGGCCATGAAGGCGCCGGTTTCGACAACAGCTTTCTCAACGACCAGATTGCGATGATGAACTTCACCTATGCCGCCAACGCCAAGGTGGTCGACGTCACGCGCCCCTTGGTGCAGGCCTATTACCGCACCGCGCCGCATCACAGCTACTTCGTCGGTTGTTCCACCGGTGGCCGCGAAGGGATGATCATGGCGCAGCGTTTCCCCGAACTCTTCGACGGCATCATCTCGGGCGCGCCCGCCACGCGCACCGGCATCAGCAACATCGCGCTGCGCTGGTTCAGCGTGCAGCTCGGCAAGGCGGCGAACACCGATCCACGCGATCCCTTCACCGCCGAAGAGGAGACGCTGATCATGGGTGCGCTGCTCTCGCGCTGCGATGCGCTCGATGGTGTCACCGATGGTTTGATCTTCAATCGTCAGGCCTGTGACTTCGATCCGCGTGCGCTCGCCTGTTCCACGAGTCCGCGCGAACAATGCCTGGCCGATGACAAGGCCGAGGCGTTGGCGAAGGCGATGAATGGTCCAGTGACGAGCAATGGTGAGCCGATCTACGTGCCGTTCCCCTGGGATTCAGGTATCGATGATCCCAGTGGTGGTGTGCCGGGGCTGCTGCTCGCCGGCGGCAATCCGCCCGAAGGACAGCATGGTGCCGACATGGATGACATCAACGTCGAAGCCGAATACATCGCGGCGCTACAGGCGAACGACGCCATGGGCTTCACGGGGATGCAGTACAACGTGAGTGAATTCGTGCGCCGCGGTGGCAAGCATCTCTTCTATCACGGCGAAGCCGATCCCTGGTTCTCCGCAAACGAAACCGTGCGCTACTTCGAAGCGATGGCTGAGGCGAATGCCGCAGTGAAGCCCGTGGAAGAGTACAGCCGTCTCTATCTCGTGCCGGGCATGGCGCATTGCTCGGGCGGCGCCCAAACCGTCGACAACTTCGATCTGCTGACGCCGCTCGTCTATTGGGTGGAAGAGGGCATGGCGCCGAATGCGGTGGTGGCCACCGGTGAAACCATGCCCGGTGAAAGTCGGCCGCTGTGTCCTTACCCGAGCTACGCGCGCTACGTCGGCGGCGACGTCACCGACTACGCCAGCTACAGCTGTGCCGTGCCCGAGTGAGACCGCGCTGCCTCAGGGCAGCGCGTAGGCGATCAACTCCGCACCGGCATTGGCGCCGGAACGGCTCACGGCAACGACGATGTACTGCTTGCCGTCGTGCATGTAGGTCATCGGCGAGCCCGTCTGCTTGGCGGGCATCGCCACCGCACCGGGCACGTCTTCTCCTGTTTCCTTGTCATAGGCGCGCAGCAGCGCGACGGTTTCGCCGTCGGCATTGGTGTGCACGTCGCCTTCACCTGCGATCACCAGCGTTTTCGTGGTGAGCGTGCCGATGAAGATGCGGCCGTAGGCGCCGAGGCGGTCGCGGTTCGGCACATTGGCAAGCGCCGGATGGTTGCGGATGGCATCGGGCGTGGTGCTGTGTGTCTTCTGCCACAGGATCTCGCCCGTGTTCATGTCGTAGGCCGTGATGCGGTCATAGGGCGGTTTGATCATCGGAATCGCGCCCTGCAGGAAGGTGCCGGCACGGGGCGGACCGCCGGGTGCGCCGAGGCCGCCTGGCTGCGGGCCGAGTCCACCCGGGCGTGGTCCCAGTCCGGGCGGTGCCGGCGTCGGATTCACCGGCGCACCGGCGCGCGCGTCGAAGGGACGCAGATCGGCCGGGACGTTGCGCAGCACGAACACCGCCGTGTGCGAGTGGATGTAGAGACGATTGGTTTCAGGGTCGAAGCTGCCGCCCGGCCAGTTGGCGCCACCGACGTCGGCCGGCAGCATCAAGGTGCCGAGCTTGGCGTTGGGGCCATCGACCGCGGGCGGCGTGTAGAGCGGGCCGATTTCGTACTGCGCCATCACTTCCTTCGCTTCTGCGAGCAGCTCCGGCGTCAGATCGTTGAGCACTTCCTCGGAGAAGCCCTGGCGATCGAAGGGCAGTGGCCAGGTGGGGAAGGGTTGGGTCGGACTCGTCTTCTCGTACGGCGACTGCGATTGCGGCACCGGTCGTTCTTCGATCGGCCAGATCGGCTCACCGGTTTCGCGGTTCAGCACGAACAGGAAGGCCTGTTTGGTGGGCTGCGCCAGGGCCTTGATCACCTCGTTGCCGCGCTGCATGTCGAACAGGATCGGGGCAGCGGGCGGGTCGTAGTCCCACAGCCCGTGGTGCACCATCTGGTAATGCCAGCGGCGTTCGCCGGTTTTCACGTCCACCGCCACGATCGATTCACCGAAGAGACCATCGCCCGGACGGTTGAAACCGTTGTAGTCGGCAGCCGGCATTTCCACGGGTAGATAGACCAGACCCAATTCCGGATCCGCGCTCATCTGTGCCCACACGCCGGTGTTGCCGTTGCGGTCGGCGGCGCCGTCCTGCCAACTGTCGTAGCCGAATTCGTTCGGCCGCGGAATCGTGTGGAAGATCCACAGGCGCTCACCGGTGCGCGCGTCGTAACCGCGCACATAGCCCCGTGTGTCCCAGGTGGAAGTGGGGCTGCCCGCCGGCTGATGCGCGGCGCCGACGACGATCACATCTCCCACCACCAGCGGGGTGGCGTTGAGGCCGATGTTGCCGCCGTCTTCCGGCACGTCCTGATCGAAGTTCTGCTTGAGGTCGACGACGCCATCCTCACCGAAAGAGCTCACGCGCTGCCCGGTTTTGGCGTCGAGCGCGATCATGCGATAGCCGGGCGTGACGTAGATGATGCGCTGATCCGTGCCGTCTTCGCTCGACCACCAGGACAGACCGCGGCCGGCACCCTGTCGTGCGCCAGCGGAACCGCGCGCCCCTTCATCTTCGCTGTACATCCAGCGCACTTCACCGGTACCGGGATCGAGCGCCAGCACCGCACGGCGCGTGCCCGCCGTGGTGTAGAGCATGCCGTTGGCATAAAGCGGCGTGGCGGAATAGAGCGTGTCGGGACGCGGGCCGAAGGAGTTGGTGTTGAGGCGCCAGGCGATGCGCAGATCCTTGAAGTTATCTGCGTTGATCTGATCGAGAGGTGAATAACGTTGGCTCGCCAGGTTGCCGCCATAGGTCGGCCACTGGTTGAGCTGGTCGGACTGTGCGAGTACCAGTGGCGCACTCAACAGGGTTCCTACCGAAAGAACGCGAAGCAGAGAAGAGAGCTTGGACATGAGCGAATCCCGGCTACTGGGGTGACTGGAACTGGACGCGGCTGAGCGTGTTGGCGTCGGTGCTCAGGGGATCGTTGCCGAGCGGCAGGCCGTTGTACCAGAGCACATAGGTCAACACGTCCACGCTTTCCTGCAGGTTCAGCGTGCCGGGTTTTTCCGGCGGCATGGTTTGGATGCGCGCCACCAACGTGGCGAGCGGCGCACCATTCCAGGTGCTGGTGAACTGCGGGCCGGCGAGCGGCGGCGCCTTGTCGACACCGCCCATCTGCTCGCCATGACATTGCAGACAGTGCTGGTAATAGAGCGCCTGACCGCGCGTGGCCTGTTCTTCGTTGTACACGCCGTCCTGCGCGTGAAGCACGGTGCTGGCGAGCACGCTCAACGCGAAAACACAAACACCGCGGTGAAATGCAGAAGACATCGACTTCCCTTCCTCGTTGATCAGAAACCTTCGCTGCCTTCGATCGGCGCCACGCCGCGCGGCAGCCCTTCTTCAGCGGCACCTTCGAGCGAGAGACGCGCGCCGCTGCGGATCAGTGCGGTTTCCGGCGGGCCCTGGAAGAAGGTGTAGCCATCGCGCGTACCCTTCCAGGCGGAAGGTCCGGCGAGATATTTGCCGGCGGACAGCGTGGCGTTCTTGATGCGATCGACCAGCGCTTCGTATTGCGGATCGCCCTGACGCAGACCGGTGAAGCTGCCGAGGTCGGAGCTGGCGACGAACACCACGTCGACGTTGTCCATGCGCGCGAGCTGTTCGGCGATTTCCACACCCTGCGGGTTCTCGATCATCGCCACCATCATGATGTTGTCGTTGGCGGTTTCGCGATAGTTGCGTCCCCACAGCGTGCCGTATTGACCACCGCCCTGGCTGCGTTTACCGAGCGGCGGATATTTGGCGAAGGTGATGGCGTTCTGCATTTTCTCGAGCGTGTCGACCATCGGCACGATCACGCCGAGCGCGCCGATGTCCACGGCTTTCTGGATGTCACCTTCGGTTGCATCGGGCACGCGGATGAAGGGAATGGCGGGACCGGGGCAGGCGCGGATCATCGTCGCCACTTCCTGATAGGTGAGCGAGCTGTGCTGCATCTCGATCCACAGAAAATCGAAGCCGGCACTCGCCATCGCGCAGTAGACGTTGAGGTCGGCCGTGCTCACCGTGCCGCCCACCACCTGTTCGCCACGCGCGAGTTTCTGTTTGACCGTGTTGTAGATCGCATTGGGCTCGGCGGCTTGTGCAAAGGCGGCAGTGAGGCCGAGCGTTGCGCCGAGGATCATTCCTGCCAAACGTTTCTTGGTGAGAGCCATAGTTCTTTCCTCCATGTAGTCTGCAGTGGAGCGGGCGGCTCCGTTGTGTTGGCGTTCTCAATCGACCAGGGCCTGATAGATCAGGTTTTCCACTTTGTTACGCACGTTGGTGTCGTTCGGCATCTTCTGGCCCAGGATCACGTAGGTGAGTTCTTCCTTGGGGTCGACGGTGAAGAAGGTGGTTGCCGCACCGGACCAGCCGTAGGCGCCTTCGGAGCCGAGACGGCCGAGGGCGAGTTCGTCGATCACGACGGAAAGACCGAGCCCCCAGCCACTCACGTGAGGACCGGTGGCGCTGATCGAGGGAATCTCGGGCGGCAGCCAGTTGCGCGACATCATCTGCACCGTCTTCGGGCTCAGGATGCGCACACCATCGAGTTCACCCTCGTTGAGCAGCATCATCGTGAAGCGCAGATAGTCGGGCGCCGTGCCGGACAGGCTCAGTGTGGCGAAGTGATGATCGGTGTAGCGCGCATAGCCATCGCCCTGCTGGGCGCGCAGGCGGCCTCGTTCATCAGTCTCATAGACCGTGGCAAAGCGCGGGGCAAGTTCGCTCGGCACACCGAACACGGTGTCCTTCATGCCGAGCGGATCGAAGATGTGTTTCTGCAGATAGTCGCCGTAGCTCGTGCCGGAGAAGTATTCGACGAGATAGGCCTGCACGTCATGGCCGAGCCCGTAGACCCACTCTTCGCCGGGCTGATAGCGCAACGGCACTTCACCGAGCTTTTCCATTTCCTCACTCAGCGATTCGAGGTCTCCCATGCCGAGGCCGTGTTCGCGATACACGATGTCGATCGGATGCTGACCCACACCGGAAGCGAGGCCGAGCGTGTGACGGAAGGCATCGAGGATGGTCGGCTTGCGCTTCATCTCTTCGAGACGCATGCGGCCGTTGCTGTCTTCACCGGCATAGACCTTCAGATTGGCGAAGGATGGAATGTAGCGTTCGAGCGGCTCGTCGAGTTGGAAGTGGCCTTGTTCGTAGAGCTGCAGCAGTGCAACGCTCGCGATGGCCTTCGTCATCGAATAGAGACGGAAGAGATGGTCGGTGCGCATGTCTTCGCCGCGTTCGATGTTGGCCTTGCCGTAGGCCTTCAGATGCACCACTTCACCACGACGTGCCACACCTACCACCAGACCAGCGATGTTGCCCTTGTCGATTTCGGACTGGATGCCGGCATCGAGCACGGCAAGGCGATCCGCTGCCATGCCCACCCGCGCGGGATCGACGGTGTTCACACGCTGCGGCAGCGCGGGATTGCTGAGCGCAACGGCAAGCAACAGAACTGCGGGTTTGAACAACTTCTTCATTGACTATCTCCTTGCGTGGAAGCTGGCTCGGGCACCAAGCGAATGACCATGCCGGGTGCAGCACCGAAGACAGGAATGCCGGTGCCGCGGCCAGTCGGGTTCTGCAGCAGCAGATAGAAGAGCCCGTCGGGTCCAGTGATGATCTGGCGCACACGGCCAAACTGTTCGAACACGGTTTCCTGGAAAGCGATCTCGCGGCCTTCGATGGAGAGGTGGAGTAGTTTTTGACCTACGAGTCCGGTAACGAAGAGGTCGCTCTTGTTCCAGCCGGGATAGCGGTCGCTGGTGGCAAAGGTGATGCCGCTCGGGCCGATCGAGGGCGTGAAGTAGGTGATCGGGTCCACCATGTCAGGATGATGCTGGCTGGTGATGCCGGGCTGGATGCCCATGCTCACCACGCCCCAGCCGTAGTTCTTGCCGGGCTCGAGGATGTTGATTTCGTCGCCGCCGGTGGGGCCGTGTTCGCTTTCCCACAAGAGTCCTGTGCGTGGATCGAAGGCGAGTCCTTCGGGATTGCGATTGCCGTAGGTCCAGATCGAGGGCCACACACCCTCCTGCCCGACGAAGGGATTGTCGGCGGGAATGGAACCGTCGTCGTTGATGCGATGCACCTTGCCCATCGGGTTCGACAGATCCTGCGCATTGGCCATGTCGCCACGATCGCCGAGCGTCCAGAACAGATGACCTGCGTCATCGAAGAGGAAGCGCTGACCATAGTGGATGATCGACGGTGAATAGAACTCGTCGGGGATCTTCACGATGTCTTCCTGATCCACCCAGCGTCCCTGCGCATCGATGCGGCCGCGCACGATGCGCGTGTTCGACGGCGGCAGCGGCGGCGCGCCCGGGCCCGTGGCGGTGCCTTCGGGCGGCGGCGTGTGACCGGGAGCGAGTTCGGAGAAGGAAAGATAGATCCAGCCGTTTTCCGCATAGCGTGGATGCACGGCGATGTCGAAATAGCCACCGTCCTGGCGTACCCAGGCTGCGGGTGTGCCGCTCACGGGCTCCGGTACCAGGGTGCCATCGGCTTCGACGATGCGCAGACGGCCGGGTCTTTCGCTGACGAGCAGCCGCCCATCGGGCAGGAAGGCCAGGCCCCACGGCGTATCGAACCCGGTGGTGACCACTTCGATGCGCACCGACTGATCGCGCGTGTGCAGCACCTGACCATTGGGATCGGGCACGAAGGGCGGTGCCTCGGCGAGACTGCCGCTGCGTTGACGGATGTAGGCGAGCAGTAGGGCAGCGTCGCTTTCGCTGATCACTTCGCGGAAGGCCGGCATGTCACGGCCTTCGAGGCCGTTCATGATCGTGGCCAACATCTCCGCATCGCTACGCTGTTCCAGCAGTTCCTTGCTGAACAGCGAAGGTGCGCGGCCACCACTGAGGTCCATGCCGTGACAACTGGCACAGGTGTTCTCGAAAAAGATGGCCTGCGGTGACGGTGGCGGTTGCGCCACCGCGGCGCTGCCGACGAGAGCAGCGCAGAGACCAAGGACGAGCGGCGAGGAAGTGAAAGGAAGAGACGACTTCATGGAAGACCTATTGCCCAATGCCTGCCGCTTCGACGATGCGCGCCGCGATGGCGCAGGATTCCGCGGTTTTCAGAAAGCGGTTCACGGAGTCGGCGCCGATCACATAGGGATGCGGATCGCCCGGCTTGCGCTCGGCGAGTTGCGGCAGCTTCACCGTGGAACCGTCGTATGCCGTGTGGTTGGAAAGAAAGATGTCGACGTTGTTGAGCGCCGTGATCGCCTGGAAATGCACCGCCGATTGCGCGTAGTCCTTCAGGCGCAAATCGCGCGGATCGTCTGGCGTGTCGCGGAAATTGAACAAGGTGCCGCCCCAGATGGCGGCAGTGTGGCGCACACCGTTGTCGTGCACCGGCAGGATCGTCGAGATCGTGCCGTGCGTGTGGCCGGGCGTGAGGAAGATCTTCACCGTCGTTTCGCCCAACTTCAGTTCGAAGCCATCGGTGGCGACGACGTCGCGCGTGGCCTTCGGGTTGGTGTTGGAATTCTCGTAGAGCTGCCAGTCCTTCTCGGACATCACCACCTTGGCGCCGAGCTGCTGCAGCAGTGCTGCGCCGCCCGAGTGATCACCGTGTGCGTGGCTGATGATCACGTAGCGGATGTCGGCCGGATCGAGGCCGAGCTTGCGCAGTCCATCGACGATCTCGGCTTCGGCCGAATAATCGAACAACGCGTCCACCACGATGATCCCTTCCGATGTGCGCAGCGCCCAGGCGGAGAACGCGGTCTGGCCGAGGAAGTAGAGATCGTCGAACACCTGCACCGGCTCGGCGTACCACTCGCGCTCGGGATCGATGGTCGGCAGAGCTGCCGGCACTTCCACCGTGGCTGGCGCGGCACCGAGCGCATTGATCGAGGCCTGACACAGCTGCCCGAAGACGAAGGAGTGATCGCTGCCGGCAAAGGCGCGAGCGGCTTCGACATAGTTGCGCGCCAGATCGGCCGGCGATTGGGCCAGCGCCGAGGAAACTGCGAGCACACCCGATAAGGTGAGATGAAGCGGGACTGCGACGAGCTTGTTCATCGTTGTTTCTCCATCGCATTGCAGGAATGAGACTGCATTCGAGCGCGCTCAGCAGTGGTGAGCCCCTGCTACCACGAGCGGCAAGGAATACATGGACTGACTTGCCACCATGAAAAGACGATTGCGCTTGGCACCACCGAAACAGATGTTGGCGCAGGTTTCCGGCAAACGGATCATGCCGATCAGCTCGCCATCGGGCGCCACCACCGTGACACCGGGATTGGCGCCGCCCCAGACGTTGCCGAGTGCGTCGCAGCGGATGCCGTCGGGCGCGGAGCGGCCACCATCGGGCAGGGTGATCTGCGAGAAGGTGCGGCCATTGCGCAGACGTTCACCGTCGACGTCCCACACCTTGGTCTGCCCCGCATCGGCGAGATAGAGCTTCGTGTAGTCGGGCGAGAAGCACAGCCCGTTGGGCTGGCTGACTTCGTCGGTGACGATCTCGATGCGGCCGGTGGAGCCATCGACGCGATAGACCGCCTCCTTGGTTTCCGATTCGCCCGGGAAGCCTTCATACAGACCGCGGATGCCGAAACTGGGATCGGTGAACCAGATGCTGCCGTCGGGATGCACCACGAGGTCGTTGGGGGAGTTCAGGCGCTTGCCCTGATAGTTGTCGGCGATGACGGTGACGCGGCCATCGTGTTCGTAACGCACGACACGACGGCCACCGTGTTCGGCGGACAGTTGCCGGCCCTGAAAATCGAAGGTGTTGCCGTTGCTGTAGCCCGAGGGTTTGCGGAATTCGGTGACGCGGCCGTCTTCCTCGATCCAGCGCAACTGGCGATCGTTGGGAATGTCGCTCCACACCAGATAGCGGCCCACGCCGTTCCAGGCCGGGCCTTCCGCCCACCAGGTGCCGGTGTAAAGGCGCTGGATCGGTGCGTTGAAGGCCACGCACTGACGAAAGCGTGGATCGAGCGTGATGACGTCCGGATCGGGATAGCGCAGCGGTGCATTGCCGCTCCAGTCGCGCTCGGTGGCGCGGGAGGAGATGGCTTCGGCAGCGAAGGCCTGCGGCAACAGAGGCAGTGTGGCGGCGCCGGCGAGGGCAGCGGCGAATCTACGGCGCTCGAAGTCGGGGGGAGCTGGTTGCTGGAATTCCCGCTCTGACCGTGCGGACTGCGTGCGGCGCGTGCTGCTCATGCGATTTCCCCTCTCAAGTACTCAACCATTCTTGGTGTTTATCGTTATTCATGGGAGCCCGCATCGGGGCCCCTGGCGCGAGAGGTAGACGAAGATAGGGAAAGGCACTGCCCGGGTCTAGTGGGACGAGCAGTTCGAAATTTCGTCAGCGGCACCTCGTACCAGTGGCACTTCCGTTGGGGGCATTTCCGCAAGATGCCGAAGATCGTGCAACGAATGTGGATTTCAGTCGGTCCCGGTGTGCGGAAACGTGTTCGGCGGTCCTTTGCACGGTCAAGCACTGCGCATAGAATGACCCGCCAGTCATTTTTACTTCCGGAAGTACTTCATGACCACCTCTTCCAATGCGCGCCGCAGCTTGCGCGCCAGAGCCCTCTCGTTCGCTCTTTTGTTGACGTTTTCGGCGGTAGTGCCGGCACAGGAAGGCTCCTCGCCGCTCGATGCGCGCGCCTCCCTCACGGTCAACGCCGATGTCGTCAAAGAGAGGGATTTCACCCGCTACGTCACGCTCAGCGGCACCATCCATCCCTGGCAGGAAGTGCTGATTTCCGCCGAGGTCGGTGGATACCGGGTCAGTGAAGTACTGGTGGACGTGGGCGACTACGTCGAAGCCGGCCAGGTGCTGGTGAAACTGTCCACCGATCTGCTGCAGGCCGACCTCACCGCGGCCTCCGCCGCGCTGAAACAGGCCGAAGCCGCTGCCACCAACGCCAATCTCGCGCTCGAGCGCGCCAAGCAGTTGGCGGAGCGCAGCCTGCTCTCTGCCGCCGATCTCGACCAACTCAATGCCGACGCCATCGCCGCCAACGGTCGCGTGGAAGCCGCCAAGGCCGATCTCGAATCGGCGCGTCTGCGTCTGCAATACGCGCGCGTCGTGGCGCCCGATGCCGGTGTCATCTCCGCCCGCACCGTGAGCGTGGGCCAGATCGCCCAGGCCGGCACCGAGATGCTGCGCCTGCTCCGCCAGAACCGCGTCGAATGGCGTGGTGAAGTACCCGAATCGATGTTGCCGCAACTGCAGGTCGGTCAGAGCGTGACGCTCACCAGCGTCGACGGCCGCGAGCACGAAGGCCGCATCCGCGTCGTGGCGCCCACCGTGGATCTCGCCACCCACACCGGCCTCATCTATGTGGACGTCGAAGCCGATCCCGCGCTGCGCCCCGGCATGTTCGCGCGTGGCCGCATCTCGCTCGGCGACACCCAGTCGATTCTGGTACCGCTGAGCGCACTCGTGAGCAGCGATGGCTACAACTATGTATTCGTCCTGCGTGAAGACCGCACGGTGAGCCGCCGCCTGATCCAGACCGGCGCCATCCAGGGCGATCAGATCGAAGTGGTGAGCGGGCTCGAGCCGGGCGCGCGCATCGTCACCAACGGCGCTGGCTTCCTGAAGGACGGCGACCTGGTCAACCTCGTCGACGCACGCTGAGAGGTTCGCTGACATGAACTTCGTAACCTGGTCCATTCGCAACCCGGTGCCAGTGGTGATGATGTTCATCGCCCTGACCATCGCGGGGCTGTTCAGTTTTCCCAAGCTGGGCGTGCTCGACCGCCCCGACATCGAATTTCCCGCCATCATCGTCACCGTGACCTATCCGGGCGCCACGCCTTCGCAGATGGAATCGGAGGTGACACGCCGCGTCGAAGACGCCGTGGCGACGCTGGCGGGCATCGAGGAACTGCGCTCGACGATCAACGAGGGCGCTTCCACCACCGTCATCGAATTCACCTTCGGCACCGACCTCGACCAGACCATGGACGAGGTACGCGACGCGATCACCTCGATTCGTGCCGACCTGCCACAGGATGCCAACGAGCCGATCGTCTCGCGCGCCACCACGGCGGGTCTGCCGGTGGTCACCTGGACCGTCAGCTCCGACAAGATGACGGACACCGAGCTGTCCTGGTTCGTGGATCTGGAACTCGCACGCGAGATGACGGCGATTCCCGGTGTGGGCCGCTTCCAGCGTGTCGGTGGTGTGAACCGCGAAATCCGCGTGGACCTCGATCCCGATCGCATCGCCGCACTGCGCACCTCGGCCACCGACGTGTCGCGTCAGCTGCGTCGCATCCAGGCCGAATACCCTGGCGGTGAAGCCCGCCTCGGCGGTCTCGAACAGACCGTGCGCACCACCGGCCTCATCACCTCGGTGGAAGAGCTCAAGGCACTGCCGATCCTCCTGCCCGATGGCCGCTCCGTGCGTCTCGACGTGTTGGCCGACGTGCGCGACCAGGCGGCCGAACCGCGTGCGATGGCACTGCTCGACGGCAAGCCGGTGGTCGGTTTCCAGATCGTGCGTGCCTGGGGCGCCAGCGCGCTCGACGTCGCCAAGCTCGGCCGCGAGAAGGTGGAAGAGCTGAAGCAGCGCTATCCGGACATCACCTTCAGCGAAGCCAGCAACACCGTCGAATACATCCAGGAATCCTATGACGCCTCGATGCAGATGCTGGTCGAAGGCGCCATCCTCGCCGTGCTGGTGGTGTGGGTGTTCCTGCGCGACTGGCGCGCCACACTGATCTCCGCCGCCGCGCTGCCGCTGTCGATCATCCCGACTTTCTGGCTGATCTATCAGTTCGGCTACACGCTCAACATCCTGACTCTGGTGGCCCTGACGCTGGTGGTGGGCATCCTCGTGGACGACGCCATCGTGGAAGTGGAGAACATCGTGCGCCACCTGCGCATGGGCAAGTCGCCGCGTCAGGCCGCGATGGACGCCGCGATCGAGATCGGTCTGGCGGTGGTCGCCACCACGCTGACCATCTGTGCGGTGTTCGTGCCTGTGGCCTTCATGGGCGGCATCCCCGGCGAGTTCTTCCGTCCCTTCGGTTTCACCGTGGCGATCGCCGTGCTGTTCTCGCTGCTGGTGGCGCGCATGCTCACGCCGATGATGGCGGCCTACATGCTCAAGCCGCACGGTGAAGAAATACAGCCGCAGTGGATCCAGTGGTACGTGCAGAAGGTGCGCTGGTGCCTGAAACACCGCGGCGTAGTGGTGGTCGTCTCCGGCGCCATCATGCTGGTGATGTTGTCGCTGTTCCGCCTTCTGCCCACCGGCTTCGCGCCGGCAGGCGACAACGGCTTCACGCAGTTGTCGGTGGAACTGCCGCCCGGTTCCAACCTGCAGGACACGCTGCGCGTGGCCGAGCAGGCGCGTGAGATCGTGAGCCGCGAACCGGAAGTGGCGTCGGTGTTCACCACCATCGGTACCTCCAGCAGCGATCCCTTCAACAATGGTGGTGCCGTGCGCACCGCCACGCTGACGATCCAACTGCACGACACTGGTGTGGAAGGTCAGCAGCAGATCTTCGAGCGCAAGGCCTCCGATGCGCTGCGTGTGATCGCAGGAGCGCGTCTGCAGTTCCAGGGCGCCGGCAACGGCAACGCTTACCAGGTGACCTTGGTGGGCGACAATCCTGCGCGTCTCGAGCAGGCCGCCGCGATGGTGGAACGCGAACTGCGCTCCATCGAAGGTCTCGGCACCGTGAACAGCAGCGCAGCATTGCAGCAGCCCGAAATCGTGATTCGTCCCGATCCGCTGCGTGCCGCGGAGTTGGGTGTGACCACTGATACCATCAGCACCGCCACGCGTATCGCCACCTCGGGTGACGTGAGCACCGGTCTCGCCCGTTTCAACCTCGACAACCGTCAGATCCCGATCCGCGTGCGTCTGAATGATCAGGCGCGCAGCGACATCGAACGTCTGAGCCTGCTCACCGTCGATGGGGCGCGTGGCCCGGTACCGCTGATGAACGTGGCCGACGTGCAGCTCGGCTCGGGTCCGGCGCAGATCAACCGCATGGACCGCAGCCGCAACATCACGCTCAGCGCCAACCTCAACGGCATGCCGCTCGGTGACATCATCGAGCGTGTGGAAAGCTCCGAAGCGATGCGCAACCTGCCCGAAGGCGTGACCCCGGTGCGTGCCGGCGATGCGCGTTTCATCCAGGACATCTTCGGCCGCTTCGCCACTGCGATGATCATCGGCATCATGAGTATCTACGCGGTATTGGTCCTTTTGTTCCACAAATTCGTGCAGCCGGTGACCATTCTCTCCGCACTGCCGCCTTCGGCTGCCGGTGCCATCGTGGCGCTCTTGATCGCAGGTGATGGTCTCGCCATCAACTCGCTGATCGGTCTGTTGATGCTGATGGGCATCGTGACCAAGAACTCCATCCTGCTGGTGGAGTACGCCATCATGGCGCAGGAAGAACGTGGTCTCGGCCTCGTCGATGCCATGGTCGACGCCTGCTCCAAACGTGTGCGTCCGATCATCATGACCTCGATCGCGATGGGCGCCGGCATGTTGCCGGTGGCGATGGGTTGGTCCGGTGACCCCAGCTTCCGCGCGCCGATCGGTGTGGCGGTGATGGGCGGACTCTTCGTCTCCACCGTCGTCAGCCTCTTCATCGTGCCCGTGTTCTTCACGCTCGTCGAAGACGGCCTCGCCCTTATGCGCCGCAAGTTCGGCATGGCGCTGCCGCAGCCGCATCAGCCGCAGGTGGAAGCGCAGTAGGTCCTTCGCTGATGGTTTCAGCACTCAAACGAAAGGCCGTCTGGTTTGACCAGGCGGCCTTTTTACTTTGAGGGTTGGAAAATGCGTAAGGCTCTCCCATTTCGGCTTGCCTTGTAGTTCCCGAACTTGCTGTTGCGGATTTCTCCTAAAGTGCAGCATCAAAGCCGCCTCGACCACTTCCTTCTTCGTTTTTGGTCCAGAGGCCTCGAGTGCTTCCGCCATCAGTTTGTCGTCCGATGACGATGCTGGTTCCATGCTGCCACTGTGTATGTCGAATTCGCTCACACGGTCCTAGCTGGTCTTGGTAACTGCTACCGACTCACCGGCACCGTCGGTGGCGCCTCGGGTTCCTTCACGAAGAACACCAACAACACTGCTTCCTTCTCCGCATCGAGATTGCGTGAAGTCGTATGCACGTCGCTCGGTGCTTCGTAGAACGTCTCGCCCGCTCTCAGAATCACTTCTTCCTCGCCGTTGACGGCCATTGCCACGGAACCTTCCAGCACGTAGACGAAGGTGTGGGCGTTGTGGCGATGGGCGGGAGAGTCTTCGCCGGGGGCGAGCACGACACGCACCATCAGGCCCTCGCGTTCAGTGGCGGGAGGAATGGGTTTGCTGATTAGGGGGGTGACCTCGCTCGCGCGCGCGTGGTCGAGCACCCACGCGCAGCCGAGCGTAAGAAAGAGCAAGGTGTACAAAGTGTGTTTCATGGATCCTCCTGGACGGTTCAGGCGGCCTTGCGCTGCGGCATGACGCCGAAGCCGGCGACCAGACGATTCCAGCCATTGATGGCAACGATCACGGCACTGAGATTGACGAGCTCGGCTTCGTTGAGGTGCTGCAGCACGAAGGGGCGAACGCGTTCGATGGTGAGCTTGTCTTCGGGCGAGGTGAGGGCTTCGCACCAGGCCAAGGCTGCCTGTTCGCGTGCGCTGAAGAAGGTGGTTTCGCGCCACGCGGGCAGCACGTCGAGCAATTGCTGATCGATGCCGTGCTCGCGCGCGATGCGGCAATGCATGTCGAGACAGAAGCTGCAGCCATTGAGTTGTGAGGCGCGCACTTCGGCGAGGCTGATCAATCTTCTGTCGAGACCGCCGCGCTCGGCTGCAGATACCAGTCCACGCAGCGCTTGAGGAATCTGCGGCTGCAGTTCGAACATGCGTTCCAGAGAAGGAAGGGAAGTACTCATTGCTAGGCTCCTCTTGGTTTGAGCCTGCAGCATAGGAAGAGGCGCTGCGTGAGGATTGTAAATTTGCGTCAGGCGAGCACGAGCTCGCCTTTACGCAGTCGCTGCAATTGCCGTTCGCGATATTGGCCCGGCGTTTCCTCCACGAGCGCACGGAAGTGACGAATGAAATGCGCCTGATCGAAATAGCCGCTGGCGTAGGCGACTTCCACCAACGGCTGCGTCGGTGCGCGCTTGATCAGATAGCGGGCACGACGCAGGCGTAACAGTTGGCGCAATTGTCCGGGCGAGAGCCCCACTTCCTGGTGGAACCGCCGTTCGAAACTGCGACGGCTGAGTCCCGCCTGTTCATACAGTTGCGCAAGGTCGCCACTTTCCACCAAGCGTGGCCATAGGTGCTGAATGAGCCCAGGCCGTAGATCGAGCTTTGCTGCGCGCTCGAGCAACCACTGATCGACCAGCGTTGCACGTCGTTCGGGTTGCGCTTCCGCCAACTGCGCGTGCAATGAACTCAGTTCCGGTAACCCGAGCTCCGAGTGATCCAGTGGTGGAGTGCCAGGCGGTGCAGGTGGTAAGCCCAGCAAGCGAAAGGCACCGCCGGGCAGAAAGCGCACGCCGAAGAGTGCGCTGCGGCTCGCCAGCGTGCCGCGTTGCAGAGACTGGGCCAGTAAGGCCGTGACTGCCGGTTCATCCGCTCCCGACGGGAAACGAAAGCAAAGACTGGTACCGCCATCGGGATAGGTGCGTTCGACGAAGCCACCGGGCGGAATGTGTGTTTGCTCGATCGCCCAATAACCTTGCACCCAAGCGCGCAGCGCAGGATGCGGCGCCATGTGCCGGTACCCGAGGTGCTGCAGTTCGAGAACGCGCGGGCTGGATGAGAGCATGAGCACTATGAGGCCACAGAGCGCCAAGACGAGTAAAGTCGCGAGCTCTTCTGTGCGGCACATCCTGCAAGTCGAGCTAGAGCGGACATCGACGCAAAGTTGGAGGCAGCGCACAGCTCTCGCGCTACGTGCTGGTCCATGCTGTGACAACGAGAGTAGGCTGGTGCGCATGGTTGCGCGAGGCGAGGAGGCTTCGATGACGGAAGGAAGTTGTCGCTCGATCTGCTGGACTTCCCACTGGAACCGCAAGCGCGAGGATGTGGGGTTGGAACATTTGCTCCTGCGTGAACGCGAGGCCGACAGCATCGTGCTCGCCTTCGACGATGAGCATGGTCCCTTCCGGCTTTGTTATCGCCTCACCTGGGACGACGAATGGCGTGTGCGGACGGCCGAGCTCGTTGCCGCCACAGCTGAGACTTCGCGTCTTTTGACATTGCACACCGATGGTCACGGCCATTGGCACTACGACGATGGTCGCCCCATTGCCGAGCTCGAAGGTTGTCTCGACATCGACATCTGGCCCACACCCTTCACCAACAGTCTGCCGTTGCTGCGCAAACCGCTGAGTGTCGGTGAGCGGCAGGAGTTCCATGTGGCCTGGGTCTACGCGCCCGAGTTGACGGTGCATCGCCAACATCAGGCCTACACGCATCTGCCCGATGGGCGTTATCTCTTCGAAAGTCTCGATGGGAGTGGGTTCAAGGCCGAATTGCCGCTCGATGACGACGGCATCGTGCGCGATTACCCGAACCTGTTTCAGCGCGTGGGCTGAATCTCCACGTAAACAAAAAGGCCGCCAGGTTGCCCGGGCGGCCTTTGCGTTGCAGTGAGATCAGCGCTTACTGAAACGGATGACGCAGGATGATGGTTTCCTCGCGATCCGGACCGGTGGAGATGATGTCCACCGGCGCTTCGATCTGTTCTTCGATGAACTTGATGTAGTTGCGGGCGTTATCGGGCAGGGCCTCGAGCGAACGCGCGCCGTAGGTGCTTTCCTTCCAGCCCGGCAGTTCCACGTAGATCGGTTCGAGCGTGTTGTAGGAATCGAAGTTGGTGAGACAGGTCATCGAGCTGCCGCTCACGCCCTTGTAACCCACGCACACTTTCACAGTATCGAGACCGTCGAGCACGTCGAGCTTGGTCAGACAGATGCCGGAGATGCTGCTGATGCGAATGGCGAGTTTCACGGCAGCGGCGTCGAACCAGCCACAGCGACGGTTGCGGCCGGTGGAAGCACCGATCTCCTGACCTTTCTGGAACAGTCTTTCGCCAATTTCGTCGAAGAGCTCGGTCGGGAAGGGGCCGCTGCCGACACGGGTGGTGTAGGCCTTGGTGATGCCAAGCACGTAGTCGAGATAGAGCGGGCCGTAGCCGCTACCGGTGGCGGTGCCGCCGGCAGTGGTGTTGGAGGAAGTCACGAAGGGATAGGTGCCGTGGTCGATGTCGAGCAGCGAGCCCTGGGCGCCTTCGAACAGGATGTTGTCACCCGCCTTGCGGGCGTTGTGCAACAGATCGATGGTGTCGCCCACCATCGGACGGATGCGCTCGGCCATCTGCAGGTGAGTGTCGAGGATTTCCTGATAGTCCTGCGCGGCCACGCCGTAGTAATTCACGAGCTGGAAGTTGTGGTATTCGAGCACTTCCTGCAGACGCTCGGCGAAGTGTTTGGCGTCGAGCAGTTCGCCGAGACGAATGCCGCGACGAGCCACCTTGTCCTCGTAGGCCGGGCCGATGCCACGACCGGTGGTACCGATCTTGTTGTTGCCTTTCTTGAGCTCACGCGCCTGATCGAGCGCAACGTGATAGGGCAGGATGAGCGGACAGGCAGGGCTGATCTTGAGGTTGGCGCAGACCTTGATGCCTTCGGCCTCGACCTCGTCGATTTCCTTCAGCAGAGCGGACGGCGACAGCACTACGCCGTTGCCGATCACGCAGGTGACACCGTCGCGCAGGATGCCGGACGGCAGCAGGTGCAGCACGGTTTTCTTGCCGCCGATCACCAGCGTGTGGCCAGCGTTGTGACCGCCCTGGAAGCGCACAACGTGCGATGCTTTTTCGGTGAGCAGATCGACGATCTTGCCCTTGCCCTCGTCACCCCATTGCGTGCCGAGAATTACTACGCTTTTGCCCATGTCGTTGCCTTGAAACCTGATTGGTGTCGCTGAAATTCAATCGAGAGAGTCGATCTGCCAGGCGCCGTCCGCGCTGCGCACGAGCATGGCGTTGCACTGCTGTGCACGTGCACTTGCGGGATCGGCGTCGAAACCTTGAATCACTGCCTTGCCTTGCGCACGCAGCTCCGCCACCAGAGATGTCAGTGCGGCGTCACCGCCGGCGGGAGCATAGATGCGTTGCGCTTCACTGAAGTTGCGGCGGCTGAGTCGCAACAGTGTTTTGATATCCGCATCGAAACCGGTGGCCGCACGTTCGCGACCGAAGATGTTGCCGATGGCGTCGTAACGGCCGCCGTTGGCGATGGCTTCGCCGTGACCGCTCACGTAGGCAGAGAAGATCACGCCCGTGTGATAGTCGTAACCACGACGTTCGCACAGATCGAAATAGAGCCGCTGTTGCGGGAACTGTTCTCCAAGACGCGTTGCGATGGTCGTGAGCTGATCCAGCGCGCCATCGAGTTCACTGCGCAGCTCGGCCGGCAGCGGCGAGAAGAGCGTGCGGGCGCGTTCGAGCGTCGTCGCGTCGCCATGCAGCGTCGGCAGTGCCTTGAAGATGGGAGCGAGATGGCTCGGGATCGCCGGGTTGGCGAGCAGTTGTTCGAGATCGGCCACGGCCTTGTTCTGCAGCGCGGTGACGAGCTTGTCGTGTACTTCCACGGGCAGGGCTGCGGCGTTCAGCAGCTGACGCCGGAATTGGTTGTGGCCGAGGGCGAGCAGAGGACCTTCGACGCCGGCGATCTGCAGCGTGCGCAGCAAGAGTCCGATCACCTCGACATCGCTTTCGATGCCGCAATGGCCGTAGAGCTCGGCGCCGATCAGATGCGGGCAACGTGAGCCGAGCGGACCGCGCGGACGCGTGCGCAGGGCGTTGGCGGCGTAGCAGAGCCGCGTGATGCTGTCGCGTTTCAGGACGTGGGCATCGATGCGGGCGGCTTGCGAGGAAAGGTCGGCACGTACGCCCATGCTCTTGCCGCTCAACTGATCCACCAGCTTGAAGGTGCTCAGGTTGAGATCGGCACTGGGCATGACCAGCAGCGAATCGAGGAATTCGATCAGCGGCGTTTCGATGAGTTCATAGCCCCAACTCTGGAACAGGTCGAGGATGTCGCGACGCAGTTGTTCCAGCTGGTTGGCAAACGGTGGCAGTAATTCGTCGACACCGTCGGGCAGTAGCCAGCGATTAGCCTTGATGTTCATGAATGAGAAAGCCTGGGTCGGCCCTGACGGGCGTATTCGTCGAGTTGCTGGTCGATGATTGCTCTCAGCGCGCGGGCGCTTCGCTGTTCTTCAGGTATTTGAAGAAGTCTCCGTCGGGGCCGAGCAGCAGCAGATCGCCGGGATTGAAGCTTTCCCGATAGGCGCTGAGGCGACGGGTGAACTCGAAAAATTCCGGATCCTTGCTGAAGGCGGCGGCATAGATCGCAGCGGCCTCGGCATCACCTTCACCGCGGATGCGCTCGGCTTCGCGATAGGCTTCGGCTTCGAGCACGGTGCGCTGACGGTCGGCATCGGCGCGGATACCTTCGGCGATCTCGAGACCGATGGAGCGCAGTTCCTGGGCTTCTTCCTGGCGCTCGGTATTCATGCGCAGGAACACCGAATCACTGACGTTGTCAGGCAGATCGATGCGTTTGACGCGTACGTCGACCACTTCGATGCCGAGTTCGCTCAGCGCTTCGCGGTTGAGGTTCTGCGTGATGGTGGTCATCAGGAGGTCGCGTTCGCCGGCGACGACTTCGTGCACGGTGCGCATGCCGAACTGGTTGCGCATGTGGGTGTTGATGCGCTGCAGCAGAAGGCTGTTCACGCGGTTCTCGTCACCGGTGGTGGCGGTATAGAAACGGGCGGTGTCGGCCACGCGCCATTTGGCGTAGGAGTCGACTTCCAGATAGTTCTTCTCGCCGGTCAGATAGCTTTCGGTGGCAGTGTCGAGGGTCTGGATGCGGCCATCGAAACGACGCACGGTGTGCACGCCGGGAATCTTGAAGTGCAGACCGGGTTCGATGTCGCTCTTGGTCACTTCACCGAAGGTGAGCAGCACCGCACGATCGATCTCGCGGATCACGTACATGCAGTTGGAGCCGACTAGAACCAGGGCGGCCAACAGGAACAGGGGAAACATGCCGGTGTTTCTCATCAGCGGTTCACTCCTCGGGCTGGGGCCTGACGGATCTGCAACTGGGGAGAGTTGACGCTCGAGCCCTGGTTCTCCGGCGTGATGGTCACGCCCGGAAGGTTGGTGCTCGAGGACGGACGACGCTGGTTCTGCAGGATCTGATCGAGCGGCAGGTAGAACATGTTGTTACCGCCTTCGGTGCCGACCATCACCTTCGAGGCGTTGGCCATGATTTCCTGCAGCGTGTCGATGTAGAGACGCTCGCGCGTCACTTCGGGATTCTTCTGATACTCGACCAGCAGTTGTTCGAAGCGTTCGGCCTCACCCTGGGCGCGGGCAACGACCTGTGCGCGATAGGCATTGGCGTCTTCGAGCTGGCGGAGTGCATTACCACGTGCCTGCGGGATCACACGGTTGGCGTAGGCGCGGGCTTCGTTCTGGGACGATTGGTTGTCTTCGCGCGCCTTGATCACGTCATCGAATGCGGCACGCACCTGCTGCGGCGGCAAGGATTGGGCAATGTTCACTTGACGTACGGTGATGCCGGTGCCGTAAGCGTCGAGATAGCGCTGCAGACGTTCGCCGGCTTCCTGTGCCAATACTTCACGGCCACTGGTGATGACGGTGTCCATCTTGGAACCACCGACCACGTGGCGGATGGCGGATTCGGCGGCCTGCATCAGGCTGATTTCGGGATCTTCGACTTCGAGGTAGTACTTGCGGGCATCGGTGATCTGGTATTGGACGGTCATCGTGATGTCCACGATGTTGTCGTCCTCGGTCAGCATGGTGCCGCTGAAGCTTTGGTCGTAGATGCGGGTGACGTTGATCTTGGTGACTTCGTCGATGAGCGGCGGGTTCCAGCGCAGGCCGGGTTCGACCACACCCTCGAGAGCACGACCGAGGCGCAGCACGACGCCACGTTCCTGTTCGTCCACCGTATAGACACCGGAACCGACCCAGACCAGGCCCAGTGCCAGCAATACACCGCCCACCATGCCGCGGCTGAGACCGCCGCCGCTGCCACCGGAGGAATTGCCACCCTTGCCTCCGAAGGCACCAGACAACTTGCGCATCAGATCATTGATCAGCGCATCGAGGTCGGGTGGTCCTTGATCCTTCTTACCGGAATTGGAGCCCCAGGGATCGTGCTTGCGATCATCACCATCTGGTTCATTCCAGGCCATGCTTACTCCGGTTAAGTGATTGATTATCTTGCTGGGGCGCGCCTTGGGCGGGGAATGGCGCACTCATTATGGGCGGGGGCGGATTTTAACGGATTTAACGGGGCAATTACACCGCTCGCTCCAGGGGCGCTGCCTGCTCCAATTCGGGTTCTTCCTCCGGCTGCGGCTGCACGACGGCAGGTTTCGGCAGCCAGGGCAGGGGGTCGGCACCGGCCTCTTGCATCAGGCGGATGAAATCCGCGCGGGGCAGTTTCAGGCGCAGCCAGGTCTGACCGTTCTCATCGGCCGTTTCTTCCTCGACTGCAGCGGCGCCGTAGAAGCGCGAGCGCAGGCGGCCCTGATCGGGGCGCAGCGGCAGATGGATGGAAACGAGGTTCTCGCCCAGGAGCTCGCCGATGGCGCTCAGGAGTTCGGGAATGCCGGCCCCGGTGTGGGCGGAAACCCAGGCGCGGATCGGGCGGCCGGACTCGTCGCGTTCTATCGAGGGCTTGGTTTCGGGCAGGAGGTCGATCTTGTTGAAGACGAGCAGACGCGGGATGTCTTCCGCGCCGATTTCTTCCAGCACCTTGTTCACTTCATCGATCAGCATCAGGCGCTCGTCGTTGTGGCAGTCGACGACATGCAGCAGCAGATGTGCCTGCACGGTTTCTTCCAGCGTGGCGCGGAAGGCGTCCACCAATTGGTGTGGCAGGTTGCGGATGAAGCCCACCGTGTCGGCCAGGATGAGCGGACCGATGCCGGGCGCTTCGATCTTGCGCAGCGTGGAGTCGAGCGTGGCGAAGAGCTGGTTGGCGACGTAGACCTCGTCACCACTGAGGCGATTGAACAGCGACGACTTGCCGGCGTTGGTGTAGCCGACGAGCGACACTGTTGGAATTTCAGCACGCTTGCGGGCGCGTCGACCCTGTTCGCGCTGACTGCGCACCTTTTCCAGGCTCTTGTTGATGGCCTTGATGCGTACGCCGATCAGGCGTTGGTCGATTTCGAGCTGGGTTTCACCGGCACCACGCAGACCGATACCACCTTTCTGACGGTCGAGGTGGGTCCAACCGCGGACGAGACGAGTGGAAGCGTGCTTGAGCTGCGCCAGCTCCACTTGCAGCTTACCTTCGTGGCTGCGGGCGCGTTGGGCGAAGATGTCGAGAATGAGACCGGTGCGGTCGAGCACACGACACTTAAGTTCCTTTTCCAGGTTGCGTTCCTGGCTGGGAGTGAGCGTGTGGTTGAAGAGAACGACTTGTGCTTCGTGAGCAGCAATGGCGGCCTTCAGCTCTTCGAGCTTGCCGCTACCGATCAACGTACGGGGATTGGTGAGACGACGCGAGGCCGTGACGAGGGCTGCGGGAATCACGCCAGCGGAAATGGCGAGTTCCTCGAACTCCCGGGCATCGGCTTCGTCCTGCAGGTCTTCGTAACCCACCTGGACCAAAATGGCTATTTCGCCGCTCTTGGGCCGCTCAAAAAACAAAACTACCTCGTGGAGCCAGAGCCTTCAGCCAAGGCCCGCTCCACAATGGTGCGGGCCGAAGCCGATGGATGTGATGCTCAGAATGAGTTGCCGGCATTCTCCTCGTCACCGCCGTTGTCATTGGCACCCAACATGGGCACACGTACCTGACGCGACGGAACCACGGTGGAAATGGCGTGCTTGTACACCATCTGATTCACGGTGTTTTTCAGCACGATCACAAACTGGTCGAAGGATTCGATCTGTCCCTGCAGTTTGATACCGCTCACCAAATAGATGGCGACGGGGACTTTCTCCTTACGCAGCACGTTAAGAAAAGGGTCTTGTAGTGAATGCCCTTTTGACATGACAACTCTCCTGATGGGTATGGTGAAAATTTGCTCGAATTACGCGTACAGCTACTGCTGCTCCAGGATCTATCCGGACGTTGTCCGCCGGCACTGCTGGGAAAGCCGCAATTATAGGGTCCGCTTCGAGAGGGCTACCAGTAATTGGTGATGATGCCTAGAGTTTTCAAGTGATTCTTCACAATATTTGCATCATCACCTTGATCGCCCTGCAAAGAGCAAACCAAGGGGCTCAAACCGTCCCAACTACGCATCCAGGTCAACTGGCGTTTTGCCAGTTGGCGAGTAGCGGCGATTGCTGCTGCCACCATCTCCTCGTAAGAGCAGCCACCGTCCAGATAGTTCCATACCTGGCGGTAACCTACGCTGCGGATGGCCGGCAGATCGACGTCGAGATCGCCGCGTTGCCGCAACTTGCGCACTTCTTCGACCAAGCCTGCTGCGAGCATCTGGTGAAAGCGATCCGCGATCAGCTGATGCAAACGACCGCGATCCGCGGGAATCATGCCAACAAAAATCAGAGAACACGGTAAATCGCCATTCTGTTTTTTCTGCGTGGCGTGATGTCGTGAAAGAGGAACACCGGAGACCTCATACACTTCCAGCGCGCGCTGCAGACGCTGTGGATCGGTGGGATGAATGCGTGCCGCAGACACCGGATCGACCGCGGCGAGACGCGCGTGCACGGCGGGCCAACCCTCGGCGGCAGCGAGATCGAGGATACGTTGTCGCACCGCGGGATCGGCCGGCGGCATCTCCGCCAAACCATCGCGGAGTGCCTTGAAATAGAGCATCGTGCCACCGACGAGAAGCGGAATGCGGCCCTTCGATTGGATATCGGTAATTTCGCGAATCGCGTCGGCACGGAAGTCGGCAGCGGAGTAGGGCTCGCTCGGATCGCGGATGTCGATCAGGCGATGTGGCGCGCGCGCGAGGGTGGCGGCATCGGGTTTGCCGGCACCGATGTCGAGACCGCGATAGACGAGCGCGGAGTCGACACTGATGATCTCGAAGGGGCCTTCCTGCACCAGCTCGACTGCCACCTTGGTCTTGCCGCAAGCAGTCGGGCCCATCAGGCAAATGGCGGGAGGCAGTGTGGAAGTCGTCATAAGGCAGGTGTGGTTCGGGGGCGCGCACTATAGCATGAGGCGGCGCGCGCGCTCTGGACCGTCGGCTTGAGTACAATGCGCGCTTTCCGCTTTCCTCATCGATACCAGCAACGTGAGCATCGCTACTCCCTCTCCCACTGCTCCCATCGGCGTCTTCGACTCGGGCGTGGGCGGGCTTTCCATCCTCGCGGGCCTGCGTGAACTGTTGCCCTACGAAAATCTCATCTACGTCGCCGATTCGCGTCATGCGCCCTATGGACCGAAGGGTGGCGACTTCATCCGCGAGCGCAGTTTCGCCATCGTCGACTTTCTGATCGAGCAGGGAGCCAAGGCCATCGTCGTCGCGTGCAACACCGCAACCGCCGCGGCGATCGCCGATCTGCGCGCGCACTACGGCATGCCGTTCATCGGCGTGGAGCCTGCGGTGAAACCGGCGGCCTCCCTGAGCCATTGCGGCATCGTCGGCGTATTGGCAACGAACGGCACCATCGCCAGCGACAAGTTCATTCGCTTGCAGGATCGCTTTTCCTCACAGGTGGAAATCATCACGCGCGCTTGTCCCGGCTTGGTCGAATTGATCGAAGCCGAGGAGTTTCAGCCGCAGGCGATCGAAGCCTTGTTGCATGAACTCACCGAGCCGATGCGCGCCAAGAATGCCGATGTATTGGTATTGGGCTGCACGCACTATTCGTTGATTCGCGAACTGATTCAGAACGTGATGGGCGGCAGCGTACGCATCGTCGATACCGGAGTGGCCGTGGCACGCGAAACGCGGCGGCGTCTGGAAGAAATCGATGCACTGAATCCCGCCACGGAAAGCGGCAGCCTGCACTTCTTCACCAGCGGCGACATCGCCGTGCAGCAGCGTCTGCTGAATCGCTATTGGGGGCCAGTGGCGAATCTGGAGGTGTTGCCCGAGTCCGATCTACTGCCCGCGCAGGAACATTCGGTCTAATTCGTCGATGCTGAGCTGTACCCAGGTCGGACGACCATGGTTGCACTGACCGCTGCGCTCCGTTCTTTCCATGTCACGCAGGAGCGCATTCATCTCGGGAATCGTGAGCTGACGGTTGGCACGCACCGAACCGTGGCAGGCCATCGTCGCCAGCAGTTCATCACGCGCAGCGGCAATGCGGTCGCTGCTGCCGTGTTCCAAGAGATCCGATAGCACGTCGCGCAGCAACTGTTCGGCATCGGCCTTGTTCAGGATCACCGGAACCTGACGAATGCTGAGCGTTTCCGGTCCACGCCGATCCACTTCCAGCCCCAACTGCGCCAGCATCTCGCGATGTTCTTCGGCGCAATCCGCCTCGCGTTCGCTCACCGAAACACTCACCGGAACGAGCAAGGGCTGGGCACGAATGCCTTCGCTGTCGGCGGCGCTTTTCATGTATTCGTAAGTGATGCGTTCGTGTGCGGCGTGCATGTCGACCACGACCAGACCATGCGCGTTCTGCGCGAGGATGTAGATGCCATGCAGTTGCGCGAGGGCGTAGCCGAGCGGCGGAATGTCCTCGTCTTTCGTTTCCGGCAGGGACTGCGCGGGCTGACGCAAACCGAGTTCGTAGGCCGCGAGCTGATCGCGAATCTGCGTTGCGCTCGGCAGGCTGCTGGTGCCGTTGTAGGAAGGCGGCGCGGTCCACTCGCGCGGTTCCGCGGCAACCGCACCAGGTGAATAGAGCGACATGCGCTGCTGTTCGACCGGTGCAATGTGCGGTGCTGCGGTCGGTGTCGGCGACACGGTCTGTTGCAGATGATCCTGCGGGCGCACTTCCGCGAGTGAACGATGCAGTGCGCTGAAGAGGAAGTCGTGCACCAGGCGATTGTCGCGGAAGCGCACCTCGTGTTTGGTGGGATGCACGTTCACGTCGACGCCTTCCGGCTCCAATTCCAGGTAGAGCACGTAGGCGGGATGACGATCGTGGAACAGCACGTCGCGATAGGCCTGGCGAATCGCGTGCGTCACCAGCTTGTCGCGGATCACGCGACCGTTGACGTAGAAATACTGCAAATCCGCCTGCGCGCGCGAAAAGGTCGGCAGCGACACCCAGCCCCAGAGTTTCAAACCCTTTTGGTCAAAATTGCTGTTTTCGAATTCGATGGCGATGGCGTTGTCGATGAAGGCGGGGCCGCAGATCTGTGCCACGCGGCGCTGTTTTTCCTGCACGGTGTTGCAGCGGTCATAACGTTGCACGACGCGCTGGTTGTGCGTGACGGTGAAGCTCACATCGAAGCGGCTGAGCGCGATGCGTTTGATGATTTCGTCGATGCGCTGATATTCGGTCTGTTCCGTACGCAGGAATTTGCGACGCGCAGGTGTATTGAAAAAGAGATCACGCACTTCCACCGTCGTGCCCTGACTGTGTGCGGCAGGGCTGATCGAGGAGCTCATGTCGCGCCCTTCGGCCTCCACCTGCCAGGCCATGTCGCTGTCGATGGCGCGCGAAGTGAGCGTGAGACGCGAGACCGAACTGATGCTCGCCAAGGCCTCGCCGCGGAACCCAAGGCTGACGATGGCTTCGAGATCTTCCAGCGTGGTTATCTTGCTGGTGGCGTGGCGGCTGAGTGCGAGCGGCAGATCGTCCTTGGTCACGCCGGTACCGTTGTCGCGCACGCGAATCAGTTTCACGCCGCCTTTTTCCAGCTCGATGTCGATGCGCGTGGCGCCGGCGTCGAGACTGTTTTCGAGCAGTTCCTTCACTACCGAAGCCGGACGTTCCACCACTTCGCCGGCAGCAATCTGGTTGCTCAGACGTTGGCTGAGCAGTTGGATGCGGGCGGGTGTGGACTTCATGCGGACGGGAACCTCTGGGTGTAGAACGAATGCACCGGCGCTCCTCGCGCCGAAGCGGGGAGTTTACACGGATGGGGATGAAGCTGCCCGTCGGAGAGCTTAGGAGGAAGGAATCTTGAGCACCTGACCGACGCGGATGGTGTCGTCGGTGAGGTCGTTGGCGAACATCAGCACGCTCACATCCATCTTGAAGCGTTGCGCGATGCGCGAGAGCGAGTCGCCGCGCTGCACGGTATAGGTGCCGTCGTTGGTGGCGGCGATCTCACCACCGTGTTCTTTCTGCCAGGCCACCATCGTGCCCACCGGCGGACGCGCGCGGAACCAGCTGACGATGCCATCGACCAGCGTGGCGGCGAAGCGTGCGCGCCACTCGGGCGAGGCGAGATTCTTGGCGTCGCGGGCGTTGGTGATGTAGCCGGATTCGACCAGGAGCGAAGGAATGTCGGCGGACTTGAGCTCGACGAAGGCGGCCTGCTCGACGTTGCGGCGGCGCAGCGTGGTCACCTTGTCGAGCGTGTCGATCAGGTGCTTGCCGATCTCGAGACTGGTGGCGATGCTGCCCGTCATGCTGAGGTCCACCAGCACGCTGCGCAGTACTTCATCCTTATCGGTGAGGCTCACGGGACCGACACCGCCGATCAGGTCCGCGGCGTTCTCCTTGTCGGCGAGGATGCGTGCGTGTTCGCTGGTGGCGCCGTTCTGCGACAGTGCATAGAGCGTGGCGCCATTGGCTTCCTTGTTCGTGTGGGCGTCGGCGTGAATTGCGACATAGAAGTCGGCGTCGTACTTGTGCGCCAGCTGCACGCGCTCGCGCAGGCCGATGTAGTAGTCGCCTTCACGCACCATGAGAGCCTTGAAGCCCGGCGTGGCGTTGATGCGCTTTTCCACTTCGCGCGCGATGGCGAGCACCACGTCTTTCTCACGCAGACGATCGACGCCGATGGCGCCGGGGTCTTCACCGCCGTGGCCGGCGGAGATGGCGATGACGATGTCGCGGCGGTTGTCGACGGTGCTGGCGCTGGCCACCACTTCGCGGGCTTCGACCGAGCCTTCGCCGGCGTCGTAGAGGTCGATCACCAGGCGATCGCCGTATTGTTCGTTCTTGCCCAACAGGAAGCTGCGCGGACGCACGCGGCTCTTCATGTCGAGCACGATGCGGACGTCCTTTTCGTTGCGCGGGGCGTGACGGATGGCGTCGATCGGCGTCTCGCCGAGGTTCAAGTCGTCGACGCGGCCCTCAAAGCGGGAGCCCACCAGGTCGATCACGACGCGGTCGGGGTTCTCGAGGGTGAATATCTTGTGTTCGAGCGGGGTGTCCAGGTCGAACACAAGGCGGGTGTATTCGGGGGCGCGATAGGTCCGGATGCTCTCGACCACGGCGGCCTGTGCCGCGGTGGCGCAGCAAGCAAGCAACAGCAACAGGGCTGAAGGACGCAGGCGGGGCATGGACTGATTTTGGTCAAATCAAAAGAAGTCCATACATTACATAGGTTTGCGAATGAAAACTAGAAAGATTCTGTGATTTCGTGTGCGAAATCGAACATCGACCGATCGCGCCCGAATTTCTAGCTCATCCAGCCGCAACGGACGCTTTCAGCTGAGTCAACTCAGCTGCCATCAGCTCTCCGTGATATGTGAGTGCTTGCCAACTCAGGCGGCGACCCTGGGGCAATACTCCCAAGGTCAGGCGCAGATCCGGTTCGGGCAGCAGGCTCCCACCGCGCTGCGGCCATTCGATCAAGGTGAGTGACTGTCCATCGAGATGGTCACGCAGGCCCAGGTATTCCAGCTCCTCGGGGTCGGCCAGCCGGTAGAGGTCGTAGTGGAACACCCGACCACCCGGCAGTTCATAGGGCTCGACCAAGGTGTAGGTGGGACTTTTCACGGCACCCGTGTGGCCGAGTGCCTGGATCAGGCCGCGGCTGAGGGTGGTCTTGCCGGCGCCGAGGTCGCCGGTGAGAAAGATCAGGCCGTGGCCGCGCGAACCGCGCGCCAGGGCGGCACCAGCGGCAAGGGTGGCCGCATCATCGGGTAGAAACAGAGAACTCACGGGTTGAGCAGGGTACGCAGATAGGGAAAGAGATCGGTTGCCAAGGTTCCGCGTTCGCCGCCGGCAGCAGCGGCGAGGTCGCCGGCCTTGCCGTGCAGGCACACGCCCAGGCGGACGGCATCTTCCAGGCTCAGGCCCTGGGCGAGCAGGCCGCCGAGAATGCCACTGAGCACATCACCCATGCCACCGGTGGCCATGCCGGGGTTTCCGTGTTGGCAGCGCTCGATCATGACGCGGGTGTCGCGCTGGTAGCACACGAGCGTGCCGTGACCCTTGAGGAGTACGGCGCCGCCGTATTGCTCGAAGAGAGCGCGCACGGAACCCTCACGGTCGGCTTCCACCGCCTCGCGCGTGGTGCCGAGAAGCCGCGCCGCTTCCCCGGCATGAGGAGTGAGTATCCACTTGCCTTTCTCCGGGCTGGCTTGGGTCTGACGCAGAGCCGCCAGCATGTTCAACCCGTCGGCGTCGAGCACCAGGGGTAGCTGGCGCTGGGTGGCGAGGGCAAGCGTAGTGGCGAATACAGCCTCAGACCAGGCGCTACGGCCGAGGCCCGGCCCCAATACGAGGGTCGTGGCGCGCTCGCCGAGCCCGTTAATAACGTGGACGTCATCCAAACCGACCACCATCAGCTCGGGGCGACGCACCAGAAAGCTGGAGGCATGGGAGGGATGGGTGGCAACGGAGGTCAGTCCGGCGCCAGTGCGGGCACAGGCTTCGGCCGCCATGAGCGCGGCGCCACCCATGCCGGCATCGCCCCCTACGACGAGCACGTGGCCGAAGTGGCCCTTGTGGCATTCGGTGGGGCGGGGCTGCAGGAGATCCTTGACCAGATCGTAGTTGAGCGGACGAACGGCACTATCCATGAGTCTTCCCGTACGGCGGTTGGGGCAGCCTGAACTGCAAATTTTCCTTGAAAATCAATGCTCCAGATAAAACGAACCCCGCCGGAGGGCAGGGTCAAAGCAGCAAAGCAGCAATAGGTTTTAGGCCGGTTGGCGCTGAATTCTTTCGATCAATTGCCCTGGAGATGGCGCTTACCCAGGGTGATGTGGCGCGGGCCTGAAGTTGCAACCTGACCACTCACACCAAGCGGAATCTGTTGGATCTTGCCGCCGGAAGCCAGGAAACGGGCCGTCTGTTCTTCTATGGCGAGGCTGGAAAAGTCGTCAGCCGGGGTCAATACGGGCTTGGTCTTTGTGGATTTGGAAGTTGCCATAGTGATCCTTAGTCTGAGTAGTAATAGTTATGGAGTTTGGCGTTGGACGAGGCACTGCGGCCGCGTCATCCCCCTCAAGAGCGCAACGCGGAGCCCGATTATAGGGAGCCCCCCCTGCCATTTCACGTCTTGACAAGCCCTTTTTTGGCCCCGGAGGCGCTGTGCTGGCCCCCCCGGCAGAGACACAAAGCGCGTTCAGAGGCGCTTCAGCGCGGGCTGAGCGCCAATCTGAGGGCCAGAAGGGCAAAAATCACCGCGGAAGCGCGGTTCAGGAGCCGCTGGGCGGCGTCGGAGCGCTTGAACCACCCGGCGAGATACCCGGAGGCCAACGCGATGGAGGAGAAAATCACGATCACCTGGGCCATGAAGATCACGCCCAACGTTAATAACTGTGAGGGCAGCGGACCATAGCTCGGATGAGTGAACTGCGGCAGGAAGGCGATGAAGAAGATTCCCACCTTCGGATTCGTCACGTTCATGATGATGCCGCGTCGATAGAGTTGCAGTGCGGTGAGTGGCACCGGCTCACTCAACGCTCCATCACTCGTTCCCGCGCGCCACGCACCCCACGCCAGGTAAAGCAAGTAGACGGCACCGGCGAGTTTGAGTGCGAAGAAGGCAACGCTGCTCAACAGGAAGATCGACGACAGTCCCAGCACCGCGATCGTGGTGTGGAAGATGAGACCAGTGCACAGACCGAGCGTCACCCAGATCCCCGCACGTGCGCCATAGAGCGCACCTTGTGTGAGCACGAACAAGTTGTCCGGCCCCGGTGCCAAGGTGAGCAACACCGACGCGCCGAGAAAGGTAAGCAAAACATCGATCGGCATCAGCTACGCATCCTCGGCGCACGACTCAAAAGTCAGTCACCACACACGACGTTGATGAGCGCGCTCTGACCACGGCGATTCGCAGCGAGACAACGCTCGAGTGCAGCCGGCAATTCGGCAGGCGTTTCCACTTTCTCGCCGTGACCACCACAGGCCTTCATGATGTCCTGATACTCCGGCGATTCGCCGAGCGATACGAGCGGCATCAACGCTTCCTTCGACGCCAGCCCTTCCGGATACATGCCGAGCGTCGAACGATGCACCGCATTCCAACGCGCGTTGTTCATCACGAGAGTCGTGGTGGGAGCACCGTGCAGACGTGCGGCGTGATGCGCAGCGGTCGGACAACCGAACATGTACGAACCATCGCCCACGAGCAGAATCACCTCTTTGTTCGGCGCGCCGAGCTTGGCGCCCAGTGCAGCACCGAGACCGAAGCCGAGACCACCGGCAAGACTGCTCGACAGATACGAACGCGGCGTTTCCAGATCGAGGAACTCGAGCGGCACGCCCATCTCGTTGACGATGATGGTGTCGGGCGTCACCACTTTATTGATGCACTCCGCGATCCACACGGGATGGAGCGGAGCACGCTCCTTCATCTTTTCCACGAGTGCAGCACGCGCGGCGAGACGTGCGCGGCTGAGCGATGTGAACTGCTTCGCACGATTGGCGATGCGCGACTCTTCGCCCTTGGTCTCATCCGACAACGCAGCTTCGAGCTTGGTGAGCGCGAGCGAAGACGAACCGGCGATCACGAGGTCCATCGCAAATCCGCGCACAGGATAACGCGCGTAGAGCGGATCGGCGCTGATATGGATCAGCTTGGCGCCATCGCGCGGCTGCACCTTGCTCGGCCACCACGGCACTTCGCAGTCGAGCGCCACGATCACGTCGGCCTTGGCGATCGCTTCCGCCGGATGCACGCCGAGGAACATCGGATGCGTGGTCGGAATGTTGAGCTCACGTGCGCCGGGTTCGCCGGGCAGGGCCACGCCGATGCCGTAGTTTTCGGCGATGCGCGACAGCATGCCGACGTTCGGTGCGTCACGACCCACACTCGAGGTGATGATCAGCGGAAACTCCGCCGCGGCCAGCCATTCGGCCGCTTGCGCGATGCCGGCGGCAGAAGGTTCGGCGGGCAAGGCGCCGAGCGCGCGCAGTTGCATCGGTTTGGGCGGCTGTTGTGCAAGATCACCCAACACTTCGCGCGGCATGCAGAGATACACCGGGCCCTTCGGCTCGCTCATTGCGATGTCGAGTGCACGGCCCACGATTTCTTCGGGTGCCTGACCCGGACGCAGTTCGTAATCCCACTTCACCCACTCGCGCACGATGCCGCCCTGGTCGAAGCTGTCCTGTCCCCAGTGGATGCTGGCGTTGCGCGAACCGATGTGGCCGCTTTCCGTGCTCGGCGTGCGCCCGGCCATCAGCAGAATCGGTGCCTGATCGCGCGCGGCGTTCATCAAACCGCACAGTGCATTCGCGGTGCCGACGGTGACATGCACCATCACCGCAGCCGGCTTACCCGTGGCAAGGAAATAACCGTGCGCCATCGAGATGGCGACGTTCTCGTGCGGCACGGTCAGAAATTCTGGTGTGCGAATGCCGCGCTGCTTCGCCCATACCAGGGCTTCGATGATGGGAGCGAAATCGGTACCTGCGTTGGCAAAGACGTATTCGATACCGCGATCGAGGAGGGCCTGCAAAAAGTTGCTGGCCAGAGAGGGAGAATCACTCATGAGTTATCCGAAACGAAAGCTGAACGTTGAGGATGCAAACCGGCGTGATGTCAGCTGCTCAAGTGCGATGGGGTCACGAAGTGCTGCACCAGTGGCGCGGTGCCTTCCATGAGCAGAGCTTTGATGCGGGCCTGGGTCTGCGCGTCTTGGCGCGAGATTCTCTCATGCTGCCGCAAATGATCAAGCCAACTGGGCACCACGTAGGTTTCCACGTACGTGCCTGGCTCATTCGCATCTTCGAAGATGCCCCAGAACGTTGCGCCATCACGGCGCCGCGCCTTGCCGAGCAGATGCACTTCGCGCAGGAATTCCGAGAGGTGTTCGGGCGCGACTTGATAACGCACCTTCACCATCACCGGCCCCTGCTCGGGATGTACCGTGAGTTTGAGTTCCGGCTTACGCCAATGCTGCGCCGGCGTGTGATCGAGCTGGTCGTTGCCACTCACCGGCCAGCGTTGCGTAAGGAAGCTCGCGATCACGAGCCCTGCGGATGCCGTCAGCATCGCGATCGGCAAGGTGGTGAGATCCGTCACCGATCCCCACACCACCGGCCCGATCGCCAGCGAGCCCATGAAGAAGGTAAGGAACACTGCTAGTCCGCGCGACTTCACCCAGTTGGGCAGTGCCGTCTGCGCTGCGGTCTGGGCGCAGGTCATCACCGTGATCCACGCCGCACCACACAAGCAGAGTGAGAGCAGCGCCACCACCTGCACGTGCACCAGTGCCGTCAGACTCATGCCCACCGCGAACACGCGCGAGGCGTAGGTGATGAGCTGATCGTTGTTGAAGCGGCTGCGCAGAGCAGGAAGCACGAACGCGCTGCCGATGGCGCCGATGCTGATGGCAGCAAATAAATAGCTGTACGTGCGGGCGTCGCCCTGCAGCAGGTCGCGCGCGATGAGCGGCAACAGCGCCCACATCACGCTGGCGAAGAAGTAGAAACCAACGCTCCTATATATAGTAGAAAGAAGAGCGGGCGAATGACGCGTGTAGCGCAGCCCGGTCATGATCGCGCGCGTGAACTTCTCGGGCGGCAGGTCGGTCTTCGGCGGCACGCGCTTCCAACGCAGCAGCACCACGATCACGAAGCTCAAGCTGAGCGCGTTCACCACGAACACCATGCCGGTGCCGAGCGACGCGATGATGAGCCCGGCCACCAGCGAACCGATCACACGGCTCACATTCATGCCCAAGGTGTTGAGCCCGATCGCCGACGGCAGTTCGGCGCGCGGCACGATCTCCGGCACGATCGCCTGCCAGGTGGGCATGATCATCGCGGTACCGATGCCGCGGAACAAAGTGAGCAGCAACAAACTCCACGCCGCGATGGTGTCGGTGAGAGTGAGCAGAGCAGTGAGTGCCGCCACCGCCATCATCAAGAGATTGCCGCTCATCAGATAGAGACGGCGATCGAGAATGTCGGACAGCGCACCCGATGGCAGCAGGATGAAGAAGGCCGGAAGCGAAGTGGCGGTTTGCAGCAGTGCGACGGTCACCGGCGAATCGGTGAGCGTGGTGATCAACCAACCCGATCCCGTCTCATGCATCCACGAGCCGATGTTCGACACCAGTGTGGCGAGCCACAACCAGCGGAAGGTGGAGAACTTCAGGGGCGACCAGGGAGAAGCAGTGGCACTGACGTTCATGCGGGTCCGGCTCTTGCAGCTTGAGTATGCGGCGGCGTTTCCTGTTATCGTGCGGGCCGCCTGCCAAACGAAGTCGCGCGATTCTACGCCTACGACTCGGGGTGGGACCAGCAAACATTGGTAAGTACCAACGAACCAAACCGTTCGTGCCGTAATGGATCCGCCACGCGTGACGCAGCCATGACGCAACAGATCGATCTCGAGTTCGCTCGGCGCCTGACGCTGCATCAGCAGGGTCTGTTGCGTCAGCGTCCGAGTTGGGGACGTGCCGCGAAAGGCGCACTTTCTGCCGTACAGTCACTCGGCTACGTGCAGCTCGATGCCATCGCAGTGATACAACGCGCACATCATCACACCCTGTTCTCGCGCGTGCCCGACTACGCGCCGCCGCAGCTCTATCGACTGCTCGAACAACAGAAGCTATTCGAGTACTGGCATCACGCCGTGGCCTTCATGCCGATCGCGCACTATCGCTTCTATCGCCATCGCATGGAGCACATCCACAAGCGCGCACGGCATTGGTTCAAGGTGGATGCGGCAGTGAAGCGCCACGTGCTCGAACGTCTGCGCAACGAAGGTCCGCTCTATGCGCGCGACTTCGAAAGTCATGGTCACGTCTCGAAGGGCATGTGGGATGGCAAGCCGGCAAAGAAGGCGCTGCATGAACTCTTCATGGCGGGCGAGGTGATGGTGCGCGCGCGGCACAACTTCCAACGGCAGTACGATTTGCCGGAACGTCTGCTGCCTTCCAATCTCGATCTCACGCCGCCGACGCCACTCGAACTTGGCAGCTTCGTCGTGCGGCAGGCGCTGCAGGCCCATGGTCTGTTGCGCCGGCAGGAAATCCACTACCTGCAACCCGATCTGAAGGAAGCGGTGGAACTGGCGCTGCCGGCCCTGGTGGAAGTGGGGGAAGTGGTGGAGGTGCAGCTCGCCTCGATGCCGAAGCAGCGCTACTACAGCACACCGGCGCTACTGGAACAGTCGCTGCGCCGCGTCGAACCGCGGCTGCACATCCTGTCGCCGTTCGACAATGCGGTGATCCAGCGCAAGCGCGTGAAGGAACTCTTCGGCTTCGACTACCAGACCGAGATCTACCTGCCGCCAAGCAAGCGCAAGTACGGCTACTTCGCGCTGCCGCTCCTCTATGGCACCCGCTTCATCGGCCGCATGGACCCCAAGGCCGAACGCGAAAGCGGCACGCTGCACCTGCGCAACCTGGTGCTCGAAGACGAAGTGCCATTGGATGAAATGCTGCTCGACAAACTCGCCGCGCGCCTCACGGAATTCGCCGCCTTCAACGGCTGCGAACGCATCGCACTCACCGGCGTCGCCGATCCCAAACTCAAACGCGCCCTGCGCAGCCGCCTCGCACCTCAGGCCCGCTAGCCCAGCCCAAGTTCTGGTCTGACTTCGGCCTTTACAGTATGATGCCGGCTCCTCATCACGCGCCCGTAGCTCAGCTGGATAGAGCGTTGCCCTCCGGAGGCAAAGGTCAGAGGTTCGAATCCTCTCGGGCGCGCCAAGTTTTATCGCCTCCCTCGATTTTTCACATAAGTGCCTTTGACACCAAGTGTGATAGGCCACCCACTCTCATTGCGTTAACGAACGTCAGCGCGAATATCCATTCGTTGGTTCTGACAGAATTCTCAAACTTACCGGACGAGTCAGTGAACTTCAGGCTGGAAGTACAAATTCCTAGGATTCATCGGTTTCTAGTCGCTTTTTTACCAATCGATTAGGATCGGGCGCGAGCTCTTCAATACTTTCTATGCCGAAGTAGTGGAGAAAGATGTCGGAGAAAATCATCAGCCGTAAATGAAAAGCACGAATTCACAAGTGGGGGCCCTAATCTTAGGGGGCGTTCTCTGAAACCAAGACATACTCCACCGACTCCACCCTCTCAACCAACGGGCGAATCCTTTCAACATGCTCCAGAAACTCCGGACTGTCGGCGTGGCGCTGACGGGCTTCCTTGGATTTGAAGCTGGTGATGATCACGATGCGATTCTCTTGTTTGGCGCGGTAGACACGGTTGCCGAGCCAGCCGAGATTGCCGGCCCAGGTGGAGAGGCGGCGGATTTCGTCTAGTTGCAGCGCAAGAAACTCATCGCGTTTGTCGGGCTTGGGATAGAAGGTGTTGATCAGCGTGTAGGGTTTGGCGTCGCTTTCGGCAGAGTTTTCCATGTTGCTCAGCATGTTGCTGATCTTGTCGTAGGGTACGCGTGCGCGGGCCTGTTTCAGGGATTCTCCCCACCACTTCAACTTGGCGAGCATGGTGTGCATGGTCTTGCCGACGGAGCTCACGAGGTTGGCGTCGAGCAGGTTTGCTTCTGCGTCGAACAGTTTCCAGGGATTGTGGAAGCTGACTGCTTCGCGGATGGTCATGGCATCCACTTCGGCAAAGACCTGCCGCAACTGCTCCACGGCACGTAAACCACCGGCGATGCCACCGTAGGAAACGAAGGCAATGGGTTTGCCGTTCCATTCGGAGTACACGGAGTCGATCAACAACTTGAGTGCGCCCGGATAGCCGTGGTTGTACTCGGGCGTTACCACCACGTAGGCATCGGCACTGCCGATGGTTTCTGAGAGCCGTCGTTTGGTGGCATCCATTTCTTCCTTCGATGCGCCAAACAGCGGAAACGATAGCGGATCGACCACTTCGAGCTCGAAGTGACCGAAGGCGTCGATCTCGCGCTTAGTCCAGGCGGCAACCTTGTCGCAGAATCTGCCGGTGCGCACACTGCCGAGAATAAGAGCTACCTTGAGCTTTGCGGACATTGGTTTTCTCCTTGTTTCAGTCAAAACTTACGATAAGTTAGCCCATGCCCATTTGGAAGAACGCACCCTGAGGTAAGGACCTGTATGAACACTCAGTTGAAGATTCCAAAACTTTCCAAAGCGCAACGGAATCCGATGACGCCCAACTGCCCTGGGCGCGAGATCTTCACGCACATCACGAGTCGCTGGGCCTTGTTGATCTTGATTGCCTTGAAAGACGAGGCGCTGCGCTTTCATGCACTGCGCGATCGCGTGCGCGGCATCAGCGAAAAGATGCTGTCGCAAACGCTGAAGGTGCTGGTGCGCGATGGGCTGGTGTCGCGCTATGTGGAGCACACGGTGCCGCCGCAGGTCACCTATGAACTCACCGAGATGGGGCAGGAGCTGTCGCTGCAGTTTCAGCAGCTCGTGGCCTGGATGGGCCGGCGCGTGCCCGACATCCTGAAGGCGCAGGCACAACACGACCGTCTCGAACGCGGTCACTGAAATCTCCACAACAAGAGATCAGGCTGCCGTTACTGCGGTGCGCTGATCTTCTGTCCCAAGCCGCCATCCACCGCGAGTTTGGTGCCAGTGGTGAAGGTGGCTTCGAAACCCAGGAAGAGCACGGCCTTCGCCACTTCTTCCGCAGTACCGTGACGGCGCATCGGCGTTACTGCATTACCTATTTCGAAGAAGGCACGGCGCTCTTCTGCACTCATGTTGGCAACGCCGGCAGTGGGTGTGTCGATGAAGCCGGGGCTCACCGCATTCACACGAATGTTGCGTGGCAAGAGTTCCACCGCGAAGGCAGAGACGAAGGAAACCAATGCCGCCTTGGTTGCGCTGTAGACACTCATGCCGACTTCGCCACCTTCATCGGCAACGGAGGAAGTAACCACGATGGCGCCACCCTCGCGAATGAGCGGCGCAAGACGCTGCATCGTGAAGAAGGCACCCTTGGTGTTCACGGCGAATTGGCGGTCGTAGGACTCCTCGCTCACCTGCACGATAGGTGCGAGTTCCGCGATGCCCGCGTTCACGTGCAATAGATCGATGTGACCCAAGTCAGCGCGCAGGTGCTCTGCGAGCCGCGCGATTGCAGCGAGATCGGTGATGTCGGAGCACGCGGTGAGGAGTCGCTCGCCCAACTCGTGTTGCGCCAGTTGCAGGTTACGCTCGTTGCGCGCAGTGACCAACACGCGTGCGCCTTCCTCCAATGCCAAACGTGCCGTCGCCAGCCCCATGCCGTGGCTGCCACCGATGATCACTACGTTCTTGTCCTGGTAACGCATGCTGCTTCTCCTGTCGGTTCGAAAGAAGCAGCACTATAGTTGCGTGGACATTCGGTAAAAATTCCGCTAAATGCAGACGCTGAGTCCACGTACATGGACAAGCCATGCTGAATCTCAATGATCTTCAGGTCTTCGTGCAGGTAGTCGAGCACGGCGGCATCAGTGCTGCCAGCCGTGCCTTGAACGTGCCGAAGCAAACCTTGAGCAAGCGTCTCGCCATGCTCGAGCAGCAGGCGGGCGTGCGTTTGATCCAGCGCAGTTCGCGGCGCTTCAAGGTGACGGAAGTCGGCGAAGAGCTCTATCGCCATGGTGCGGCGATGTTGGTGGAAGCCGAAGCCGCGGAGAACATCATCGCGGGAAGACTCGCCGAACCCAGCGGCATCGTGCGTATCACGGCCTCGGTGCCGATGGTGCAGAGCACGCTTGCGCCCTTGTTGCCGCAGATCGCCAAGCGCCATCCCAAGCTGCGCATCGTGCTCGATGCGAGCGATCGTTTCGTCGACATCCTGCGCGAAGGCTATGACCTCGCCGTGCGCAGTCACGCCGGGCCCTTGCCCGATTCCGAACTCGTGCAGCGTCGCGTTCGCACCGAAGCGATCTGGCTCGTCGCTTCGCCCGAGTATCTGCTGCAGCGCGAGCCGAAAGCTCCGGCCGATCTCGCGGACCTGGATGGTTTGCTGATTCAAGCTGGGCAGAGCGGATGGATGTTGCAACGTGACGATGGTGTGAAGGAGTTCGCGACCATCAAACCTCGTTACTACGCCAACGAAGGCGCCGCGTTGTTGCAGGCGTGTTTGGCAGGCTTGGGCATCGCGATTCTGCCGCCGAGCATGTGTGCGCGTGAGCTGGCCAGTGGTGCGTTGGTGCGCGTGTTGCCAGAGTGGTCGACGGGTGAGATCACGACGACCTTACTGTTTCCGCATCGACGCGGGCAGTTGCCTGCCGTGCGCGTGGTTGCCGATCGGATCGCAGAGCACCTGGCGCAATAGCACTCGTACCTGCATGCATCAACGAACCGCTCGTCATTCGACAGGCTTGTGTCTGATGTTGGAAAGAATCATGCCGCTCTTGGGTCGTGCAGGCATGTGATTGAGAGGCATCGACAGATCCTGCGGCGGCACGGTGTATTCCATTTCGTCGACGAGCAGACGAATGGCTTCGCGCATCGTGGCCACGGTGAAGCGTTCGCCGGGACAGCGATGCGTTTCGCGGGCATCGCCGGCGCCTTGCGGGATGTGACGGAAGTCCTGGTCCTGCCACGACAGTCTGCGTTCGGGATCGAAGGCATCAGGGCGCGGAAAGAGCCGCGGGTCATGCGTGGTGCCATAGAGATCGAGCAATACCCAATCACCCTTGGCGATGTGGATGCCTTCCCATAGAAAACTCTCGCGTGCGATGCCGCCGATGACGGGAAAGAAGGGATAGAGGCGACGCACTTCTTCGGCGAAATATTCGTATTGATGGTCGTCGGTTTCGCGCAGCGCGGCGCGCCAGTCGGGGAATTCGTGCAGGGCCATCGCCGCAAACATGATGTAGCGCCCGATCGCCACCGTGGGGCGTAGGATGTTCAGCACTTCCACCGTGGCAACCTCGAGCGACAGGCGCTTGCGGTCGATGTCGCAGAAGTTGGCAATCTGACTGATGGGTAGCGAATCGGTGAGCTCGTCGGGGCGCCCGCGCATGCGCTTGAGGATGGAGCGGATGTAGCGCTCCGTACCGCGTCGACGCCAGAGCGCGGCGATCACGGCGGGGCCGAAGCGTCCGGCATTCTCGATCATCGACGACAGTTCCTTCGCCATCGCCACGTCGGCCTTCTTTTCCAGCGGCAAGCCCACCCAACGGCAGATCGCGCGCGTCAGAATCAGGTTCACCTCATCGAACAGAACGATGGAATCGCGCTTGCTCCACTCGTGCAGGGAATGCAGCCATTCGCGGCGGAAAAGTTCGAGAAATTCGTGTTCGGCGTGGGCGTTGGTGAGAAGGTCGATGAAGAGGCTCTTGCGATGGCGATGCGCAGCACCGTCGAGTTGCTGCACGCTGCCGCGATCCTGCAGCAGACGCAACACGGTGGAAGGCATGGCGCCTTTGCGACGTGTGAAGCGATCGCTGTAGAACATGCGTGCGGCGGATTCGCCGCGCACGAGCAGAACGGGTTTCATCAGAAGACGCGCGCGCACGGCATCGGTGCCGAACTGATCGCAGCAGCGCGAGATGAAGGTATAGCCTTCCTTCAGGAAGGCTCTGGTGTGGTCGAAGCCCTCGAGTTCTGGGACTGGCTTGCGGGTATCCATCCTGGTTCTCCGGTTCTGGCCAACACAGTCCAGCATCGTGGATCGCAGAGCGCTTTCCTGCGCTTTGGTTCCCACTTTCGACGCTGGGGATGAGTACTTCCGCTGCGCGCATGGCTTCGGCGAAGCGCAGCAAGTGCAAGGTAGTGTATCCTGCGCGACCTTGTACATCCCGGAGGTTTGGCCCACATGGAAGAAGCGATCGCGCAGGTGACGGCGTTCATCACCGAACACGGCGCGTGGGCTGGGCCCTTGGTGGGCGTGATGGCCTTCGGAGAATCGCTGGCAGTGGTGGGTTTTCTGATTCCTTCCACTGCGCTCCTGATCACGGTGGGCGGCTTGATCGGCACGGGTACGATACCGGCGCTGCCGGTGTATCTGTGGGCCGTGGGCGGTGCGGTGTTGGGTGACTGGGTGTCCTACAGTCTCGGTCGTTGGATCGGTCCCGCGGTCTATCGCCATCGTTGGGTGAAGCCGCATCGCTCGGCAATGGCGCGCGCCAAACTCTTCTTCCGCCGTTACGGTTTCGTCTCGATCTTCATCGGCCGTTTTCTCGGTCCGATCCGTTCTTCCATTCCCTTGGTCGCCGGCGTGATGCGCATGCGTTTCAGCAGTTTTCAGATCGCCAACGTGAGTTCGGCGCTGCTGTGGGTGCCGGCGATGTTCGCGCCCGGCTATCTGACGATGAAAGGTGCCGGTTCCCTGGCCGAAGCCTCGGGCTCACAACTGATGCTGGTGGGGCTTTTGGCGGTGGGGATCACGGTGCTGGCGGTTGGCCTGGGTCTCAGACTCCTGTGGCGCAACCGCTAGTGCGCCGATCAGGATGCCGATGAGGCTGCCGCTGCAGTCGGTTCGAACAGAGGCAGCGGTTTCTTGATGCAACAGGGCTGCGCTTCCCAGGTGGCCTTGGTGGCAAACCAGTATTCACGCTTGAGGCCGATGAGGGTGTAGACGGCGATGGGCAGGTCGCTTTTCACGCCGGCGATGTCGCGCGTGACGCGGGCATAGCTCACGGCGCCCTGGGTGTACTGGTTCAGGATGCGCGCCGTGCGTTCGGGATCGATGTCACCTTCCAGATAACCGCCGGCCTGCAGGTTGCGCACCAGCTGCTGCCAGTACTTCAGGTTGTTCTTCGCCATCTCCACCAGCTTGTCGTTGATCACGGACTCGCTCTGGCCGGTCTGACAACCCGCGCTCAGGAAGGGGCAGCCCGGGATGTTGTCGGGGTCGTCGCCGAACTTCACGGCAAAGACGAAGTTGATGACGTTTTCGAGTTGTTCGAGCGGGGAATTGGTGGGGGAGAGCAGGGCATCCAGCTGGCGTTTGACGGATTCCCAGTAGTAGTTCGTGGCCTCACAGAACAGGCTCGCCTTGGATTCGAAGTGATGATAGAAGCCCCCCTTCGTCACACCAGCCTGCTTGCAGATGTCGTTGATGCCGACAGCGCTGTAGTTGCTGTGCCAAATGAGATCCATCGCGGTTTCGAGCAGGCGGGTATAGGTATCGCGGGACATGGCGTTACACCTCGGTTCTGTGCATAGTGGACGTGACTCCCTAATACCAACTGGTTTGTATATTCCGTTATTACCCACAATTTGCGTGGGTTTTTCAAGTCCCGACAAAATATATGGTCTCTCCCCAATAAGCAAGCAAATAAGACCCTTCCTGCGCTGCTTTAGTGCATAACTGCACAAATTCACTACAAAAACGTACGAATTCGTCGAATGTTCGGCGCTTCCGCCTCCCTATACTTGCGCCCCTGGAAAAAATGGTTGACATACATACCGACCGGTATGTATCTTGCGCCCCCACTGCAAACCAGCCCGTCATACCCGCCATCTGTGCCGGCCGGCCAGGGACAGGTAGTCGGTACGAAGTTATGGAGAACTACGATGTCGCGTCCGCAACGTCCCCTGGCTCTGTTTCTGAGCCGTCATGCCAGTAAGGTGGCCCTGGTGGCCGCCATCGCCGCTTCAGGTCTTACGTACTACGGTAGCGTCGCCAATGCCGGTGAAGATCCCGGCGCCGCCTTCCCGGCCCCAGTGGTCGAAACCACCCTGGTCCAGCCGGTGGAAATCCGTGAATGGAACAGCTACTCCGGTCGCCTTGCCGCGGTGGAGAGCGCCGAGATCAAACCGCTCGTCGGCGGCACCATCATGCAGGTGCTGTTTCAGGATGGGCAGCTGGTCAAGGCTGGCGATCCTCTGTTCGTGATCGATCCGCGCCCGCACCAGAACGCCGTTTCCCAGGCCGAGGCCGCGCTCGCCACCGCCAAGTCGCGGTTGCAGCTGGCCAAGGATGAATTCCTACGCAACGAGCGTCTGCACGAGTCGGGCCTGGTGTCCGACAGTGTGTTCGACACCGCCCGCAGCAACCTGCAGGTGGCCGAAGCCAGCTTGCTCCAGGCCCAGAGTGCTCTGGCCCAGGCCAAGCTGAACCTGGAATACGCCCACATCACCGCACCGATCAGCGGTCGCGTCAGCCGCGCCGAGCTGACCGTCGGCAACGTGGTGGACGCCGGTCCGAATGCGCCGGTGCTCACTTCCGTCGTGTCCGACGACATGCTCTATGCCGAGTTCAACGTGGATGAGCAGACCTACATCCGCCTGGCCCGCGAACAGGCTCATGGCGCGATGCCGGTGGAGCTCACGCTCGCGCAGGACGAGGAGCTGGTGTACGAGGGCGAGATCCATTCCTTCGACAACCGCCTCGACGCTTCGAGCGGCACGATCCGCGCCCGCGCCATCGTCGCCAACACCGACGGGTTCCTGACCCCCGGCCTCTACGTCAACGTGAAGGTGGGTTCGCCGGTGCCCAAACCGGTGATCCTGGTACCCGAACGGGCGATCGGTACGAACCAGAGCCGCAAGTTCGTGTACGTGGTGGATGCGCAGAACCTCGTGCAGTACCGCGAGGTGACGCTCGGTGCGAATCACGAAGGTAGTCGTGTGGTGCTCAGTGGTCTGGAGCCCGGTGATCAGGTGGTGGTGAATGGCCTGTCCCACATCGCCGCGCCCAACACCCCGGTGAATCCCGTGCCCTTGGCCGCGGATGAGCTGGTCGTGACACGGTAACCCCTGGTGGGCCCGCCGTTCTCCGGCGGCGGGTTCACGAAGGCGGCCAAAAGCCGCCGAAGCTGCAAGCGCTGTAACCCTGGCAACCCCCGTTCGTCTCCCGCGCCGGACACCCCGGCGTAGGGAGCGACTTTTCCATGGAAGACAAACCATGAACATATCCAGATTCTTTGTGGACCGGCCCATCTTCGCCGGCGTGATATCACTGTTGATCTTCATCGCCGGCGCCATTGCGATGCTGAACCTGCCGGTTTCCGAATATCCGGAAGTGGCGCCGCCGTCGGTGGTGGTCAACGCTTCCTACCCGGGCGCCAACCCGGCCGTGATCGCCGAAACCGTGGCGACGCCGCTGGAAGAGCAGCTCGCCGGCACCGAGAACATGCTCTACATGTCCTCGCAGGCGAACGTCGATGGTCTGCTGACGCTGACCGTGACCTTCCGCATCGGCACCGACCCCGACCTGGCGCAGCAGTTGGTCCAGAACCGCGTGCAGCAGGCGCTACCGCGACTGCCGGACGTCACGCGCCAGATCGGTGTGACCGTGGTGAAGGCCTCGCCCAACATCACGATGGTGGTGCACCTGATTTCGCCGGATAACTCCTACGACGAGCTCTACCTGCGCAACTACGCGCGCATGAACGTCAAGGACGAACTGGCGAAGGTGCAGGGCGTGGGCCAGGTGCAGCTCTTCGGTTCGGGTGACTACGCCATGCGCCTCTGGCTCAACCCGGAAAAACTGGCCGAGCTGGGCCTGACCGCCAACGACGTCGTCTCCGCCGTGCGCGACCAGAACGTGCAGGCCGCCGCCGGTGTGATCGGTGCCGCGCCCGGTACGCCGCTGGTGCAGGTGCAGTTGCCGATCAACGCCAAGGGCCGTCTCGAAACGCCGGAAGAATTCGGCGACATCATCATCAGTGCCGGCGACCGCGGCGAGATCACGCGTCTGCGTGACGTCGCGCGCATCGAACTCAGCGCTGCCGACTTCAACCTCAGCGCGATGCTGGACAATCAACCGGCCGTCGCCATCCCCATCTTCCAAGCGCCCGGTGCCAACGCGATCCAGGTATCCGAAGGCGTGCGCGAGGTGATGGAGCAGTTGAAAACCCGCTTTCCGGTAGGTGTCGATTACTCGGTGGTGTACGACCCCACCGTGTTCGTACGCGGCTCCATCCAAGAGGTGGTGAAGACCCTGCTGGAAGCCTTGTTGCTGGTCGTGATCGTGGTGGTCGTGTTCCTGCAGACCTGGCGTGCCTCGATCATCCCGCTGCTGGCTGTACCGGTGTCGATCGTCGGCACCTTCTCGCTGATGTGGTTGTTCGGTTTCTCCATCAACACGCTGTCGTTGTTCGGCCTCGTGCTGGCGATCGGCATCGTGGTGGACGACGCGATCGTGGTGGTGGAGAACGTCGAGCGGAACATAGAAGAAGGACTCTCACCTCTTGCTGCTACTTATAAGGCGATGCAGGAAGTGAGCGGCCCGATCATCGCCATCTCGCTCACGCTGGTTGCGGTGTTCGTGCCGATCGCCTTCGTCAGCGGTCTGACGGGCCAGTTCTACAAGCAGTTCGCCTTGACCATCGCGATCTCCACGGTGATCTCCGCGGTGAACTCGCTCACGCTGAGCCCGGCGCTCGCTGCCTTGCTGCTCAAGGGTCACAACGAGCCGAAGGATTGGCTGACCCGCGCGATGGAGCGCGTGTTCGGTGGCTTCTTCCGCTGGTTCAACAACTTCTTCCATCGCAGCTCCGACAACTACGCACGCGGCGTGGGCGGCATTCTGACGCGCAAGATGCTGGCGGTTGGCTTCTACGCACTGCTGCTCGCTACGAGTGGCGTGTTGTTCCAGGCGATTCCGAAAGGCTTCGTGCCGATGCAGGACAAGCAGTACCTGATTGCGTTCGCACAGCTGCCCGACGGCGCCACGCTGGAACGTACGCGTGCGGTGATCGAGGAGATGGGTGAGATCGGTCTGTCGGAGCCCGGCGTGGAAAGCGCGGTGCAGTTCCCGGGCCTGAGCATCAATGGTTTCACCAACAGCGCCAGCTCCGGCATCGTGTTCTTCACGCTAGACCCCTTCGAAGAACGCAAGGATCCGAGCCTGTCGGGCTTCGCGCTGACGCAGAAACTGCAGGAGAAATTCGCCGGCATCAAGGAAGCCTACATCGCGATCTTCCCACCGCCGCCGGTGGATGGTCTCGGTACGACCGGTGGTTTCAAACTGCAGATCGAAGATCGCTCCGGTGTCGGTTATGAGCGTCTGGCGGAAGTGACGCAGCAGGTGCTGATGAAGGCCTGGCAGCGTCCCGAGCTCGCCGGGGTGTACTCGAACTATCAGATCAACGTGCCGCAGCTCTATGCGGACATCGATCGCACCAAGGCCAAGCAGTTGGGGCTGTCGGTGAGTGACGTGTTCGACACCATGCAGGTGTATCTCGGTTCGCTCTACATCAACGACTTCAACCAGTTCGGTCGCACCTTCCGTGTGATCGCGCAGGCCGATGCGCAGTTCCGCGACACCAAGGACGACGTACTCAACCTGAAAGTGCGCAACAACGCCGGCGACATGGTGCCGCTGGGTTCGGTGATTCGCATGCAGGAAAGCTACGGCGTGCAATCGGCTTCGCACTACAACGGCTATCTGACCGCCGACATCAACGGTGCGCCTGCACCCGGTTATTCGAGTGGTCAGGCACAGGCCGCGATCGAAGAGATTCTGGCGGAAACCTTGCCGCCCGGCGTCGAATTCGAATGGACGGAACTGACCTATCAGGAAGTGCTCTCGGGCAACACGGCGATCTACATCTTCCCGTTGTGCATCCTGCTCGTGTTCCTGGTGTTGGCGGCGCAGTACGAAAGTCTCGTGCTGCCGCTCGTGGTGATCACGATCGTGCCGCTGTCCATTCTCGCTGCGCTCACCGGTGTGTGGTTGACGCGTGGCGACAACAACATCTTCACGCAGATCAGCCTGTTCGTACTCGCGGGGCTCGCGAGCAAGAACGCGATTCTGATCGTGGAGTTCGCGCGTGAATTGGAACACCGCGGTATGGAGACCGTGCGTGCCGCGATCACGGCGAGCCGCATGCGTTTGCGTCCGATCCTGATGACCTCGTTCGCGTTCATCATGGGCGTGGTGCCCATGGTGTACTCGAGCGGTTCGGGTGCGGAAATGCGCAACGTGATGGGTATCGCCGTGTTCTCCGGCATGTTGGGTGTGACCTTCTTCGGTCTCTTCTTCACGCCGCTGTTCTACGTACTGCTGCGCAAACTCGAAGGGAAACGCAAGCAACGCACGGTGGATGCACCGGTGGAAGCGCATGGTACGGCTGGTCAATTGCAGTCGCTGGACGCTTGAGGAAAGTAAACATGAGAACGTTGAAACTTTTTGGAGTGTCGGCCTTGTCGCTGGCACTGGCTGCGTGCCACAGCTACAGAGACGTCGATCAAGCGGCTTCGCTTGCGTCCCTGCCTGAAACCGCAGCGCAGTTCGAACTCGAAGGACGCTTGGTGGCGCAGGAGCCGGTGCGAGATTGGTGGCAGCAGTTGGAAGACGCCGATCTGGAAAACCTGCTGACACTGGCCTTCGATCACAACAAGGATCTCGCCATCGCCGAAGCCTCGCTCAACGAATCGCGTGCGATTCTGCGGCAGGCGAAGGCGGAGCTGTTCCCGACGCTCGATGCGAGCGTGGGCTCCACTCGCGAGAAATATCCGCGCGCGATCAACCCGCTGCGCCCGAACACGATCATGGACATCTATGACGTGACGCTCGACACGAGCTGGGAAGTGGATCTCTTCACCGGTCGTCTCGGCAATGCGGTGAAGGCAGGTCGCGCGAACCTGGTGGAACGCGAGTCGGCCTTGCGTGCGGTGCAGGTGAGCGTCGCCGCGGAAGTGGCGGCCTCTTATGTCAGCCTGCGCGGCATTCAATATCAGTTGGAAGTGGCGCGTCGCAACGCCGAGGTGCAGCGTCAGACCTATGAACTGACGCAGCGTCTGCAGGAAGTGGGACAGGGCGATCTCTTCGACGTTTCGCGTGCGCAGGCGCAGTTGGCGCTGACCGAAGCACGCATTCCCGCGCTCGAAGCGGCACAGCGCGTGGCGCTCAACCGCCTCGGGGTGCTGACGGGGCAGGGCAGCGATGCATTGCGTGAAATGCTGAACGAAGTACGTCCCTTGCCTTCGCTGCCGCCGAGCGTGGCCGTGGGTGATCCGCGTGCGCTGCTGCAACGTCGTCCCGACATCAGCCAGATGGAAGCCGCACTGCAGATGGCGGTCGCGCGCTACAACATCGCGGTGTCGGATCTCTACCCGCGCATCGTGTTCAACGGCAGTCTCGGGTTTCTCTCGACCAGTTGGTCAGATATCGGACGTGAATCGACAGAAGTGTTCTCGTTCGCCCCTTCATTGCAGTGGGGCGGCCTGAACCAGGGGCGGGCGCAGGCACGCATTGCCGCAGCCGATGCACAGACGCAAAGCCAAGTCGCCGCGTTCGAACGCCAGGTGTTGCTGGCCTTGGAAGAAACCGACAACGCGCTGCGGCGTTTCACGCGTGAGGAAGAGCGTCGCGCCAAGTTGGTGGAAGCAGCGCAGGCGAGTGCCCAGGCGGCCAACTTTGCGCGGCAGCGTTTCGAGGTGGGCGCGAGCGATTTCCTGAGTGTGCTCGATGCCGAACGTTCGCAGTTGGAGGTCGATGCACAGCTTGCCGAAAGCGAAACGCAGCTGCTGCTGAACCTGGTGGCTGTATACAAAACGCTGGGCGGCGGCTGGGAAGTCGCACAGCAGTAGGTTGATGAAAGCAGGACCGGCGCCCTTGGGCGCCGGTTTCTGTAAGTGCCTTAGGCGGGCACGTCGATCAGGATCACCTCGGCATCGCTCACGGCGTTGAGCACCACGGTCGTAGCCTGCGTGATTTCCGCTCCATCTCCTTCACGCAGCACATAGCCATCCACTTCGACCTCTCCCTTGGAGATGACGACGTAGGCCTGATCGCGGATCGGTTGCACGAGGCGTTGCCCCTGCTCGAGCTGTCCGCCGTGGATCGAGGCGTCCTGATGAATGTAGAGCGCACCTTTACCGGCATCTTCGGCACGACCGCTCACGAGCAGCGGCAGCGTGTCGGTGGCCTTGCGATCACTGAAGTTCGCTGCTTCCCAGCGCGGCTTCACCCCGCGCTCCCGCGGGATGATCCAGATCTGGAACATCGTGGTCGGTTCGCTTTCACGGTTGTGCTCCGAATGCAGCACGCCCGTGCCGGCACTCATCACCTGCACGTTGCCCGCCGTGGTGCGGCCGGCGTTGCCCATCGAATCGCGGTGGGAAATCGCGCCGGAACGGACGAAGGTGATGATTTCCATGTCGCGGTGCGGGTGCATGCCGAAGCCGGTGCCGGGCTCGATGAAATCATCATTGATGACTCGCAGCGCGCCGAAACCCATCCGGGCCGGGTTGTAGTAGTCGGCGAAGCTGAAGTGAAAGTGGCTGTCGAGCCAACCGAGGTTGGCGTGGCCCATCTGGGCTCTTGGGTAGACACGGATCATGTGAGCCTCCTGTACGGCAGGGGCGGTGAATCTGCCGAGTTGCCCGCAATGTACGCTTCTCGGACTGGTTAATAATCAGTCGAGAAAGAAAATCACTACTTCCAAATTGGAAATAACCTTAGGGCTGTACCTATGGATTACCTAGCGCGCATACCCATCTTTCTTGCGGTTTCCCGCCAGCAGAGCTTCGTCGCTGCGGCGCGTGAACTTGGGCTTACGCCTTCTGCAGTTTCCAAGCAGATCCAGCACCTCGAGGAAGAACTGGGCGTCAAATTGCTCAACCGTACCACCCGACGCGTTTCTCTGACCGAGGAAGGCAGTCTGTTCTTCGAACGGGCCGGCCGCGCCCTCGACGATCTCAGCGAGGCACGCGAGGAACTCAACGAACTGAAGAGCACGCCTCGCGGCATCCTGCGGGTCAGTGCTCCCGCCGCCCTCTGTCGGCAGCTGAAGGCTCCGATCGCGGAGTTCGCGGCGACCTATCCCGAAGTGCAGATGGACGTGCACTTCGACGATCGCCTCGTCGATCTCGGCGAGGAGGGCTTCGACGTCGTGCTGCGCATTGGCGCCTTGCCCGATTCTTCGCTCATCGCGCGACGTCTGGCGGCGAGTCCGCTGATTCCCTGCTGCAGTCCCGAGTACATCGCCAAGCATGGCGCGCCGCAGACACCGGAAGAATTGGCGCAACATGCGGTGGTGGCCTACACGCGCAACAGGGGGCTGCACGAATGGCGGTACCGCAGTCCCGACGGCACGCAGGGTGTCGTTTCACTGCGTGGCGGATTCAAGTGCGATGCGGCGGAGATGATGATCGAGGGCGCTTGTCATGGTCTGGGCATCGTCATCATGCCGTGGTTCTTCATTCGCGAAGAATTGGAGAGCGGGCGTCTCGTGCGCCTGATGCCGGGCTATCGCACGCTGCCCGAACGCAATCTGTATGCAGTGTTTCCACCGAATCGTTTTCTGTCGACGCGTTTGCGTTTGTTCGTCGATGCGATGCATGCCTATTGCAGTGAAGCTTTCGCTGCGGGCGAAGCTCTGCAGTGAACTTCGCAACTGCAAAATGCGAAAAGCGTTGCAGATTCGCATGGATTCCACCGCCAGACTGCCCCAGCAGTTACTGCACCCCCTGATCGGGGGATGGCCGAGTAGGGGCGGCCTGGAGATCGTTCACGTATGCGTTCGCAGAACGATTGCATGCTTGCCAGGTGCGTACCAACAAGGAGAAGTGCCATGACGTTGTTGTATCTCTTCCTCTTCCTCGACAAATTCCGCGAGGAAGAGCTCGACTGATCAATCTCGGACAGAGGTCTCGACCCACCTCTGGGTGGTGAAAGCTGCAGGCGCTAGGAGGCACTTGCCGCGACGGGACCTCAAGCCCCTCCCATCAGCTGGCTTTCGGCGCCGTCCGTCGAATTTCCATCCCGTCCAGGGTCGAGTGCTTGTCCTGCGCGCCGTCGCAGTTCAGACTCCCGCGCTCTTCGTCCTTCAGTAATCGGAGTGCCGCGTGGACTTCAAACTCATCCTCACCGTGTTCCTCACCGTGTTCGTCGCCGAATTGGGCGACAAGACCCAGCTCGCCACTCTGCTCTTCGCCGCCGACAAGGAGGTGAGCAAGTGGACGGTGTTCCTCGGCGCCTCGCTGGCGCTGATCGCGACGTCGGCCATCGGCGTGCTGGCCGGCAGCTTCATCTCCAACGTCGTGAACCCTCGGCAATTGCAGATCCTGGCGGGCATCGGCTTCGTCGGCATCGGCATCTGGACCCTGGTGAAAGCCTGAAAATCCCGCGCCCGCCGCGCGGGACTTGACCCTGTTCCGCGCGGGTGGGAACTTACCGCACTGTCTTCACCGCCACGCGGCGGGCCCCGAAAACCCAACGCTCTACGGAGTTTCCTATGATTTCCTCACGTTGCCTGGTGGCGCTGGCAGGAATGAGTCTATTGGTCGCTTGCTCCGACAGCTCGACCGACACCGCCACGACCACCGACACCAGCAGCCAGATGAACACTGCCACCACTACTACTTCGACTGCGCAGACGCAGGACAACCCCTTCTTCGAACCCAGTCCGCTCGACCTGCAATATCCGCCCTTCGACAAGATCCGCAACGAACACTTCAAACCTGCCTTCGAGCGCGGCATGGAAGAGCAGCTGGCGGAAATCGAAGACATCGTCAATCAGACGGCACCGCCCAGCTTCGCCAACACCATCGTGCCGCTGGAATTGTCGGGTCAGCTCCTCAACCGCGTCGCCGCCGTGTTCTTCTCGCTGAGCTCGGCCCATACCAATGACGAGATCCAGGCCCTCGAAGTGGAACTGTCGCCAAAGCTCGCCGAACACAGCGACAAGATCCTGCTCAACGATGCACTGTTCGCGCGCGTGAAAGCCGTATACGACAACCAGGCCAACGAAGGGCTCGATCCGGAGTCGCAACGTCTGCTCGAAGAAACCTACAAGGACTTCGTGCGCGCCGGTGCTCTGCTCGATGCCGAACAGAAGGAACAGCTCAAACGCTACAACGCGGAGCTCGCCGAACTCAGCACCGCCTTCGACCAGAACGTGCTCGCGGAAGTGAACGCCAGCGCCATCGTGGTCGACAGCAGCGAAGATCTGCGTGGTCTCAGCGATGCCGAGATTCAGGGTGCCGCCGATGCTGCCGCCGAACGTGGCATGCGCGGCAAGTACGTGATTCCGCTGCTCAACACCAGTGGTCAGCCTGCGCTGAGCCAGCTCGAGAATCGCGCGCTGCGTCAACGCATCATGGAAACCTCGCTCGCGCGCGGCAGCCGCGGTGGTCAGTACGACAACCGTGAGATCCTGAGCCGCGTGGCGCGTCTGCGGGCCGAACGCGCGCAGCTGCTTGGCTATCCCAACCATGCCGCCTACGTGCTCGAAGAGCAGACGGCGCAGACCGTAGAAGCCGTGCAGCAGCGTCTCGCCGATCTGACGCCACGCGCCATCGCCAACGCCCAGCGCGAACTCGCCGATCTGCAGGAGATGGTGCGTCGCGAAGGTGTGGACTTCCAACTCGCCGCCTGGGACTGGGCCTACTACGCGGAGAAGGTGCGTCAGGAACGTTACAGCTTCGATGAAAGTCAGTTGCGTCCCTACTTCGAATACAACAACGTGCTGGAAAAAGGCGTGTTCTACGCCGCCGAGCAGATCTATGGTCTGAGCTTCAAACGTCGCACCGACTTGCCCGTGTATCAGGAAGACGTGCGCGTGTATGAAGTGATCGATCACGACGGCAGCACGCTCGGCATTTTCCTGCACGATCCCTATGCGCGTCCCAGCAAGCGCGGTGGCGCGTGGATGAACGACTACGTGCCGCAGTCGGCCCTGCTCGACACCAAGGCAGTGGTGGCAAACCATCTCAACATTCCAAAACCGCCGGCAGGTGAGCCGACGCTGCTGACCTTCGACGAAGTGGTGACGATGTTTCACGAGTTCGGTCATGCGCTGCATGGCCTCTTCTCGAACGTGAACTATCCGAGCTTCTCCGGCACCAACGTGCCGCGTGACTTCGTCGAATATCCCTCGCAGGTGAACGAGATGTGGGCCACCTGGCCCGAGGTGCTGCAGAACTATGCGCTGCATTACGAGAGCGGTGAGCCGATGCCGGTGGAACTCGTGAACAAGGTGCTCGAGACGCAGAAGTTCAACCAGGGTTTTGCAACGAGCGAATACCTGATGGCTTCGATCATCGACATGGCACTGCACGTACTGCCACCGGAAGAAGTGCCTTCCGCTGAAGAACTGATGCAGTTCGAAGCCGAAGCGCTCGAGAAGGCCGGCGCCAATCTCGACAGCCTACCGCCGCGTTATCGTTTGCCTTACTTCTCGCACATCATGGGCGGCTATTCGGCCGGCTATTACTCCTACATCTGGAGTGAAGTGCTCGATGCCGACACGGTGGAATGGTTCAAGGAAAACGGTGGCATGACCCGTGCCAACGGTCAGCACTTCCGCGACACCTTGCTCTCCCGCGGTGGCACCGAAGATGCGATGCAGCTCTTCCGCAACTTCCGAGGCCGCGACCCGCAGGTCGAGCCCTTGCTGGAACGGCGTGGGTTGAATTGATCCTTACCACCAACAAAAAAGCCGGCGTTTGCCGGCTTTTTTGTTTCTCCGATTTTGTAGGGCACATGTAGGTTGCGGGCGAGCGTAGCGAAGCCAACTACGAGGTTAGTTCGAAGCGTCGGCAATCGCCGCAATGCGCGCTGCGCGGATGAGGGGGGCCACTTCTGGTCCCTTGGTATTGGAGTTTTTTAGAACGGCTTGTACATCAACCGCGCGTGCAGCGGCGAGGTCGTGGCGCAATTGCGCAGCTTGTGTGTAGGCGTTGGAGTCGAGGTCGCTGCGTCCAAGAGCAGAGGCTTGGCAGGCGACAAGGAATTGTTCGAACCGCTGCGCGCGGCGGAGTGCGTCAGTGAGTTCCAAGGTGTGAAAGCGTTCTTCCGGCGAATCACTGTGCGCACGATGCACACGCTCCTGGAAGCGGCACACCATCACCCCAAGCTCGCGCTGCTCATTGGGCAAGCGCAGACGCTGTGCAATGGCTTCGACGAGCGCGGCTCCGTCGTCGCCTGTACCACGACCGATGTCGTGCACGAGCGCAGCGAAACGTACGGAGGTGTCTTCGCTGAGCGCGGCTGCGCGCTGCAATACTTCGAGTGTGCGTTGACCTGCGTTCGTCTGAGGTTGGAACAAGTCGGGCTGCTCGATGGTGAACAACGCCGCGAGTTCCGGCAACAAATGCGGCAAGGCCTCGCATTCGCGCAACACGGAAATGAACACCTGCGGCGACGGTGCCTTCAAGGCGCCTTCCATTTCCTGCCACACGCGCTCGGGTGTGAGCGCTTCGAGCTCGCCACTGCGACTGAGCTCGCGCATCAGGGCGAGGGTTTCGTCGGCCACGGTGAAACCCAGATGCGCGAAGCGTGCCGCGAAACGTGCCACGCGCAATACGCGCAAGGGATCTTCGACGAAAGCAGGGGAGACATGTCGCAACACGCGCGCCTCGATGTCGCGCTGGCCATCGAAGGGATCGATGAGCTGACCCGCGTCATCCTGCGCGATGGCGTTGATGGTGAGGTCGCGGCGGATCAGGTCCTGTTCGAGTGTGACGCTCGGATCCGCGTGCACGACGAAGCCCTTGTAGCCCATGCCACGTTTGCGCTCGGTGCGGGCGAGAGCATATTCCTCCTGCGTCTTCGGATGCAGAAACACCGGGAAATCACGGCCCACCTGACGGAAGCCCTTGGCGAGCATCTGCTCCACCGTGGCACCGACGACCACCCAGTCGCGGTCCTTCACCGGCAGGCCCAAGAGGGCATCGCGCACGGCACCGCCCACCAGGTAGATCTGCATCAGGTGTCTCCGCAGCCCACCGAGAAGCGCTCACCGGTTTCGAGTTTCATCGCGGTGAGACAGCGGCCCCACACGCAGCCCGTATCGAGCCCCTGCACGTTGGCGATGCCGGTGTGACCATCGATCGCCGCCCAGTGGCCGAACAGGAGCAGACGATTGGGTTTGATGTCGACCAGTTCGTACCAGGGCTGCATGCCGCTGGGTGTGGTATCGAGACCTTCCTTCGATTTCAGATCGAGACGGCCTTCGGGCGACACGAAGCGGATGCGAGTGAGGATGTTGGTGATCACACGCAGACGTTCGATGCCTTGCAGTGAGTCATCCCAACGCTCGGGTTCATCGCCATACATACCGGCGAGATAGTCCTTGTAGTTGGGCTCACGCAGACAGGCTTCGACTTCGCGCGAGGCCATGAGCGCATCGCGGAAGGTCCAACCGGGCGCGAGTCCCGCGTGCACGAGCAGGACCTTCTTGGTCGAACCCAGTGCCAAGGTTTCTTCCTTGTAGGCGAGTGGCAACTGCCGTACCCAATCACAGAGTTCCATGCAGTCCGGAGCGTTCAGCACTGCCTGCAAGGTGTTCTTCTTCGAACTCGTGAAGGCGCCGCTCGCGAGCGCGAGCAAGTGCAGATCGTGATTGCCGAGCACGCCGTTGAAGGCGCTGCCGAGACCTTTGAGAAAACGCAGGGTTTCGAGCGATTGCGGCCCGCGGTTGACCATGTCGCCCACGCACCACAGGCGATCCTGGGCAGGATCGAAACTGATGTGATCGAGCAAACGGCGCAGTGGGTCGTAACAGCCTTGAATGTCGCCGACTACATAGATTGCCATGCCTGCCTCAATGCACCATGTGCGGCACGGCAAGGATGAAGAGAGGAATGGGAGCCTCGAACTTTTCGCCGGTGCTCGACACCATCGTGTAGCTACCGCGCATGTCACCGGTTTCGGTCTTGAGCACGGCGCCGCTGGTGTACTGATAGCTCTGTCCGGGATGGATCAAGGGTTGCTGTCCGACCACGCCACTGCCTTCGACGTGTTCGACCTTGTTGTTCTGGTCGGTGATGATCCAGTGGCGGCTCAACAGACGCACACTGTCTTCACGGTTGTTGGTGATGGTGATGGTGTAGGAGAACGCGAAGGTGCTGCTGGCGGGGTCTGACTGCTGGGCCAGATATTGAGTGCTGACCTGGATATCGATGCCACAGGGAGATTGCGGATTGTTGCTCACGACTTGTCTCTGGCCTCATCGACGATGGCGGTGATTCTAGCATAGTCGCTCAGCCCCAAATTCTCGGGGCGTAGCGACGGGTCCATGTCCAACCGTTCCCACTGCTCGGGGCTCACCCACTGCTTGAGCGCGTTGCGCACGGTCTTGCGCCGCTGATTGAAGGCGTCGCGCACGATGTTACCGAACAGCGCTTCGTTGCGTACCGGATGTGGCAGCGTGTCCCAGGGCTCGAGCCGCACGATGGCGGAATCCACCTTCGGCGGCGGATTGAAGGCGCCTGGCGGCACCTTGAACAGGCGCTCCACCTTGCAGTGATACTGCATCATCACGCTCAGACGACCGTAGTCCGGATCGTTCGGTTGCGCGGCGAGACGATCCACCACTTCCAACTGCAGCATGAACACCATGTCATGGATGAGGTTGCGATAGCGCAACAGATGAAAGAGCAGCGGCGTGCTGATGTTGTACGGCAGGTTGCCGAGCACACGCAGGCTGCGCGGCGTGGTGGTGAACTGTGCGAAGTCCACTTCCAGCACGTCGCGTTCGATCAGGTTGAAGCCCTCGTTGTCGCCGAAGCGGCTGCGCAGATGCGCGGCGAGATCGCGGTCGATCTCGATCACGGTCAGACCCTGGCCGAGCGCGAGCAAAGGTTCGGTGATGGCGCCCTGGCCGGGGCCGATCTCGATCAGCTGCTGGCCGGGACGCGGCGTGATGGCTTTGACGATGCGTCCGATGATCTGCTGATCGTGCAGGAAGTTCTGTCCGAAACGTTTGCGCGCCTGATGCTGAAAACCATCGGCGCCCATCACGAGTCCGCGGCGGCTCATGCGTGCGCTCCCATGCCCAGTGCCTCGAGCGCTACGTCGATGGCATAGAACAGACTGCCCGGATCGGCGCGACCGGAGCCGGCGAGATCGAGCGCCGTGCCGTGATCGACGGAAGTGCGTAGGTAGGGCAGACCCAGCGTGATGTTCACCGCCTGGCCGAAGCCCTTGTACTTGAGCACGGGCAAGCCCTGGTCGTGATACATCGCCAAGACTGCATCAGCCTGTTCCAGATATTTCGGTGTGAACAATGTGTCGGCAGGCAGGGGACCGAGCAGGTCCATGCCCCTGGCGCGTTCGGCGTCGAGCGCGGGCGTGATCACCTCGATCTCTTCGCGACCGAGATGGCCGTCTTCTCCGGCATGGGGATTGAGTCCGGCGACGAGGATACGTGGCCGTGCGATGTTGAAACGCACGCGCAGATCGTGATCGAGGATGGTGAGTACTTCGTGCAGGAGCTCGCGTGTGATCGCACTCGGCACGACGCTCAGCGGCAGGTGTGTGGTGGCCAGTGCCACGCGCAGACCGGAGGTGGCCAACATCATCACCACGCGCGGCACGCCGGCGTGTTCGGCGAGGAATTCCGTGTGGCCACTGAAGGCGATGCCGGCAGCATTGATGATGCTCTTCTGCACCGGACCGGTGACGAGTCCACGCAAGGTGCCATCGCCACAGAGGCGCGCGGCGAGCCGCAGCGTGTCGAGCACGTAGGACGCGTTGCGGACCTCGAGTTTGCCGGGCGTCACCGCGCTGCGTAGCGATACCGGCAGGACGCTGAGTTGACCGTCGCCGCTGTAGATCGACTCGCTCAGGTGGTCGGCTTCACACAACTGAATGCGCAGCGGCTGCTGCAGTTGCGCGGCGCGCGCTTCGAGCAGCGTTGGATCGGCGATGCAGACGAGCGGCACGCGGCGCGGGCGCTGCGCCAGGGCCACCGCGAGATCCGGCCCGATGCCGGCAGGTTCGCCGGGGGTCAGCGCGAGCAGGGCAGTCATGGGTGAGATCTCCTGAACGGACCAAGGGTCCGCTCAGAAATCCTTGATGTCGATGTAGGAGGTGTCGCGAATTTCGGTGAGCCAGTTTTCCAGCTCGTTCTCGAACTTGCGATTGCGCAGGATGCGTTCGGCCTGCAGGCGCTTGTTCTCCTCGGTGACGTCCTGGATGCGATGGTCGCGCACTTCGAGGATGTGCCAGCCGCTGGAGACGCGGAAGGGTTCGGTCATCGTGCCCACCGGCGTTTCACGCACCTTTTGCATGAAGTCGGGCGGGAACATGCCGTCGCTGATCCAGTCGAGATCGCCGCCGGACACCATCGAAGTCGGATCGTCGGTGTTCTGACGTGCGATGTTGCCGAAGTCTTCGCCGTTCTTGATGCGCTCGTAGAGATTGCGGATCAGCGCTTCGGCCTGTTCTTCGGTGCGGATTTCATTGGGCTTGATCAGGATGTGACGTACCTGCCACTGGTCGATCTGCAGTTCGGAGCCACCGCGCGTTTCGAGCAGCTGCACGATGTGATAGCCGCTGCTGCTGGTGAAGGGCTCGCTCACTTCGCCGGGACGCAGCGAGGGCACGACCGGCGCGAACACGGAGGGCAGGTTTTCCACTTTCAGGAAGCCGAGGTCACCACCGGTGACGCGGATGCCGTCGATCTGGCCGGCGGCCGCGACCTGACGGATGTCGACGCCGTTCTGCACTTCTCGATAGATGGTCTGTGCGAGGGCGGTCTGGGCCGGAGTCGGAGCTTCTTCGGACGGGATCAGCACGTGTGCCACATGGTATTCCGGCGCGATGGCGGCGGAACCGGCTTCGGAGCGCAGATAGTTCTCGATTTCCTGGCGCGTGATCTGGATGCGACGGTTCACGGCGCCGTTCTGGTACTGACCGATCATCAGTTCCTTGCGCAGTGCTTCACGCGTGGCTTCATACAGACCGTTGGCCTGCAGCACCTGCACGAACTGTTCGAAGTTCATGTTGTTCTGCTGCGCGATGGCGTTGATGGCCTGGTTGAGCTGGTTGTCGTCGATGCGGATGCCCGCACGCTGCGCCATCTGCAGCTGCAGATGTTCGAGGATGATCTGGTCGAGTACCTGTTTGCGCAGTACCTGCATCGGCGGCAGGTTGGGCGGGGGATTGGCGGAGATCTGCTGTTGCACCTGCGCCCAGCGTTCTTCGAATTCGCTGCGGAGTACGACGTCGTTGTCGACGATGGCGATCACTTTGTCGACGCTCTGCGGTTGTGCCGCGGCGAAGGTGGCGCCGAGGGTGCACAGAGCCAGCGTGGCGCTGCGGACGAACTTATTGAACGTATTCACGATCGCGGTAACCGATGATGCCGTTGTTGAGGATGCCACTGACGTTCCCTCCAAGGACGCTGCCGAGGCCCTTGAGCTCGAATTGCACGAAGATGCCGCTGTTGTCGTCCTTCACGCCATAGTACAGCGCGTCGTTGTCGATCCACTGCCGCGCAATCAGACGCAGGTTCCAACAACAGTTGCTGTATTGGACACCGGCAATGGTCTCGAGGTTGCGTTTGTTGCCGATGTCGTAGTTCCAACGACCGATCAGGCCCCAACGCTCGTTCAAAGGCCAGATGCCGGAGATGTCGGTTTGCTTGATACGACGGTCGAGCCCGTTGGGGGCGATGGGATTCGGCAGATCGCGGAAGCGGTACCCGAAATTCAGGATGTGGTTTATATCACTCTGATATTGAAAAAGAAAATTACCGACCACGAGCTTGCGATCGTGGTGGTTGTACTCGATGTAGGAGCGTGCCTGCCAGGCAGCGTCGAGTTGCCAGGACAGTTCGCTCACCAGTGCCGAGCTGGCCTGACGACCCAGCGCGAGCATTTCCGGCGTACGGTCGAGCGTCACGCGGCGATCTTCGAAATACTGGATCTGGCCCACACTCGCCCGTGCCTTCTCACGGCCGGACTGGTCATAGAGCCGTGAGGTCACGGCCAGGGTCAGTTGATTGGCGTCGCCGACGCGGTCCTGACCGCTGAAGCGGTCGTCGCGGAAGAGCTGGTTGAAGCTGAAGGTGAGCTCGCTGCTGTCGAAGAGCGGAATCGTGCTCTGGTCCTCGTATTCGTTGTAGAGGTAATAGAGGCGTGGCTCCAGAGTCTGTTGATAGTTGGTACCGAAGAGCTGGATGTCGCGTTCGAAGAAGAGCCCCGCATCGAGCGAGGCGGAGGCGATGCCGCGGCTCGGATCCTTCGGCGTGCCGACGGCCTGATCTTCCAACTGCCACTGTGCGTACTTGTACTTCAGCGTGGGCGTGACGAAGGAGTAGGCGTTCGACCAGGGGAAGCTGATGCTCGGCGTCAGGCTCAGACGTTGGCCGGTGACGAGTGCGCCACGATCGATCATCTCCTGTGACACGCCGCGGCTCGACAGGCTGCGATCGAACACCACGAATTCGCTGTCGAGTGCCACTTCGATGCCGGTGGGGAGAACGTAGTCGCCCTGCAGGTTCAGGCGCGGCAGCATGCGATAGGGCTCGGACTGCGGCTGTACCGTGGGGTCGATGATCTGATAACCCTGCGCCGCGGCCTGGAAATCCCAGTGACGACCGCGATAGTTCAAGCGTGCATCGCGGTAGAGATAGCTCTGCGTGGTCAGGTTCAAACCGTTGTTGCCGAAGTCCTGGAAATAGTCTTCGTCGCTCACCACCGAGTAGTCGACGCTCGCACTCCAACCGCGGCCGAGGCCGGCGCGCAGGTCGTAGTCCAACCACCAGCGATCGGGCACGGGCGGACCGTCATAGGTCGGCACGTTCAACTGGCTCGGTTCGTAGAGTTTGTCGTCGGGCAGATAGGTGAATTCGATCTGTTGCTCGGAACGATAACCACGATGCCGCGCTTCCACGCCCAGCATCACACCGCGTTCGAACTGGATGCGTGGGGTGATGGTGGCGTCGTAGTTGGGTGCCAGATTCAGGTAATAGGGCGCAGCGATGTCGAAGCCGCCGTCGCGCGTGTTGCCGATCACCGGTGCGAGAAAACCGGTGGCGCGCTCATCGTTGATCGGAAAGCTCACCCACGGCAGATAGGCCACGGGCACGTCGGCGACGCGCAGGGTGACGTTGCGGGCGGTGCCGCGGCCGGTTTCCTGGTTCAGCACGATGCGCGAGCCGGCAACGGCCCAGCTGTTGTCGCCCGGTTCGCAGCGGGTGTAGACGCCGTTGTCGATGGTGACGATGCCGGCCTCGTCGGTGTAGACGATGATGGCGGCGTTGCCGCGCGCGGCGATGTCATGCAGAACGTAGGAGGCGTCGGTGATCTCGCTGCGGCCGCTGTTCTGGTCCACCGAGGCAGTCTGTCCGGTGAGCAGCATGCCGGGCTGACGGATGCGGATGTTCTCTTCCAGCGTGAAGATCTGCGCGTTGCGGTCGTAGCGGCCGCGCGCGGCCTGGATGATGGCCTCGCGCTGCATCACGAGGAGATCGTTGTAGACGTCGACGATGCCGTCGTCGTTGGCGCCGATGCCTTCGCCACGCAGAATCGTGGCGCCCGGTTCGAGGTTTTCGCTTTCGGGGAAGGAAGGCGCGATGTACATGCCGCAGCACACGGCATCGAGCGAGGCGCGCTGTTCCTCGGTGAGCCGCTCATAGGGAACCCAATCGAGCTCCGCGGCATCCTGTGCAGCGACCCAGGGGGAGACCGAAATGGCCAACGCGGCGAGGCTGCGTGCAGAGAAGCGAAGGCGCGCCGCTAGAGGGTTTGGTCTGAAAGGAGGCTTACTTCTCAAAGCGGGCGGACTGGCGTAATGAAGTGCGCGCAGTGTATGGTTTATCCCCTTTCAGAACAAGGGAACCGCCGTTTTGCCCGCCCCCTCGATCGACTTTCTGCGCCAGCGTGAAGCTGAGCTGCAAGCCTGGTTTTCCCAACGTCTTCCCGCCCTGCGTCTGGGGGCGCAGCAGGGGCCGCTCGCACCCGTGAGCGGCGATGCCAGCTTCCGGCGCTACTTCCGCGCCCGGCTCGATACCGGCACGCTGATCTTGGTCGACGCACCGCCGCCGCATGAGGACTGCCGGCCCTTCGTCGCGGTCGCCGAACGGCTGCACGCGGCGGGCGTCAATGTGCCGCTGCTGCATGCCCATGATCTCGACGCCGGGTTCATGTGCCTGAGCGATCTCGGCAGTGAGCTTCTGTGGGGACGCCTCGATGCCTCACGTCGGGACCCAGCGGTACAACCCACTGCCCATGCGCTTTACCACCAGGCCTTCTCGGAACTGCTGAAGATCCAGCGCGCCGACGCGCAGGGCCTGCCGCTCTATGATGACGCGCTGCTGCGTCGCGAGATGCAGCTCTTCATCGATTGGTTCTGCCAGGGGCTTCTTGGATTCGAGTTGAGTGATGCTGAGCTGGCATTGATCCATGGCGTGTTCGATCGCTTGAGCGAACGCGCGCAACGGCAGCCGCAGGTGTTCGTGCATCGCGACTACCACTCGCGCAACCTCATGTATCGCGGCGCCGAGCCGCTCGGTGTGATCGACTTCCAGGACGCGGTGCTGGGGCCGCTCACCTACGACCTGGTGTCGCTCTTGCGTGATTGCTACATCGAATGGCCACGCGCCCAGGTGCGGCAGTGGGTCGATGACTATCGTGAGCTGGCGTTCGCTGCCGGGCTGAACGTGCCGGCCCCGGCCGCGTTCCAGCAGGACTTCGACTGGATGGGCATGCAGCGACATCTCAAGGTCCTCGGCATCTTCGCGCGGCTGTGGCTGCGCGACGGCAAACGCGGCTACCTCGGTGATCTGCCGCTGACCCTGCGCTATCTCGCCAGCGTGGCGCGCGATTACGCCGAATTCGATCCTTTTAGCGAGTGGGTGGCCGAGCGCATCAGTCCGGCGCTGCCGCGGGTGCTGCAGGAGCTCGGAGTGAGCATCGCCGCATGAACATGAAAGTGATGGTGCTCGCGGCCGGCAAGGGCACGCGCATGCGCGAACTGACCCAGGTCACACCCAAGCCGCTCTTGCGCGCCGGTGGTCGTGCGCTGATCGAGCATCAGATCCTGAAGCTGCGCGCCGCGGGTTTCACCGAGCTCGTCATCAATCACGCCTGGCTCGGTGAGCAGCTCGAAGCCGCGCTCGGCGATGGCTCGGATTTGGGGGTGAACATCACCTGGTCGCCGGAAGGTGAACCGCTCGAAACCGCCGGTGGCATCGCCAAGGCGCTGCCTCTGCTGGGTTCCGAGCCCTTTCTGGTGGTGAATGCCGATATCTGGACCGACTATGATTTCGCGGCGCTGCGCGATGCGCTCAAGCCCGAGGACATGCTGCATCTGGTGCTCGTGCCCAATCCGCCGCAGCATCCGCGTGGTGACTTCGGACTGAGTCCCGAAGGGAGGTTGTTGCCACGCCCCGCCGTGCCCGGGCAGGCCTATACCTACAGTGGCATCGGTGTGTTCCGCCCCGAACTTTTCATGGATTTGCCGCTCTGCACCTATCCTTTGCTTCCCATCCTGGAGCAATGCATCAGGATGGGCACGGCCAGCGCCCGTCTGCACGAGGGCGAGTGGTCCGACATCGGCACCCCCGAGCGCCTCGCCGCGCTCGACGCGCAGCTCGCTGCGCAGTAACACCTTAGTCTTCCTTCTTTTCAGGAAATCCGCATGAGTAGACGTTCCCGACGCAGAAAGCCCGGTCATCTTTTCCACACTTCCGCGGAGGATCGCCAGTACGCGCGACGCGAGGTCAAGACCCTCGAGAGCACGCCGCAGTTGGAGTCGCCGGCCTATCGCCTGGCCTTCGACGACGAGGACTTCCTGACCCGCGAAGAATTGCGCGGCGTGCGTTTGATGCTCGAGCTGACCAAGCCCGAGCTCGAACTGCAGGCCGCCGGCATCAATCACACGGTGGTGATCTTCGGCAGTGCGCGTACGCCATCACCCGAACAACTCGCCGCCAACGAGGCGCGCCTGGCGCAGGTGGAGCGCGACCGTCCCGGCAGCGTGGAGCTGGTGGTGCTGCGGCAGCGCGTGAACATGCTGCGGCAGCAGAATCGCTACTACAACGAAGCGCGCCGTCTGGCGCGATTCGTGACCGAGCGTTCCGGCTGCGAGAGTTGTCCGAAACTGACCGTGGTGACGGGCGGTGGCCCGGGCATCATGGAGGCCGCCAACCGTGGTGCGGCGGAGGCGGGTGGTGAATCGATCGGCCTCAACATCGTGCTGCCACACGAGCAGGCACCGAACACCTACATCACGCCGCGCTTCTGTTTCCAGTTCCACTATTTCGCGATGCGCAAGATGCACTTCCTCTTGCGCGCGCGTGCGCTGGTCGCCTTCCCGGGCGGCTTCGGCACGATGGACGAACTGTTCGAGGCTCTCACCCTGGTGCAGACCGGCAAGATCGAACCGCTGCCGGTGCTGATCTTCGGCAAGGAGTTCTGGGAGAGCACCATCAACTTCAACTACCTGGTCGAGCAGGGAGTGATCAGTGCCAATGATCTCGACCTTTTCCGCTACGTCGAAACGGCGGAGCAGGCCTGGGAAATCATCTCGGAAAGCTTGAGCGAGGACTGAGGCGGGGCGTTGAGGAAGCTCCTCTCCCGCAGGGCGGGAGAGGAGGGTTCCGATAGGTTCTGCTGATTGCGCTCAGGCAGCCTGTTCCAGCGCGCGGATGCGTTTTTCCAGCGGCGGGTGGCTGGCGAAGAGTTCCATCAGACCGTGCGAGTTGATGCCGAAGGCAGCCATTTCGCTGGGCATCTCGGCCGGCTGGGCCTGCTGCAGACGACGCAGCGCCGAGATCATGCGCTGACGACCGGCGAGCTGGGCGCCACCTGCATCGGCGCGGTACTCACGATAGCGCGAGAACCACATCACGATGATCTGAGCGAGGAAGCCGAGTGCGATCTGGCTCACGATCGACACGATGAAGAAGGCAGGACCATGGCCTTCTTCGGTCTTGAACACGGCGCGGTCGATCACGTGGCCCACCACGCGCGACAGGAACACGACGAAGGTGTTCACCACGCCCTGGATCAGGGTCAGGGTGACCATGTCACCGTTGGCGACGTGGCTGATCTCGTGGCCGAGCACGGCCTCGATCTCGTCGCGGTTCATGTGCTGCACGAGGCCGGTGCTGACGGCGACCAGCGCGTCGTTCTTGTTCCAGCCGGTGGCGAAGGCGTTGGGCGAGGCCTGATTGAACACACCCACTTCCGGCATCTTGATGCCGGCGGCTTCAGCCTGACGCTGCACGGTCTGCAGCAGCCAGCGCTCGAACTCCGTACGGGGCTGGGTGATGACCTGCACCCCCATGGTCTGCTTGGCCATGAACTTGGACATCAGCAGCGAAATGATCGAGCCGCTGAAACCGATCACGGCGGAGAAGACCAGCAGCGCGCCAAGGTCGAGATCCACTCCGTTGGCTTGCAGAATCCCGTCCAGCCCCAGCAGGTTGAACACCAGGGATAGAAGAATCAGCACCGCAATGTTGGTGCCGAAGAACAACAGCAGGCGCAGCATGAGTACCTCCGTAATAAGCGCTTCGTTGCTCGTCTCTTACGCAAAATTGACGCGAAGGACGTGTCGACGAGGATATGAGGCTGCCTGGGCGCTTTGCAATCCTAGCCGGGGGCGAAATTGTGCAAGGTCTTGCCTATCACGTTCAGTCTTTTCCTAAAGAGATTCATTGAGTCAGCGTCAGGCTGATTACCCCCGCCACGATGCAGAGTGCTCCGACAATGCGTGCCGGCGCGGCCCGTTCCTGCAACAGGCGCGCGCCGAGGAAGGTGCCGAGCAGGGTGGCGAGCTCGCGCGCCGGAGCGACGTGGCTGACTGGCGCCAGGGTCATGGCGTAGAGGACCAGCATGTAGCCCAGCGGTCCCAACACCGCCACCACCAGCGCCGGCTTGTAATAAAGACGGAATTCACGGCCGATCTCATCCCGCTTCGCCCAGGCCTTGGGTGCCAGCACCACCATCCGCACGAAGTTGCCGAAGTAGTCGATGATGACGGGCGAGATCAGCAGCACCTTCACGGCCCAACCGTCGTTGACCGTGTACGCGGCGATGAAACAGCCGGTGCCCAGCCCATAGGCAATGCCTCGCAGCGGCGCCCGGTGTTGCTTCTGCAGGAGTCCGGACACCAACAGGATCCCGGCCACCACCAGCAGTACGCCGGTCAGCGAGAGCCAGGACAGCGATTCGTCCAGGAGCAACACCGCCAGGAAGAAGGACAGCAGTGGTCCCGACCCGCGCGCCAGTGGGTAGACCAGCGACAGGTCCGAGGCGCGATAGCCCGCCTGCAGCATCAGGGAATAGCCGAGATGCAGGACGGCCGTGGCGCTCAGGGCCAGCCAGTGCAGGTAGGTGTAGGTCGGGCGGGTGGTCCAGAGCACCCACAACACCACTGGGGCCCACACCAGACAAGAGAGGGTGGAATAGAACCACACGAAGTGGCGCGAAGGGGCGGCGCTCTTGGCGGCAAAGTTCCACAGCGCGTGGGTGCAGGCCGCCAGCAGTACGGCAGCAAGGGCGGAAAGGGGCATGGAGTGGGCAGGCTCCCGGGGCTGCGCTTCCCGGATGGGATGACGGCGCGCATCATACCGCGCCCGCAGCGCCAACACAGCGGCGGCTGCGGATTGCCTAGAGCCAAACCCAAGAAGCCGGTACAATGCGCCGCGTTTTTCAAACACTTAGCGCAGTACTCATGCCCCCTTCCTACCTCATCGCTCCCTCCATCCTTTCGGCCGACTTTGCCCGTCTTGGCGAAGAGGTGAATGCAGTGCTCGCAGCCGGTGCCGACGTCGTGCATTTCGACGTGATGGACAACCACTACGTGCCCAACCTGACCATCGGTCCGATGGTGTGCCAGGCACTGCGCAAATACGGCATCACTGCGCCGATCGACGTGCATCTGATGGTCTCGCCCGTCGACGCGCTCATCAACGATTTCGCGAAGGCCGGTGCCACGTACATCACCTTCCACCCCGAAGCCTCGCACCATGTCGACCGTTCGTTACAGTTGATCCGCGACCTCGGCTGCAAGGCCGGCCTCGTGCTCAATCCGGCCACGCCCATCGACTGCCTCGAGTACGTGATGGACAAGCTCGACGTGATCCTGCTGATGTCGGTGAACCCGGGCTTCGGTGGCCAGAAATTCATTCCGTCCACGCTGCGCAAACTGACGAAGGTGCGTGAGCTGATCGATGCCAGCGGCTACGACATCCGCCTCGAGGTCGACGGCGGTGTGGGCGTGGGCAACATTGCCGAGATCGCGCGCGCGGGCGCCGACATGTTCGTGGCGGGTTCGGCCATCTTCAACAGCGGTGACTACGCCGCCACCATTGCCGCCATGCGCAAGGAGCTGGCGTCCCTATGACCTTGGAGCAGTACCGCGCGCTCGCCGCGCAGGGCTACAACCGCATCCCCGTGATGCGCGAAGTGTTGGCCGACCTCGATACGCCTCTCGGTGTCTACCTCAAACTGGCGCAGGGGCCTTACAGCTATTTCCTCGAATCGATGCAGGGCGGTGAGAAATGGGGCCGTTATTCCTTCATCGGTCTGCCCTGCCGCACGGTGCTCAAGGTCACCGGCAAGCAGCTGCGCATCGAGCAGAACGGTCAGTTGCTGGAAAGCCACGAGACCGACGATCCCTTCGCCTTCATCGAATCCTTCCAGAAGCGTTATCGCATTCCCGATCTGCCGCAGCTGCCGCGTTTCAATGGTGGCCTCGTCGGCTACTTCGGCTATGACACCGTGCGCTACGTCGAGCACCGCGTGGCCAACAGCACGCCGCCCGACACGGTGCACACGCCGGACATCGTGCTGATGGTGTCCGAGGCGGTGGTGGTGTTCGACAACCTGCGCAACACGTTGACGCTGTTGGTCTACGCCGATCCCGGCGTCGAAGGATCCTACGACGCCGCGCAAGCGCAGCTCGATGCGCTCGAAGCGCAGCTGCAGTCGCGCGCGCAATTCCCGCAGCGCACCGGTTTCCGCGAAGTGAGCGAAGCCGACTTCGTCTCCAGCTTCGGCCAGGAAAAATTCGAACATGCGGTTGAGCGCATCAAGGAATACATCGCCGCCGGCGACGTGATGCAGGTGGTGCTCGCTCAGCGCATGAGCCTGCCGTTCCACGGCGCGCCCCTGAACCTCTATCGCGCACTGCGTCAGCTGAACCCTTCGCCGTACATGGTGTTCATGGACATGCAGGACTTCCACATCGTCAGCGCCTCGCCGGAGATCCTGGCGCGTGTGGAAGACGGCCACATCACGGTGCGCCCTCTCGCTGGCACGCGCCGCCGCGGCCGCACTGAAGAAGAAGATCTTGCGCTCGAGCAGGAGCTGCTCGCCGACGCCAAGGAGATTGCCGAGCACCTGATGCTGATCGACCTCAGCCGCAACGATTCCGGCCGCGTCAGCAAGATCGGTTCGGTGCACGTGCCCAAGCGCATGTTCGTGGAGCGCTACTCGCACGTGATGCACATCGCCTCCACCGTGGAAAGCGAGTTGGCGGAAGGCCGCACGGCACTCGACGTGCTCAAGGCCACGCTGCCGGTCGGCACGCTGAGCGGTGCACCCAAGGTGCGCGCGATGGAAATCATCGACGAATTCGAACCGGTCAAGCGCGGCATCTACGGCGGCGCCATGGGTTATCTGTCCTGGAACGGCAACATGGACATGGCCATCGCCATCCGCACTGCCGTGATCAAGGACTCCACCCTGTACATAGAAGCCGGTGCGGGCATCGTGGCCGATTCGGTGCCACGTTCGGAGTGGGACGAAACCATGAACAAGGCGCGCGCCATGTTCCATGCCGTGAAATTGGCGGAGTCAGGATTGTGAGGCCCCACTGATGCTGTTGATGATCGACAACTACGATTCCTTTACCTACAACCTCGTGCAGTACTTCGGCGAGCTGGGGGCTGACATCCGCGTGTATCGCAACGACGAGATCACGTTGGAAGACATCGAGCGCATGGCGCCGCGTCAGATCGTGATTTCACCTGGCCCGTGCACGCCCAAAGAAGCCGGCATTTCTGTGCCGGTCATCAAACATTTCGCCGGCAAGATTCCGCTGTTGGGCGTATGCCTCGGGCATCAGAGCATCGGCGAGGCCTTCGGCGGCCGCATCATCCGCGCCAAGCGCGTGATGCACGGCAAGCTGTCCGCCATCCATCATCGGGGTGAAGGGGTGTTCAAGGGACTGCCCTCGCCCTACGACGCCACGCGCTATCACTCGCTGGTGATCGAACAGGAAACCTTGCCCGATTGCCTCGAGGTCACGGCGTGGACCCAGAATGAAGACGGCAGCATCGAAGAGATCATGGGGGTACGGCACAAGACCTACGACATCGAAGGTGTGCAGTTCCACCCCGAATCCATCCTCACTGAGCACGGCCATCAGCTGTTGCGGAATTTTCTCGATAGGACCTGAGCGGCACGCTCCGCGGTAAGCAGTAATGCAGCAACAAGAAGACAGCACCATTCTCGACAAGATCCTTGCGCGCAAACGTGAGGAAGTAAGTGAACGTCGTGCCCAGCGCTCGCTCGCCGATCTCTTGAGCGATGCCGCCGCGCAGCCGCCTTGCCGCGGCTTTGCCGCCGCACTCGAGAAACAGATCAATCACAAGCGTCCCGCCGTGATCGCCGAGATCAAGAAAGCCTCGCCGAGCAAGGGACTCATCCGCAAGGACTTCGATCCCTCTGCGATCGCGCTCAATTACGCCGAGCACGGCGCCACCTGTCTGTCGGTGCTCACCGACGTCGACTTCTTCCAGGGCAGCGACAAGTTCCTGCAGCAGGCGCGTGAGGCCTGCAACCTGCCGGCGCTGCGCAAGGACTTCATGATCGATCCCTATCAGATCGTGGAATCGCGCGCGCTCGGCGCCGATTGCGTGCTGCTCATCGCCGCCGCGCTCGACGACGTGCAGATGAAGGAGCTCTTCGACACGGCCAAGGAGCAGCAGCTCGACGTGCTGGTGGAAGTGCACAACCAGGCCGAACTCGAGCGTGCGCTCGTGTTGCAGTCGCGTCTCGTCGGCATCAACAACCGTGATCTGCACACCTTCAAGACCAGCCTCAATGTCACCTATCGTCTGCTGGACTTCCTGCCCCCTGGCACCACGGTGATCACCGAAAGCGGCATCGTCGCGCGCGAGGACGTGGAAGAAATGATGCAGCACGGCGTGTACGGCTTCCTCGTCGGCGAGTCCTTCATGCGCGCCGGCAATCCCGGCCTCAAACTGCAAGAGCTCTTCTTCAATGGCTAAACCCGGCGGACGCGGTCTCGCACGCATCGTGGCTGCCATCGGCCATGCGCGGCAGGGACTGCGTGCCTGCTGGCGTCACGAAGCCGCCTTTCGTCAGGAAGTGCTGGCTGCGATCGTGGCGGTACCACTCGGTCTCTATCTGGGATATGACGGCGCCGAAAAGGCCTTGTTGGCCGGCTCCGTATTGCTGGTTCTGATCGTGGAGTTGCTCAATTCGAGCATCGAGGCGGTGGTGGATCGTATCGGTCACGAACACCACGAGCTTTCTGGCAGGGCCAAGGATCTCGGCTCCGCCGCGGTGCTGGTGAGCATCCTCACGGCGGGCCTGGTCTGGATCCTGGTGCTTTTCTGAACTTCTGAATTTCCTGCTGCGGTAATCAGCGCGTGCCGTACACGACGATGGTCTTGCCGTGCACTTCGATCAATCCCTGATCCTCGAGATCCTTCAGCACGCGGCCTGCCATCTCGCGCGAACAGTTCACGATGCGTCCGAGTTCCTGGCGCGTGATCTTGATCTGCATGCCGTCGGGATGGGTCATGGCATCGGGCTGTTTGCTGAGTTCCAGCAGGATGCTGGCGATGCGGCCGGTGACGTCGAGGAAGCTCAGGTCGGCGACACGCTTGGTGGTGCTGCGAAGACGATGGGCCATCTGTTGGCCGATCGTGTAGAGAATTTCGGGATGCTGACGCGTGTACGCGTTGAAGGCCTGGTAGGAAATTTCCGCGATTTCGCACTCGGTCTTGGTGCGGACGCAGGCACTGCGGGATTCCTGGCTTTCGAACAAGCCCATCTCACCGAAGAAGTCGCCAGGATTGAGGTAGGTGATTACTGCCTCTTTACCCTCTTCATCCTCGAGGATGACGGAAACCGAACCGCTGATGATGTAGTAGAGGGTCTCGCACTTATCGCCTTCGTGGATGATGGTGGTCTTGTTGGGATATTTCCGGCGATGCGCGTGGCTGAGGAAATTGTCCAGGTCACGAATGTGGGGAGTGATCGCCATCAGGGCCATGCAGAAACCTCGTCGGTCCTCTCTTTATGAGGGGCGATGTATATCACAATTGGCTGGTTGTGTTCTATTTCGAGAAATTCGTTCCGCGAGCGGCGCGGCATAGTATCGTGAATGCTTAGCCAATTAGGTGTAGGTCTTTGCACCGTTGTGCGCAAATATGGCGCTACTTTATACGCGGTGGTGCGCGCTTCGTTGGACGCGAGGTCGCTGCCTGCGCATTTGTGGGATAATTCGCGCCATTTTTCCGTAGGAGCTTCAGCAGCATGAAAGCAACGATCAAATGGGTGGATGGCGCCATGTTTCTCGGCGAATCCGGTTCGGGGCACACCGTGGTGATGGACGGACCTCCCGATGCAGGCGGCCGCAACATGGGCGTGCGCCCGATGGAAATGCTGCTGCTCGGCGTGGGCGGCTGCTCCGCCTTCGACGTGATGAACATTCTCACCAAGGCGCGTCAGAACGTGGTCGACTGTCGCTGCGAACTGAGCGCGGTGCGCGCCGATGCCATTCCGGCCGTGTTCGAGAAGATTCATCTGCACTTCGTCGTCACCGGCAAGAACCTCGATCCCGCGCGCGTCGAACGAGCGGTTCACCTTTCCGCCGAAAAGTACTGTTCGGCCTCGATCATGCTCGGTAAGGCCGGTGTCGAAATCACTCACGACTTCGAAGTGCTCGAAGCCTGAATCGCGCGCCGGCCATCGCGACATGGTCGGCGTTTCCTCTCCAGCTCCTCCGTAATCTTTACCCGCCACCAGGAAGTTTTTGCATGTGCTACTGCTGAGTCGCACATGAGAACCGAGCAATTTCCTGAGCATTTCTGCTGAGTTGCAGTAATGCCAAAGCACTGGCATGGGCCTTGCTCAAGCCACTTTGACTGCAGTTTTCGAGTCCCGAATACCGTGTTCAGCTCATGAGGCTGGCAGCGGTCAAACCAGAGCTTAAGGAGGAATCATGTTTACCAGGATGCAAACGCGGTGGTTGTGTGGTGTCGTGTTGGCCGTTGCAACGAGTCTGTCGCAGGCCGAAACGGTGGAAGAGAAACGCGCTGCAGTACAGGACATGCGTAGTGAAGTACTGGCAGAGCTCTACCAGGAAAAACCCGATGTGAAACAGCAGATCGAAGACGCCGTGGGCTATGCCGTATTCAGCAATGCCAACGTCAACGTCGTGCTGGCGAGCTTCGGTGGTGGTTACGGCATCGTGCGCGACAATCGCACCGGCGCCGATACCTATCTGAAAATGGGGGAAGTCGGTGTGGGCTTCGGTCTCGGTGTGAAGGACTTCCGCATCATCATGGTGTTCCACAATGAAGACGCGTTGCAGCGTTTCATGGAATACGGTGTGGCGGTAGGTGCTCAGGCCGATGCCGCAGCCGTCGCCAGTGACAAGGGTGTTGCCGTCGGTGGTGAGCTCCATCTCGAGAACATCACCGTTTATCAGCTCACCGAATCCGGTCTAGCCTTGCAGGCCACAGTGAAGGGTACGAAGTTCTGGCCCGACGACGAGCTTAATTGAACGAGCGGATAGGAACGAAAAGGCGCGCCAGTGGCGCGCCTTTTTTATTGGGTCAGATGCGATAGACGGTGGTCTTCATCACGCGCGCCATCGCCGCCATGAGCCCTTTCACGGGTAACGGCAGCTCGGCGCCGCCTGCAGCCTTCGCCTGTGTTTGGTGCTTGCCTTCATCCACCAGCATCTGCTGCAGGATCGCCTTGCTGCGCTGATCGCTCTCGGGCAAACGCTGTAGATGATCACGCAGGTGTTCGCATACCTGGTTTTCAGTTTCCGCCACGAAGCCCAGGCTCCACTTGTCGCCGGCGAGGCCGGCAACGGCGCCGAGCCCGAAGCTCATGCCGTACCACAGTGGATTGAGCAGGCTCGGGCGACTCCCGAGTTCCTTCAGTCGACTTTCACACCAGGCGAGATGATCGCTTTCCTCACGCGCTGCCTGCTCCATGCTTGCACGCACCTGCGGCAAACGCGCGGTGAGCGCCTGACCTTGATAGAGCGCCTGCGCGCAGATTTCTCCGGTGTGATTGATGCGCATCAGACCCGCGGCGTGTTCGGCGGCAGCACCCTCCAATGAAGTCGCTTCCTGCGCTTCGGCTGGATTGGGCCGCTGCGCTGCCGTGCTGCCAGGCACCAGCGTACGCAGTGCCTGATCGAGATTGAGCACCAGTTTGTCGAAACCACTGAAGGATCTGTCGCTGGCTCGCATGGTCTTCACCACTCAGTTCTGTTGTTCCCGTGCAATCGCGCGCCAACCGATGTCGCGACGATAGTAGAGATTGTCCCAGCTGATGTTGGCAGCAAGTTCGTAGGCTTTCTGCGCCGCTTCCGACACCGTGTTGCCGAGCGCGGTGGCGCAGAGCACGCGACCGCCATTGGTCACGACCTTGCCATTATCGAGCTTGGTGCCGGCGTGGAAGAGTTTGCTGCCATCGGGGCCGGGCAGATCGAGACCGCTGATCACGGCACCCTTCGCATAGGTATCCGGATAACCACCTGCGGTCAGCACCACGCCGAGCGCGGCGCGCGGATCGAAGCTGATGTCCTGCTGGTCCAGAGTGCCGGCGAGTGCGGCCTCGACGAGATCGATGAGGTCGGTCTGCAGACGCAGCATTACCGGCTGTGCTTCGGGATCGCCGAAACGGCAGTTGAATTCCACCACCTTGGGCGTGCCGTCGGGCGTGATCATCAGACCGGCATAGAGGAAACCGACATAGGTGTTGCCTTCCATCGCCATGCCGCGCACGGTCGGATAGATCACCTCGTTCATGATGCGCTCATGCACTTGCGGCGTGACCACGGGGGCCGGCGAATAGGCACCCATGCCGCCGGTGTTCGGACCCTTGTCGCCTTCGTCGCGCGCCTTGTGATCCTGCGACGTGGCGAAGGGCAGGGCCGTCTTGCCGTCGACGAGGGCGATGAAGCTCGCTTCCTCACCAACCATGAATTCTTCGATCACCACACGATGACCGGCCTTGCCGAAGCTGTTGCCCGAGAGCATGTCACGCACGGTGGCTTCGGCTTCTTCCAGCGTCTGCGCGATGATCACGCCCTTGCCGGCAGCAAGACCATCGGCCTTGATCACGATCGGCAAAGACTGCGTGCGCAGGTACTCCAGAGCCGGTTCGACTTCGGTGAAGTTGCGATAGGCGGCGGTGGGAATGTTGTGACGCGCGAGGAAGTCCTTGGTGAAGGCCTTGGAACCTTCGAGCTGTGCGGCACCCTTGCGCGGACCGAAGCAGGCGAGGTTCTGCGCCTGGAAGTAATCGACGATGCCGTCGACGAGCGGCGCTTCCGGACCGACGATGGTGAGTGCGATGTTCTGTTCACGCGCGAAACGGCTCAGCGCATCGAAGTCGCTTATGTCCAGCGCGACGTTCTGCACCTTCGCTTCGCGTGCGGTGCCGGCATTGCCGGGCACGACGAAGACCTGTTCCACACGCGGTGAGCTGGCAGCTTTGAAGGCAAGTGCGTGTTCGCGCCCGCCGCTGCCGATGATCATGACTTTCATTGCATCTCCAAACTTGCTTGAGGCCCGAGCTTTGCTCAGTGGCGGAAATGACGCATGCCGGTAAACACCATCGCGATGTTCGCTTCATCGGCGGCGGCGATCACTTCGTCGTCGCGCAGCGAACCACCGGGATGGATCACTGCGGTGACACCGATTTCTGCCGCAGCATCGATGCCGTCGCGGAAGGGGAAGAAGGCGTCGGAAGCCATCACCGAGCCCTTCACTTCGAGACTCGCGTCGGCTGCCTTGATGGCGGCGATGCGCGCGCTGTAGACGCGGCTCATCTGACCGGCGCCGATGCCGATGGTCTGGCCATCACGGCAATAGACGATGGCGTTGGATTTGACGAACTTCACCACCTTCCACGCGAAGAGGAGATCGCGCAGTTCGGCCTCGGTAGGCGCGCGCTTGGTGACGACCTTGAGATCGTTGGCGGTGATCAGACCCTGATCGAGCGTCTGCACTAGTAAACCACCGTTGACCTTCTTGTAGTCCCAGGCCGGTGCCGGACGCTGCGGCAGGGCACCGCAGCTCAGAAGCCGCAGGTTTTCCTTCTTCGCCAGCACCGCACGTGCGGCATCGCTGACGGCTGGCGCCACGATCACTTCGGCGAACTGCCGACTGATGATGGCTTCGGCGGTTTCCGCATCGAGCTCGCGGTTGAAGGCGATGATGCCGCCGAAGGCGGAAGTGGGATCGGTGGCGTAGGCGCGTTCATAGGCTTTGAGCGGCGACTCGGCCACGGCCACACCGCAGGGGTTGGCGTGTTTGACGATCACACAGGCCGGCTCGCTGAAGGTCTTCACACATTCGAGCGCAGCATCGGTGTCGGCAATGTTGTTGAAGGACAGCTCCTTGCCCTGCAGCTGGATCGAGCTCGCCACGCTGGCGTCGGTGATTTCGTGTTCGACGTAGAAGGCCGCTTCCTGATGCGGGTTCTCGCCGTAGCGCAGGCCCTGTTTGAGACGGAACTGGCTGTTCCAGGTGCGCGGAAAATGCGAAGTGGCGCCGACGCGGCGGCCGAGATAGTTGGCGATGGCGCCGTCATAGCGTGCCGTGTGTTCGAAGGTGGCGAGCGCGAGTTCGAAACGCGTGGCGGCGGTGATGGCGCCGTCGTTTTCCTGCAGCTCGCGAATGATCTGCGGATAGCTCGAAGGGTCGACCACGACGCTTACCCAGGCGTGGTTCTTCGCAGCGGCTCGCAGCATGGTCGGGCCACCGATGTCGATGTTCTCGATCGCTTCTTCCAGTGTGCAGTTCGGCCGCGCCACCGTGGCTTCGAAGGGATAGAGATTCACCACCACCATGTCGATCGGCGGAATGTCGTGTGCGGCCATCACTTCCTGATCGAGACTGCGACGGCCGAGGATGCCGCCGTGCACCTTCGGATGCAGCGTCTTCACGCGGCCATCCATGATCTCGGGGAAGCCGGTCCATTCGCCGACTTCGATCACGGGAATGCCGGCATCACGCAGCAGTTTGTAGGTGCCGCCGGTGGACAGCAGTTCGACGCCGAGTGCGCTCAGCTTGCGTGCGAAATCGGCGATGCCGTTTTTGTCCGACACGCTCAGCAGCGCGCGGCGTACGGGGGTGGGGTCGGGGTTGCCAGGGGCAGGGTGAAGACTCATGTGGCTTAGTCCAGCATTTGATATTGACGAAGTTTTTTGCGCAGCGTGGCGCGATTGAGGCCAAGCATCAGCGCCGCACGACTCTGATTGCTGCGCGCCTTCTGCATCACGGCGGCGAGCAGCGGTTGCTCCACTTCGGCCATCACGGTGGCGTAGAAGTCACGAATGAATTCCTCGTCCACGTTGGAGAGATAGGCATTGAGCGCCTGCGTGACGGCGTGGCGCAGGGTTTGCGCCTGCACGGGCGGCAGCGTGGTGGCGGACACGGGAGAAGTGGAAGCAGCGGGAACCTTGTTGGGTTTCACGCGGCGTCCTCACGTTGTTGCAGCGTTGCGAAGAAAGCGGCGAGCGCATCGAGTTGCTCATTGGCGCTCTGCAGCGCATTGAACGTGCTGCGGAATTCACGCGCACCTGGATAGTTTTCGAGATACCAGGCGACGTGCTTGCGTGCGAAGCCGAGGCCGAGATACGTGCCGTAGAAGGCATGAATCGCGCGCACGTGTTCGAACACCAAGGCTTCGATGCGCGCGAGCGGCAAGGGTTCTGGCTGACGGCCATGACGCAGGTAGTGCTGAATGTCGCGGAAAATCCAGGGCTGGCCACGTGCGGCACGGCCGATCATCACGCCGTCGGCCTGCGTGTAATCGAGTACTTCGCGCGCTTTCTGGGGCGAGTCGATGTCGCCATTGGCGAACACGGGAATCGACACTGCCTGCTTGATGGCGGCGATGGTGTCGTATTCGGCATTGCCGTTGAAAAGATCGGCGCGGGTGCGGCCGTGAACGGCGAGTGCGGCGATGCCGCAGTCTTCGGCGAGGCGGGCGATGGTGACGCCATTGCGATGTTCGGGGCTCCAACCGGTACGGATCTTGAGTGTCACCGGCACTTCCACCGCCTCGACCACCGCACGCAGGATGCGCTCGACCAGCGGTTCGTCGCGCAGAAGCGCGGAACCGGCGGCCTGTTTCAGGATCTTCTTCACCGGGCAGCCCATGTTGATGTCGATGATCTGGGCACCGTGCGCGACGTTGATGCGCGCGGCTTCGGCCATCGTGGCCGGATCGGCACCGGCGATCTGCACTACACGGGGCTCGGCTTCGTCACGATGGGCGCCGCGCCAGCGATTGTGGTCGGGACGTTGCAACTGCAGGGTGGCGCTCAGCATTTCCGTGGCCGTCAGCGCCGCCCCGAATTGGCGACACAAGAGACGGAACGGCTTGTCGCTGATGCCGGCCATCGGCGCCAGCACCACGTTCGAAGCCAAAGTGTAGGGGCCGATCTGCAGCACGGGAGAAGGGGCAAAAAGTCGGGAAAAAACAGGCGCTCATGGTACCTGGGATGGCCCAGGCAGTCACGCCCGGCGGCCGTTTCAACGGCGGCCGGACTTTGACACCGGTTGGAAAACGAGCTCGTAGTTGAGTGCGTCCGGACCCGGGTGGGCCAGCTCCAACTTCACCTGCACCGAACTCTGCGAGGGCAGGGTCGTAGCGGTACGCAGTTCCACCGGCAGATATTGCTCCGGCGTGAACACGCGGCTGGCGACGATTTCCTCCTGCGCATTGCGGAAGATCAGTTCGAGCCCCGGCAACGGCTGCGTGGCAGCGCCGTTGTTGCGCAGCACGGCGGTGACTTCCAGTGCGTCACGCATGGTCGGATGTGCGCGCACCACGAGCTGTTCCGTGATCAGGGTGGTGGGCATCTGCACCACTTCTTCGGGGCAGTCGATCAGTGCGCAGACGAAGGGCTTGATCAGCGCGAAGCGCGCGCTGTCGTCGAAGTCCTCGATATTGGCGGCGATGAACTGCAGCACCAGTGCACCGAGCAGCACGATGCTGCCGAGACCGAGCAGCAGATTGCGCCAGAACCGGCGCGGTTGCGGCGGCGGGGCGATGTGCAGGGGCTCTTCGTCGAGATAGTCGAGTGAGCGTGGGTCGAGTTCGTCCAGCGCTTCGTCATCCTCGAGCTCTTCCACGTAACGACGCACCTGGCGCTTGTCTTCCTGCTCCTGGCGCACATAGCGGGCACGCACGGCGCGATAGTCGCCGCCGTCGTCATCGTCCGTGGCAGAAAAACCGGGTTCGAGCTGATCGTCGTCGGCGAAGAGCGGATCGTCGCGATCTTCATCGCGCGCGGCACTGAAGCTCGGTTCGTCGTCGAGATTCAAGGTGGGTTCGCGCAGCGTGGGTTCGTCCGCGTATTCGTCGATTGCGTCGGCATATTCTTCGAAGGATTCTTCGCGGGCGTCCGCGATTGCTTCTCGCTCGTCTCCGTCGACGTATTCCTCGTGGATCTCCTCTTCTACGTCTTGTTCTGCGTCATCCTCGTCTTCGACGTTGCGATGGGAAGCGTGGTCGTCTTCCACCACCTCGTCTTCGTACTCGAATTCATCTTCGTCGTAGTCGAGCCAGGAGCCCGTGCGCTCGCGTGCCGGCGGCGCATCTTCGTATTCGATGTATTCGGCGTTTTCTTCGTCGCCGGCGTCGGACGCCTCGACGGCTTCGGAATCGGATTCATCCTCTTCCTCGTCAGTGGCAAGAGCTGCAGCGTAGAGCTCTTCCTTGCTCAGTGGCTGATCGAGCAAGGGCGGCTGCGGCGGTTTCACGCGGATTTCGTTGTCACGGGCGGAAAACACGCCCAGGCACGAGCCGCAGCGCACCTGACCTTCGGCTACGGCCAATTGGCTGCGGGTAACACGAAAGCTGGTTTGGCAGTGGGGACACTGGGTGAGCAAGGAAGAAGCCATGACGTAACGACCTGTCGCAGGCGAGGGGATGAAACGAGGTGCGAATGGTAACGCAAAGCGTTCGCGCGGCCACGCACTAAGCGTCGTGCGTGTGATCCGCTCGAACTTCCAAACGAATGTGTAACGTCCGTTTTGCCAAGCAGCGCACGCTCAGATGGAGAAATGAAACAGGGGGGAAACGCCACGCTAGATGCGCGTGGCGCTGATGCTGACCCAATCCCCTTCGGTGGCCACTTCGAAGTCGCGGCACCAGGGGCGGAAGCGATCGATCACCGCATCGGCCTGCTCGCGCAGAATGCCCGACAGCAGCAGCCAACCACCGCTTTTCGCAAGTCCACAGAGATCGGGCGCGAGCTCGATCAAAGTACCGGCGAGGATGTTGGCGAGCACGCCGTCGGCGCTTTCACGTGTGACGGCGGCGGCAAAGTCCTGCGGCAGATGGATCGGAAAACGCGCCGGGTCGATCGCGTTCTTGCCGCAGTTCTCGGCGGTGGCGTGCAGTGCCTGCGGATCGAGGTCTACGCCATGGGCCTGCTTCGCGCCGAGCAGGAGTGCGGCGATGCCGAGAATGCCGGAACCGCAGCCGTAGTCGATCACGGTCTGACCCTGCGGCGGATGTGCATCGAGCCAACGCAGGCAAAGTGCGGTGGTCGGATGCGTGCCGGTGCCGAAGGCGAGCCCTGGATCGAGCTTGAGCACGATGGCATCGGGTGCGGACATGGCATCGAGCAGTTCGCGATTGCGTTCGGCCCAGGCCGCAGTGTCTTCGGCAGAGGGTTGCCATTCACCCTCCGGCAGATCGGGCGCGCCGCCGTTGTGCCACCAGCTCGGACACACCCAAAGTCGCTCGCCGAAGCGCATCGGTTTGAAGTCGTCGAGCCAGGCGCGCACCCAGTCCTGCTCGGGCAGGCGTTCCCAGCTGAGTGGCGGCAGCGGCATGCGAGACAGCGCATGCAATTGCAGCTCCAGCGCCGTCTGATCCGCATCGGCGGGGAAGAGACCTACGACGAGTACTTCACTCCACAGGGGAGTCTCGCCGACGCCGGGCTCGAACAAGGGTTCGTCCTCGGCGTCGCGCAAGGTCACGGATACTGCGCCCGCGTTCAACAGCAGCTCTTCGAAGGCTTCTGCCTCTTCGCGTGCGCAGCGCAGCTCCAACTGCAGCCAGCTCATCAGTGGGCCTGGTCCTTACCGGACTTCTGCTTGAGCAGCTTTTCCAGATAGTGAATGTTCATTCCACCTTCGCGGAAGCCGGGATCACGCATGATGTCGGCCTGCAGCGGAATGTTGGTCTTGATGCCGTCCACCACCATTTCTTCCAGCGCATTCTGCATACGGCCGATGGCCGCATCACGGGTCGGGCCGTGGCTGATCAGCTTGGCGATGAGCGAATCGTAGTAGGGCGGTACGGTGTAGCCGCTGTAGATGTGCGAATCGACGCGGATACCGTTGCCACCCGGCGCGTGATAGAGCTGGATCTTGCCCGGGCTCGGCATGAAGGTGACGGGATCTTCGGCGTTGATGCGGCACTCGATGGCGTGACCGGTGATGCGGATGTCTTCCTGTTTCACCGACAGGCCCAGACCCGCGGCGATGCGCAGCTGTTCCTTCACGATGTCGATGCCGGTCACACGTTCCGTCACCGGATGTTCCACCTGCACGCGGGTGTTCATCTCGATGAAGTAGAAGCGGCCATCCTGATACAGGAATTCCAGCGTGCCGGCACCGCGATACTTGAGCTGCTCGCAGGCCTTGATACAGGCAGCGGTGATCTCGGCGCGCACGTCGTCGGGAATGCCCGGGGCCGGTGCTTCTTCCACCACTTTCTGGTGGCGGCGCTGCATGGAGCAGTCGCGGTCGCCGAGGCAGATGGCGTTGCCTTCACCGTCACCGATCACCTGGATTTCGACGTGACGCGGGTTGTCGAGGAATTTCTCCATGTACACCACGTTGCTGCCGAAATAGCTGCCGGCTTCGCTCTGGGTGACCTGGATGGACTTCAACAGATCCTCTTCCTTGTGCACCACGCGCATGCCACGGCCACCGCCACCGGCGGCTGCCTTGATCATGATCGGGTAGCCGATCTTGCGCGCGATCTCGAGGGTGCGCTCGTTGTCGTCGGTGATCGGACCGTCCGAACCGGGCACGGTCGGTACGCCGGCCTTCTTCATCACTTCGATGGCGGATACCTTGTCACCCATCGCGCGGATGGTCTCCGGGCGCGGGCCGATGAAGATGAAGCCGCTTTTCTCCACCTGTTCGGCGAAGTTGGCGTTTTCCGACAGGAAGCCATAGCCGGGATGCACGGCGTCGGCGCCGGTGATTTCCATGGCGCTGATGATGGCCGGGATGTTCAGGTAGCTTTCCAGCGAACTCGGCGGACCGATGCAGACCGATTCATCCGCCAGGCGGACGTGCATCAAGGTACGGTCGGCGGTGGAGTGGGCGGCGACGGTCTTGATGCCCAACTCCTTGCAGGCCCGCAAAATGCGCAGGGCGATTTCGCCGCGATTGGCGATGAGCACTTTTTCTAGCATGGGGATTCGGCTCGCGTTGGCGTTAGGCAATGATGATGAGCGGCTGGTCGTATTCCACCGGCTGACCGTCTTCCACCAGGATGGCTTCGACCACGCCGGCGCGGCCGGCTTCGATCTGGTTCATCATCTTCATGGCTTCGACGATGCAGACCACGTCGGTGGCCTTCACCTGCTGGCCCACTTCCACGAAGGGACGGGCACCCGGCGCGGGCGAACGGTAGAAGGTGCCGACCATCGGCGATTTGACGGGCTCGCCCTTGTACATCGGGGCCGCGGCTTCCACAGCGGAAGCGGTATTGGCTGCGGAGGGCGCTGCAGCGGGGGCTGCTGCGACAGGGGCCGGCTGGGCATAGAACTGCTGGGGAACGCTCACGGCGGCGCCGGTGTAGTTACGGCTGATGCGGACGGCTTCTTCGCCTTCACGGATCTCGATTTCCGCTACGTTGGATTCTTCCAGGAGCTCGATGAGTTTTTTGACTTTTCGGATGTCCATGAATGACCTCTGGGTTGAAAAAAGATAAAGCGTTTCAGCGGGCGAGCCGCGAGATGGCTGCGGTCAGTGCCAATTCATAGCCCTGCGCGCCCAGACCGACGATGGTGCCCACCGCCAGGTCGGAGAAATAAGAGTGATGTCGGAACGGTTCGCGCGCGTACACGTTCGACAGGTGCACTTCGATGAACGGAATCTCCACCCCGGCCAAGGCGTCGCGCAGGGCGATGCTGGTGTGGGTGAAGGCGGCCGGATTGATGATGATGAAGTCGATCCCTTCCCGTTTGGCGGCATGGATGCGATCGATCAGTTCCGATTCCGCATTGCTTTGGATGAACTGCAAATGGTGACCTGCGTCTTTGGCGATTTGCAGAAGCCGTGCGTTAATATCCGCCAGCGTTTGATGGCCATAGACCTCGGGTTCCCGGCTGCCCAACAGGTTGAGGTTGGGGCCGTTGATGACGAGCAGCGATGCCATAGGGGTAGGGGATTCCGGATGGGTTCTCGTTCTCAGAAATCTCCCGCAGCTTGTAAAGAACTGCCGGGAACTTCAGTCAAATGCCAACAATTGGGGTGGGTGTCGGCGTGGGGCGGCAGTATACGGCTTCCTGCGGTCAAACACTACGCAGGATGGATGAATTGAGGCCGTAAGCCGATAGTTGTGCGGAGATAGAGTGAATTTGCGGACTTTTGCCCGCCAGCGGATGGCGCCGGTCCTGCTGTCGATGAGCTGCCTCACCCCGGGACCGTCGAGCGCGCAAGCCAATCCGATACTGGTCTTACCTCCGGACTTGGCCCCCGAGCTGGCTCAGAACATCAATGCTCACGTCCAGCTCACCCGTCTTGGCTGCGACGAACCCCTGCCGCGCGTGCGGCGCCAGCTTCCCCAGGCCCGCACCCAGCTCGAACAAGCCCTCCAGGCCCTCGGCCACTATCAACCCACTTATAACCTGCAGGTGAATCCGACCTCCGAAGGGGGGTGCTGGCAGCTGGAGGTCAGCCTCGACCCCGGCCCCCAGGTGCTGCTGGGCGAGGTGAACATCCAGATCCTTGGCGATGCCGCCACCCAGGCCCTTTTCGCGCCGGATCTGCGCGCCGCCAACCTGCAAAGCGGCCAGCCCCTGCACCACGGCCGCTATGAAGACCTCAAGAGTGCCCTCAGCGGCCGCGCGGCAGACGAGGGTTATTTTGACGCACGCTTCGATCGTAGCGAGATCTCGGTCGATCTGGCGACGAACAGCGCCGAAGTGAACCTGAGCTTCAATCCCGGCGCCCGCTATCACTTCGGCGAGATTTCCTTCAGCGGGCAGGGGCTGCTGGATCCCGACATGGTGCGCGAGATGATGGAAGTCGAGGAGGGCGATCCCTATTCGAGCTCGGAGCTGGCGGCGCTGAGCAGCCGGCTGCAGGCAAGCCAGTTCTTCCAACGCGTGCGGGTGAATCCGGGCCTCGACCGCACCGAGAACTTCGCCATCCCGGTGGACGTGGATCTCACCCTGCGCCCCCGCCACGCCTGGAGCGGCGGCCTGGGCTTTTCCACCGACATCGGTCCCCGTGCCCGCGTGGCCTACGAGAACCGCTACGTGAACCGCTGGGGCCACACGGCCAAGGGCGAGATTTCGCTGTCACCGGTACGCTCGCAGTTGGGCGGCAGTTATGCCATCCCGCTCCAGTATGAATACGCGCAGAAGCTGGAGCTGTCCTCCGGCTATACGGTGGAAGACACCGACGCCTATACCAGTAGAAGGCTGGTGGCGGCCGCCACGGTGACCAACGAAACCGAAAGCGGTTGGCAGCAGAGCGCCTTCCTCGAACTCCAGCGCGACGACTACTCGGTGGGCACCGAGCGTGAGACCTCTCTGCTCCTGATGCCCGGTTTGAGCCTGGGCAAGACCCGCGCCGACGACCTCATCAATCCGCGGCGCGGCTGGAAGCTGTTCGGCTCGGTGCGTGCGGCGAGCGACGACTTCCTGTCCGACACCACCTTGGTTCAGCTCTATGCCTCGGCGAAATACATCCACAGCCTCGGCGATCTGAGATTACTGGCGCGTGTGGAAAGCGGTACGACCTGGATCGACAGCGTGGCGGACCTGCCGGCCTCGCTGCGTTACTTCACGGGCGGTGACCAGAGCATCCGTGGCTATGGCTTCCGCGAACTGGGACCGCTCAACGACGACGGCACCGAAGTAGTGGGTGGCCGTAACCTGACGGTTGGCAGCGTGGAGTTCGACTATCTCGTGCGCAGCAACTGGCGTGTGGCGGTATTCGCCGACGCCGGTAACGCGTTCAACAACCCGGACGACTTCGACTTCATGCGCAGCGTCGGCTTCGGCGTGCGCTGGTTGTCGCCGGTGGGTCCGATCCGCATCGACATCGCCCACCCTTTCAATAGCGACGATGCCTTCCGCATCCACGTCACGATGGGGCCCGACCTATGAAGCCTTTGCCGCGCTGGGCCAAATGGAGTCTGACGAGCGTCGCCACCGTGCTGGCGATGCTGGTGTTGGTGCTGCTGCTCGCCGTATCCACCAATTTCGGCGCCCGTTACGTGTGGCGCTTCGCGCAGGCGATCTCGACCAGTGCCGGCGTACCGCTTTCCGGCGACCTGGTGGAAGGCCGGTTGATGGAGCGCGTGCAACTGCAGAATCTGCGGATGCAGCAACAGGGCGAGAACGGCAGTGCTCTGAATCTGCAGATTCGTCAGTTCACCCTGCAGTGGCGGCCCTGGCTGTTGTTCGGAGGGCGCCTGCAGGTAGACCGCATCGACGTGCAGGGAGTGAGCGGCACCTTCGTTCCCGGCACTGACTCGGAACCGGAGCCGCCCGGTGAACCGCTCACGCACGAACGGCTGCGCGAGCAGCTCTTCGGCTTGCCGGTAGCCATCCACGTCGATGCCGTATCGGTCGCCAACGTCGACTTCAGTGTGGGCGAAACGCGGATCGGCACCGACGTCCTGCGTTTTTCTGCGCGGCTCGACGAATCGGCCCTGGTGCTGGACAGCCTTACTTGGGGCTGGCAACCGCATGGCGTAAGTGGCGCGCTACGCCTGGACTCCGACTTTCTCGCCCAGCTCGAGCTCGACTGGCGTACCGCCGTGGCAGGGCTCGACTATCGCGGCGTGCTGAACGTCACCGGCTCGCTCGACGAACTCGCGCTCGAACACCGTCTCCAGGCGCCGCAGCAGTTGCTCAGCACCGGCACGCTCGAACCCGGCATGTTCGAAGGCCAGACGTTGCGCTTCGACCTGCACAACGAAGCCTCCGCCATCGACCTCGCCGTCTGGGGCGTGGAGGGCGCTGGTCTTGCCGACGTCCGCCTCGATGCCAGTGGCACACCGGAGGCGGTGGTACTCGACGCTTCACTCGTCGCCAGCTATCCGGAGTTGCCCGACACCACCGCAACGCTCGCGCTGCGATGGGAAAATGAAATGGTGCTGCTCGATGGATTGCAACTGAACAATCCAGAACTGGAGTTCAACGTCACTGGTTCGGTGGCACCGACACCGGTTGCCGCGCAGTTGGCGTGGCGCCTCGATCGCCTCGACCCCGGCGAGCGCTTTCCTTCCGTGCAACTCGTCGGCGTGACCGGTAACGGCACCGTCGAGGTACGACAGGAAGGCGAGGCCTTTCTGACGAGGGTGGAGATTGCGGAACTGGGTGGCAGTTTGAACGACCTGCCGCTGGCCATCGAAGGCACTGCCGCTCTGCGCGATGCGCTGCCCGAGCAACTCGATCTCAGCGCCCGCAGTGGCGACAACCGCCTCGAACTCACGGGCGGTATGAGTGACACCTTGGCTCTGCAATGGAATCTGCAGGCACCACAACTCGATCAGCTGTGGACAGCGCTGCGCGGCAACATCAGTGGCACGGGCAGCATCGAAGGCACGCTGGAAGCACCGGAACTCGACGGCAATCTCACCGCGCGCAACATCGCCATCGCATTGGAAGAGCAGCGCCTCAGTCTCGCCTCACTCAGTCTCGAAGCTGCTTACCAAGGTGGTGAAAACCAACTTACGCTCACCCTGGATGACCTGGCCCAGAACGGTGAAACCCTGCTCGATGCCTTGCGACTCGATCTGCAGGGCACACCGGAAGCACACGAACTGCGCGCCAGAGCCGACAGCCTCTATGGTGTGTTGCAACTGGCGCTCGCGGGAGGTCTCAGCGATGGCACCTGGAACGGAACGCTGCAACAACTGGCGACTGATTCCGATTTCGGCGACTGGACCTTGCGCGCACCCGTCACGATCACGGCAGGTGCCGAATCGCAAAGCCTCAGCCTCCTGTGTCTCGATTTCCAAAGTACTTCGCTCTGCGCCGAGGCCTCTGGTGACGCCGCTGCCGGTCTCGATGCCGAAGTGAATCTGACAGGACTTCCCCTTACCTGGCTCAATCGCAACGCGCCCGGCAAACCTGCGGGCATACAGGCCTTGCAGGATGAAAACGAAGCCAATCTGCCGGCAGGGCTGAGCATCGAGGGCACGCTCGATCTGTCGGCAACGCTCGCCGGTCTACGTGAAGGGGCCTGGCGCAATCTGCAAGTGGCGGTGCAGCCCGCTGGCCTCGTTCTGCAGCTACAGCAGGATCTCGAAGAGGAAGGCGATGGTCTCGACGTGCGTCGCTTCAGCTTCAAGGACATCGTCATCGAAGCCACCAACAGCAACGACACCTGGCAGGCCCGGCTCGGGCTCAGCGTGGCGGATGAAACCACGCCCTCTCTCAACGGTCGTCTCGATGCCGACGTGAGCCTGCGCAACAACGAGGCCCTGGGCGGCACGGTCGACATCAATTTCCCGGATCTCGCGTGGGTACAGACGCTGACGCCACTGGTGCGCGATACGCGCGGGGCTTTGCGCGGCACGGCCGACCTCGGCGGCACCATCGATGATCCGCAGGTCGTCGCCTTCGTGAACCTGAGCGATGGTGGGCTGCGTGTGCCGGACTATGGCCTCGACATAACGCCGCTTACTCTCGAAGTGCGCAGCAGCGCCGACAACACGATTTCGCTGCGTGCGCAGGCGCATTCGGGCGAGGGCGACCTTGCGCTCGAAGCCATCGTGACGCAGGCGCTAGCGCCGGAGCGCACCATGAGTGCACAGCTCGTCGGCAACGGTTTCACTGCAGTGAACATGCCGGGCGCCACCGCCACCTTGAGCCCCGATCTGCGCGTCAACCTTGCCGACAACGTGCTCACGTTGACCGGCACCACCACGCTCGACAGCGCTGCGATCGATCTCGAAACCATCCTGGGCCAGGTCTCCACCAGCAGTGCAGTCAACGTTTCGCCCGACGTGGTGATCGTGCGTACGGGTGACGATGCGAACGCAGCAGCGCAGGGCAACGAGATTGGTCTGCGCATCGATACGAGCCTGAGTCTCGGCGATACGGTGACCATCACCGGCTATGGTCTCAATGCTTCGCTCGGTGGTGATCTTTCCGTGGAGCAGGACGTTGGCCGCCCGCTTCTGGTCTATGGCGAACTCAACGTTCCAGAAGGCAGCTACGAGGCCTACAACCAACGCCTCGACATCGGCGATGGCCGCGTGCTCTTCTTCGGCAATCCCGCCAACCCCGTCCTCGACCTGCGCGCCAAGCGCGAAACCGATCGCGCGGAAGTGGGCCTGAAGTTGAGCGGCACGGTCAGCCGCATGCAGGGCGAACTCTATTCGGTGCCGGAATTGCCGGAGAACGAGATCCTGGCTCTGCTCGTCACCGGTAAGTCCTTCAGCGACGTCGACAGTCAGGATAGCGACGCACTGCTTTCTTCCATCGCGAACTTCGGTCTCGAACGCGGTCAGGGCCTGACCAACTCCATCGGCAACAAGCTGGGCCTGGATTCACTGGCGGTGAGCAACGAAGGAGGCAGTCTCGACAACAGTGCACTGGGTCTCGGCAAATACATCACGCCGAAACTCTTGATGCAGTACAAGGTGGGGCTCTTCGATCGCCAGGCCGTGCTCAGTTTGAACTACACGCTCACCGAGCGGCTCAAGCTCGAAGTGCAGAGCGGCGTGAACCAGAGTGTGGATATCAACTACACCTACGAGAAGGACTGAAGGCTACTTCGTCTGTAGCACCAAGGGGCCCAGCTCACCCTCGCCCGGCAATTCCACGGTCTGTGGCGTGCCCAATGTGAAGGGAACCACCTGATAGGAATGGCCGCCATCCTGACGGGCGGCTTCGACGTGCAGCAGATACTCACCCGCCGGCAAGGGCTCTCCCATTTCATCGCGACCATCCCACGTGAGTTGATATTGCCCTGGCGCGCGCGTTGGTCTTGCCGTGCCATCGACGAGTTCCGGGTTGGTACGACCGACGCGCCGCCACCAGCGTGAGTTCTCGCGCGCCCAACGTTGTTCACGGCCCAGCAGCAACAGGTTTCTGCGCAGGTTCTCTTCAGTATCGCTGATCCAGATCGCGACGTAGGGACGGTAATAGGTACCGCGCGTGCGGAAATTGGGCAGGGTGTAGGAGAGCGTCAGCACTTCATTGCCGGTCGCGACGGGTTCTTCTTCGGCAACGAAGAGTTGCCATTGACTCGACACGGCCCACTTGCCGTCGGCGTCGATCGCCATTGCGTCGAGACCATTCACCGAACTCGCCCATGCCGCAGCAGCTTCGACACTTTGCAAGGTCATCGCCGTTGCAGCGACATCGGCCGCGACGGCACTCGAAGCCACGGTGATGGCACCGATGCCATTCTCCACAGGCCAGCCCGTGCTCGGCACGAAGATGTGACTGTATTGCTCGCCCGCAATAATGCGGAAACGGTTGGCATGACCACTTGCCGTGATGGCGCGACCATTGTTGGTGGTCAGCGTGGTGAGAAGCGCTCCATCGCTCGCCTGCATCGGATTGGTGACGCCGACACGCCAGCCAGTGGTGCCCGGTGGTTGTCCCCAGTAGATGGCATCGCCACCGATGTCGATCTTGATGGCCACGGCGTCCGGCAACTGTTTGCGCAAGAGTTCGAGCACGTGATCGATGATGTAGCCCGTGGCGATGCCGGAGAGTTCGAGGTCCACGGGCTCGGGCAGGTTGATGGTGCGAGTGCCGCGGAAGAAAGCCGGCTGCGCCGCCGCGATCGCCAGCGCGAGTCGTTGCATCGCCATGCGCTCGGGCAGCACCTGCGTGCGTTCGGCTTCGTTCCACGCCGCGATGATGCGCCCAAGCTTGCAGCTGAAGCGCTGCTGCGTGGTCTTCTCCCACTGCGCGCAGAGTTCGACCACATCCAATAGCTCATACGAAACGCCGGTCAGCAGGCGCTCGCGATTGAGCCGGGCGACTTCACTGTCGCTGCGATAGTTGGAGAAGATCGCATCGAGGCGCGCGATTTCGCGCAGCGCGCTTTCCGCTGCTGCTTCCATCGCTGCGACATCGGGAGCATAGATGCTCAGATCCAGTGTGGTGCCGAGTACGCCCTCATAGTGCTGTTCGAGGTGCTCGAACTCGGTGACTTCGGCTTCCTGCGCTGCCGCCAGAGAGGGCAGACAGCACAGCAGGAATACGGCGCGACTCGGCAGACGCATGGCAACTTCCGCAGCACGGATCACGCAACAGGCGTTTGAGCCTGCTCGTGGGTGAGTGCATCCAGACCTTCGTTCGAAATTGCCGTGGTGCGTGCGGCGCCGACGGCGTTGACTAGGCCAAAGGCAGCTTCCCGCACGTCATGTCCGCTGGGGCCCTGGAATACGCGCAGACCGAATTCGGGGATGATCGATAACAGGTGGTCGAAGATGTCTGACTGAATCTTCTCGTATTCGACCCACACGGTGGTGTTGGTGAAGCAATAGACTTCGAGCGGCAGGCCGTCGGGCGTAGGTGCCAGTTGGCGCACGATCAGCATCATGTCCTGGCGAATGCCGCCGTGGCTGCGCAGATAACGCTCGACGTAGGCGCGGAAGGTACCGATGTTGGTGATGCGGCGAGTATTCACCGGCTGCTTGCCAGCGTCCTCGAGCTTGGCGTTCCAGTCCTCGATTTCCTTCAGCTTGTCTTTCAGATAGCCGTCCAGCAGACGGAAGCTGCGCAGATGTTCGCGTTCCTCGTCACTGAGGAAGTGGATGCTCTGTTGATCGATGAAGATGCTGCGCTTGATGCGGCGGCCGCCGGTTTCGCGCATGCCGCGCCAGTTCTTGAAGGACTCAGTTATCAGGCGCTTGGTGGGAATGGTGGTGATGGTCTTGTCGAAGTTCTGCACCTTCACCGTGTGCAGCGCGATGTCGATGACGTCGCCGTCGGCGTTGAGCTGCGGCATCTCGATCCAGTCGCCGACACGCACGAGATCGTTCGAGGAAATCTGCACGCTCGCAACCAGCGAGAGCAGCGTGTCCTGGAAGATCAACATCAGTACGGCGGCCATCGCACCGAGACCGGAGAGCAGGATCAGCGGTGAACGGTCGACCAGCGCGGCGATGATGAGAATGGCGCTGATCACGTAGACCGCGATCTTGGTCACCTGCAGATAGCCCTTGATCGGACGCAGATGCGCATCCTTGCGGCGGTTGTAGATCGTGAGACAGAGATCCAGTAGATGCCCGATGGCGAGCGCCATCGTCAGGATGATGTAGGAAGCGCTCACATTGGTGACGACCTGCGCCACGGCTGCCGGTAAACCCGGCACGAAACGCACGCCGATGATCAGCACCAGCGCAGGCACGATGCTCGCGACACGACGGATGATGCTGCGATTGTGCGCGACGGTGTCGGCCGACATCGGCATGCTGCGGGTAAGGCGCAACACGGCGCGCACGATGATGCGTCTGACGATGAAGTTGGCGATGAAGGCAGCCAATATCAGAGCGACGAGGGCTACGGTGGTTCCAAGAACCTCATGCGTTTCCAGCCACTCGACCCAACTACTCAGCAAATCGCTCATGAATACTCCACGACTTTGATGCGGTTACTACAGTCTCTGCGGAAAGGCGGGACCTTAACAAATTGACCCCCGGGCGGAAACAGCTGGGTTTGACCTGCGGGCAGCGGCATTGGAGAGTGTGGTTGCGACTGCTATGCTTCGCGGCTCTGCGGTCGATCGCCTTCTGATTTGGTGAGCCTTCTGTGAACCGGCGTGTCAAAAAATTGCTGCTGACTGTGTTGCCGCTCGCGGCGGCCATGCCGAGCCTTGCACAAGAACCGAGTGGTTCGGCTAAATGGTCCCTGGTCGAGCAGTACTGCCTCGAATGTCATAACGAGGAAGATTGGGCCGGTCAGCTGGCCTTCAGCCTGATGGGTCCCGACAGCGTGCACGAGGAGCCCAAGGTCTTCGAAGCGGTGCTGCGCAAGCTCAGTACCCGTCTGATGCCTCCGCCCGGCAGTCCTCAGCCGCAGCAGGCCGACATCGACGATTTCACCGCTTGGTTGGAACAATCGCTCGATGCCAATTCCTCCCGTCCGCGCGCTGGCCACGTGCCGCTGCAGCGCCTGAATCGCAACGAATACGCGCGTTCCGTCCAGGGTCTTCTGGGAGTCGAGATCGATCCCGCCGAATTCCTTCCCACCGAAATCGAAGTCGATGGTTTCGACAACGTCGCCGCCGCGCTGAGCGTATCTCCGACCTTCCTGGCGCAGTTCCTGCGCGCAGCGCGTCATGTCGCCGCCACCGCCATGGGCAGCCCGCAGGCGAAGACGGCGGTTGCCTACTACCCGCAATCCGAAGACAGCCAGTACCAACGTCTGGCCGGCATGCCCCCGGGCACGCGCGGCGGCGTTGCGTTCGTGCACAACTTCCCGGCTGATGGTGAATATCGTTTCAACCTGCTCGGCCTTTCCGGGCTGACGTCCAGCGAACTGGAAAGCGAACATACGGTGGTGTTGATGGTCGATGGCACCGAAGTGTTCCGTGGCCAGCTCGGGGGTGCCGAAGATTTCGATCTGACGGAACGCACCGGCCCCGCTGGTAGTGCGCAGATCGCCGAACGCTTCATGAACATTCCCGTGCACGTCACTGCGGGTCCGCACAAGGTGGTGGCGACCTTCCTCGAACGTTCACGTGCGCAGTCGCTCTATTGGTCGGATTCGGGTGATCACACCCGCATGCCGCGCATGGAGAAGGGCGTGGAAGTCACCGGTCCCCACCACATCACGGGACTGTCGATGACGCCGAGCCGCGAGAAGATCTTCGTGTGCTATCCCAACAATGCGTCCGAGCAAAGCGAATGCGCACGCCAGATTGCGACGCATCTCGCCAAGCTCGCCTTCCGGCGTCAGGTCACCGAAGAGGATCTCGCAACCTTGATGCCCTTCTTCGAGAAAGGCCTCGAGACCGGTGGTTTCGAAAAAGGCATCGAAGAGGTCGTGGCCGCCGTGCTGGCGAGCCCGCATTTCCTCTATCGCAGCATCGTGCCCGATCCCGGTCAGGAGAATGAACGCTACTTTGCGCTCGACGACGTCGAACTCGCCTCGCGTCTTTCCTTCTTCCTGTGGAGCCAGGGCCCCGACGAGGAACTGCTCGATCTCGCCATCGCCGGCAAACTGAGCGATCCCGCCACTTTGCAGGCACAGGTGCGCCGCATGCTGGAAGATCCACGTGTCGATGCCCTGATCGAAAACTTCGCCGTGAAGTGGCTCAACCTCGACAACCTCGATGACGTCGATCCCGATCCGCGGCTCTTCCCCGAATTCAGCGACTTGCTGATGGACGACATGTCCGAAGAAATGCGCCGCTTCCTCGCCAGCGTGCTGCTCGAAGGTCGTCCCGTCACCGAATTGCTCACGGCTGATTACAGCTATCTCAACGAGCGCCTCGCGCGTCACTACGGCATCGAAGGTGTCTATGGTCCGCAGTTCCGCCGCGTGCAGATCAACGACGAACACCGCGTCGGCCTCCTGGGCAAGGCCGCGGTGATGTTGCGCACTTCCTACGGTGATCGCACGTCGATCGTGTTGCGTGGCAACTGGGTGCTGGAAAAACTGCTTGGCTCCGCCTCACCGCCGCCTCCGCCGGAAGTGGAAACGGACCTGTCCGTACAGCCGGGCGAAAAGCCGACCACGATGCGCGAGCGCATGGAGCGTCATCGCTCGAATCCTTCGTGCAACCAATGTCACGGTGTGATCGATCCGATCGGACTTGCGCTCGAGAACTTCAGCGTCACGGGCCGTTGGCGTGATCACGATGCGGAAGCCGATGCGCCGATCGATGCCAGTGCAGTGATGCCCGGCGGCATTCCCATAAATGGGCCGGTGGATCTGCGTGAACAATTGATGTCGCGCCCCGAACGCTTCGTGCGTGCCTTCACCGCGCGCATGTTGATGTATGCGCTGGGCCGCGAACTTGAGTATTTCGACATGCCACAGGTGCGGGCGATCGTGGATCAGGCCGCCGCCAAGAACTATGCGCTGTTCGACCTGGTGTTGGGTGTGGTGAACAGCGACGCCTTCCGTTATCAGGCGCAGCGCGAAGGCGCCGGTGCGGAAGTGGCAAGCCTGACGAACGGTCCCTCACAAGAACGATGACAGTAGAAAACAGCGGGCTCACCCTGCAGGAGAAACGTCCATGTTCCTGACCAAGAAGCATCTGTCACGCCGTACCGTTCTGCGGGGCGCGGGCGCCTCCATCGCCTTGCCCTTGCTCAGCGCGATGGTGCCGGCCGCTACCGCGCTGGCGCAGACCGCAGCAGCGCCCACCATGCGTGTCGGCTTCTTCTACATTCCGCATGGCGCCGTGATGGACAACACCGCGCACGGCAAGGAAATGGACCGCTGGAATCCGAAGGGTGGCAGCGGCGCCAACCTCGAGCTCAACCAGATCATGAAGCCGCTCGAGCCTTACAAGGACTATCTGAATTCCTTCGGCAATCTGCTGAACGCCGCCTGCAAGGGTTCGGTACACGTACTCAATCCCGCCACTTGGCTGAGCGGGGTACGTCCGCCGGAAAACGCCGCCGGCGCCAACATGGCGAAGACGCTGGACCAGGTGATCGTCGATCACATCGGTCAGGAAACGGCCCTGCCTTCGTTGCAGGTGGCCTCCGAAACCACGATCCAGAGCGCCGCCTGCGCCGGTCCCGGTTGCTACTACAGCTCGACGCTTTCCTTCGCCAACGCCACCTCGCCGCTGCCGATGGAACACAACCCGCGCAAACTCTACCTGCAGCTCTTCGGTGAGGGTGATACCGAACAGGAACGCGATGCGATCAACGATCAGGAACTGCGGTTGCTCGACATGGTGGCGGAAAGCACACGCACCCTGCAGAAGCAGCTCGGTGCGGGCGACCGCGTGATACTCGAGGAATATCTCGACACCGTGCGCGAGATCGAGCGTCGTGTCGAACGCGCGGCGCAGCGTGATCTCAGCGCCATCGACGTGCCCGGTGCGCCGATCGGTGAGCAGGACAATTTCGATGAGCAGGTGCGACTGATGTTCGACCTCATCGCGCTCGCCTATCAGGCCGACCTCACGCGCGTGATTTCCTACATGATGGTGTCCGAAGGCACCAACCGCACCTACAACCACATTGGTGTGCCGGACGCCTTCCATCCTGTCTCGCACCACGCGGACGATCGCGATCGTCTCGAACGCGTCGCGAAGATCCAGACCTGGCACATGGAGCGCTTCGCCGACTTCCTCGCCAAGATGGCCGCCACGCCGCACGGCGACGGAACGCTGCTCGACAATGCGCTCTTCCTCTACGGCTCCAACATGAGCAACAGCGACAAGCACGACAACTACCCGGTGCCCAACCTGCTCATGGGTGGTGCCTGCGGCAGACTCAAACGCGGTGGTCAGCACATCGTGCTGCCGGAGCGCACGCCGCTCGCCAACCTGCATCTGACCATCCTCAACAAGGTGGGCATCGAGGCAGAGAGCTTCGCCGACAGTACGGGCATCATTGCGGAAGTTTGAGCAGGACCATTCGTCGATGAACGCCACGCGCAGAGCGCTGCTCAAGTATTCCCTCGTTGCCGGCGCCTGCGCTTCGCCGCTGGCTGCGCGCGTGTTCGCGCAAAGTTCCAAGCCCACTGTGGTGCGTGAAGGGCTGTCGGTGATCGATGCCGGCGGCACCAATGTCGTCGTGCGTGAAACGACGGAAGGTTTGGTATTGGTGGACAGCGGCACACCCGACTTCGCCGGCGCGCTGCTGGATCTGTTGCGCAGCATCGGCTCTGGACGAGTGCATACGCTGTTCAACACCCACTGGCACCTCGATCAGTGCGGTGCCAATGCCGAACTCGGCGCGAGTGGCGCCAACATCGTGGCGCATCAGAAAACCTGGCATCACCTGGCGACGCGCATCTATCTGCCACACGAAGAACGTTTCTTCGAACCGTTGCCGAAGCAAGGGCTGCCGACCATGAAGTTCTCACGTCCGGGCAGCCTCGACATCGGTGGTGAGACCATCGACTACGGTCCGCTGGTGCAGCCGCATACGGACGCCGACATCTACGTTTACTTCCGCAATGCCAACGTGTTGGCCGTTGGTGGTGCCGTGGCGCCGCCGGAAATCGATCCCGAACTCGATTGGTATGGCGGTGGCTGGATCGGTGGTCGGGCGCAGTCGATGGATACGCTGATGGAAATCGGTGACGACTCCACCCTGATCGTGCCGGCGGTGGGTCGCGTGATGACAAAGGCTGAACTTTCAGCCGAACGCGATGCGATGCATGAACTCTATCTGCGCCTCAACAAGTTGATCCGCTCCGGTTGCAGCGCCGAGTGCATGGAACAGGAAGGCGCGCTCGAAGGTTTGGGGCGCACCTGGCACGATCCGCAGCGTTTCCTCTATGCCGCCTACAAGGGGCTGTGGGCGCATCACTACAACCTTGCCCCCGACATTCTGTGAGTGGCTGTCCATGCGAATCACTGACATCCATTCCAAATTGAAGCTCTTCGTCGCCATCGCTGCCTTGGGCGTGAGCCTGAACGCGCAGGCCGATGCCTCTCTCGCCGATGTGATCGCGCAGGGTGACAAGCGCAGCGTCCAGGCCTTGTTGCAGGCTGGAGCGAGCGTGAACGAAGCGCAGAACGACGGCTCCACACCACTGCTCTGGGCGGTGTACCAGGTCGACGAAGAACTCGTGACGGAACTGCTGCGCCGCGAAGCCGATCCCAATCGTGCCAACGTGTTCGGCGCTTCGCCGCTGAGTGAAGCAGCACGTCTGGCGAATCTGCCGATGGTGGAGCGTCTGCTCGCCGCCGGTGCCGATCCCAACATCGCCAACGATGATGGGCAGACCCCGCTGATGCTCGCTGCCTACAACGGCAGTCTCGACGTGGTGAAGGCCCTCGTCGCCAAAGGCGCCGACGTGAACGCAGTCGAGCGTTGGACTGGACAGACCGCCTTGATGTGGGCCGCGGCGCGCAGAAACGCCGACGTGGCCAAGTTTCTGATCGAAAAGGGCGCCGACGTGCAGCGCCGCGCCACGTACTTCGATTGGTCCAGCCAGATGACCTCCGAACCGCGTGGCCAATATCGTCCGGCCGGTGGTCTGACACCCTTGCTCTACGCTGCGCGCAGCGGTTGTCTCGAATGCGTCGAAGCGATGTTGCAGGCCGGCGCCGATCCGAACATTCCGAGCCCCGAAGGGGTGACGCCGTTGTTGGTGGCGATCGACAACTTCCACTTCGACATCGCCAATCTCCTGCTCGATGAAGGCGCCGATCCGCATGCCTTCGACTGGTGGGGACGTACGCCGCTCTATCTCGCGATCGACGTGCGCAGCATCCAGGCGCGCGATCGGCGTTTGGATCAGGCCGGCAAGGACCAGGCACTGGCCCTGGCGAAACGCCTGCTCGACATGGGTGTCTATGTCGATGCCCAGATGAACTTCCATCGCCCGGGTGTCGGTGGTGGTAACGGCCGCTACTCCGATGAATTGCTGTCGACGGGAACGACGCCGCTATTGCGCGCTGCCGTTGGTCATGATGCCGAGGCAGCACGGTTGCTGCTGTCCTACGGTGCGGAAGTGGATCTTCCCAACATTTTCGGCGTCACGCCCCTGTTGGCCGTCTCCGGTCTCGCCACACCGCGCGGCATGCTCAGCGATGGTAGCGTGTTCTATGAGCCGAACATCGAAGACCTCGTCATCGAAACCTTGGAAGTGTTGTATGAAGCCGGCGCCGACGTGAACGCCGTCGTCACCGATGCCACCAGCTACACGGCGGATTGGCCGCGTCACAGCTCCATGACCAATCGTCAGGGGCAGACACCGATCTTCGGGCCGGGCAAGTGGGGCTGGATGAAGGTCGCGCGCTGGTTGGTCGAACACGGCGCGCAGGTGAACGTGAAGGACTACTACGGCAAGACGCCGATGGATTCCGCGATGGGCCTCGCCGGTGGCGAGCAGGAAGAGGAATATCCCGAGCTGGTCGAGTATCTGCAGAGCCAGCTGTAGGTCTGGGAGCAGTTAGGTTGCGTCGGCTTTGGCCAGCGGCCTGGAGTGCAGCATTGAGAAGTGGGCGTTCCACCTTGGGCTTCGCCCGAGGTGCTCACCTCAACCTGCCTACAAGCTACAAATCCTGTCGTTTGGTCATCTAGTCGAAGGCCAGTCCTGATTGCGCAGGACTGGCCTTTTTCATTTCGTCCTCAATCAGCTGCGAAGCAGTAGAGCAGGCCATAACCACCGGTGGCGACCAGGGCATTCAGACTGCAGCCGCGCGAATCGTGTGCGGAGTTCCAGTTGGCGAAGTCGTGGTGACCGAGGCGTGCCTTGTTGTTGTCGCTGTTACTGGTCCAGTTGTTACAGGTCATGTCCTCGCCGGGGGGATAGGCGGTGCCGTCGGGCTGCGAGCCGGTGAGGATGTCGTGGCGGTTCGGAGTGTAACCGGCGCCGGGAATGATGCGGCCCTGTTCGTCGAGAGCGTTCAGGAGTGACATGCGGTTGTTGATGCTGTGCAGAGTCTCGACGTTGGCCGCGATCTGCGTGCCGTGCGCATTGAACCAGGGGCCGGTGCCGATGCGGTCACGGGCGTTCACCGCATTGGGGCCCTGGGTGCTGAGATAGGCGCGCCAGGTGCGATTGCCGGCACCCACGGCTTCGGCGCGGGCCTGACAAATGGCATCGGCGCCTTCCAGTCCACCCAAGTTGCCGCCATCTCCCGAGCCGGCGCTGGTCACGAAGAACGACATCGGGCCAGTCTGCAGCTGTGCTTGCGCCGCGCCGCTCAGAAGCGCGCCCAGAACGATCCCTGCGATGATTTTGTTTTTGTGTTGCATTGCTACTCCTCCGAAAGTGAGTGGTGGGTCCTTGCAGAAGAGAGGAATTTGCACTGTCGCCTTGCAATAGGGAAGGACCAGACGTTACGGCGATGCATGTGAATGGCAGGTGGTCGCCGGCGGCCTCGGCATTTGTCGTGGTTGCGCAGGAAATTCGACTGAGCGGTCGATCCTGATGTCGCCATCGGGCTCCGTCGACCTGGTACTGCCACCACCGTTCTTCCTTGCGGAGGGTGCTTTCAGATGGGACTGGTTGGTCGTAGTGGCAGAGCGCTGCAACGGCGCGTGAAGATCGCAGGGATGCGCAGTCGGCGATGCGGACTACCGGTGGCTTCAAGTGGGCCGATGCGGAAACGGGAAAGTTCGGGCTCTGGCGAACCGCAGGTTTATTCGGGCAGCTCGAGTGTCAACGCCGTGTGTTGCTGCGGATAACAGTACTTGTCCTGGGCACAGCCTTGGTAGGAGACGAGCAATTCAAGCTCGCGGGCACCATCGGAGGTCCTGGTGAAGGCCGACTCCGGCACCTCGCGCAGCGGCAGGCGCACCAAGAGACGTTCGAAGTACACCTCGCTTTCCCCGAAGAATTCATCTTCGACCATCACGCCCTGCGGCACGTCATAACCTTCCAGTACGGTGCCGTCAGGCAATTCCACAGACAGGCTCTTGCGGTAGAGGTAGTAGCCTTGCGGGGGCAATTCCCACACGAGCGCGATATGGCCGTCCGCTTCGACGAAGCCGCTGAGTGCAAAGGCTTCGTCCGGCAGGAGCACACCCTCGACGATGGAAGTGGGGGAACCCAAGGTGGGGGAACTTTGCAGTTGCGCCACCGCGGGCAGGGCGGTGGCGGCGAGCAGGAGGGAACCCAGGAGTAGGCAGCGACGCAACGAACAGGATCTGATCATTACCGTCGCTCCTGGATTCATCCTTCGTAGCGTTCGAACACCAGCGTGGCGTTGGTGCCGCCGAAGCCGAAGCTATTGGACATCACGGCGTCGAGACGCTTGTTGTCCATGCGGGTGCGAACGATGGGCATGTCGGCCACGGCCGGATCGAGATTGTCGATGTGGGCGGAGGCGGCGATGAAGTCGTTCTGCATCATAAGGAGGCTGTAGATCGCTTCCTGCACTCCCGTGGCGCCCAGCGAGTGGCCGGTGAGCGACTTGGTGGAACTGATGAAGGGCACCTGCTTGTCTTCGAAAGTGGCGCGGATGGCTTCGATTTCCTTCACGTCGCCGACCGGGGTACTGGTGCCGTGGGTGTTGATGTAGTCGATTGGACGCTTGGCCGTTGCCATCGCCATCTGCATGCAGCGGATCGCACCTTCGCCGGATGGGGCCACCATGTCGAGGCCGTCGGAAGTGGCGCCGTAGCCGGTGAGTTCGGCGTAGATCTTGGCGCCGCGGGCCAGGGCGTGGTCGAGCGCTTCGATCACCAGCACACCGCCGCCGCCGGCGATGACGAAGCCATCACGATCGGCGTCGTAGGCACGCGAAGCGACGGCCGGCGTGGCGTTGTACTTGGTGGAGAGCGCGCCCATGGCATCAAACATGCAGCTGAGCGACCAGTGTTCGGCTTCGCCGCCACCGGCGAAGACCACGTCCTGCTTGCCGAGCTGGATCAGTTCCATGGCATTGCCGATGCAATGTGCGCTGGTGGCGCAGGCGGAAGAGATCGAATAGTTGACGCCCTTGATCTTGAAAGGGGTGGCCAGACAGGCGGAAACGGTGCTGCCCATGGTGCGGGTGACGCGATAGGGCCCGATGCGCTTGAGGCCTTTCTCACGCAGTACGTCGGCGGTTTCCACCATGTCTTCGGTGGAGGAGCCACCGGCGCCCATGATGATGCCGGTGCGGATGTTCGACACTTCGTTTTCGGTGAGGCCGGAGTCCTGGATGGCCTGCGCGAGAGCCAAATAACCATAGGCCGCGGCCGCACCCATGAAGCGCAGATCCTTGCGGTCGATGTGGGCGGCGAAGTCGATGTCCACGGCGCCAGCCACGTGGCTGCGCATGCCGCGTTCCTCGTACTCCGGGCGGTAAACGATGCCGCTGCGGCTGTCCCTGAGTGAGGCAAGAACCGTTTGCTGATCCGTGCCTATGCAGGAAACGATGCCCATCCCGGTGACGACTACACGACGCATGTTGACAGTGAACCTCTTGATTTCGCGGGTGATGATGCGGGGGCGTGGCGCAGCGGTCTGGATTAACCCAAGCGCTCGTTGGGCTTGAAAAGGCCGACTTTCAAGGCCTTGGCAGTATAAATAACCTTGCCGTCCACAGAAACCTGGCCGTCGGCGATGCCCATGATGAGCTTGCGTTCGATCAGGCGTTTGATATCGAGTTCGTACAGCACCTTGGTGGCCGTCGGCAGGATTTCACCGGTGAACTTCACTTCGCCACAGCCGAGTGCGCGCCCCTTGCCGGGGTTGCCGCGCCAGCCGAGGTAGAAGCCCACCAACTGCCACATGGCGTCGAGGCCGAGACAGCCGGGCATTACCGGATCGTCTTCGAAGTGGCAGCTGAAGAACCACAGGTCGGGGGTGATGTCCAATTCCGCCACCACGTAGCCCTTGCCCTCGCTGCCGCCAGTGGCACTGATCTCGGTGATACGGTCGACCATCAACATGTTGCCGATGGGAAGACGGGCGTTGCCAGGGCCGAACATCCGGCCGTGGCCGCAAGACAGCAATTCATCGCGGGTGTAGCTGGATTTGGGGCTGAACAATTGATTCATGGGGTCCTGATAAGTCCTGGTGGCTCGTCCCGCTTCATCAGCACAGGGATCATGCGGGAACGGGCGCCTGGCGCTGAAAACGGCACATTATATAGGTTCGATAGCCATATACCTAACCGGATGCAGCGCAACAGCCCATACTGAGCGGTGTTGCACAAAATGACCGGGGTCGCTCACCTCATAAAACTTTCTCACTATAATGCGGGCTCACTCAAGCAAGGATCTTGCATGTCACATCCCCGCAGGTTTGGAGCCAGCCAAAGAGAAGTAGGCATCTCCTTCCAGTTTCTGCACGGCACGGGCCGTGCTTCCCCAATTAATTAACAACAGCCAGGAAGCATAGGAAGTCTTCGATGAAAAACTCGCCAATAAAGAAATGCCTGTTTCCAGCAGCAGGTTATGGGACTCGGTTCCTTCCGACCACCAAGTCCATGCCCAAGGAAATGCTGCCGGTGGTCAACAAGCCGCTCATCCAATATGGCGTGGAAGAGGCGCTGGATGCCGGCATCAGCGGCATGGCGGTGGTGACCGGTCGTGGCAAGCGTGCCATCGAAGACCACTTCGACATCAACTACGAGCTCGAACACCAGATCGCCGGTAGCGACAAAGAAGGCTACCTGAGGGAGATCCGCCGCATCATGCAGGAGGCCGTGTTCTCCTATACCCGCCAGATCGAGATGAAGGGCCTGGGCCATGCCATCCTCACCGGCGAAACCCTGATCGGCGATCAGCCCTTTGCCGTACTGCTGGCAGACGACCTTTGCTACAACCCCGACAAGGGGGTGCTGTCGCAGATGGTCGAACTCTACAAGTATTACCGCTGCTCCATCGTCGCTGTCGAGGAAGTACCGCACGATCAGACCCACAAGTACGGCGTGATCGCCGGTGACGAAATCGCTCCCGGCATCGTGCGTGTCAGCAAGATGGTGGAAAAACCGAAGCAGGAAGAAGCACCGAGCAACCTCGCCATCATTGGTCGCTACATCCTCACTCCCGACATCTTCGACATCCTGCGCGAAACGCCTCCCGGCCGCGGCGGCGAGCTGCAGATCACCGACGCCTTGATGGTGCAGGCACAGCAGGGTCGCGTCCTCGCCTACAAATTCCAAGGCCGTCGCTTCGACTGCGGCAGCGTGCCCGGTTTCATGGAAGCCACCGACTTCTTCTACAAGAACGTGTACAAGGAATGAGCTCATGACAGCTGTACAAGCCCTCACCTGTTTCAAGGCCTACGATGTTCGAGGCCGTATTCCGGACCAGCTCAACGAGGACATCGCCTACCGCATCGGACGCGCCTATGCAGCGTTTCTGCAGCCGAAGCAAGTCGTAGTGGGCTATGACATCCGCCTCAGCAGTCGTCAGCTCTGCGACGCGCTGTCGCGTGGCCTCACCGACTCCGGCGTGGACGTGCTCAACATCGGTCAGTGCGGCACGGAAGAGATCTACTTCGCCACCAGTCATCTGAAAGTCGATGGCGGCATCGTGGTGACCGCCAGCCACAACCCGAAGGACTACAACGGCATGAAGTTCGTGCGCGAGGAATCGCGTCCGATCAGCGGCGATACGGGTTTGGAAGACATCCGCAAACTCGCTGAAAAGAACGAGTTCCCTGATGTGGCCAAGAAAGGTACCGTGCGTGAGGTGGACACCAAGGCCGACTACGTCGAGCACCTTTTGTCCTACATCGATCTTTCCGCGCTCAAGAAGCTGAAAGTGGTGAGCAACCCAGGCAACGGTGGCGCCGGCCGCATCGTGGACTTGCTCGAACCCCATCTGCCCTTCGAGTTCGTGAAAGTCTTCCACGAGCCCGATGGTAATTTCCCGAACGGTGTGCCCAACCCGCTTTTGGAAGAGAACCGTCAGCCGACCATCGATGCCTTGCTCGCCGCGAAGGCGGATGTGGCGCTGGCCTGGGACGGTGACTTCGATCGCTGCTTCTTCTTCGACGAGAAAGGCGGCTTCATCGAGGGTTACTACATCGTGGGGCTGTTGGCCGAGTCCTTCCTCAAGCGCTTCCCCGGCAGCAAGATCATTCACGATCCGCGCCTGACCTGGAACACGCAGGCCGTAGTGAAGGAATTCGGTGGCCAGGTCGTGCAGTGCAAATCCGGCCACGCCTTCATCAAGGAGAAGATGCGCAGTGAAGACGCCATCTACGGCGGTGAGATGAGCGCGCACCACTACTTCCGCGATTTCTTCTACTGCGACAGCGGCATGATTCCGTGGCTGCTCGTGCTCGAGCTGCTGTGCACCACCGGCAAACCGCTGTCTCAGCTGGTGGAAGAAGCCATTGCACGTTTTCCCGCCAGTGGTGAAATCAACCGCAAGGTCGACGATGCCAAGGCCGTGATCGAGAAAGTGCTCGCGCACTACAAGGCCGATGCGATCGACATCGATTACACCGACGGTGTGAGCCTCAGCTTCCCTGAGTGGCGCTTCAACCTGCGCATGTCCAACACCGAGCCGGTGATTCGTCTCAACGTCGAATCGCGTGGTGACATTGCCTTGATGCAGGCCAAGACCCAGGAAATCCTGGCGTTGATGGGCGGCGTCGCGGTTTGAATGAACGTTCCGGCTTTCCGCTCAGCGGGAAGCCGGACTCACACGAATTTTCTGGTTCTTCAGAAACTCCCGGTAATCACCCGAGGCAATGTATTTGCCGGGATCCACTTCGCCTTCGTAGCAGTAGACGTAGGCCTCCACTACTTCTTCTCCGAATTGCACCGGCAAGACACGACGTGAGTATTCGTGTGGTGATGCATGCCGCGGGCTGCAACCTTCGTAGTCATCGAGCACGTCGAATGCGCTGAACGATCCCGTCAACCGATAAAGTTCTCCTATTACCCATCCAGCATTCTCAACCTCACTCGCGTGCAGGCCGGGATAGCCAGCGATTTCGAACAGCTCACCACGCACACGCGCTGAACCGCACAAAACGAAATGGGTATTGAGCAGAGCGCCATATACGGCGCCGCAGTCGCTACGCAGCGTGCCGTAGACGAAGAGATGAGAGGACATCTAGCGGAGAGGGAACCTTCAGCTGTCGTGCGAGCAGTTTGCCACGAGCTGCGGTGGATCCAACTGCAAGGTCAGCGGCTGCAGCTGGCGCAGCGCATTGAGGCCGAGGATGTCCCGTGAGCCATTCGGCATCACCGCTACTTCGACGTTGTACAGCGTGCAGTTGGCGCCAAGAGAAAGTTCCGCGATGGCATAGACCGGCACGGCCACACTCTTGCCGTTCGCCAGCACTCCGTGAATTTCGCGCAGATAGCGGGTTCCGGCATGGCCTTTCACGCGGTTGAAGGTTTCGCGGCTGAGACTGACATAACCAGAACCCGTGTCGAGCAAGAGCTCCGTGTCCACCGCATTCACCAGGCGGCCATCGAGATACAGCGTGCCGGAACCGGCAGTATGCAGGGGGAGGGAGGTCGCTTCGGCGTGCGCTGCAGCACTGAAACCCAGAGAAACCATCAGCAAAAACAGCTGAGGAAGAAAGCGAAACGAAGAACTGTGGTGCGCCATGGTCGAATTCCGTGCAGGTTGCCAGGCAGGTCACTGACAAACTTGCAAGGGGCGGGCCACTGGATGAAGTGCTAGAAAAATCAACAAGTTAAATTGTATGGCAGTGGGATTGGGCGTACTTTTGCTGGAAAATTGCCCTTAGGCGGTGCTTGATGCACAAAAGTAGTGCGTTTTCCTTGCGGTTTGGCTCGCTGCGAAAGGATATTGTTATCACAAGTAGTGATTTACTGTGGCTCGTGATCATTTATCCTCCTTCAAACTTCGAGTTTTGACGATTACGTGACGCGAAGTTGTGAGTCAACCTGGTGCAACACGAATTGCACCTCAACAACCTGGAGGCACTATGAAGAAGACCCTCATCGCCAAATCCGTAGCACTCGTTGCCATCGTCGCCGGGGGCCTGCTCGCCCAGGGTGCAGCGGCTCAAGTGAAGGTGGAGCGTATCGATTCCGACACCCTGCGTGTCACCGAATTCAAAGGCAAACCGCCGCATCGTCGGCAGTTCATCAGCCAAGCCGAACATCCCGAGCTGTACGCCAAATACGAAGCCCGCGTGGGCGCCGAGCCGGTGGCGCTGATCGCAGCCGATGACGACCGCCGCCGTGGTGCACCCGGCAAGACCACCTCGCTGTCGAGTGTGCGCATCAGCAGCGATGCACAGGAAGTAGCTGAATTCGCCCGTTTCGAAGAAGTACACGAGCCCGGTGCCAATGACGCGCGTCGCTGGCGCGGTGCTCCGGGCAAGGGTTTCCGTTCCGCTCGCTAAGCCTGCCAGTGAAGGTCCAGGGACGGACCTTTTGGCGAGTACAACTGAAGGGACTTGGTGAAGCTCGTTATTTTTTCTTGCTCAAGATCTTTTTCAGGTAATGCCCGGTGTGGGAGTGCTTCATCTCCGCCAACTGCTCCGGCGTACCTGTCGCAATGATCTGACCGCCACCATCACCGCCTTCCGGCCCCAGATCGATGATCCAGTCCGCCGTCTTGATGACGTCGAGGTTGTGTTCGATCACGACGATCGTGTTGCCCTCATCGCGAAGGGTGTGCAGCACGCTGAGCAACTGCTTGATGTCGTGGAAATGCAGACCCGTGGTGGGTTCGTCGAGGATGTAGAGCGTCTTGCCGGTGTCGCGCTTGGACAATTCGCGCGAGAGCTTCACGCGCTGCGCCTCGCCGCCTGACAAAGTCGTGGCGGACTGGCCGAGCTTGATGTACGAAAGGCCGACGTCGATCAGCGTCTGCAACTTGCGCGCGATCATCGGTACGGCATCGAAGAACTCGCGCGCATCTTCGATCGTCATCTCGAGTACTTCATAGATGTTCTTGCCCTTGTACTTCACTTCCAGGGTTTCGCGGTTGTAGCGCTTGCCCTTGCACACGTCGCAGGCGACGTAGATGTCGGGTAGGAAGTGCATCTCCACCTTCACCACGCCATCACCCTGACAGGCTTCGCAGCGGCCGCCCTTCACGTTGAAGCTGAAGCGACCCGGCTGATAGCCACGCAGACGTGCCTCCTGCGTGCCGGCAAAGAGTTCGCGCACCGGTGTGAAGACGCCGGTATAGGTGGCCGGGTTCGAACGCGGCGTGCGACCGATCGGGCTCTGGTCGATGTCGACCACCTTGTCGAGATGTTCTAGACCTTCGATCGCCTCATAGGGCGCGGGATCGAGCGTGGTTGCGCCGTTCAGTGCGGTGGCCACGATCGGATAGAGCGTGTTGTTGATCAGCGTCGATTTACCTGAACCCGACACACCGGTGATGCAGGTCATCAGTCCCAACGGCACTTCCAGCGTGACATTCTTCAGGTTGTTGCCGTTGGCGCCGCGCAAGACGAGTTTTTTCTTCGGATCGATCGGATGGCGCTTCTTCGGAATCGCGATCGTTTCCTTGCCGGCCAGATAACGCCCGGTCAGCGACTTGGGATTCTTGATGATCTGCGCCGGCGTACCCTGCGCCACCACTTCACCACCGTGCACGCCTGCACCGGGGCCGATGTCGATCACGTGATCGGCAGCGCGGATCGCATCTTCGTCATGCTCCACCACGATCACCGTGTTGCCGAGATCGCGCAGATGCTTGAGTGTGCCGAGCAGTCGATCGTTGTCGCGTTGATGCAGACCGATCGAAGGCTCGTCGAGGATGTACATCACGCCAACGAGGCCGGCACCGATCTGACTTGCCAGACGAATGCGCTGTGCTTCACCACCTGAAAGCGTTTCCGCGCTGCGGCTCAGCGTGAGGTAGTTGAGACCGACGTCGACGAGGAAGCGCAGACGATCCTGGATTTCCTTGAGAATCTTCTCGGCGATGTTCGCCTTCTTGCCGCTGAACTTCAGGCTCGCGAAGTATTCCGACGCCTTGCCGATCGTCATGTTGGTGATGTCGGGCAGGTTGTGGCGATCGATGAACACGTAACGCGCATCGCGCCGCAGGCGCGTGCCCTGACAATCGGGACAGTTCTGCGTGCTCAGATACTTGGCGAGATCCTCGCGCACCATGATCGAGTCGGTTTCGCGATAGCGACGTTCCATGTTGGGAATCACGCCTTCGAAGGTTGCGGTGCGCTTGTAGCTGGCGCCGCGCTCGTTCACGTAACTGAAGGCGATCTCTTCCTTACCGCTGCCGTGCAGGATGATCTTGCGGAACTTGGCGGGCAGCTTGGCGAAGGGCTCGTCGATGGCGAAGCCGTAGTGATCGGCCAGCGACTTGATCATCTGGAAGTAATAGACGTTGCGACGATCCCAACCGCGGATGGCGCCTTCGGCGAGCGAGAGGCTGTCGTCCACCACCACGCGTTTCTCATCGAAGAATTGCTTAACGCCCAGGCCATCACAGCTTTCGCAGGCGCCGGCGGGGTTGTTGAACGAAAAGAGCCGCGGTTCGAGTTCGGCGATGCTGTGGCCGCACTCCGGACAGGCGAACAGCGACGAAAACACCATCTCATCGCCCTTGCCCTGTTCCATCGGCGACACCAGGGCGATGCCATTGGCGATGTTGAGGGCAGTCTCGAAGGATTCCGCCAAACGCTGGCCCAGATCGGCGCGCACCTTGAATCGGTCCACCACCACTTCGATGGTGTGCTTCTTGTTCTTTTCGAGATTCGGCGGGTAGTCGAGTTCCACCACGATGCCGTCGACGCGGGCACGGATGAAGCCGTTGCTCTTGAGCTCATGGAAGACATGCAGATGCTCACCCTTGCGATCGCGAATCACCGGTGCCAGCAACATCATCGGCGTGCCTTCGGGCAGGGCCAGCACCTGGTCCACCATCTGGCTCACGGTCTGCGCTTCGAGCTTGAGGTTGTGCTCGGGGCAGTAGGGATCGCCGACGCGTGCGAACAACAGTCGCAGGTAGTCGTAGATCTCGGTGATGGTGCCTACGGTGGAGCGGGGGTTGTGCGAGGTGGACTTCTGTTCGATCGAGATGGCGGGAGAAAGACCGGAGATCTGGTCGATGTCGGGTTTCTCCATCATCGACAGGAACTGTCGCGCATAGGTGGATAGCGATTCCACGTAGCGGCGTTGCCCTTCGGCGTAGAGTGTGTCGAAGGCGAGAGAAGACTTACCCGAGCCTGACAATCCGGTGATCACCACCAGCTTGTCGCGGGGGATGGTCAGATCGATGTTCTTCAGGTTGTGGGTGCGCGCGCCCCGAAGGGTGATGTTGTCCATGCGAGTGAGCCAAGGCTGCTGGAGCGAAACGGCCGATTATAGCCACCCCCTCAGTGGAAGGGCCAAGTCATCCGTGCATTTTCCCGGCGTGATGCTAGACTTGAGCGCAACTTTTTCGACGGAAGCACGTGGAGGTCACAGTGGCTAGTAGAGGTGTCAACAAGGTCATTCTGGTAGGGAATGTCGGGCAGGATCCCGAAACCCGCTACCTCCCCAACGGCGGTGCCGTGACCAACCTCAGCCTGGCCACTTCGGAAACGTGGAAGGACAAGAACACGGGCGAGAACCAGGAACGCACCGAATGGCATCGCGTCGTGTTCTATCAACGTCTGGCCGAAATCGTGGCCGAATACGTGCGCAAGGGGTCGAAGCTGTACGTGGAGGGTCGTTTGCAGACCCGTTCCTGGGAGCAGGACGGCATCAAGCGTTACGCCACCGAGATCATCGCCACCGAGATGCAGATGCTCGACAGCCGCGGTGCCGGTGACGGTTCCTACCAGGGCGGCAACGGTGGCGGCTATCAGGCCAGCGCACCGCGCAGCAACGCGCGTCCGAGCTCTTCGCCGCAGTCGCAGCCGACTCCCCCGCCCAACATGGATGGTTTCGACGACGACATTCCGTTTTGATCCCGGATCCATCGTCAGGAGCAAGTCCCTCACGTGAATCTCCTCATCCTCGGCGCCGACAGTCCCGTTGGTCAGGCGCTCGTCGAGGCGCTGGTACGTGAAGACCAGGTCCACACGGCGCTGGCCACCGAAGAGTTTCTTTCGTTGCAGAAGCCCGAGCTCGTAAAGACGCTCAGCCGTCTCAATCCGACCCAGGTCATCTACGTCGCCAGCTTCGACGACATCGCTGCTGCAGAAAGCGACGCTGATGCGGCGCGACGCTGCGACCAGGTCAACACGCTCGGCGCGGCCGAGGTGGCGGAGGTCTGCCAGAAGCTGCAGGTGCCGCTGCTCCATCACTCCAGCAGCCAGGTGTTCGACGGTCGCAAGGTCCATCCCTATCGCGAAGAGGACGAGACCAACCCGCAGTCGCGCTACGGTCAGAGCAAGCTCGGCGCCGAGCGCGCGATACGTGAGCTCTTACCCACGCACGTCATCCTGCGCACGGATTGGGTGTTCGACACGAGCAAGTCCGGTTATTTCGAGAATCTGCTGACGAGCGTGCGCCAGAACGAGGGCAAGCTCGTGGTCAGGAATCAACGCTTCTGTCCGACTCCTTCCGCCGACGTCGCGCGCGTGCTGCTGGGCATCACGCGGCAGGTGGATTGCCAGGCGGAAGTGTGGGGCGTCTACCACTACTGCGCGCTGCAGCCGGTGGCGCAGGAAACCTTCGTGGAGCAGGTGATTCAGGAAGCGGCGAAGTACGATCCTGAGCTTTCGGCGCTGTTGCCGCAACTGCAGATCAGCAAGGAAGCGGTCGAGGCGCCCTGGATCGCCAACAGCGTGGTGGGTACGCAGAAGATCTTCGAAACCTTCGGCATCAAGCAGCGCTCGCGCGCCGCCGCACTCACTGCGGTGCTGCAGAAGCTGTGCAACTACACGCCGCCCGAGACGCCGGCGACGGCGGAAGTCAGTGTCGAGGCGCCACCGCCGGCTCCTGCACCCGCGCAGGAGGGGGAACGCAACGCCCAGCCGCGGCGCAAACTCAAGAAGAAGTCAGGTTCAGCCAAACCTGGTAGTACAGACGCAAAGCGAACGCCGTGATCACCACCCGGATCAGCATGCGGAAATAACGATCCGGCAGTACGTCCAGGCACATCTTGCCCACCATCGTGCCGGTGATGCCGGCGATCCAGCTCAGACCGATCACCACCAGATAGGGACGGTAGTCAAAGCCCGCCACCAGATAGCCCAGCGACTTGAACAGCGCCATGAACAGCAGTGTCGCGGCGATGGTGGCGACGATGCCTTCCTTGGGCAGCTTGCTGTTGACCATCATCGATTGGAACAGCACGCCGGCGCCGCTCACCGTGGACAGGAAGGTGTGGGCCACGCCCACCCAGAAGAAGGGCTGCGGAATGCGTGCCGCCACGCGGCGCGCCAGATCGGACGGTGGCACCCAACAAAACCACAGCAGCACGCAGGCCAGCACGAACGCGAGAAAGGTCTCCGGAATCGTGAAGTAGATGAAGGTGCCGAGCGCTGCGCCCAGGACCGAACCTGGGATGAAGGGCAGGGTGATGCTCCAATCGATGTGCTTGTAGAACTGCACCACGCGCGTCATCTGGCCCGCCAGGATCAGCACGCCGTTGAGCGGCACCACCACGGACACCGGCAACAGCAGCGAAGTGCTGGCGAGGGTGAAGAGACCACCGCCCAGGCCGGCGAGCGTGGAAAAGAAGCCGCCGATGAAGCAGATGGCAGGAATGAGGATCAGTACTTCGAGTGGCACGAGGAACACCGCTGAGGCAAAGGCGCGCGATTATACAAGGTGAGCCGGATGCCCGCTCATTCAGCTGGGGTTGGGCTGCTCGTGTGGGGCTTGGGGTAAAATGGCCGACCTTTGTCCCGTAAGTCGTAACGAGAACCCGCGATGACGCTGCCGCTCACCCCCGTTGCCGATGCCTTGGCGCGCCTGTTGGCTCAGGCCGGCACCGTGAGCTCCATCGAAACCCTGCCTCTGCAGGACTGTCTGGGACGCATCCTCGCGGCCGACCAACTCTCCGCCGTCGACGTGCCGGCCTATGACAACAGCGCGATGGACGGCTACGCCCTGCGCGTGGCTGACGTTGCGGCGGCTGGTGCCGTGTTGCCGGTGAGTCAGGTCATTGCCGCAGGACATCCCGGCACTCCGCTCGAACCCGGCACCGCAGCGCGCATCTTCACCGGTGCTCCCATTCCACCCGGCGCCGAGGCGGTGGTGATGCAGGAAGACACGCGCCGTCAGGGTGAGCAGATCGCGGTGATGGAAGTGCCGCGGGTGGGGCAGAACATCCGCGCCCGTGGCCATGACATCGCTGCCGGTAATCTGGTGCTGGCACGCGGCCGGCGCCTCGTGGCGCAGGATCTCGGTCTGCTCGCTTCCCTGGGACTGGCGGAAATCCCAGTCTTCAAGCCTCTCACCATCGCCATCATGACCACCGGTGACGAAGTGGTGCCACCCGGCCAGCCCCTGGCGCCCGGCCAATTGCACGATTCCAACAGCTACGTGCTACAGGGCCTGCTGCAGGGGCTTGGCATGAAGGTCGTGCGGATGGGCATCATCAAGGACGATCCCGCCCAGGTGCGCCAGGCGCTGCGCGATGCGGCGGCTCAGGCCGACTGCGTGATTTCCACGGGTGGGGTCTCCGTCGGCGACGCCGACCACGTCAAGGCAGCGGTGGAAGAACTCGGGCAGTTGGAACTGTGGAAGCTTGCCATCAAGCCCGGCAAGCCCTTTTCGTTCGGCCGCATTGGGCAAACGCCTTTCTTCGGACTTCCGGGCAATCCCGTGGCCGTATTCGTCACCTGGCTGGTGCTGGTACGCGCCTACCTGCTCAAGTTGCAGGGCGCCTGCGACGTCAGTCTACCGACTCAGACCGTGCAGGCGGGCTTCGAAGTCGCCCCGGGCTCGCGGCAGGAATATCAACGCGTGCGCTTGCAGTATCGACACGGTGAACTACCCTTGGCGCTGCCCTTTACCGACCAGGGCTCGAGCCTGCTGAGCTCGCTGTCCTGGGCCGATGGCCTCGCAGTGATCCCGCGCGGCGAGGCCATCCGTGCGGGTGACCCGCTGGACTACATTCCCTTCCGAGGAGCGTTATGAAGCTAAGCGTCGTACGTGTAGGCAGCCTCCTGGTGATCGCAGCGACGCTCGCCTTGAGCGGCTGCCAGAACAAGCCCGAGCCCGTGATCTACACGGGCAATCCGATCGAGCCCGAACCCGAGCCGGATCCCGCGCCGGATTTCGAATACATCCGCCGTCAGCGCATGCTGGCGGACCTGTTGTACGCCGCGAAGCAGGACTTCGATGCCAATCGGCTGATGACACCGGCCGGCAACAGTGCCTATGACCGCTACACCGAAGTGCTGCGCATCGATCCGGAAAACGCCGTCGCACTGCAGGGGCTGGAAGAGATTGCCCTGCGTTACATTGCGCTCGCCGACGAAGCCCGCAACAAAGGCCAATACGATCAGGCCGAGTCCTTGCTGAACCGCTCGGCACGTCTGGGCTCGCAGCGGCCGGAACTACTGGCCGCACGCGAACGTCTGGCGGAGTCGCGCAAGAACCGTGTCGAGCTGAAGCCGCTCGATGCATCGCAGCTGAGCGCGCGCAGCCTCGAGATCATGAACACCTTGGGTGAGATCGCGCAGGACATTCAGCGCCGCGAAGCGACCTTCGTCATCAATGCCCGCAACGACGAGGAGGGCCGCTGGATCTACAAGGTGATGCGCGATGCCGTCGGCGGCGAGCGCCTGCGTGGCAACATCGGCATCAGCGGCACGCCGGGCATTCTGATCACCATCGGCACTGCGCCTGCCGCACTCGCGGAAGAAGCGCTGCCGCAACAAGATCTTTCTCCCGCCGCGCGCGCCGCACAGCAAGCGGCGCCCCGCGTACTCGAACAGCATCCCGCCCGCGCAGCACGTCCTGCGACGGCACAATGAAGAGGTAGTAGTAATGAAACGCATTCTATTGAGTCTGGCCCTCACCGGCGCCTGTGCCCTGGCGCAGGCCGACATCGTGGTGGAGGATGCCTACGTGCGCGCACCGCCGCCCGGCGGCGCCGCAGGTTCGGCCTACATGAAACTGCGCAACACCACCGATGCCGAAGTCGCTCTGGTCGGTGCGGCGAGCAGTGCTGCAGGCAAAGTCACGCTGCACGACACGATGGACCACGGTGGCATGCTGCACATGATGTCCATTTCCTCGCTGAACGTTCCCGCCAAGGGTGAGCTGCTGCTCAAGAGCGGTGGCGCGCATCTGATGCTGGAAGACCTCAGCGCAGAGCTCGTGCCGGGTTCCGAGGTCGAGCTCAGTCTGCAGTTCAGCGACGGTAGCACGGTGTCGCTGCAAGCCCCCGTGCGCAGTGTGCTCGATGAGTGAGGTTTATGAAGAAGACTAAGACGCAAGAAATGACGCCCACCCACGCGCAAGCAGCCGAATTTCTGAAACGCCGCAAGATTCTCGTGGGTTCCTGGCGCAGCATTGCTCCGGTGTTGGTCGCCGGCATCCTGATCTTCTATTTCACGATGTTGTACGCAGCGCCGATACTCGTCAGCCCCTTCGCCGCGATGCAGAGATTGGAAGAGAACAGCGTCGACATGACCACGCTGCAGACCATGGCGGTGATGTTGCCGCTGATCGTCACGGTGCTGTGTCTGGTGCTCTTGATCGTGATTGCGAACGGCTATCGTCGCGCGCGCATCGAACGGCAGTATCAAGAGTTGCTCGAGAACCTGCTCAATCAGGACTCAGGCAAATAGCTTCACAAGAGTGATGTGCGAAAAGGGCAGCTCTCGAGCTGCCCTTTTTGTTTTGGAACGAACTGATATTTAGTGCTGTGGTCGATTGGCGAGCAGGTTCTCCACCACCGAAGGATCGGCCAGGGTCGACACGTCGCCGAGGTTGTCGGTTTCGTTCGCGGCGATCTTGCGTAGGATGCGGCGCATGATCTTGCCGGAGCGCGTCTTCGGCAGCCCCGGTGCCCACTGGATCACGTCGGGTTTGGCGATGGCACCGATTTCCTTCGTCACCAGCGCAAGCAGCTCCTTGCGCAGTTCTTCGCTCGGTTCCACTCCCACCATCAGCGTGACGTAGGCATAGATGCCCTGGCCCTTGATGTCGTGCGGATAACCGACCACCGCGGCTTCCGCCACCGAGGGATGCAGCACCAGTGCGCTTTCCACCTCCGCCGTACCCAGGCGATGACCGGAAACATTGAGTACATCGTCGACGCGGCCGGTGATCCACCAGAAACCATCGGCGTCCCGCATCGCACCGTCGCCGGTGAAGTAATAGCCGGGGTAGGTGCTGAAGTAGGTGTCGATACAACGTTGATGATCGCCATATACGGTACGCAGTTGGCTTGGCCAGGACTGCGTGATCACGAGGTTGCCGCTGCCCTCGCCTTCGATCAGTTTGCCTTCGGCATCGACAAGGGCAGGTTTCACGCCGAAGAAGGGCAGGGTGGCGGAGCCGGGTTTGAGCGGCGTGACACCGGGCAGTGGCGTGATCATGTGGCCACCGGTCTCGGTCTGCCACCAGGTATCCATGATCGGACAGCGGCCGTTGCCGACGACGTGGTAGTACCACTCCCAAGCTTCTGGATTGATCGGTTCGCCAACACTGCCGAGGATGCGCAGCGATTCGCGTGAAGTACGTTTCACCGGTTCATCACCTTGGGCCATCAGCGCGCGGATGGCGGTGGGTGCGGTGTAGAACTGATTGACCTTGTACTTGTCGATTACCTGCCAGAAGCGCGAGGCATCGGGATAGGTCGGCACGCCTTCGAACATCAGCGTGGTGGCGCCGTTGATGAGCGGGCCGTAGATGATGTACGAGTGGCCCGTCACCCAGCCCACGTCGGCGGCACACCAGTAGATGTCACCGTCGTGATAATCGAACACGTACTTGTGCGTCATTGCTGCATGCAGCAGATAACCGCCAGTTGTGTGCAGCACGCCCTTCGGTTTGCCGGTGGAACCCGAGGTGTAGAGGATGAAGAGCGGATCTTCGCTGTCCATCGCTTCCGCTTCGCATGAGGTGCTTTGTTTGGGCAGTTCTTCGTCGTACCAAAGATCACGTCCTTGCACCCAATTCACCGGATTGCCCGTGCGACGTACTGCAATGACGGTATGCACGTCGGGACAGCTGTTGAGAGCACTGTCGGTATTGGCCTTGAGCGGAATGCGACGGCCACCGCGAATGCCCTCGTCGGCGGTGATCACGATGCGGCAGTCGGAATCGAGGATGCGATCCTTGAGCGCGTCCGGTGAAAAACCACCGAACACCACCGAGTGGATCGCGCCGATGCGCGCACAGGCCAGCATGGCCACTGCGGCTTCGGGAATCATTGGCATGTAGATGCAGATGCGGTCGCCCTTGCGGGCGCCGCGGGCGCGCAAGAGATTGGCGAGGCGACACACCTGGTCGTGCAGTTCCGCATACGTGACGGTGCGGTCTACGCCGGGTTCATCGCCTTCCCACAGGATCGCGATCTGATTGGCACGTGCGGGCAGATGACGATCCAGACAGTTCACCGCGGCGTTGAGCTGACCGCCGATGAACCAGGCGGCGCGCCCTTGGCGCAGATCGCTTTCGCTGAGCTTGTCCCAGGGTTTGGACCAAGTGAGAAAGTCATTGGCCATGCGTGGCCAGAAGGTCTGCGGCGAATTGATCGACTCGTCATACAAGCGCTGATAGGTTGGAAAATCGAGATGAGTCTTGCCAGCCAAAGCGGCGCTGACAGGATAGATTTTTGCGTCTGACACGGGTTCCTCGCTGGTGACTGGGCTCGAGAAAGTGCCCGAGTGTGCGAGGTCGTAAACGCGATTGCAAGACGGGAAACTACGGGGCTTCGTGCAGCCCCGTAGTCTCGGTAGTGCTCTATTGTTGTCGCTGCCAGGGCAGCGTGACGAGCTTGACCGACTATTCGGCTCAGACCAATTGCGGCTCGGCGAAGGGATTGTAGAAGTGAGGGTCGAGGCCGACGAGCTTCGCCTCGGGATGCAGGCGCTCCATCATGGCGTGGATCTTGGCCTCTTCCTTGTTGCTGGCATAGATGAGGATCAGGTACTGACCGTCTTCGATGGCGCTATGGAAGGGCTGCAGCTTCTTGTTCTCGTTGGACAAACCAACCAAGCCACCCAGCCACGCGCCGAAGCCCGTCGGCACGATGAGCGCGGCCGCGTAGGCCACCCATGGCAAGGCCGCTTCGAAGGGCTGCATGTACATGACTGCCGCACAGAAGATGAGACCGGCGACGAGACCGATACAACCACCGATCATGCCTTCGCGTACGAAGTCCAGGGTTTCGAGATAGTTGCTGGAACGCAGCCGCTGTCGCTGTAGCCCCGCTTCATTCTTGCTCACGATATGGATGAACCAATCGTTGACACCGGAGGCACGCAGGTCGTCCGAGATCTTGCTGGTTTCGGCCAAGGTGGGAGACAGATAGTAAAAACATTTCATTCCAGATCCCTCTCTTCAAACGGTTGATTTGAGAAGACTGTGAGTACTGTTTCCTATCGACGCGTAACCACCGCCGCAGGCTTTACAGCGCAGTGGTGAAACGCACGCGCCGTCTTCTTGCCTTCACCCCAGTCCTTGTCGGAACGGGCCGGAGTTAGGAAAAACCATAGGGGCTTGTGATGAGTTTAGAAAGCTTGAGCGCTGCTTTTTCACACAACTTGCGCGGTTTTTGCTGTGTCTTTCGCTTTCTGAGCAAAAAGTGCAAATCGTGCAAAGCGCGATAGCAGAAGGTCAGCGGTAGCTGCTGCTGAAAGCGATGGGAGAGTTACCGAAGGTGTGGCGCCTTTGCGTCACACCTTCCGATGCGCGGATGGATGCGCGGGTGAAGGTCTCGGTTCAGCTGGCGAGCTGTACGGGAATGGCGTTGCCGGTGCGGGTGACGTTGTTCTGCTCGTCGAGGTAAACCAGCTTGGGTTTGTGGTTGACGAGTTCCGCTTCGCTGTAGGAGGCGTAGGCGCAGATGATGACCCGATCGCCCACGGCGGCCTTGTGTGCCGCTGCGCCATTGACGGAGATGATGCGGCTGCCGGCTTCGGCACGAATGGCGTAGGTGGTGAAGCGCTCGCCGTTGGTGACGTTGTAGATCTGAATCTGTTCGTACTCGCGGATACCGGCCAGATCCAGCAGGTTGCCGTCGATGGCGCAGGAGCCTTCGTAATCGAGTTCGGAATGGGTTACGCAGGCGCGATGCAGCTTGGCTTTCAACATCAGGGTTTGCACGGCTTCAATACCTCTTTTCAGGGTCACTTGCGGACCTGCCCGAAAGGGGGCGCATTATCCCAGTTCGCACCCGGCCGGGCAAATCCGCGCGCTCGAGTGGACAGCGGGCTCAGAGCAGCACGTTGTCGATCAGCCGGGTTTCGCCCAGCCAGGCGGCGCCGAGCAGGATGATGGAATCGGTGTCGTCTTCGGCGGGCAACAGCGTCTCGGCATCGCAGATGGCGACGTAATCGGGGCGGAAACCCGCAGTTTTCAAGGCTTCCACAGCTTCACGCTCGAGGGCGCGCAGGTCGGTTGCCCCACCACTCACACGCGCGCCGGTCAGCTGCAATACACGATAGAGATGCGGCGCCAGCTCGCGTTGCTCGGGGCTCAGGTAGCCGTTGCGAGAGCTCAGGGCCAGGCCATCGATGCCGCGCACGGTGGGCACGCCATGCAGACGGATCGGCAGGTTCAGGTCTTCCACCATGGTGCTGATGATGCGGAACTGCTGGTAGTCCTTCAGGCCGAAATAGGCATCGTGTGCCTGCGTCAGATTGAAGAGCTTGGTCACCACCGTGCAGACACCATCGAAATGTCCAGGGCGCGTCTTGCCGCAGTGGAGCTCCGACAGACCGGGCACGCTGATGCGCGTCTGAGCCCCGAGGCCGCGGGGATAGAGTTCGCTCGGCTCGGGTGCGAAGACGGCATTGGCACCGGCCTCCTGCAGTGCCTTGCAGTCCGCTTCGAAGGTACGCGGATAACGATCGAGATCTTCGTTGGCGCCGAACTGCAGCGGGTTCACGAAGATGGTGGCAAGCACCACGTCGCACTCGGCCTTGGCGGCGTGGACGAGGGAGATGTGGCCGGCGTGCAGATTGCCCATGGTCGGCACCAGACCCACGCGTAGATTGCGGGCGGCGACTTCTTCACGCCAGGCGCGCAGCGCGGCGATGTCGTTGAGGATCTGCAACTCAGTCATAGCAATGCTCCGGAGCTGGGAAACGCTTCTCCTTCACTGCCTTGACGTAGGCGGCGATGGCGCCCGGGATGCCGTCCGTCGAGTCCGGCAGGAAGTTCTTCACGAAACGGGGAGTGATGGGCGAGATGCCGAGGACGTCGTGGACCACCATGATCTGGCCATCCACGTCGGGACCGGCGCCGATGCCGATCACGGGAATGCTCAGACGTTCGGTGATCGTGCGCGCCAGTTGCTGCGGCACGCATTCGAGCAAGAGGAGGTTGGCGCCGCGTGATTCGAGCAACAGTGCTTCTTCGATCATGGTGTTGGCCACTTGCGGATCGCGGCCCTGCACGCGGAAGCCGCCGATGCGGTTGATCGATTGCGGCGTCAGGCCCATGTGGGCACACACGGGAATACCGCGCTCGGTGAGCAGATGCGTGGTCTCCGCGATCCAGGCGCCGCCTTCGAGCTTCACCATCTGCGCGCCGGCGCGCATCAATCGCGCGGCGTTCTCCAGCGTCTGCGCTTCGGAGGCGTAGGCCATGAAGGGCAGGTCGGCGAGCAGCAGCGAACCTTCGTTGCCGCGTTTGACGCACTGCACGTGGTAGATGAGATCTTCCATCGTCACCGGCAGCGTCGAATCGTGGCCCTGCAGCACCATGCCGAGGGAATCGCCCACCAGCAATACTTCCACGCCGGCGCGTGAACTCAAGCGGGCAAAAGTGGCGTCATAGGAAGTGAGGCAAACGAATTTCTCTTTGCGCTGCTTCATTTCCTGCAGGGTGTGAAGCGTGATCTTGGCCACGGTGAAGTCCTCTGGCAAAGGGGCGGGCATTATAGCGCCGGCGCTCGGCCGGAGCCGCGCCGCATCAGAGCAAGCTGGGTGCGGGGTTGAAGTAGTTGCGTGTGCCTGGACGTAGGCTCAATACCTGTTTGAGCAGCAGGTTGTAGTGCTCGTCGTTGTGCACGAAGTCGGCCTCGCTGCTGTTCACCACCAACAAGGTGCTGGCGTCGTAATAGTGGAAGAAGTCGGCATAGGCGTCGCTGAGCGCGAGGAGGTAGTCCTCCTTGATCAGCTGCTCGGCGGGAATGCCGCGTTGCTGGATGCGCTGCATCAATACTTCCACCGGCGCCTGCAGATAAATCACGAGATCGGGCGTGGGCGCATCGATGGTCAGATGCTCGTAGACCTTCTCGTACAGCGCGAATTCGTCGGCGTCGAGGTTCTGTCGCGCGAAGATGCGGTCCTTTTCCATCAGGAAGTCGGCGACACGCACGGGTTCGAACATGTCGCTCTGGCGCAGTTCCTGCAGCTGCTGTGCGCGCTGGAACAGGAAGAACAACTGCGTCGCCAACGCCATCTGCCGCGGTGCCTGGTAGAAGCGAGCGAGGAAGGGATTTTCTTCGCTCTTCTCCAGCAGCATTTCGTAGTTGAAGGTCTCCGCCAGGCGCTTGGCCAGCGAGGTCTTGCCGACGCCGATTGGGCCTTCCACCACGATGTAACGCGGCGGACTCGGTTGTTGTGCTGCGCTGTCCGTCACCTGGGGTTTCCGTGTTTCAGACATTGTCGACAGGTGGTTGCTGCGGGGCCTTGCCGCGGCGTGATCTCACGCGGCGCTTGCGCGGACGGGAGTGAGTCGCGCGGCGATCGAGTGTGTCGATGAGTTCTTGCTGGCGCTGGAAATCGGCTTGCTGGAACTCGGTCCACCAAGCCCCCAGTCCGTCCAGATCCTCACCCGAGGCTTCGCGCAGCATCAGGAAATCGTAGGCGGCGCGGAAGCGCTTGTTGGCGAGCAGCTGATGAGCGCGTTTGCCGCGGCGGTTGGGTAGACGCAATTGCAGTTCCCAGATTTCGCGCATCGGCACGCTGAAGCGTTTCGGAATCGCGATGCGTTCGACCTGCTGCATCAATACGGAAAGTCCTGCTTCCTGCAGTGCCGGCACGGCGGGAACACCATCGGCCAGCATCTGTTTCATCCTCTCCTGCAGCGCGGGCCACAGGATGACGGCGAGGAGGAAGGCGGGAGTCACGCTCTTGTCTTCGTTCACGCGCGCATCGGTGTTGGCGAAGGCCAGATGCAGCAGCTTCAGGTATTGCTCATGGCGCTCCGGATTGGCGAGCGCGGCACCGGTGGCAGGGAAGAGCACTTCGAACACGCCGTAGTGGCAGAGCAGCTCGAAGGTCTGCTCGCCCACGCCGGCGAAGAACAGTTTCATGAATTCATCGAACAGACGCGCTGCCGGCACCGAGCGCAGCAACTGCGCGCAGGGACGTAGCGGCGCTTCGGTGACGGGCTCGATGCTGAAATTCAGTTTGGCGGCGAGACGGATCGCGCGCAGCACGCGCACCGGATCCTCGCGGTAGCGCTGCTCGGGGTTGCCGATCATGCGCAGACAGCGGCGGTCGATGTCGGCGAGGCCGTCGACATAGTCGTGCACTTCGAAATTGCGCACGGTGTAGTAGAGCGCATTCACCGTGAAGTCACGGCGCATCACGTCTTCTTCGATGGTGCCGTAGACGTTGTCGCGCAGGATCATCCCGTCGCTCGACTGCACCGAATCCAGGTGCCGTTCGGCCTTGGTCAGGCCTCCTTCGACGACTTCCACCTGGTCATGGGTAAGCGCGCGGAAGGTCGAGACCTCGAGAATCTCGCGGCCGAAATGCACGTGCACGATGCGGAAGCGGCGACCGATGATGCGGGAGTTGCGGAACAGCGCCCGGATTTCTTCCGGCGTGGCGTTGGTGGCTATGTCGAAATCTTTCGGGCGCAGGCCCAGGAGCAGGTCGCGCACACCACCACCGACGATGAAGGCTTGATAGCCCGCATCATTGAGGGCGTACAGCACCTTGAGGCAATTGGGACTGATTTGTTGCCGCGAAATACCGTGTTCGGCCCTGCTGATCACATGCAGGTGGGGCGGTGTCGGGCGGGACGATGTTGGAGAACTTGAAATACGCAGGCCCATCCAAAACGGTGTTGCAAAAGTGCCGGCATTTTACACCGCTGTGCCTGATTCGGGGCAATACACAAGGTGCGGGCAGGGCCGCACAGTCTGGAGCCGGGAAAAAGCATCAGACATTAAAAACCCGGGAAGGTCGAAACCTTCCCGGGTTCTCGAAGCACTAGCCATTTATTGTTTTTGTTAGCTAATAGACATCCATGCCCTGTTATTGTTCTCGATGGTCATTGACCGGAAAAACAAATGGGGATACCCCTGGCAAACAACACTTCCTCGATCCAAACCGTCGCTGCTACGCAGTCTTCTCCGGTTTTCTGGCGTTACCGTCAGTCTCGGAAGTAATGCGGCAAGCTTGTTCTGCTTATTGTTATCTTGTTGTTCTTGTTGCTTGTCCTCCCCAAATAATGCACGCTTTGTGCCAGTTTGTGTAAAAAACATGAATTTCAATAAAATCAAATGGTTATATTGGAATGGAGGGGCCGAAACGGCGGTAACACTTCGAAAATCTGTTACTTCGCGTTTAGAAATGTAACCAATTCGGTAACACGGTAACGCATTGTGGAAGCTCGTCCGAGGAGCGCAAAAGGGCTGGCCGGGGCTTGAGAAGCCGGCATTTTCGGCAGGGCTGAGGGGGAGGGCTAGCTCAGGAAGAGGAACTGCTGCTGCGTTTGCGGCGGGGGATGGCGAAGCGCTGACGGCGCTCCCACAGACACTTGCGACTGATACCGAGCTTCTTGGCCAGCTCGGTTTCGTTCATGTGGTCCTGATGTTCCAGTACGAAGCGCTGGAAATACTCTTCGAGCGAGAGGTCTTCCGAGGGATCGTTCTCGATGGTGCCGGAAGTGCTCTCTTCCTTCTCCGGCTTGTCGGTGCGATAGGCATTCTTGCCATCGATCTTCACCAGTTCCACGTCGAGGCCCAGCAATTCCATGGCGATGACGTTGTCCTCGGTCAGGATCACGGCGCGCTCGATCGCGTTCTCGAGCTCACGCACATTGCCGGGCCAGGGATAGGTGGTGATGGCCTGGATGGCATCGGCGCTGAAGCTCATCTGCTCCATGCCCAGCCGTTTGCAGGTGTTGTAGAGGATGCGGTCGGCCAGCTCCAGGATGTCGTTGCCGCGCTCGCGCAGTGGCGGCAGGTGCAGCGGCATGACGTTGATGCGGTAGAAAAGATCCTCGCGGAAGCGGCCCTCGCGCACGAACTGCTTGAGGTCGCGGTGCGTGGCGGCCACCAGGCGCACGTCCACCTTTTGCGACTGTACCGAGCCCACCTTGCGGATCTCGTGTTCCTGCAACACGCGCAAAAGGCGCGCCTGGGCTTCGAGCGGCAGCTCGCCGATCTCGTCGAGGAACAGCGTGCCGTTGTTGGCTGCCTCGACCAGACCCGTGCGGGTGGAGGTGGCACCGGTGAAGGCGCCCTTTTCATGGCCGAAGAGCTCGGATTCGATCAGGTTCTCGGGAATCGCCGCACAGTTCACCGAAATCAGGTTGGAGTCGCGGCGCGAGCTGGCCTCGTGTACGGCGCGCGCCACGAGTTCCTTGCCGGTGCCGGATTCGCCCTGGATCAGCACCGAGGAATTGGTCATCGCCACCTTACGGATGCGGCGGAACAGTTCGAGCATCTGCGGACAGCTGCCGTACATGCCCTTGACCGGTGTCTCGTTGGGGCGCGGATGGCGGCGCATGATGTTGCGCTGCTTGATGCCTTCGTTGATGACGCGGGAGATGGCGTTGAGTATCTCGTCGTGCTCGAAGGGCTTGGAGATGTAGTCCACCGCGCCGATCTTCATCGAATCGATGGCGCTACGCAGGCTGGCGTAGCTGGTCATGATGAGGACGGGCGTGGGGGTGCGCTTGATGAGGTCGGTGCCGGGTGCGCCGGGCAGGCGCAGGTCGCTGATGATGACGTCGAAGCTGTCCAGGTCGTGGTTGTCGACGGCATCCTGCACGCTGTGCGCTTCGCTCACCTCGTAGCCGTTGCGCTCCAACAACCGACGGAGGGCTCCGCGAATGATGTCTTCATCTTCTACGATCAGCAGATGGCTCATGGTCTTGTCCCGGAGGCCGTGCCTACCTCGATGCTGTGCTGGTCAGGCGCTCCGCGGGAGCCGACTGCTCTGACTTCGCACTGTTGTACCGCTGGCTCAGGGGTCCTTGCCGTTCCGCAGCCGCGCCTTCCGTGCGCGGTGAGTACTTAGGGAACGTAACAATAACCCGGGTGCCAGTGTCACTCAAGGTATCAACGGGGCTTTCGATATGGATCGTGCCACCGAGGTCGGAGACGATGTTGTAGACCAGCGAAAGCCCCAGTCCAGTGCCTTTTCCGGGGTCTTTGGTGGTAAAAAACGGCTCGAAGATGCGTTTTTGCAGCTCTTTCGGGATGCCGGAGCCCTGATCTGTAACCGTGAGTGTTACCGAGGTGTCATTGCTACTGTCGGTTACAGTGATGGTGGAGCCCGGCGGACTGGCGTCGCGCGAGTTGGTCAGAAGGTTCACCAGCACCTGCTGGATGCGCTGGGCGTCGCCCCGCACTTTGTCCCGTCCTTCGCAGTGGTTGAGGATGCGGATGTTCTTACCGTCGTTCTGCAGCCGTAGCAGCTTGAGGGTCTCCTCGGTGAGGTGACGCAGGTCGACGAGTTCGTCGCGCAGGCGCTGTCCCGCCGTGCGGCCACTGTGGGAGAAGGTGATCAGTGCGCTCGTGATCGAGGAGATGCGGCGGGTCTGCTGGATGATCTGCTCGGCCATCTCGCGCAGATCGGCCTCCTGGGTTTCGTCCCGCAGGTTCTGTGCCAGGCAGGCGATGCCGGTGACCGGGTTGCCGATCTCGTGTGCCACTCCCGCCGCCAGTCGGCCGATGGAGCTCAGGCGCTCCGCATGCGCCAGTTCGGCCTCGAGCATGGCGGTCTCGGTGAGGTCTTCCAGCAGGATCACGCGGCTGCTCTCACCGCTGACCGTGCTGCGCGCCGCGCTGGCCGCGGCACCCTGGTTGATGGCCTTGTGCAGGTTGAAGTGCCGTTCCTGTCCGTCGATCTGGCTGACGTGACGCTGCGAATGGGCGTCCGCCTTCAGAAAGTCCACCAACAGCTGACGCCAGGGCATGGGCAGCGCTTCGAGCGGCAGGCCCACCAGGTCGGCCGCATCCAGCCCGGTGATGTCCCGCATGGCGTTGTTCCAGAGGACGATGACGCCCTCCTTGTCCAGCGAGCACACCCCGATGGGCAGTTCCTGTAGTACCTGGCGGTGGTGTCGGCGCAGGGTGTCGAGGTCGAGTGCGATGCCGCTGAGGCTGCCGGGGCGGCTCTCGAGCTGGGACTCGATCATGTTGAGGTCCGGTTCGTAGGGTTGGTTGGCGCCCGGCGGCTGGTATGGCACCAGGCGCTTCATCACCTGGTGCGTGACCGAAGGGCCAAGCAGCGCGGAAAGGTTGGCCTCGACCTGCGTCAGCAGGGACTGCAGGTGATGGGAGCGCTGTTCCTCGAAGTCGAGTCCCAGATCCGCCAGCGCCTGCGCCACCTCACGCTTGGCGATGTCGGGTCCGATCAGGGGTGCCAGGCTTTCGACCAGCTCGGCCGGGCGTTTGAGCTGGCTGGGACGCGGCTGACTCAGACGATCGGGCTGGCACTGCTGCGCGGCGCGGCGTTCTTCCGGACTGGTCGTGGTACAGAGCGAGACGATGAACAGCACCGCGAGGTTGGCCAGCAGAGACACACTGGCAACCAGGTTCCAGTTGATCGCACCGGCTTCGTCATAGGTGATGGGGAAGGCCGGTCCGCCGAGCAACGGAATGAAGCCGAGGACGATCCAGGTCACGAAACCCACGGCGAAGCCGCTGATGAAGCCCTTGCGGTTGGCGCTCGGCCAGTAGAGCAGTGCCAATATCCCAGGCAGGAACTGCAGGCAGGCGTTGAAGGACACCGTGCCGGCGTCGATGATGCGGTTGTTGGGCATCAGCATGAAGTAGAACGTGATGTAGCCCAGTACCAGGATCGAGGTGATCAGGAGCTGACGTCGCCGCAGCAGCCAGGTGTAGAGGTTGGCGCCCGAGGGAGGGGTCTGCAGGCGCAGTAGCACATGGTTCATGCACATGGTGGACATCGACAGCGTTAGCACGATGGAAAGGCCGGTCGCCGCAGCCAGTCCACCGGTATAGAACAACACCGAGATCCAGGGCTGATCGGTCAACAGTCCCACCACCAGGCCCGAGAACTGGATCGGGCTCTGTCCTCCCAGGTATTCACGTGCCCACAGCAGCGGCAGTACCGGCAGGCTCGCCAGCAACATGAAGAGCGGCACGCCCCAGCTCGCGGTCGGCAGATGCTGCGGGATGCGGTTCTCGTGGAAGATCATGTGGAAGATGTGCGGCATTGCGATCGCCGCGGAGAAAAACATCAGGATCAACAGGTTCGAGGTGTCCTGCATGAAGGGCTTGTCGAGCCGCGTGATCTCCACCGGCGTCTGCGCCAGCCAGGTGTCCAGTTCACCGAAGCCCCCGAACACGCCGTAGACCGCGAAGGCGCCGGCAGCCAGCAGCACGATCAGTTTGAACAGAGCTTCGAAGGCGAGTCCTGCCACCAGTCCTGCGTTGCGTTCGCGACCGGTGACGTCATGCGAGCCGAAGCGCAAGGTGAAGATGATCATCAGGATGCCGAAGAGTGCGGCGGACAAGGGCTTCGGCACGTTCGGCGCCAGGATGCTCGTGCTCGCCGAAACCGCGAGATATTGCAGGGCAAGCAAGGGAAAGGTGCAGAACGCCAATGCGAGCGTGGTGATGGTGCCGGCCATCGGGCTGCGGAAGCGAAAGGCGAAGACGTCCGACATCGAGCTCAATTGCCGCGCGCGGGTCAGGCGTAGCAACGGTTGGATCAGAACCGGTGAGAACAGAAAGGCGATGCCGTAGCCGAGATAGTAGGCGTTGTAGCCGAAGCCGCGCGTCGATGCGGAAACGAAGGCGGTATAGAACGACCAGGTGCCGACCAGGATGCCCAACGACAGAACATAGATCAGCGGATGGTTGAGGAGCCGCATGCGATGCCGGCCGCGCTCACCCAGTTTCGACACCAGATAGAAGGCTGCGAAGTAGAGAACGGCCGCCAGCGCGAGTTCAGCAGTTTCAAGGGCCATCATTGGTTTTTTCCTGCTGCAGTAGGGCGGCGAAGGCGATCACGACGAGCGCTATCAGGAACGGGCTGTACCAGGACGATTGATCCTTGATCGCTTGTTCCGTGTTGTACGCGGACAACAGCACCAAGAGCATGAGCAGGGAGATGCGTCGCATCGAAGGTCACGGGGGTGGAAGGCAGGGCCGGGATCATACCCCGCGGCCTCGCAGGGTCAAAGGGGCGGTGACGCGAGCGGAATTTCAGTCAGCCCCTGCAATCGCTGCGGGCGCCAGTGGGCGATCGCCCAGGCCAGCACCTCTGCGACACTCGCCCGATGCAGTTCCTGCGGCGGTTCTTGACGGAGCAACCAAAGTGCATGCCACAGCGTGCGAGCCGGACGCTCCAGATCGAGCGGTTCCGCGAGATTCTGTTTGCTGAGTTTCTGCTTGGTCACTGGATTGATCAGTACGGGAACGTGCGCATAGCTCGGCTGCGGTAATTGCAGTTGCTCCTGCAAATAGAGTTGCCGTGGCGTCGAGTCTAACAGGTCGATGCCACGTACGATGTCGGTGACACCCTGATAGGCATCGTCCACGACGACGGCGAGCTGATAGGAGTAGGGGCCATCCTTACGTCGCACCACGAAGTCGCCGCATTCGCGTCCGAGATCCTGCGTGTAGTTGCCCTGTAGCCGATCATGGAAATGCTGAGGTCGCGCGGGCACGCGCACGCGCAGCGCCGTGCCATCCTGCCAAGGCAGGGCGAGCTCGCGACAATTGCCGGGATAGGCGATGTGTCCCGCCAGGTCCTGCCGACTGCAACGACAGGCAAAGATCAGGCCGCTGCGGTCGAGTTGATGCAACGCAGCTTCATAAGCTGTGATGCGCTGACTCTGGCGCAGCACCTCTTCGTCCCAGTGCAGTCCGAGCGTATCGAGCGCCTGTAGGATCCAATCGCTGGCCTGCGGCACTTCGCGCGGCGGGTCGATGTCTTCGATGCGCACGAGCCAAAGCCCATCCTGGGCCTTGGCGTCGAGATAACTCGCGAGCGCTGCCACCAGCGAGCCCAGATGCAGAGGGCCCGTGGGTGAGGGGGCAAAACGCCCGCGGTAGCGGGATGTGGAGCGCGGTTCCATCAGCGCGTGAGCGTGATGCAACCGCGGGTAAGACGACGAGGCTTAAGCGCTGCCGAGCTGCTTTTCCTTGATTTCATCGAGGGTCTTGCAGTCGATGCACTTGTTGGCGGTAGGACGTGCTTCGAGACGACGGATGCCGATTTCGACACCGCAGGATTCGCAGTAGCCGTAATCGTCGTTGGCGATCAGCTCGATGGTGCTGTCGATCTTCTTGATCAGACGGCGTTCGCGGTCACGCGTACGCAGTTCGATGCTGAATTCCTCTTCCAGCGTCGCACGGTCGGCAGGATCCGGAGGATTGGCTGCTTCGTCCTGCATGTGATGCACGGTGCGGTCCACCTCCTGCATCAGTTCGTTGCGCCAGTTGAGCAAGATGCGCTTGAAGTGCTCCTTCTGGGCTTCGTTCATGTACTCCTCGCCCTCTTTCATCTGATAGGGGACGAAGGACTTGTTGACGGGCCCGGTGACGGAGCTTGCGTCGCCTGTTCGTTCGGTGATCGGGGTCACGGTGGCTTTGGTTGCTGCTTTGGCGTTCATAGTCATGCTGGTATCGGTTACGGATTTAGAGGCCTTGGCCGGGGCAGGCTTCGGCACGTCCTTGCTGGCATCAGCCGTTTTGATGACAGCAGGTTCTGTGCCAGCTTTCGGAGTGGCTGCCGGTGCCACCTTCGCCTTCTTCTCGGGCTTCGGTGCTGCGGTCACTACCTTGGCTTTGGCCGTAGCGGTTACGGTCTTGGTGCCAGCCTTGCTCGTCGCTTTCGGCGGCGTAGCGGCTTTCGGCGGTGCGGCCTTGGCCTTTGCTTTGGCCACGGGCGCTTTCGCTTTCGGTGCGCTCGCCGTCTTGGTGACGGGCTTCGAGGCCGGCTTGGTGGGTTTCACGGACTTGGCGTTCTTGGACGCAGTGGATGCCGTTTTACCCTTGGGAGCAGTCCTTGCTTCAGTCGTTTTCTTGGAAATCGGTTTTTTTGCAGCTGTTGCTTTCGGCGCAGCTTTCTTCTTGGTATCGGTTTTCTTGACGGCGGGGGCTTTCGGCGCAGCTTGCTTCTTCGGTGCAGCCTTGGCAGTGGCAGGCTTCTTCGCGGCGACCTTCTTGGCGACGGGAGTCTTCCGCGTAGCCGCGGTGTTCGGCTTCACCACTTTTTTAGAGCTGGCCGCTTTCTTGGCGGCCTGTGGTTTGGTAGCGGTTTTCTTTGTTGCCATCTTTGGTTCCCTGCAGTCGATGCGTGATGAACACAACGGGCCTGGCCGTCATACCTCTACTCGGCGAGCTTCAGGTGGGATGTTCCACAACCTGAGCCAGCTCTAGAAAGCGCGCTACGCTACCAGATTCCTCAGGGTAGTGCTACCACCGACAAAGCGCGGAAAACACAGGCTCGAGACTGGTTTCAAGCTGGTGCGTGGATGACAAAAAACGGCGCATGGCAGGGACTTGCGCCGTGGCGTGACAGCTTCAATAGAACCCGCCGCCCGCAGGCGGAAGTTCATCGGCATCGACCAGCACGGCACCGCCTTCGATGCGGCTCTCGATGCTCCACAGCGAATCGTCGCGGCAGGGACCCAGGACGCACAGCCCCGTGTCCCTTTCGAACAGCGCGCCATGCGTCGAACACTGGATGAACGCTCCGTCGGGATCGAGCACGTTGTCGTCCCAATTGAGCGGCACGCCGAGATGCGGACAGCGATTCAGATACACCTGCACGCGCTGCGTATCGAGCCGCATGACGATCAACGAACGTTCATTGACGCTGAAAATACCGGCGCCTTCCACCGGCACTACATCGAGCCGGCACAGTTCCACGAAGTTGCTCACGCCAAGGCCTGTGCGAAATCCGCGAGGAGATCGTCGGTGTTCTCGATGCCCATCGAGAGCCGCACCATGGAATCGGCGACGCCCATCGACGCGCGTCGTTCGGGACCCATCTCCCAGAAGATGGTGTGAGCCACCGGAATGCCGAGGCTACGGTTGTCACCGAGATGGCTGGAGCTGACCACGAGTTCCAGCTTGTTGAGGAAGTCGAAGCAATCCACACCTTCGGCGAGCTCGATGCTCAATAGTGCGCCGAAACGTTTGAACAACTGCTTGGCGCGCTCGTGCTGCGGATGCTGCGGCAGACCGGGATAGAACACCTTCGCGACCTTCGGATGCGCAGCGCAGAACTCGGCGACGGCTTGCGCATTCGTGCAGGCACGTTCGATGCGCATGTCGAGCGTGTCGGCACCCACGCTGAGATGATGTGCCGCTTCCGGCGCCAAGGCGGCACCGAAGTCACGCAGACCTTTCTTGCGAATCTGCGTCAGTCCCCAGGTCCTTGCATCGTTCCCTTTGTAGGCTTCGACGATGTGCGGATAGCTCTGCCAATCGAACACGCCGGTGTCGGTGACGGTGCCACCCAAAGCGTTGCCATGACCACCGATGTACTTCGTCAATGAATTGATCACGAGACCGGCCTTCACATCGATGGGTTGGAACAACCATGGCGAAGTGAGCGTGTTGTCCACGATGTAGAGCACGCCACGTTCGGCACAGAGATCACCGATACCGGCGAGATCGGCAACCTGAGTGACGGGGTTGGCGATCGTCTCCACGAACACCATGCGGGTGTTGGGTTTGAGTGCGGCAGCGACGTTGCTCACATCGGTGGCGTCGACGAAGCTCACTTGCACACCGAAGTTCTGCAGCGTGCCGAACAGACTGTTGGTGTTGCCGAACAGGAACGCAGACGACACCACGTGATCACCGGCTTTCAGCAGCGCCAGGAAGGTGGCGCCGATGGCGGCCATGCCGGTGCTGAATGGAATCGAACCGACACCGCGCTCCATCTCCGTGATCTTGCGTGCGAGCGCTTCTGCCGTAGGGTTGGCCTGACGCCCGTAGGCGAAGCCGGATTTACGGTTCTGGAAGATGGCGACGAGATCGCGTACGTCCTCGTAGCCGAAGGCCACGGAGTTGTGTACCGGTTTGTGCAGCACGCCGTGTTCCGGGGCACTGAGACGATCGCCGTGCAAGGCGCGAGTGGTGAAGTGCTTCTTGGTCATGGTGATCCTGCAACGCCCAAAGGCGTTCGATGGGAGGCGAAACAGAGAGGCGCGCATGATACCGGTTTCGCCGAGACCGCTCCAGGAGACGGGCGCCTCGTACGCATTTGCGTTACCATCGCGCCACACTGGATCCGAGGAAGCGCGTCATGACCTCCATGCCGTCTAGATTCAAATTGCTTGCCGCCGTAGTGCTCATGCTCGGGCTGAGCGCCTGCGCCAGCACGGCACGCCAGGAAGAAGAAGCTCGTCTTGCGGCACAGGCGGCGGAAGAGCAACGTCTCGCTGCCGAAGCCGAACGCGCGCGTCAGGAACAGCTTCTCGCCGAACAACGCGCACGTGAGGAAGAAGCGCGTCGTCAGCAGGAAGAACGCGCGCGTGCCGAAGCCGAGGCCCGTGCCCGTGAAGAACAGGCGCGCGCTGAAGCGCTCGCCCGACAGGAACGCGAAGCCGCCGAACGCCGCGCGGCGGAACAACGTCGCGCCGCCGAGCGCGCGCGCCAGATCGCCGAACAGCAGGCACGCGTGGCGGAACTGCAGGCACGCATCGCAGCGAACAATGCCAAGGCCGCTGCCATGGATTCGGCCAATGCAGCCCTGCGTCAGGCGGTGGCCTTGTCGGAAGAGTTGGTGCAGCTGCTCGATGCCGAGCAGGGCAAATATGCCGACGTCGATCCCGCCACTGGACAACCGAGCACTCCTCTGGCCACCGATCGCATCGAACAGCTCACTGCCGAGATAGAGCGACTGCGCGCGCAAGCCGCGGCAGCTACCGCGCAGGCCTCCGCTCAACCTTGATGCGACGGTAGTCTAGTCGTGAGCAAGGTCATCGACTTCAACAAACGCAAGGAACCGCACGTGCATCAGCGCAAGGAAGAGCGTGCCGATGCCTTGCGCAAGCGCTTCGAAGTTGCGCGTCAAGAAGCCGCCAAGAACGATCCTCAGGCCAAAGCCAAGGCCACCAAGCGTCTACTCGATCTGTTCAAAAATCCCCCACCCAGGAAGCGTTGAGCTTCTCCCGCAGGTTTTGGAACTTGTGTTTGTCACTCTGCCCCTTTGTGGTAGGGTGAGTTTGCTTTACGCAACACCGCAATAAAAAAGACCGTTCTAAACCTTTTTCCTACTTTTCTGGGGGAGTCGCATGGCAGTAACGCTTTTGATCGTTGCCCTGTCCGTGTTTGGGTTGGGGGTTGCTTTTTATTACATGAAGCGGGTTTCTGCGGTACCGCTCGATCTGGGACTGGAAGCCGAGGAGAGCAGTAGACTCAAAGCAATACATGGCGCCATCGCCGAAGGAGCCATGGCCTTTCTGAAACAGGAATATCGCGTGCTCACGTACTTCATGGTGGGTTTCGCGATCCTCATCGCACTACTTACCGACAACCACGAAACCGACGTCGCCAACGAAGGCCTCTGGACTGCGTTGGCCTTCCTGTTCGGTGCCGTCATCTCGATTCTGTCCGGCTACATCGGTATGAAGATCGCCACCATCGGCAATGCGCGCACGACCGTATCCGCACGCAACAGTCTGGCCGATGCCTTCGTGGTCGCGATCAACTCGGGAGCCGTGATGGGCTTCGCGCTCGTGGGACTCGCCACACTCGGTCTCATCCTGATCTATCTCTTCATGAAATGGGTTCTGCCCGCCGTACCCAACAACGTGTTGATGGAAGTGATCGCTGGTTTTGGACTGGGAGGTTCGACAATCGCGCTCTTCGCACGTGTCGGTGGTGGCATCTTCACCAAGGCTGCGGACGTCGGTGCCGACCTCGTGGGCAAGGTGGAGAAGGGTATTCCGGAAGACGATCCGCGTAACCCTGCGGTGATCGCCGACAACGTCGGTGACAACGTGGGTGATGTCGCCGGCATGGGCGCCGACCTCTTCGGCTCCTGCGCCGAAAGCACTTGCGCGGCGCTCGTGATCAGTGCACTTGCCTTTGCAAACAACCTCGACGCCATGCTCTATCCCATCATGATCACCGCGGTGGGAATTCCGGTGAGTCTGATCGCCAAACTGCTGGTGTCGGTGAAAACGGAAGAGCAGGTCGGCCCTGCACTCAAGCGCTTGCTGCTCATCTCAAGTGCCCTGATGGCGATCGTGATGTACTTCATCACCGTGTACATGGTTCCCGCCACCTTCGCGATCGAAGGCGAGACCTATAGCAGTACGGGTGTGTACTTCTGCTTCCTCGCCGGACTCCTGGCCGGTCTCGCCGTGGGGCTGCTCACCGAGTACTACACCTCGGGGGATTACGCGCCGGTGCGAGCCATCGCCAAGTCCTGTGAAACCGGTGCTGCCACCAACATCATCTTCGGTCTTGCACTCGGCTATCGCAGTACGGTGTTGCCCTACATCGCCATCGCCATCGCGATCTTCGTCTCGTGGCAGCTGGCCGGCATGTACGGCATCGCCATCGCCTCGCTCGGCATGCTCGGCACCCTGGTCATTGCGCTCATGATCGATGCCTATGGTCCTGTGGCCGACAACGCCGGAGGTATTGCGGAGATGGTTGGACTCGATAAGGAAGTACGTCGTCGCACCGACGTGCTCGATGCTGCCGGCAATACCACGGCCGCCATCGGTAAGGGCTTCGCGATCGGTGCTGCGATCCTGACTTCGCTGGCGCTTTTCAGCGCCTTCATCACGCACTCGCAGAACCTGATGCGTGCCTTGCCCGAGTACGGTCCCACCTACGATCTCATCAGTGCCATCACACTGCTGGATCCCGTGGTCTACACCGCACTCTTCATCGGTGCCGTGCTGCCCTTCCTCTTCACTGCCATGACCATGCAGAGCGTGGGCGCGGCAGCGTTCGACATGATCGAGGAAGTGCGACGACAGTTCCGTGAAATCCCGGGACTGATGGAAGGCACGGGGCGACCTCAGTACGGTCAGTGTGTGGCGATCTCCACCAAGGCAGCACTGCGCGAAATGATCGCACCCGGCGTACTCATCATCGGCACGCCGCTCGTTGCCGGCTTCCTCTTCGGTGTGCCGGCAGTGGCAGGCATCCTGGCAGGCTCACTGGTCGCCGGCGGCGTATTGGCGATCGCGTCTTCCAACAGTGGTGGTGCCTGGGACAACGCCAAGAAGTACATCGAGAAGGGCCATCACGGCGGCAAGGGCTCCGACAATCACAAGGCCGCAGTTGTCGGTGACACCGTAGGCGACCCGCTCAAGGACACCTCCGGCCCCTCACTCAACATTCTGATCAAACTCTCCGCCATTCTCAGCCTGGTGTTCGCTCCGTTCTTCGTGAACTTCGGCGGCATCCTGCTGTAACGGCGAACTCCTCCCACGACACCGCCCGCTCATGCGGGCGGTTTTTTATCCATACAAGAACCAATGAGTTGGCTGTGTCCTTTGCCTGATGCCACCACGATGGAACGTATTCCGATCAACCAGATGCCTGTCTCATGTGTAGCCATGACACTTGGGCGCACTCGCTTGTGCCCTCGTTCTCTTCCATGGTCCCTGATCAGAACCGCTCGATGTGAGCTCAATCGAGTATCGTGGAAAGTAGTCGGGTAGGTTGCACGCCAGCGTGAAGGCCCGGGTGGTGAGGCTGTGAGCGCCCCATGAGGCCATCGATGGACGAATGGAGCGCACCGGGATGTGCTTGCAGCGTGCCGAAAAGCGGGCCGTTCTACAGAAAGCAATTTTCGGAAACGCTTCGACAGCCTTGAACCGTCTGTCGCTTCATGTAGAGCAGTTAACAAGCGCTCTTTATATTTCCCCTCCAGCCACTATATTGCCCACCTTCGCCCGCCGAACTGGAAGTAGCGCCATGAACAAACCCAAAAGCCCCAATCTTTCTCAGGTCAAAAACATCGTCGTGGTCGCCTCTGGCAAGGGCGGCGTCGGCAAATCCACCACTGCCGTCAACCTCGCTCTCGCCCTGCACAAGCTCGGCGCCAAGACCGGCCTCTTCGATGCCGACATCTACGGCCCCAGTCAGCCGCTCATGCTAGGCGTTGCCGGCACCCGTCCGCGCATCCTCGAAGGCAACCAGATGGAACCCGTCACGGCGCACGGCATTCGTTGCAACTCCGTCGGCTTCCTCGTCGACGACAACCAGGCAATGGTCTGGCGCGGCCCGATGGTGGTCGGTGCCTTCAACCAGATTCTCAACGACACGCGCTGGGGCGATCTCGACTACCTCGTGATCGACATGCCGCCGGGCACGGGTGACATCCAGCTCAGCCTCGCGCAATCAGTGCCGGTGACGGGGGCAGTGATCGTCACCACACCACAGGACGTAGCGCTGCTCGATGCCAAGCGCGGCATCGAAATGTTCCGCAAGGTGCAGGTGCCGATTCTCGGCGTGGTGGAAAACATGGGGCTGCACGTCTGCGGCAAGTGCGGTCACAGCGAACACATCTTCGGTGAAGGTGGCGCGGATCGCATCGCCCACGCCTACGACGTCGAAGTGTTGGGATCGCTGCCGCTGGATGCGCGCATCCGTGAACAATGCGATGCCGGTACGCCAGCCGTTGCCGCCGATCCGAACGGCCACGTCGCCAGCATCTATCTCCACATCGCCACGCGTGTGCGCGATCAATTGGCTGGTGGTGAGCCGATGCGCGGTCCGCGCATCGAAGTCACCGACGACTGAGGTGCTTCACTCTTCCTGCTGCTGCTCGCGCAACAACTGAAACAGTTTGCGGGCAGCGGCGGGGGCTTTCTGCTGCTCCTGTTCCTTGCGTGCCTGACGCAGCAACTGATTGAGCAGTTGCACGTCCACGTTGGGATGTTCCGCCACGTAGGCCGCCAGCGCTTCCTTGCCGCCTTCCAGTAGAGCATCACGCTGTTGTTCCAGCTGATGGAAGCGGCGTTTGGCCAGCGTGACGTTCTGATGCAATTCCTTCTGGATGCGCGTCAGCGTGTCTTCATCCAATTCCCGCATCAACTTGCCGATGAACTGCATCTGGCGACGTCGCGCGCCATGTGCGTTCGGCAGCGCCTTGTATTCGTTGATCGCATCGTGCAGACGTTGTGGCAGTTCGCAACGCAGCAGCACTTGCTCGGACTGCTCGCACAGTTCGGCGCCGATGTCCTGCAGCGCCTCCATGTCGCGTTTGCGCTGACTCTTGCTGTTGGGGTCCGGCAGTTTGTCGCCGTCGTACTTTTCGTTCATGCGTACGCTCGAGGCCTCAATAGAACACAGTGGCGAGGCCGAGGAAGGAAAGGAAACCGATCACGTCGGTGATCGTGGTGAGCACCATGCTGCCGGCGAGTGCGGGATCGATGCTCAAGGCCTTGAGTAACAGTGGCAACACGGAACCGGAAAACGCAGCGGTGATGAGATTGATGATCATGGCGAAGCCGAAGATGAGCCCCAGGGTGCTGTCATGGAACCACCAATAGGCAATGAATCCAGCTCCCAAGGCCAATAGCACGCCATTGAGCAGGCCCACCGCGAGTTCGCGCGACACGAGCCAGGTCGCATTGGTGCGGCCGATCTGGCCCAAGGCCATGCTGCGTACCACCAGTGTGAGGGTTTGATTGCCGGCGACGCCGCCCATGTTGGCGACGACGGTCATCAGCACGGCGAGTGCCACCACGTGATCGATGGTGGCGGAAAATTGATTGATCACCGCCGAAGCGATGAAGGCCATCGCCAGATTGAGACTCAACCACACCACGCGGCGGCGCGTTGTCTTCATGACGGGCGCGAAGGTATCGGCGTGATCGCCGAGGCCGGCCATGCTGGTCAGCGAGTGATCCGATTCTTCGAGGATCACGTCCACCACGTCGTCGATGGTGATACGGCCGAGCAGTTTGCCTTCTTCATCGACCACGGGCGCAGACACGAGGTCCATGCGCTCGAAGAGCTGCGCCACTTCGTGGCGCTTCATGTTGACGGGGATCGCTTCGAAGTCCGTGATCATGACTTCCTCGACCGTCAGATCGGGATCGGATACCAGCAACTTGTGCAGCGGCAGCAGCCCCACCAGCTTGTCGTTGCGGTCGACGACGAGCAGGTTGTCGGTCATGTCCGGAATTTCGTCGTGACGGCGCAGATAGCGCAGTACCACGTCGAGCGTGTTGCTGCGACGCACCGTGATGGTGTCCGTGTTGAGCAGACCACCGGCCGTATCTTCGGGATAGGACAGGATCGCTTCGACGCGCTTGCGATCCTGCTCACTCATCGCGCGCAGCACTTCGCCGATGAGTTTTTCCGGCAGGTTCTGCAGGATGTCGGCAAGGTCGTCGGGTTCGAGACCCTCGGTGAGACTGGCGACCTCGGCTGGACTCAACTTGGCGAGGATGTCCGCCTGGATATCGATGTTGAGGTAGTTGAGTACCTCGCCTTCATGCTCCTTTTCGACCAGCTTCCAGAGCACTTCGCGCGTCTTGACCGGAGATGATTCGAGCAGATGCGCGATGGCGGGTGCCGGCAGCAGATTGAGCATGCGCCGCACCTGCACGAAGGCCCCGCTCTCGAGCGCAGCATTGAGCGCAGCGAGACGGTCCTTGGTGAGCACGTAGCTGTCTGCGGATTGAACTTCGCTCACGGGAGTTTCCGTGCCGGACAAAAAAGGGGCGACATTATAACAGCGAGCAAGGTGCCGCCATTGCCCGGATGGAACGAGAAAAGAAGGAAATCAGTGGAGGAAGGGGAGCAGTGGCTGGTGGCGCCTATGCGCTCACTCTTCGCCAAAACGCTCTTCCAGCAGTTTGAGGATGGCCTGCAGCGCCTGATCTTCGTCGGCGCCGTCGAGGGTCAGATTCAACTCGCTCCCCTGCGGGGCCGCCAACAGCATCAGCGACAGAATGCTCTTGCCATCGACGGTCTTTTCGCCGTTTGCGAGCGTGATCTTGCTCTTGAACCCTGCAGTGGTGGCCACGAACTTGGCGGCGGCTCTGGCATGCAGACCGGCTTTGTTGGGCACGATGATGGTGGTGCTGATCATGCGGCTCGCTTCAGAAACAGACTGGGTTGGGATTGCCCGCGGGGCCGAACGGCTGTCGGGGTGTGCGCTGGTTCATGACAGGTCCTTGTGGCGCACCTGCGCATTATAGCCGGCGGCCTGAAAATGCTGATTCAGTTTTTCACACAGATACACGGAGCGGTGACGACCGCCGGTGCAGCCCACGGCCACCGTCACGTAACTGCGGTTGTTCGCCTGATAACTCGGCAACCAGCGCTCGAGAAACGCGGTGATGTCGCTCAGCATTTCGTTCACTTCCTGTTGCTCCCTCAGGTAGTCCTGCACCGGCTCGTCGAGGCCGCTGAGGCTGCGCAAGGAATCGATCCAATAGGGATTGGGCAGACAGCGCGCATCGAACACGAGGTCGGCATCCACCGGCACGCCATTCTTGAAGCCGAAGGAAAGAAACTGCAGCGCAAGGCCCTTGGCATCGTGCGCCGCGACACGATTCTTGATGATGTCGCGCAGCTGATGCAGGGACAGATTGCTGGTGTCGATCGTCAGATCCGCCTGCGTCGAGATCGGTTCGAGCAGACCACGTTCATAGACGATGGCCTCGAACAGACTCAGCTCATCCGTAGACAACGGATGCTTGCGTCGAGTTTCACTGAATCGCTTCAACAGCGTGTTGTCGTCGGCGTCGAGGAAGATGATCTGGCAATCGATGGCGCCGTCGCGCAGCGCCTGATAGATGCGCGGAAATTGCTCCAGGTCTTCGTAGAGGTTGCGCGCATCGATGCTCACCGCCACTTCGGAGAGCTGGATGGTTTCTTCACTGAGACGCGTGGCGAGTGCCGACAACAGGCTCGCGGGAATGTTGTCGACGCAGTAATAGCCGATGTCCTCCAGAACGTGGAGGCAAGTGGTCTTCCCCGACCCGGAACGTCCGCTGACGATGATGAGCTTCATTGCGCCCTTCCTCACTCCCGCTGTGCCGGCGCTGTCGCTCAGGAGCCTGCGGTGGCGGCGCTGTACAGCGCCTCATCGCTTTCCGCTGCACGCAGACGCGCGCAGAAATCCGGATCGCTGAAGTGCTCGGCCAAGGTGCGCAGGGTTTCCAGGTGTCCCTCGATGGTGTTCTCCGGGACGAGCAGGAAACACAGGATGTCCACCGGCTTGTCGTCGATGGCATCGAAGTCCACGGGCTGTTTCAAACTGATCAAACAACCGATGGTGCGTTGAAGACGGGGAATGCGGCAATGCGGAATGGCGATGCCTTCTCCGAGTCCGGTGCTGCCGAGTTGTTCACGCGCGATGAGCGCATCGAAGATTTGATTGGCGGTGAGTCCTTCCACCTTGCTTGCGATCAGTTCGGCGCTCGTCTCCAGCAGCTTTTTCTTGCTGCCCCCCTGTACGTTACAGAAGGTCAGCTCCGGACTGAGAATGGTTGCCAATGTCATAACCTGCGATTCCTGATGGGTGCGGGCTTCAAATCAGCTGTTTGCGTTCGTTGGAGGGTGCGATCGACAGCGACTCGCGATACTTGGCGATGGTGCGTCGCGCTACCTTGATGCCCTGGTCTGCCAGAACGTCGGCGATTTTACTGTCGCTGAGAGGCTTCTTCGGATTTTCCGCCGCCACCAGCTTCTTGATGAGGGCGCGAATGGCGACGGAGGAACATTCACCACCACCTTCGGTGTCGACGTGGCTGGAGAAGAAATACTTCAGCTCGAAGATGCCGCGCGGGGTGTGCATGTATTTCTGCGTGGTGACGCGGGAGATCGTGGATTCGTGCATGCCGACCGCCTCGGCGATGTCGTGCAGCACGAGCGGTTTCATCGCTTCCTCACCATGCTCGAGGAAGGCCTGCTGGTGTTCGACGATCTTGATCGCCACCTTGAGCAGCGTTTCGTTGCGGCTCTGCAGGCTTTTGATGAACCAGCGTGCTTCCTGCAGGCTGTCGCGCAGGAAGGCGTTGTCGCTTTCGCGGCCGCGGCTGGCGAGCGCCGCATATTCCGGATTCACACGAATACGCGGCGCAGTGTCGGGGTTCAGCTCCACTTTCCAGCGGCCGTTGTGTTTGGAGACGAACACGTCGGGCACGATGTAGGTCGTTTCCGGCGGCGTGATTTCCGAACCCGGCCGCGGATTGAGCGAGCGGATGATGTCGATTGCGCTTTTCAGCTCGGGCTCACGGATGCGCAGTTTGCGCATGATGTGGTTGTAGTCGTGGCTGGCGAGCTGCGGGAGGTATTCGGCGATGATCTTTTCGGCGATCTCGTAACCGGGATAGGCATTGCGATCGAGTTGCTTGAGCTGGATCGACAGACATTCCTGCAGATCACGATAGCCAACACCGACCGGATCGAACTGTTGGATGCGGTGCAGCACCGCGATGATCTCGTCTTCTTCCACTTCCATCTCGTTGATGAGACCGGAATGGATCGATTCGATGGTGGAAGTGAGCTGGCCGTTGGGATCGATGGCATCGATCAGGGCCATGGCGATCGCGCGGTCCTTGTCGGACATGGGCGTCAGGTTGAGCTGCCACATCAGGTGGTCCTGCAACGTTTCGCCGGCACTGTTGCGGGATTCGAAATCGTTCTCGAATTCGTCGCTGTCGCCGCTGCCGCTCGAGCTCGGACTGTTGTTGATGTAGATGTCGTCCCAGGAACCATCCACGGCGAGTTGTTCCGGGATGTCGCTGTCATTCCAGTTTTCGTCGGGTGAAAAATCGGGAGCTTCGTCGAAGTCTTCACGACTGCCACTGTCGTCGCGCATCTCCTCGCGCGAGGGGCCGAGGTTGTCACCACCGACGAGAGCACTGGGCTCGAAGTCGAGCGCGTCTTCCTTGGATGATTCGCCGGAGCCCTCGAAGTCCTCTTCGATCTCCAGCATCGGATTCGATTCCAGTGCTTCCTGGATCTCCTGTTGCAGATCCAGTGTGGAGAGTTGCAGCAGCTTGATCGCTTGCTGCAACTGCGGGGTCATGGTGAGCTGTTGGCCGAGTTTGAGCTGTAACGATAATTTCATGACAAACTGCGGAACCGCTGGGATTGGGTGGGCGGATGGTAGCAAAAAGCGTGCCGTGGCAACAGCGGCCCCGGAAAACAGCGCTTTCCGTTACATCGAAAAGCTTTCGCCGAGATAGACCGCACGTACCTGCGCATTCTGCAATATCTCCTGCGGCTCGCCTTGGGCCAGCACGCTGCCGGCATTGAAGATATACGCCTTGTGGCAGATATCCAGCGTCTCGCGCACATTGTGGTCGGTTATGAGCACGCCCACACCCTTGGCGCTGAGATTGCGGATGATGCCCTTGATGTCGTTCACCGAGATCGGATCGACACCGGCAAAGGGTTCGTCGAGCAGCATGAAGAGTGGCTCCATCGCCATCGCCCGTGCAATTTCTACACGGCGACGTTCCCCTCCTGACAGACGCATGCCCAGGCTGTCGCGCAGATGCTCCACATGGAATTCGCGCAGCAGTTCCTCCAGGAGCTCCTGCCGGCGTGCCTTGCTCAGTTCACTGCGCGTCTCGAGGATGGCCATCAGATTGTCGGCCACGCTCAACTTGCGAAAGATCGAAGCCTCCTGCGGCAGATAGCCGATGCCTTGTTTGGCGCGGCGCGCCATGCCGGCCCCGCTCAGATCCTGCCCATCCAGCCACACCTGGCCGGCGTCCGCCTTCACGAGGCCGATGATCATGTAGAAGGAGGTGGTCTTGCCGGCGCCGTTGGGGCCCAGCAGACCCACGATTTCGCCGCTTTTCACTTCGAGCGTGGTGTCGTGGACGACTTGGCGGCCCTTGTAACTCTTGGCCAGGCCTTGAGCCTTCAGCAGATGGGACACGACTTCAGGGTTCCGTGGAGGGCGTCTCAGTGGCGGGCGCCGGCGGAATGAACATGTTCACCGGGCGCCCGTCGGTGCCGGAGGCGGCCGCGCGGCGAGTCTGAATGTTGTATTCCAGATGATCGCCCTTGATCGTGTTGCCACCCTGGATGTATTCGGCTTCGCCGTCGGCGGTGACGAATTGATCGGCATTGTTGAACACCAGCGTCTTGCCACTGATGAACACCACCGGTTTGTCGGCTTCCGGTTGCTGTTGGAAACGAGCGGGGGAGCCGGTGGCCGTCACCTTGGTGAACACGCCGTCACGCTGCTCCGCGATGATCTCGAGTCCGCTGATCTTCATGCTGCCCTTGGTGGCAACGGCGGGTTTTTCCGGCGTGCCGCGATAGACGTAGTAGCCCTCGTCGAGAAAGAGTTCGGAGGAAGTGGCTTCGATTTCGAGTGGCTTTTGTTCGTCTTCCGGCAGGCCGAACGCCAAAGGTGTCGCCAGGGCCGAACCGATCACCAGAAGACGCACAGCGCACAACGCGGCGCCGAGGGGGCGCAACTGCGAGCGAGCAAAGGAAGCCGACAAGGTGCTGTCAGCGTGTTTTCGGCTCATGGCGTCCTCTGACGTCATCCAATAGTTCTACGTAGTTGTCGAGAAGATTCCCGCGCATGCCAATGCTGTCCATGTGCATGTCGGCAGTATCGAGGGTGACCGCTTGATCGGTGCTGAATTCCCGCGTCGCCAACATGGCATCGACACGCGAGCTGCGCGCGGTGAGTGTGGAGCCGTCCTGCAGGGGGCGGGTCAGCACCACATCGTCACGCAGTTCCAACCAATCTTCGGCCTCACTGCCCGTGCCGTGCAGGGTACCCGCATTGGCGCGCAGCATCCACGGGGCTTCGTCGGTCTGATACCAGAGCAGGCTGGGCTGCTCCAGTTCGGCATGATCATCGACGGGGTAATGCTCCACGCGGGTGGCCTCCAGCCGATGCTTGGTGCGCCCATCGGCTTCGAAACTGAAGCGACGCATGCCGTCGATGTAGTAATCGAACTCGGCCTCGAGCGGGGAACGTTCCGCCTCCGGCACGTCGCTGCGCTCCACCACGCCCGGCAAGAGCCACGAAACCACACCCCCGATGAGCAGTACGGAGGGCAGCAGGGTCAGAAGCAGGCGACGGGGCAACATCTCAGAGATACGGCTCGATGGCCTTGTCGTACAGGCCCTGCGCCTTCAACAGAAAATCGCAGACCTCTCGCACCGCACCCTGACCGCCGCGTGCCGCGGTGATCATGCGGGCGTATTGCTTCACGGTGGCGTGGCCGTTGGGCACGGTGATGCCGAGGCCGACACGGCGGATGCAGGCGAGATCGGGCAGATCATCGCCGACATAGGCAACCTGGCCGAGGTCGAGTTTGAGTTGTGCCGTCAGTTCCTGCAGTGCTGCGAGCTTGTCGTGGCGACCCTGGAATACATGACGAATGCCGAGACTTGCGGCACGGCGTGCCACCAGTGCCGATTCACGCGCCGTGATCAGCGCCACGGCGATGCCATTGTCCTGCAAGAGCTTGATGCCCTGGCCATCGAGTGTGCTGAAGGACTTGAGCTCTTCTCCGTCATTGCCGAAGTAGAGCTGGCTGTCGGTGAGGACGCCATCGACGTCCAGTGCCAGGAGGCGAATGTTGGCGCCGTCTTCGGCGGAAAGCGGATCCTGTCGGCTCATGGTGTCCTGCGTCGTATCGGTTCGGGAAAGCGGGTGCTCAGACCACGTTGGCCTTGAGCAGATCGTGCATGGTGATGATGCCAGCGAGATCGCGCTGCTGATCGAGCACCACCAGGCTGTAGATTTCATTGTCCTGCATCAGGCGCGCGGCTTCCGAGGCCAGCGCATTGCCGGCGATCGATTTGAAGCGCCCGGTCATCACTTCGCTCACCGTGGTGCTGCGCAGGTCGACGCCGCGATCGATCACGCGACGCAGATCACCGTCGGTGAAGACGCCGCATATCTTGCCGTTCGTGTCATGCACGGTGGTCATGCCGAGTTTCTTCGCCGTGATCTCGATGAGCGCGTTGCTGATGGTGGTGTGTTCGTCGACGCGCGGAATCGCATCGCCGCGGTGCATGATGTCTTCCACTTTCAACAGCAGACGGCGGCCGAGATTGCCACCGGGATGCGAGAAGGCGAAGTCTTCCGCGGTGAAGCCGCGCGCTTCGAGCAGCGCCATCGCGAGGGCATCACCCATGGCCAGTGTGGCCGTCGTGCTGGTGGTCGGTGCCAGGCCCAGTGGGCAGGCTTCGGCTTCGACACTGATGTCGAGATTGGCGTCGGCGGCACGTGCGAGTTCGGACTGCGGATTGCCGGTGAAGGAAATCAGGGTCACGCCCTTGCGTTTGAGGATCGGCAACAGGGCCAGGAGTTCCGGTGTGGTGCCCGAGTTGGAAATCGCAATCACCACGTCTTCGCGTGTGACCATGCCGATGTCGCCGTGGCTGGCTTCGGCCGGATGCACGAAGTAGGCCGGTGTGCCGGTGCTGGCGAGCGTGGCGGCAATCTTGTTGGCGATGTGCCCCGACTTGCCCATGCCCATGACCACGACACGGCCCTTGCAGCCGAGGATGGCTTCGCAGGCGGCGATGAAGGGTTGGTCGAGGCGGTCTTGCAGGGCTGAGACGGAGGCAGCTTCCAGCCGGATCGTATTGCGGGCCGTGCTGAGCAGGCGTTCTGGGGACATCACTGGTTACCTGAGGAACGACGCGGCAGTTTATGTTAATTGCAATGCCTTGAAAACCTGCCACTTTTGCGGATGACAGCGCCATGACGAGGTGTTAAGCGATGCATTTCGGACGTAGCGGTTGGGCAGGGGAGAAGCTTGGGGTAGAATCCGCGCATTTTTCCGAGCGGCTTTCACGGCCCTCACGCTACAGGCGCAACCCAGCAATGGCTTTACAGTGCAGTGAAATCAAGCAGCTTCTCGAAGCGTCCCTGAACGACGCCGAAATCGAAGTGCTCGGTGGTGAAGGCAAGTACCAGGTCACCATCGTCTCTTCCATGTTCGAGGGGCTCAACCGCGTCAAGCGGCAGCAGAGCATCTACAAGGTGCTCAATTCCCACATCCAGACCGGCGCGATTCATGCCGTGTCGATGATCCTATACACCCCGCAAGAAGCGGCTGCTCGAAACTGATCCGCGGAGTCTCTTTTGGATAAGCTCGTCATTCAGGGTGGCCAGCAGCTGAACGGAGAAATCCGCATCGCTGGCGCCAAAAACTCCGCATTGCCGATCATGGCTGCGGCCCTACTCACTCCCGATGTCGTCGCCATCGGCAACCTGCCGCACCTGTACGACATCACCACGATGCTGGAGCTGCTCGGCTGCATGGGCGTCGAGTCCATGGTGGGCGAAAAGCTCAACGTCGAAATCAACAGCTCCACCATCCGCAAGTTCAATGCGCCCTATGAGTTGGTGAAGACCATGCGCGCATCGATCCTGGTGCTGGGGCCGATGCTCTCGCACTACGGCGAAGCGGAAGTGGCACTGCCCGGTGGCTGCGCCATCGGCAGCCGCCCCGTGAACCTGCACCTCGCCGCGCTCAAGAAGATGGGCGCCGAGATCGAAGTCGATAGCGGCTACATCAAGGCCCACACGCGTGGTAAGCGTCTGAAGGGTGTGAACATCCTGATGGACGTCGTCACCGTCACCGGCACCGAGAACGTGATGATGGCGGCGACGCTGGCCGAAGGTCAGACGGTCATCGAGAACGCGGCACGCGAACCGGAAGTGGTCGATCTTGCGCGCTGCTTGCGTGCGATGGGGGCCGACATCACCGGTGAGGGCACCAGCACCATCGTCATCAACGGTGTCGACAAACTGCACGGCTGTCAGTACTCGGTCATGCCCGACCGCATCGAGACCGGTACCTATCTCATCGCTGCCGCCGCCACCCGCGGTCGCATCAAGGTGAAGGACACCTGGCCCAACATTCTCGATGCCGTGCTCAACAAACTCGAAGAAGCCGGCGCCGAGATCGACGTGGGTGAAAACTGGATCAGTCTCGACATGAAGGGCCGTCGACCGCGTGCCGTATCGCTCACCACGGCTCCGTACCCTGCGTTCCCGACCGACATGCAGGCACAGTTCACCGCGCTCAACGCAGTATCCGAAGGCTCCGGTTCGATCACGGAAACCGTGTTCGAAAACCGCTTCATGCACATCCATGAAATGAACCGCATGGGTGCGGACCTGCGCGTGGAAGGCAACACCGTCATCTTCCGCGGCGTGCCCAAGTTGAAAGGGGCGCCGGTGATGGCCACCGACCTGCGTGCGTCCGCCAGCCTGATCATCGCCGGTCTCGTTTCCGAAAACGAAACCGTGGTCGATCGCATCTACCACATCGATCGTGGCTACGAGTGCATCGAAGAGAAGCTGCAACTGCTCGGCGCCAAGATCAGACGGCTGCCCTCCTGAGAAACGCCATGAGTGACCAGAAGCTGGTGATCGCGCTCACGAAGGGGCGCATTCTCGACGAAGTGTTGCCGCTGCTCGAGAAGGCCGGCGTCATTCCGGCCGAAGACATCACGAAGAGCCGCAAACTGATCTTCGACAGCAACCTGCCCAACGTGCGCCTGATGGTGATCCGTGGCTCCGACGTGCCCACCTATGTGGAACTCGGTAGCGCGGACATCGGCATCGCCGGCAAGGACATGATCATGGAGTACGGTTCGCGTGGTTTCTATGAGCTGCTCGATCTCAAGATCGCGCGTTGCCGTCTCATGACCGCCGCGCCGGTTGGCGCCAAGTTGGATGGCCCGCGTCTGAAGGTCGCGAGCAAGTTCGTCAACGTCGCCAAACAGTATTTCTCCGAACAGGGTCGGCAGGTCGATCTCATCAAACTCAACGGTGCGCTCGAACTCGCGCCGATCATGGGGCTGGCCGATTGCATCGTCGACATCGTCGACACGGGCAATACCTTGCGTGCCAATGGCCTCGAACCGCGCGATGTCATCGCCGACATCAGCACGCGAGTGATCGTCAACCGCGCCGCGATGAAGATCAAACATGATCTCGTGCAGAGCCTGCTCAGGCGGCTCGAGCAGGCGGTGGCGTAAACACGCCGATTCAAACGCTGCCCGGGCCCGCACGCTTCGCTACACTGCGTGCCGACCCGTTGCGAACCTTACGCAATCTTTAGAGAACGCTCATGACGCTCCGCATCCGCAAACTCAAGGCTTCTGACGCCGGCTTCGGCGCTGCGCTCGACGCCGCGCTGTCCTGGGAAGCGCTGGCCGACACCGAGGTGGAAGGCCGTGTGCGCGACATCATCGCCGACGTGCGCGCACGTGGTGATGCCGCGGTACTCGAATGGACCAACCGCTTCGACAAGCTCGACGCGGCCGACATCGGCGCGCTGCGCATTGCACCGGAGCGTTTGCATCAGGCCTTGGCCTCCCTGCCGGAAGATCAGGCCAATGCGCTGCGCCTCGCGGCGGAGCGCATTCGTCGCTATCACGAAAAACAGAAGCAGGACTCCTGGCAGTATCAGGAAGCCGACGGTTCGATCTACGGCCAGAAGATCACGCCGCTCGATCGCGTCGGGATGTATGTGCCGGGCGGTAAGGCCAGCTATCCCTCCACCGTGTTGATGGATGCGATTCCGGCGCGTGTGGCCGGCGTGAAGGAAATCGTTGCCACCTTGCCGACACCGAATGGGCAGGTGAATGAACTGGTGCTGGCCGCGCTGGCGCTGGCCGAAGTGGATCAGGTGTTCACGGTCGGAGGTGCCCAGGCCGTTGCAGCCCTGGCCTACGGTACGCAGAGCATTCCGCGCGTCGACAAGATCGTCGGCCCCGGCAACATCTACGTGGCGGCCGCGAAGAAGATGGTGTTCGGTCAGGTAGGCATCGACATGGTGGCTGGGCCATCCGAGATTCTGATCATCTGCGATGGTCAGACCAATCCCGACTGGATCGCGATGGATCTCTTCTCGCAGGCGGAACACGATGAGGATGCGCAGTCGATCCTCGTGTGTCCCGACGCTGCCTTCATCAGCGCCGTCGAAGCCAGCATCGGCAAACTGCTGCCGACGATGGAGCGTCGCGACATCATCCAGGCTTCGCTCGAAGGCCGTGGTCTTCTGATCGAAGTGAAGGATCTGACGGAAGCAGCGGAAGTCTCCAACCGCATCGCGCCCGAGCATTTGGAACTTTCAGTTGCCAATCCCGAAGCCTTGCTGCCGCAGATCCGCCACGCCGGTGCGATCTTCATGGGGCGTCACACCTCGGAAGCTCTCGGGGATTACTGCGCCGGTCCAAGCCACGTGTTGCCGACTTCCGGCACTGCGCGCTTCTCCTCTGCCTTGGGTGTATACGACTTCCAGAAACGCTCGTCTCTCATCCAGTGCTCGCCGGCGCTGGCACGCGATCTCGCCAAGCCGACTTCCATCCTCGCGCGTTGCGAAGGACTGACCGCGCACGCACGCTCTGCAGAATTGCGGGGAGAGGAATGAGCTGAGCGCTGCGATCGCAGCGTTCAGTTGGCGGGGCGCGAATCGGCTGGGGTGGGGCGATTGGGTTTGACCAGCTGACCTTCCACCTGTGGCTCACCGATGCCCAATATGGCGGGCAGTCGCAGGTGTTCGCCCTCTCGGTAGATGTGTACTTCGATCAGCTCACCCGGCGGCAGATTGCTGATGAGGCCGATGGCACGGAAGGCCTGATTGGTGTCGGCGCCGTCGGTGATTTCGAACTTCTCTTCGTTCACGCCCGTGATCACGTCGCCCGGACGGATGCCGGCCTTGTCGGCCGGACTGTTGGGACTCACTTCGTTCACCAGAAAGCCCTGCACGTCCTGCCCGAAGCGCTGCCGACCTTCGCTGAGCGACAGTGCCTTGGAGTCCACGCCGAGATAACCGCTGGGGCCTGATTCGTAATAGCTGTCCAGGAGTCGCATCGCTTCGGTGGCGGGGACTGCGAAGCTGATCCCTTCTGACCCACCCGACTCCGACACGATGAAGGAGTTGATGCCGATGAGCTTGCCTTCCTGATCAATCAGCGCGCCGCCGGAGTTGCCGGGGTTGATCGCAGCGTCGGTCTGGATGACGTAGCTGTCGTCGCGACGCAACAATGCGCTGATGATGCCGAGCGTGACCGATTGCCCGATGTTGCGCGGGTTGCCGATGGCGAGCACGACATCGCCCACCTGCAGGCGGGAGCTGTCGGTGAGTGTCAGATAGGGCAGGTCGCTTTCATCGACCTTGAGCAGCGCGAGGTCCTGTTTTTCGTTGAGATGTACGACGCGACCCGCGACCTCACGACCATCGGTGAGCGTGATTGTGATGTTCGAAGGCGCCTGCCGATTGCCCGGGAAAACCACGTGGTAGCTGGTGACGATGAAACCGTCCGGACTGATGATCACGCCCGAACCCAGGCTGCTGCTTTCCACGTCGATGGTGTCGAGGATGCCGATGTTGCCACGCGGCCGGCCGGGGCCCAGAGGAGGACGCGGGATGACGCGCAACACGTCCTGCTCCACGGTCTGCGTGTTGTTGATGCTCACCACTGCCGGAGCGGCCGCGCGGATCGCGGCGTTGAAAGAAAGAGAGGCGCCCTCGTTGGGAAGCTGCAGGAGCGAATCGGGTGAAGTCCATGCCTCCCGCAAGCCAGGCACGTAGCGCAGGACGAGGGGGGAGAGCAGCAGAATCGACGCCAGGGCCAGCCCTACCAGGGTCGGCCACAGGATGTAGTTGAAAACTTGTTTCAGGGCACGCAGGCGCATCGTTCCTCTCGGAGTCGCCATGAACAGCGTGAAAGGCGAGCCAGTATACAGGATTGCTGACTGGAGGCGGCAAAGGCCGGCTTTGCCACCCCTGCGGCATCGGGGATAATGCACGGCCTCGCCTGCATTCACCGTGTTTTCCATGTCGAATTCTCGCCCTGTCTATTCCACTGAACTCGGTCGTCTCTGCCTCGACTGTGGCAAGCCGCAGTCCTCCTGCATCTGCCGCGAATTGCGTAAGGCTGCGCCCGTCGCCAAGGGCGATGGCATCGTGCGCATCCACCGCGAAACCAAGGGGCGTGGCGGCAAGGGTGTGAGTCTGATCAAGGGCGTACCGCTGGCCGAGGAAGAGCTGAAGCAGCTGGCCGCCAAACTCAAGCAGCACTGCGGCACGGGGGGCACGGTGAAGGATGGAGTGATCGAAATTCAGGGTGATCAGCGCGAAAAGCTGAGCGCCTACCTACAGAAGCTGGGTTACAAGGTGAAGCTGGCCGGCGGTTGAGCCACGGTTGGCGGAGGAGGAGTTATGAGTGACAAGACCACTGAAATCGAAGCCGCGGTGTTCCGTCGTTTGCTGCAGCATCTCGACTCGCGCAAGGACGTGCAGAACATCGACCTGATGAACCTCGCCGGCTTCTGCCGCAATTGTCTGTCCAAGTGGTACGTGGCGGCGGCGGAAGAGCGTGGTGAAACCATCAGCTACGAAGAAGCACGTGAGCTCGTCTACGGCATGCCCTACTCGGAATGGAAGGCGCTGTATCAGAAAGAGGCGAGTCCCGAACAACAGAAGGCCTTCGAAGAGAACGCCAAGAAGGCACATTAAAAAAAGAGGCGGAGCAAGCCCGCTCCGCCTCTCCCCATTTCCTCTCCATCCGTGGAGAGGCTCAGTCAAGGTTTCCCGCGCTCGCTGCTGAGCGCGGGAACACGATTCAACGTGCGATCGGCACCAGCTTGATCTGACGCACTTCGATCTTTTCCCACACCTTGCCGGCAACATAAGGATCTGCCGCCAGCGTGGCATCCAAGGTAGCGCGATCGGGAAACTCCATGTGGATGGAGGATCCGATCATCCTGCCCTCGTCATCGAGGATGGCACCGCCGCTCAAGAAGTGGCCTTTGGCGATCAGCTCGCGAATGCTGGCGAGATGTGCCTCACGGCAGGCCATGCGCCGCTCCAAGGCGCCTTCATCGGTGTAATCCCAGGCGGTGACGACAAACTGCATATACGACTCCTAACTAGTGTTGTGAAAACTCAGCGCAAATACTTGTCGAACCAAGCCAGGGTGCGCTCCCAGGACAGGTCTGCGGCCGCCTGGTCGAAGCGCGGCGTGCTGTTGTTGTGGAACCCGTGATTGGCTCCGGGGTAGACATGATGTTCGAAGGTCACACCGGCCTCGGTCAACGCTTCACCATAGGCCGCCTGGCCTTCAAGGATGCGCGTGTCGAGCTCGGCATTGTGGATCAAGAGCGGCGCCTTGATCTTGGCCGCCTGATCTGCCGGCACCTGACCACCGTAGTACGGCACGCCTGCGGCGAGGTCAGGCAAGGTGGCGGCGAGTTGATTGACCACACCACCGCCATAGCAGAAGCCGACGGCGCCGACCTTGCCGTTGCTATCGGGACGGCTCTGCAGATAGCGCACACCGGCCACCCAGTTTTCGAACATTTCGTTGCGGTCGAGCTTGGCCTGCATTTCGCGGCCCTCATCGTCATTGCCCGGCCAGCCTCCGAACGAGGTCAGCGCATCGGGCGCCATCGCCAGGAAACCAGCCACGGCGAGGCGACGTACCACGTCATCGATGTAGGGATTGCGACCGCGGTTCTCGTGGATCACCAACACGGCGGGGAGCGGACCGCTCGCATTGGCCGGCTTGGCGATGTAGGCATCCCAGTTCTGTGGCGAGGGGTAGATCAATCGCTCGGTGACGATGCGCGGATCGTCTTCGGCGATGTCCTGCGCCTGCGCGTAGTTGGGGCTGAGCGCGGCCAGGAAGGCAGCGGCTGAGCTGCTGCCCAACGCGAAACGACTGCTGCGGTCGAGAAACTCGCGGCGGCTGATCCTGCCATGTACGTAGTGGTCGAAGGCCTCGAGTACTTCGGGCGGAAAGTCCTTGCTGGTCAGAGCTGGTTTACCCATGGCAGTTCTCCTTTGCGTAGTGGCGGTTTCTTGCAGACCCGCGGCAGCGCATCGCTCTTTCAGGCTTCGCTGATGAACTTGGTGACGAGGCAGCTCTCCAGTCCTTCGATGGCCTGCTCGCTGCCATGACCACTTTCCTTCACGCCACCGAAGGGGGATTCCGGCACCGAGATGGCGAAGGTGTTGAGGCCGATCATACCGGCTTCGATCTGCTGGCCCAGCAGCTTCACGCGTTTGCTCGAATCGGTGAAGGCGAAAGCGGCGAGGCCATAGGGCAATTGGTTCGCTTTCGCGATCACTTCGTCGATGGTGCTGAAGGGATTGACCAGGGCGACGGGACCGAAGGGTTCTTCATTCATGATGCGCGCCGTCTCCGGCACTTCCGACAACACGGTCGGGCTGTAGAAGAAGCCTGGACCGTCGATGAATTGACCACCGGTGCGCAAGGTGGCGCCGTGCTGCACGGCGTCTTGGATCAAGGCGTGCACCGACTGCCGGCGGCGCTCGTGGATCATCGGTCCCATCTGCGTGCTTTCATCGAGCGGATTGCCGAGCCGCGTCTGGGCGATGCGTGCAGTGAATTCTTGGACGAAGCATTCGTACACGGAGTCCTGCACGTAGAAGCGGGTCGGCGACACGCAGACCTGTCCGCCATTGCGAATCTTCGCCGCCACGCTCAACTCGATGGCTTGATCGAGATCGGCATCGTCGAAGATCAGCACGGGTGCATGTCCGCCCAATTCCATCGTGGTGCGGATCATGTTCTCCGCGCAGATCTTCGAGAGTTCCTTTCCGACCGGCACCGAGCCCGTGAATGTCAGTTTGCGAATGACTTTCGAACGTAGAATGTAGGGACAGACTTCTGCAGGTACACCGAACACGACGTTGACCACGCCATCGGGAAGTCCTGCTTCCTGTAGTGCTTTCGCAATCAAGAGTGCGGACGCAGGCGTGTCCTCGGCCGGCTTGATCACACACGAACAACCCGCGCCGAGTGCAGCGCCAAGCTTGCGCGCAGGATTGCCTTGCGGAAAGTTCCAGGGTGTGAATGCTGCAACAGGACCGATCGGTTCTTTGACGACCAGGTGCCGCGTGCCGCTCTGGCGCTGCGTGAGCACGCGGCCGTAGGCGCGGCGTCCCTCTTCGGCAAACCATTCCAGCGTTTCCGCGGCCATGAGCAATTCGATGCGCGATTGTCCGATCGGCTTGCCCGATTCGAGTGTGGCGACCTTGGTGAGGCGTTCCGCATCCGCGCGCAGTAGAGCCGCTGCCTTGCGGATGATGTCACTGCGCTGTTCCGGCAGATGGGAGCGCCAGACTTTGAAGCCGCGCTCCGCAGCAGCGAGTGCGCGATCGAGATCTTCGGGCGTTGCATGCGGCAGAAAACCGAGTGGTTCACTCGTGGCGGGATTGAGCACCGTTTCGCCGGTGCGCTCGCCCTGGTCGAGCCATTGGCCATCGATGAAAAGTTGCAGTTTGGGATAGAGAGCGGACAACGGTGTTCTCCTGCGGTCCGAGATTGCAAAGCCGCAATCATCCAGCAATCGCCAGCGCTAGTAAAACCGGCAGCGGTTGAGGAAGGCAGTCTTTGATGTTTTACTCCGCCGGGTTCCGGTGCGGCGCGAAGTTGGCCGCCTTACCGCTTCACTACCTATAACAATGACAGTTCGAGTGCACCCATGACCCAGCCGACCATCGCTCCGAATCCCGCCTACAAGCGCATCGCCACCGAAGAAGCCTTCGCTCCGCCGCAGATGCTGAAGATGTATCGCGATCTCTATGAGAGTCGCAAATTCGACGATCCCGGTTTCGACAGCCTCTGGGGCTTCTATCTGACCTCACAGGCGCCGCGTCCTGCCGCGATCCGCGAAAAGCTGGCGGATCTCGATGCGATGCGCATCGCCGACATGGATGCCGCCGGCATCGATCATCAGGTGATCGCACTGACGTCGCCGGGTGTGCAGGTATTTGAGCGCGAGGTCGCAGTGTCGCTCGCGCGCGACAGCAACGACATTCTAGCCGAAGCCATCAAGCGTCATCCGACCCGCTTCAGCGGACTGTGTGCCGTGGCGCCGCAGGCGCCGGATGTCGCTGCGCAGGAATTGGAACGTGGCAAAGCGCTTGGCCTGAAGGGCATCATCATCAACTCACACACGATGGGTGAGTATCTGTCCGACACCAAGTTCTGGCCCATCTTCGAAGCGGCCGAGGCGCTCGGGCTGCCGATCTATCTGCATCCCAACACGCCACCGAAGAGCATGATCCAGCCCTTCCTCGAAGCCGGTCTCGATGGCGCCATCTACGGCTTCGGTGTGGAAACCGGTCTGCACATGCTGCGCATCATCACCGCTGGCGTGTTCGATCGCTTCCCGCGTCTCGAGATGATCATCGGTCACATGGGCGAAGCGCTGCCGTTCTGGATGTATCGTCTGGACTACATGCACGCTGCCGGTGTGCGCGCCGCGCGCTATGAATGCATGAAGCCGCTGAAGAAGAAGGTGAGCGACTATCTGCGTGAAAACGTCTACATCACCAACAGCGGTGTGGCCTGGGAACCTGCCATCAAGTTCTCGCAGCAGGTCTTGGGTGTGGATCGCGTGATGTACGCGATGGACTATCCCTATCAGTACACGCCGCAGGAGGTGGTGGATCTCGACGCCATGGACATGGCGCCCGAAATCAAACGCGCCTTCTATCAGGAAGTGGCAGAGAAAGTGTTCAAGCTGAAATAAAGAACTTTTCTTCAACCCAAACAAAAACCGGCGCCATTGGCGCCGGTTTCGTTTCGAGCAGACTTAGAACGGATATTTGTTCTTGCCAGTCTGGATGGTGATCCACTTCAGTTCCGTCATTTCGTCGATGGAGAAGTGGCCACCTTCGCGGCCGTAACCACTGTCTTTCACACCGCCGAACGGAATCACCGGCTCGTCGCGTACGCTCGGACCGTTGACGTGGACGGCGCCGGCTTCCAGACCTTCGGCCATGAAGATGGCTTTCTGCAGATCGTTGGTGAGCACGGCGGAAGACAGACCGTAGTCGGAGTCGTTGGCCAGTTCCAGAGCGTGCAGGTGGTCGTTCGCCTTGATCACGGAAGCCACCGGACCGAAGAGCTCGGTGCGGAAGATGCTCATGTCGCGGGTGATGTCGGCGACCACGGTGGGCTGGAACACGTTGCCTTCGTAGTTGCCACCGGTCAGTACGCGTGCACCTTCGGCAACGGCTTTCTCGATCTGCTCCTTGATGAACGGAGCCTGCGTGGTACGGATCAGCGGACCAACGATCAGGCCAGGCTCGCGCGGATCGGCGCCATACTTGATGCCGGACACTTTCTTGGCGAGCTTGTCGACGAATTCGTCATAGATGGGGGCTTCGACGATCACGCGCGAACCGGTCATGCAGATCTGACCCTGGTGCATGAAGTTGCTGAATGCAGCGGTATCGACGGCGTAGTCGATGTCGGCATCCTTCAGCACGATGACCGGGTTCTTGCCGCCCATTTCCAGTGCGAAACGCTTGCCGTGAGCAGCAGCGGTGGCGCCCACCTGACGGCCCACTTTGCTCGAACCGGTGAAGGTGACGAAGCGAACGCGCTTGTCGGTGATCAAGCTGTCACCCAGCTCGCTGCCGAGAGCCGGAATCACGTTCAGCACGCCCGGCGGGAAGCCGGCATCGCGGAACAGTTCGCCCAGTTTCAGGCCGATGACCGGAGTCATTTCGGAGGGCTTGAGGATCACGGTGTTACCAGCGGCGAGAGCGAAACCGATCTTGCGCACGCCGAGCAGCAGCGGGAAGTTGAACGGTGCGATCGATACGACGACGCCGAGCGGACGACGGATGCACAGCGATTTTACGCCGGGGTAGTCGGACACGTAGGTTTCGCCTTTCACACGACGGACTTCACCGGCCATCGAGCGCAGGAAGTTCGGGGTGTGGTGCGTTTCGTAACCGGCCTTGAGCAGAGTGGAGCCGGCCTCATCGATCAGGACGTCCTGCAGTTCTTTCGCGCGCTCTTCCATGAGATCGGCAACCTTGAGGAACAGGCGCTCGCGGGCGGAAGGCAGCATGTCCTTCCAGGTTTCGAAAGCTTTTTGCGAGGACGACAGAACGCGCTCGAGGTCCGCCTTGCCGGCGTTCTGCACGCGGGCATAAACGGTGTTGTTGGCGGGGTTCATGTCGTCGGTATAGACGCCCGAGACGGACGAGACGTACTCGTTGTCGATGAACAATTGATACTCTTGCATGGCGGCTCCGATTGCAGTGTCGATTGGAGAATTACAGAAAGAACGTTCTATTATTGTTCTTGTGCCGATGTCTCAATTGGGAAATCGGTGGCGGCGGGGCTGAGGCAGCCTGCGACCGCCGTAAAGTATCGGATCGGATGCGGCAGATCAACGCGGTATTGCATACGAAGGATCTACCGTTTGGCCTCAATCCTGCGGGAATCCGTACTGGGGCAGCTCACCCAACGCGCGTTCGACCCAGAATCGGCAATTGGCCAGATAGCCCTGGGCGTACAGCGTCAGCGCGGCTCGCAGACGATTCTGATAGTCGTGCGCCTCGTTGGTGGCGGCCACCAACAGGCAGTGTGCGTTCCAGCCATGCACGACCAGCGCGCTCAGCTGCAGTACCGCGTAGGCCCCGGTTTCGGGAGCGGGGGCGCTCTTCAGTTTGCCCAAGGTGTCTTCGAGCAGCGCAAGCGCTTCGGGCACCAGTGCGCCAAAGACGCTTTCGCCACTGGCGAGATCCTCGTGGATCAGGCCCACGAGCTCGTTAAAGGTTTGCAGTTCGTCGGCGAGGAGTTTGCGCTTGAGCAAGTCGAGCGCCTGGATGCCGCTGGTACCTTCATAAATAGAAGCAACACGAATGTCGCGGGCGAGGCGTTCGAGCGGATATTCATTGGTGTAGCCATAGCCGCCCAATACCTGGATGCCCTGGTTGGCGGTCTCGAAGGCGCGTTCGGCGCAGCTGGTCTTGGCGATCGGCAATAGCAGTTCGGCAATGCGTTGCCAACGTGCCTCACCAGTGCCACGCGTGCGGTCGAGCAGGCTGGCCGTACGCAAGGCGAGTGCACGCGCCAGCTCCGCATTGGCAGTCATTTCGAGCAGCATGCGGCGAACGTCGGCGTGCGCGGTGATCGCCACGGGCTTCTGTAGCGGATGTCCGCCCTGCGGACGTTCCTGCGCGTAGCGGATCGCGTGCAGCGTCGCGGTGTTGGCGACACCGGCACCTTGTACCGCAACGGCCAGACGCATGCCGTTCATCATCACGAACAAGGCCTGCAGACCTTTGCCGATGGTTCCGATCAATTCACCACGTGCACCGTTGAGTTCGAGCACGCAGGTCGGCGAAGCGTGCAGCCCCATCTTGTGTTCGAGACGCGCGGCGCGCACTGCGTTGCGTTCGCCGTTTTCGAGGACCTTCGGAACGAGGAAGAGACTTAGACCACGCGTGCCGGGTTCGGCGTCGGGAGTGCGGGCGAGGACGAGATGGAGGATCTGATCGGTGGCGTCGTGATCGCCGTAGGAAATCCACAGCTTGGAACCTTGCAGTTGCCAGGCGCCGTCATCCGTCGGTGTGGCCATCGTGAGGATGCGTCCAACATCGGATCCGGCCTGCGGCTCGCTGATGACGATGGTGCTGGCGACTTCGCCGCTGGCGAGTCCGCCGAGCCAACGTTCGATCTGGTCCGGTGTGCCGTTGCCCAGTAGACACGCTGCTGCACAACGCAGGTTGATGCCCAGCATGCCAAAGGCAACGTTGGCGCCATCGCAGAGTTCCTGCACGGCAGCTTGCGCGGCAAGCGGGAAACCCAGGCCTTCGTGTTCGAGGCCGATGCCGAGCAGAGGGAAACCGAGTTCACGCCATTCCTGATAGGCCTGCGCCATGTTGGCGGGCAGCTTCACCTGCTCTCCTTCCAAACGACAACCTTGCACGTCACCTTCCGCGGCGAGCGGCGCGAGCACTTCGTCCGCGAACTGCGCGGCCTGCTCGAGAATCAGGTTCAGCGTTTCGTCGTCGACATGAGCGAAAGCTTCCAGGGTTTGTAGTTCAGGTAGTTTGGCGATGTGACGCAGGTGAAACTTCACTGCGTCGGACTGTAGGCGGGCAACGGACATGGATGAGTACTACACCAGAACGAATTGAAAGAGCGGGGCATTCTCCCACAGCCTGCGCAACCTTGCATGTGTACAGGAGCTGCTTTACTTTAGCGGCCTTTTCCGGAGCCCTGGGCTCCGCTCACGGCTGCTGGGGAGAGCTGGTCGTGAGCATCCTACTAGCATACGTAGAAAAAAGGGGAAACAAATCGTATGGATTCACGCACCGTTTTCGCTCTGCACGGCCTTTCTGCTGCGGTGATGTTGTCGATGGCCGTATCGGCGCAAGCGCAGACCAACAACTCGCTTGAAACCATCGTCATCACTGCCGATCGCCGCGCAAGTGAACTGCGTGAGATTCCCGCGAGCATCTACGCAGTGGGCGCCAAGGACATCGAAACCGTTCGCGCCACCCACATCACGGAAATCATGGCGCGCGTGCCCGGCACCTGGATCAGTCGCGGCAACGGCCAGGAAAGCCTGATCTCCATTCGCTCGCCCGTACTCAGCGGTGCCGGCAGCTGTGGCGCTTTCCAGACAGCGCTCGATGGCATTCCGATGCGCGCGCCGGGCTATTGCAACGTCAACCAGTTGTTTGAGGCCAACACGGAACAGGCCGGCACCATCGAAGTGATTCGTGGTCCGGGTAGCATTCTCTACGGCGCCAACGCGCTGCACGGTGCGATCAACGTCATCAGCGATCCCGTCAGCGAAAGCTTTACCTCCGATGTGTCCTACGAGCTGGGGCCGCATCGTTACAACCGTATCCGCGGCACCGTCAGTGACACTCTTGGCGCCCACGGCTATCGCATCAGCGTCAACGGCAACAGCGATGATGGTTACAAACACGACTCCGGCTTCGATCAACAGAAGCTGAGCGCTACGCACCAGTATCGTGTGCCCGGTTTCAGCGCGACCACCAGCTTCCACTTCACCAACCTGAACCAGGAAACGGCGGGCTACATCGAAGGTCACGACGCTTATAAAGATAAGGATCTGAAGCGTTACAACCCCAACCCCGAATCCTTCCGCGACGCGGATTCCTATCGCCTCAGCTCACGCCTGAATTGGGAAGGCGACGGTGTCGATTGGATGCTGACGCCCTACTACCGCAAGACCGACATGATCTTCCTGCAGCACTATCTGCCGGGGCTTCCGCTCGAAGAGAACGGGCAGGAGTCCTTCGGTGCACAGGCCATGGCGTCCAGCCGTGGTGACGGTCGCTTGAGCTGGATTGCCGGTGTCGACTTCGAAAGCACCGAGGGCTATCTGAAGGAAACGCAGGAATTCCCCACCGAAGGCTCTGCCGCGTTGCAGGCTCAGATTCCGGTGGGCAAGCACTACGACTTCACGGTCGATTCCACGCTGATTTCGCCCTACGCCTTGTTGAAATACCGCGTGACCGATGCCGACCTTCTCAGTTTCGGCGTGCGTTACGAAGATCGTAAGTACGACTATGACAACCGCATGCTCGATGGGCGTACCAAGGATGACGGCACCCCCTGCGGTTTCGGTGGTTGCCGTTTCAACCGTCCGGCCGATCGCAGCGATACCTACGAAAACGTCTCCGCTCAGATCGGCTGGATCCACGATTTCGATTCCGGACGTCAGGTCTACGTGAACCTGGCTCAGGCCTTCCGCGCACCGGAGACCAATGAAGTCTACCGTCTGCAGAACAATCAGAACGTGGCGGATCTCGACTCCGAAGAAGCCAAGAGCATCGAAGTGGGCTATCGCGCCAGCGCTGGCAGCGTGAGCTACGCGGTGGCGGCCTTCTTCATGGACAAGGAAAACGTCATCTTCCAGGACAGCAACCGCGAGAATCACAGCGGTGCTGAAACCCGTCACCGTGGCATCGAATTCAACACCGCCTGGGCGATCAATTCCTCCTGGAGCCTGACGGTGACCGGCACCTATGCCAAGCACACCTACGAAGGTTCGCTGAACCCGGGGCCGGTCAACCTCGATGGTCTCGACATCGACACCGCGCCGCGCCTCACCGGCAGCGCGCAGCTGAATTGGCAGATCGACGCCGGTCGCAGCCTCGAACTCGAATTGATTCACATGGGCAAGTACTACGCGGATGAGGCCAATACCGTGGAATATCCGGGCCATGACCTCGTCAATCTGCGCTACCAGGGTTCCTGGGGGCAGGGCTGGTACTACGGCGCTCGTATTACCAACCTTTTCAATATCGACTATGCCGAGCGTGCGGATGTAGGCTTCGGCAACGAGCGTTACTTCGTGGGCGAGCCGATCAGCCTGTACGTGAGCCTGGGACGCCGCTTCCAGTAAGGCGCGCGCGAAAGAAATAAAAAGGAAGCTTGGTCGGCGCCTTTATTATTGAGGCGTCGACGGGTAAAAGCGTTAAGGGAAAAGAACCAGAACTAAAAAGGAGGCAAAAAAAAAGCCTCGAAATCAAACTGCTCTTCCGAGGCTTTTCAGAGGGGACTGGTGCAGATTGCTGTCAAAGCCGCCTAAACTACTACAAACTTCAGTCAAGACGGCTTTGACCGTAACCCGCGACCAATTTCGTGGGGCGAACCGTACGGTTCGGTGCGTATATTAGGGAAGCCGAACTCGTTAGTCAACCCTGCCTAACACTAATTCACATTTATTACTTGATTGGCCAGTAGATTCCCAAATGCCTACACTGTGCCACTTAGAATTACGATAACGAGGCCCAAATGACAGCGAGCGTAAGCCCCCTGAAACCCCGATCCACTGACAAGCGCGAAGAAGTATTGGACATCGCCAGCGAGAATTTCCGCGTCAAGGGCTTTGATGGCACGAGTATCAATGTCATGGCTCGCGAAGCTGGGATCTCCAAGGAGTCCATCTATCGCTATTTCGGCAGCAAGGAAGATCTCTTCCTGGCGGTAGTGGAGCGCGAGCTGGCGGTTTACCGCCAGAGCATGCTCGATACTGCGCGCAACTATCAGGGCAAGTCGCTCCGCGAAGCCCTGCGCATGGTGGCCGATGCCACGCTGCGAGTTACTTCCGATGACCGTACGTTGGCCCTGCGTCGACTGATCTTCCAGATGTCCGCCAATGGCTCCAAGGTCGGTCACCACTACTTCACGTCCGGCCCTGAAATCGCCTATCAGAACCTGGTGCGTCTGTTCGAACATTACAAGCCAGCTTCCGTTTTCAATGTCGACAAACTGAGCCGTTACTTCGTTTCCATGGTGCTGCACCGCACGATGCTGCGCCGCGAATGTGGCATCCAGCCGCCGCTCTCCGACGAAGAGATCAAGCAGTACAGCTCCGCCGCTGTGGACGACTTCCTGCTCGCGTTCTGCAACATCCCGCCGTCCGACGAGTAAGCGATTCCATTCCGCATAAAGAAACGGGGCCGTGAAGGCCCCGTTTCGTTTTGCGCGATTGAAGCGTGCGGCTCTTAGAGAACCGAGCGTTCTTTCAGCAGATTCATCACGCGATCCACGCACTCATCCACGCTCATCTGATCGGTGGGCAGCACGAGGTCGGGATTTTCCGGCGCTTCGTAAGGGAAGGAGATGCCGGGAACGTCGTTCGATTCGCGGTTCTGCGCTGCGGCGTAGAGTCCGCTCGGATCGCGCTGCTGACACACTTCGAGCGGCGGATTGAGATAGACCACGATGCAGTTCTCCTGTCCGATCACGCTGATGGCATGTTCACGGGCATCGGTGCTTGCCGCAACGAAGGCAGCGCAGCAGATCAGACCGGAGTCGTTCAGATAGCGCGCGATGTAGGCGCTGCGACGCAGATTCTCGGCGCGGCCGTAGGCATCGTGCGGCAGATCCTTGCTGATGCCGAGACGCATGGCCTTGCCATCGAGCACGGTGCTGACGCGGCCGATGTCGAACAAACGACGTTCGAGCGCATGTGCCAGGGTCGACTTACCGGAACCGGAAAGGCCGACGAACATCACGGTGACCGGCTTCTGACCATAGCGAATCGCACGCTCTTCCTTGGTCACATGACCTTTCGGAATCACGGCACGGCGCGGCGCCTTGTCGTCCGGTGCGATCATGCCGGCGCCGACCGTCACGTTGGTGAGGCGGTCGATGATGATGAAGGAACCGGTGCTGACGTTCTCGCGATAGGGGTCGAAGTAGATGTTCTGATCGAAGCTGATTTCGCAGAGCGCGATTTCGTTCAGGCTCAACTTCGTGGCTTCGCGTTTTTCCAGGGTATTCACGTCGATGGTGTGAATGATCTGGCTGATCGTACCGCTCACGGCCTTGGTCGTGTGTTTGAAGTTGTACAGACGCCCAGGCTGCATTTCGGCTTCGTTCATCCACACGACGGTGGCAACGACTCGGTCGCGCGCCGACGGCAGATTGTCGGGATGCGCGAGCATGTCGCCACGGCTGATGTCGATCTCGTCTTCGAGCGTGAGCGTGACGGCAAGCGGCGGATAGGCAAGTTCGAGTTCTTCGTCCTGCGTGACGATCGATTTTACGCGGCTGGTCATGCCGGAAGACAGCACCTGCACCACATCGCCCTTGCGCACGACACCGGAAGCGATGGTGCCGCAATAACCGCGGAAGTTGAGGTTGGGGCGGTTGACGTACTGCACCGGGAAGCGGAAATCGGTGTAATTGCGATCCGCCGTCACCTTCACGGTTTCCAGCATCTCCATCAAGGTCGGGCCTTCATACCAATCCGTTTCAGTGCTGCGATGCACGACGTTGTCGCCTTTGAGCGCAGAAATCGGGATGAAGGTGATTTCGCCGGTGTGGAGCTCCTTCGCGAAGGAAAGATAGTCGGCGCGAATCTTGTCGAAGACGTCCTGACGGAAATCCATCAGGTCCATCTTGTTCACGGCAACGATGATGTGACGAATGCCGAGCAGCGACGCGATGAAGGTATGACGACGCGTCTGCGTCATCACGCCGTGGCGAGCATCGATGAGAATGATGGCGAGTTCGCAGTTGGAAGCGCCGGTCGCCATGTTGCGCGTGTACTGCTCGTGGCCAGGGGTGTCCGCGATGATGAATTTACGTTTGGCGGTAGAGAAATAACGGTAGGCGACGTCGATGGTGATGCCCTGTTCGCGTTCGGCCTGCAGGCCGTCGACGAGCAAGGCGAGGTCGGGTGCGTCACCGGTGGTGCCGGACTTGAGGCTGTCCGACTTGATCGCGGCGAGCTGGTCTTCGTAAATCATCTTGGTGTCGTGCAAAAGGCGCCCGATCAGGGTGCTCTTGCCATCGTCCACGCTGCCGCAGGTGAGCAGGCGCAACAGCTCCTTGCGCTCGTGCTGTGCCAGATAGGCATTGATGTCGGTACTGATGAGATCGGATTGATGAGACATGGCTGGCGGTTTCTCAATGCATCATGGTGAGGCTCACGCGCCTCAGAAATAACCTTCGCGTTTCTTCTGTTCCATCGAGCCGGCCTGATCGCTGTCGATCAGGCGGCCCTGGCGCTCGGAGGTCGTGGCCAGCAGCATTTCCTGGATGATTTCGGGCAGCGTGGTGGCATTCGACTTGATGGCTCCGGTGAGCGGGTAACAGCCGAGCGTGCGGAAACGCACGGTTTCCATGCGCTGATTCTTGCGCAGCTCTTCCGGCACGCGATCGTCGTTGACCATGATGGTGACGCCCTCGTAGTCCACCACCGGGCGTTCCTTGGCGAAGTAGAGTTCAGGAATCGGAATGTTGTTGAGGTGGATGTATTGCCACACGTCGAGCTCGGTCCAGTTCGACAAGGGGAACACGCGGATGCTTTCGCCCTTGTTGATCTTGCCGTTGTAGAGATTCCAGAGCTCGGGACGTTGATTCTTCGGATCCCAGCGATGGTTCTTGTCGCGGAATGAATAGACGCGTTCTTTCGCGCGCGATTTTTCTTCGTCGCGGCGCGCACCACCGAAGGCGGCATCGAAGCGGTACTTGTTCAACGCTTGCTTCAAGGCCTGCGTTTTCATCACGTCGGTGTGCTTGGCACTGCCGTGGGTGAAGGGCCCGATGCCGGCGTCGATGCCTTCCTGGTTGATATGGACCAGCAGTTCAAAGCCGTGTTCCTTCGCCATGCGGTCGCGGAACTCGATCATTTCCTTGAACTTCCACGTGGTGTCCACGTGCAGAAGCGGGAAGGGTAGCTTGCCCGGGTAAAAGGCCTTGAGGGCAAGGTGCAGCATCACGGCCGAATCCTTGCCGATCGAGTAGAGCATCACCGGACGCTCGAACTCAGCGGCCACTTCGCGAATGATATGGATGCTTTCGGCTTCCAGTTGTTTGAGATGGGTCAGACGATATTCGGACATATTGAATGCTGCAGTTCGTATAAAGGCCCACGGCGTGGGCGAAAGCCGTGATTATAGAGGAATGGGGTGAGTCTTGCCCGGGCAGGGCCCGGCTGGGCTCAGTGGCGCTCGATGCCGTACTCGTCGCTCGACAGCGCCCCCGTGGTATTCGGGTCCGTACGCGCAGCGTAATCGAGCGGCGGCGCCTTGGGTTCGTCGGTCTCCGGACGCTCGTCGCGCAGCAAGGTTTTCGCGTCCTTGTTGAGCGTCAGTTGATTCGAAATGTAGTCCGGACAAAGCTGGCGGGCACCTTCGGCCATGTGCTGGTAGACCTCACGATAGCTGTCGGTCAGCTGGCCAAAGAGGCGGGCCGTGTTGCTGAAGTGGCCGTGCACGTTGCTCTTGTAGTTTTCGTGCTCCTCGCTGAGCTTCTGCAACTGCTGCTTCAAACTACGCACCTGGGCTTCGTCGGAGCGGAAAATCTTGAAGAGCAAGGCCCCTGCGGCAGCTCCGGCAAGAAAACAGCCAAGGGCAACGATCCAAATCATGAGGGGCTCCTGCGTAGTTGATGCGAGCTGGCGGGATTATACCCAGCGCACCCGCGATTACACCCTGCAACCTGCGAGCCGTGGGGCGATGAGTTTATAATTGCCGCCTTTCTCAGAGCGCGCGCAGTTTTGGTCCCGTCTTCCTTTCAGCCCGGTCCCATCGATCTCTATCGTGAGGATCTCCAGTCCGGAGTCTTGCAGCCCGACGCGGCGCAGGAAGCAGCCGTTGCGCAGCTACAACTGTTGCACGAAGCGCTGTGCGCGCGCTGGCAGGAGCGGCCAGGACTATTGAAGCGCCTGCGTCAGAGCTTGTGGCGCGAACAGCCGGAACCTCTGCGGGGCTTGTACCTCTGGGGTGGCGTCGGACGCGGCAAGACCTACCTGATGGATCTCTTCGTGCGCGCACTGCCCAGCGAGCGCAAGCTGCGCCTGCACTTCAATCGTTTCATGCAGCGCACGCATCAACAGCTCGCGGAACTGCAGGGGCACAAGAATCCACTCGAAGAAGTTGCGCGGCATCTCGCTGAATCGGTCGACGTGCTCTGTTTCGATGAGTTCTTCGTCACCGACATCGGCGATGCCATGATTCTCGGCACCTTGCTTGAAGCGCTGTTCGCCGAAGGAGTTACTCTGGTGGCGACCTCGAACATCGAGCCCGAACGTCTTTATGAAAACGGCCTGCAGAGGGCGCGTTTTTTGCCGGCAATTGCGCTGTTGCGCCGCCATACGCAGGTGCTCAACGTCGATGGGGGCATCGACTACCGCCTGCAATCACTCGACCGCGCCGCTACTTATTACCACCCACTCGATGCCGCTGCGGAGCAGGGCATGGAGAATTTGTTTCGTGAGCTCACGCGCGGTGAAACTATCTCCACCGAAACTCGACTGGAAGTGCAGCAGCGTCGCCTCGAGGTGAGAGCGCTGGCAGGTGGTGTCATCTGGTTTGATTTTCAGGTGTTGTGTGGGCAGGGGCGCGGCAGCGCGGACTATATCGAGCTCGCGCGCAGATTCCATACGGTGTTTTTGTCGGACGTGCCGACATTGGGCGAAAGTCGTGACGATGAAACGCGGCGTTTCATCACACTGGTGGACGAGTTCTACGATCACGGCGTGAAGCTGATCCTGTCGGCGGATGCGCCATTGGAAACGCTCTATCAGGGAACGCATCTGGCCTTTGCCTTCGAGCGCACCAGGAGTCGTCTGCTGGAAATGCAGACGCACGACTACCTGGCGCGTGCGCATCGGCCCGATTGAATGCGGCTTTTTGCGTGTTCGCCCGCAACGAGAGGGGAGGAACACAAGCCAAGAAAGGCTTGAAAGTGCCTGGGGCGGCGGCTAGAATTCGCGCCCCTGACAACCGGGTATGGCCCTCTCGTTGGCGCCGCGCGCGCCGTCGACTCTTCCAGAAAACACAGGTGCTTGCGGAAACAGCCGCAATTTCAATGTGTTGGGCCGCTAAACTTAAGTTCAGAGAAGATCATGAAAACCTTTTCAGCGAAGAAAGAAACCGCCCAGCACAACTGGTACGTGGTGGATGCAGCGGGTAAAACCCTGGGTCGTCTGGCTGCCGATATCGCGCATCGCCTGCGCGGTAAGCACAAGCCTGAGTACACCCCGCACGTCGACACCGGCGATTACATCGTGGTGATCAACGCCGAGAAAATTCAGGTAACCGGCACCAAAGGCCGTACCAAGATGTACCACCAGCACTCGCAGTATCCGGGTGGTCTGCGTTCGCTGTCCTTCAACGAGATGATTGGTCGCTCGCCGGAAGACGTGCTGAAGCTGGCCGTCAAAGGCATGATCCCGCGCACTCCGCTGGGTCGTGACATGATGCGCAAGCTCAAAGTCTACGCTGGCGAAAGCCACCCGCACGCTGCTCAGCAGCCTGTTCAGTTAACCCTCTGATTTCGGACGACAACTCCATGGCAGACACTCAATACTACGGTACCGGTCGTCGCAAGACTTCCACCGCCCGCGTGTTCCTGACCCCGGGCAGCGGCAACATCACCATCAACGATCGTACGATCGATCAGTATTTCGGTCGTGAAGTAGCGCGCATGATCGTGCGTCAGCCGCTCGAGCTCTTGGGTGTGGCCGACAAGTTCGACATCAAGGTCACCGTAAGCGGTGGCGGCAGCTTCGGCCAGGCCGGTGCCATCCGCCATGGTCTGACCCGCGCCCTGATGGAATACGACGAAGGTAACCGTTCGCCGCTGCGCAAGGCTGGCTTCGTTACCCGCGATTCGCGTGAGGTCGAGCGTAAGAAAGTGGGTCTGCGCAAAGCTCGCAAGCGTCCGCAGTACTCCAAGCGTTAATCGCTCACGCATGCTCCAAATCGAGACGCCGGACCCATTGTCCGGCGTTTTTTTTGTGCGGTTTTTGGCGCGTAAACAACGGTTTCGCTCGGGAATTCACGGCCTTTGCGCCTTGAATGAAAACCCTATTTTTAGTAGTATGCGCGCCATTTTCTGATCGGCATCCCGACCTGGTTCCCGGGGCGGCAAACTAAGGAGAAGACCTGTGAACGACGGCACTGTAAACAAGAGCCGCAGGCGCTTTTTGATTGGCAGTACCTCCCTGGTAGGTGCGGTCGGCGGAGTCGGGGCGGCAGTCCCTTTCGTCGGTTCCTGGAATCCGAGCGCGAAAGCCCTTGCAGCCGGTGCTCCCATCACCATCGACATCAGTCGCCTCAACCCTGGCGAGTTGCTCGGCCCCATGCCCGCATGGCGTGGTCAGCCCATCTTCGTGATGCGTCGCGACGAAGCCACTCTGGAAAACCTGCGCAACAACACCGACCACCTGGCTGATCCGCAGTCCGAAAACGCGGAGCAACAACCTGAGTATGCGCAGAACGAATTCCGCTCGCGCAAGCCGGAAATCGGCATCCTGGTGGGCATCTGTACTCACCTCGGCTGCTCGCCTCAGCTCTTCGCTGAAGTACAGCCGCAAGACTTCGACCCCAACTGGAAAGGCGGCTTCTTCTGCCCCTGCCACGGTTCCATGTTCGACCTGGCTGGCCGCGTGTTCCGCGGTGTTCCGGCGCCGAGCAATCTGCGCGTTCCCCCTCATTACTACGTCAACGACAACGTCATCGTGATCGGACTCGATTCGGAGAATTCATAATGGCCGGCAGTAGCGAGAACAAGACTGAAGTAGGCGGCCTGCTCGGCTGGATCAACGCTCGTTTGCCTGTAATCCAGGCTTACGAGAAGCACATGAGCAAGTACTACGCGCCGAAGAACTTCAACTTCTGGTACATCTTCGGTGTGCTGGCCATGCTGGTGCTGGTCAATCAGATCCTGACCGGCATCTGGCTCACGATGAACTTCAACACCAGCCCGGAAGGCGCCTTCGCGTCCGTCGAGTACATCATGCGCGACGTCGACTTCGGCTGGATCCTGCGCTACATGCACTCCACCGGCGCTTCCGCCTTCTTCGTGGTGGTGTATCTGCACATGTTCCGCGGCCTGATGTACGGCTCGTACAAGAAACCGCGTGAACTCGTCTGGATCTTCGGCATGGCCATCTATCTCGTGCTGATGGCCGAAGGTTTCATGGGTTACGTGCTGCCCTGGGGTCAGATGTCCTACTGGGGTGCCAACGTGATCGTGAGCCTGTTCGGTGCCATTCCCGTGATCGGTCAGGACCTGATGACCTGGATCCAGGGTGACTTCCTGATCTCCGGTGCCACGTTGAACCGTTTCTTCGCACTGCACGTGATTGCTCTGCCGCTGGTGCTGATCCTGCTCGTCGTGCTGCACATCCTGGCGCTGCACGAAGTGGGCTCCAACAACCCCGACGGCGTTGAAATCAAGAAACTGAAGGACGAAAACGGCATCCCGCTCGACGGCATTCCGTTCCACCCGTACTACACCGTGCACGACCTCGTGGGTGTGGTGGTGTTCCTGTTCGTATTCTGCTCCGTGATCTTCTTCATGCCTGAAATGGGCGGTTACTTCCTCGAGCACGCCAACTTCGAGGAAGCCAACAACCTGAAGACTCCGGAACATATCGCGCCGGTTTGGTACTTCACGCCGTTCTACTCGATGCTGCGTGCCGTTACCTACCCGCTCTTCGGCTTCGATGCCAAGATGTGGGGGGCCATCGTCATGGGTCTGGCCATTGCCATCCTGTTCGTAGTGCCCTGGCTCGACCGCAGCCCGGTGAAATCCATGCGCTACAAAGGCTGGTACAGCCGTATCGGTCTGCTGCTCTTCGCCGCGAGCTTCATCATCCTCGGCGTACTGGGCACCAAGATCGCTACCGGTCCGCGTACCGCTCTGGCACAGATCTGCACCGCTTACTACTTCATCTACTTCCTGGCCATGCCTTGGTACACCCGTAAGGAAGCCACCACCGAGCCGCCGGCTCGTCTGACTGGCCGCTTCATCACCATCCCGCAGCTGGCTCTCGCCGTGGTACTGCTGGTGGTGCTGACCTGGGTACCGCTGAAGGCCGTGGGTGCTGAGTCCGAAGTGGAGCTCGAGCCCTTCACCGTGAACCTGGAAGACAAAGCCGGCCTGCAGGAAGGTGCTTCCACCTTCATCAACTACTGCATGGGCTGCCACGGCGCGCGTTTCTCCCGCTACAACCGTGTGGCTGCCGACCTCGGCATTCCCGAGTCGCTGATGGAGGAATATCTGGTATTCAATCCTGAGGCGAGCATCGGCGACCTGATGGAAAGCGCCATGCCGAAGGAAGAAGCCAAGAACTGGTTCGGCGTTGCGCCGCCCGATCTCACGCTGGTGGCCCGCGTCCGCAGCCCGGAATGGCTCTACAACTATCTGAAAGGCTTCTACCTCGATCCCAGTCGTCCCTTCGGCGTCAACAACACGGTCTTCAAGAACGTGGGCATGCCGAACGTGCTGGAATCTCTGCAGGGCCAGCAGACCTGCGCCGACGCAGCCTGCACCCACCTGAACAAGGTGGAAGGTACTGGCAGCTTGTCCGAAGAAGAGTTCGACAAGCTGGTGACGAACCTGGTGAACTTCCTGACCTACCTGGGCGAACCGGCGCGTTTGCACCGTGAAACCATCGGTGGTTACGTGCTGTTCTTTCTCGCTTTCCTGTTCGTCTTCGTGTACATGCTGAACCGCGAGTACTGGAAGGACGTACACTGAAGCGCAGCGGTACCGTTGACTGCATCAAAGATTGCACAGAGAGGCTGATCTTCCATGGGAGTCGTAACTAAACGCTCTTCAATGTTGTTTTACTCTGATGGCTATAGTCAGTACAGCCATCGCGTACGCATCGTGTTGGCAGAGAAAGGGGTGACCGTCGAAATCGTGGATGTCGACATCTACGACAAGCCGGAAGACCTCGCAGTACTCAACCCGTACAACAGCCTGCCGACTCTGGTGGATCGTGATCTGGTGCTCTACGACGCCAACATCATGATGGAGTATCTGGACGAGCGTTTCCCTCATCCGCCGCTGTTTCCGGTCTATCCGGTGGCACGTGCCCAGAGTCGTTTGTGGATCTACCGCATCGACCGCGACTGGGCACACCTCGTCGAAAAACTGCAGGCCGAAGACGGCACTCCGCAGGAACTCGACAAGGCACGCAAGGAACTGCGTGAAAGCATCATCTCGGTATCGCCGATCTTCGCTGAGAAGCCGTACTTCATGAGCGACGAGTTCACCATCGTCGATTGTTGCGTGCTGCCGATCCTGTGGCGTCTGCCGGAAATCGGCATTCGTCTGCCGGAAACCAAGGCCACCAAGCCGCTATTGGATTACAAGGCTCGTTTGCTCGAGCGTGAATCCATCCAGGCCAGCTTCTCGGAACAAGAACGTGAAATGCGCACCTGAGGGTAGCGCAGGAGTACAGAAACAATGGCGATGACCTCGCACCGCCCCTATCTGGTGCGGGCCCTCTACGAATGGATCCTCGACAATAACTGTACTCCGTACATTCTGGTGAACGCCCTCATCGAGGGAGTGGAAGTTCCCCAGAATTTCGTCAAGGATGGACAGATCGTTCTCAATATCTCTCCCGTTGCGGTTCAGGGCCTGTTGATGACCAACGATGGCCTTGAATTCAACGGGCGTTTCGGCGGCATCCCCACTCGCGTCTATGTGCCGATGGGCGCAGTGATGGGCATCTACGCACGTGAGAATGGTCAAGGCATGATCTTCGAATACGGCGTGACGCCGCCGCCTCCGCCCACGCCGCCGGAAACGGGCGAGGGCAACGAAGCTGGCGACGCTCCGGTGCCGAGCAAGAGCAAGCCGAGAGGCAAGCCCGCGCTGAAAGTCGTCAAATAATTCGTTTTTCGAGACACAAAAAGGGGATCGCTTGCGATCCCCTTTTCGTTTGTGCATGAACGGCAGAGCGTTCAATTGATGTATTCGAAAGCCCGCACCACCTTCGTCACGCCCTGCGTGCTGCTCACCAGGTTCACTGCCAAATCCGCTTCTTCCTGCGTTACCAGACCCATCAGGTAGACCACGCCGTTTTCCGTGACCACCTTGGTGCGCAGGCCGCTCACCGTGGGGTCTGCCAGCATCAGCGTCTTCAACTTCGTGCTGAGCCAGGCGTCATTGCTGCGGGAAAGAAAAGAGGTGGCGCCGGCCACTTCGAGCTCGTTGTGCACGGTCTTGATCGAGCTGTTGGTGTTGCGGGCAACGCGGGTGGCGAGGTTTTTCAGATCCTGAGTGGGAACCTGCCCCACCAGGAGCACCACGCGGTTGAAGCTCACTACATTGATATGCGCGTCACGCAGTGCAGGATCGGCTGCGCGCAGATTCACCTTGATGGCCGTTTCGATGCTGCTGTCGTCCATCATCGTGCCGATACTGCGGCGGCCGCGATCTTCCGCGATGGGCTGACCGCCGTTGGTGGCACTGATTACGTTGGCGCACCCGCTGAGGCAGAGCGCGAACATGAACAGAAGTCCAAGTCGGGCGAGCATCATTCACCTCCGAACAGTTTAGTGTCTATGAGATCACAAAGGCAGTGAATTACCAGCAGATGTACTTCTTGAATGCGTGCAGTCACGTTGGACGGTACACAAATTTCGACGTCGTTGTCGCGCATCAGTTCGCGCATCGCACCACCGTTCTTGCCGGTAAGGGCGACGATGACGAGGCCTCGCTGCTGCGCCACCTTGATCGCTTCGATCACGTTCGGCGAATTGCCGCTCGTGGAAATCGCCAGCAATACGTCGCCGGCGCGACCGAGTGCGCGCACCTGCTTCGAGAATACTTCGTTGTAGCTGTAGTCGTTGGAAATGGACGTCAGCGTGGAAGTGTCGGTGGTGAGCGCGATGGCCGGCAACGGTGGACGTTCACGTTCGAAGCGATTGAGCATTTCCGCGGAAAAGTGCTGTGAATCGCCGGCCGAACCGCCATTGCCGCAGGCCAGAATCTTGCCGTCGGCGAGCAGGCTTTTGACCATCGCATCGGCGGCTTGCACGACTGGCTCAGTCAAAAGCTCGAGCGAGCGGATCTTGGTTTCGATGCTGGCGTTGAAGAGTTGCTTGACCCGATCCTGAAAATTCATGGCTCGTCCGGTAGATAGAAAAGTGCCGGCATTTTACTGGAAAGCGCCCATGCGCTCTAGGCAAGTCTAATTGGCTCAATCGAAGGCATTGCTGATCCACTCGATGCGTGGACCTTGCGCATCGGTGGACACCGCGACGACGTCGAAGCGGCACGGCGCATTCATGTAACACGGGTGATGTTGCAAAAAGTGCTGCGCTGCATGAATCACACGACGTTGCTTGGCGTAGTTCACGCTTGCCAGCGCAGAACCGAAGTCGGCTCTATGGCGATAACGCACTTCGACGAACACGAGCATATCGCGCTGCCGCATGACGAGATCGATCTCGCCACTGCGACAGCGATAGTTGCGGGTGATGAGTGTCAGACCCTGGCGCTGCAGATGTGAGAGAGCCAACTGCTCATAGAGTTGGCCCTGCTTTTGACGAGGCGAGAGGCGTAGGAACTTCATGCCGATCATCCATGATGCGGCGGAAGCGTTACCCAACTAGCGTGAAGCTGGTCTTACCGCTCCCTGGTTGATGGTGGCCCAGCTGAGCTCACGCAGGATGTTGCCCTGTTCGTCCATGCGTAGCTGCCCCGAGGTACCGGGTACCGAGAAATCAGGTGAACGCTCGAGTAAGGGCAGCCGTGATGCCAGCCGGAACGCATCGATGCCGAAGGCTTGCAGGCGCAGGTTCTGCGCGTTGTCTGCCGGGAACAGTTCCTTGATACGTTCGACGCCGCGGCTTGCGCCGTTGCTGAGCAGCCACGGACTTTCCGGGAACAGCACGCCATTGAGGTCGACGTCATCGATCGTGCGGCCGTTGCCGGCGTAGACATCCTGGCTGGCGTACACCGGAATGTCTCCGGCGAAGAGGTAGGCCAGGCTCGGCACGATCAGGCGTGCGGGTTCGGGCTGGGAGACGAGATAGATGAAGTCCACGTCCTGACGGCGGCGCTGTGTGAACTCCACTTGGCGACCGACCAATTCCTGTACGCGACGCCGACGCTCGGTGCTCGCATCGAGTGCCAAGAGCCGCGTGAGCGCGCTGGTGTAGTCCTCGCGGAAGTTGCCGGTAGCGGCGATGGTGCCGCCGAGTTTTTCCCATTCCGAGATGAAAGCAGCGCGTTTGCGTGAGTAGAAATCGTTGTCGGCCGTGTCGGGTGGACTGAATACCGCAGCGTACCGATGACCATCGCGCCAGGCGCGGCGCGCCAGCTGACGCGCTTCGTCTTCCGGCGACAGCGCAAACTGATAGAGCTGCGGGAAGGCGGGCGTCATGCCTTCGACGTTGTTGAGTGCAAGCGTGGGCACGCCGAGATCCGGTGCGTTCATCAGCGTGGTCACGTGCTGCTTGAGCAAGGGGCCGATGATCAACTGCGCGCCTTCGTCACGTGCCTGCTGATGCAGAGCCAGGATGTCGACGTTGGGCGCGGCATCGTAGATGCGCAGTGCCGGTACCTGCGCGCCGCTTTCACGTTGGTTGTAATAGGCACCGAGGAAGGCATCGCGAATGACCTGGCCGGCGGCGGTGCCAAGCGGCAGCAGCAGCGCGATGCGCTCGGGTACGTCGGCTTCCAGAGAAAGCGTGAGTTCCGTGGGAAGACGAGTGGCTGCGGGATGACGTGCCCAGGTGCTCTTCCAACGTTCGAGGCTTGCTGTCTGTTGATCGAGGTCGACATCGCGCATGGCGAGTGCGAGTTCGTACCAACCGCGGGCATCGAAGTTCACTGCGGTCGAGGCGAGAGAACGCAGCTGTCCTTCGGGCAGGCGCTTGAGTTCGCGCCAAAGGAGGTCGTGATTGTCGGCCTGGTCCTGTGGTAGCAGCAGTCGATCGAGTTGGATGAGTTCATTGATGGCATCGAGGCTGCGGTCGAGCTTGCTCAGCGCGAGCGCGCGCTGTGTGTGATAACGCTCGAGTGCAGCGGCATCGACTTCGCTGAGTGGGAAACGATCCGAACGCAGCAGGTCGAGCACGGCTTCGGGATCGTCCTGTTCCTGCAGCAGCTCCGCACGCAGCAGGAGCACGGCGGCGCGGCGCACGGCACCGATGCGATTGAGCTCGACGCGTTCGAGCAACGCCAGCGCCTCGTCGTATCTATCTTCTTCCCGCAAAAGCCCGGCGGCCTGTACCCAGTAACGCGCCTTACCGTCGGGATCACTGGTTTCATTGGCGCGGGCCAGGGCGATCTCGAGTTCGCTGCGGGTTTCCACCACCTGGGGCACTTCGCGCTCGGGCTCGGGCGCACGCGGCGGCGGTGAGGAAGCACAGGAGCCGAGCAGCATCAGAGCCATGAGCACAGACGCGTGCAGCAGCGGACGCGCAGGGCGGAAGGGAAGGGCTTGGGATTGGGGTGTCGAAAACATGCCCGCAAGTATAGCCGAAGGCTGCAACACCGTTCTGTGATCTTTCGCTGTGTGATGGCATGATGCCGGCCTTATCGAACCTTCAAGGACTCGGTAAGGCGGGCTCGGGTCAGAATGGGCTCGGCCTTATCGGTGATGTACCGCAACCTTCGACTGGAGTGTTCCCATGGCCCTTACTCCTTCCAACATGCTGCCGCTCGGCACCGCCGCGCCTCACTTTGCCCTGCCGTCCACCGATGGCTCGATCGTTTCGCTCGATCAGTTCGCAGGCCGTCGTGCCTTGCTGGTCGCCTTCATCTGCAACCACTGTCCCTTCGTAAAACACATTCGCGGCGAGCTGGCCAAGCTTGCGCGCGACTACCAGGACAAGGACTTCGCCATGGTGGCGATCAACAGCAACGACACCGTCGCCTTTCCAGCCGACGACATGGAGCACATGAAGCAGGAAGTGATCGACGCAGGGTACATCTTCCCCTACCTGCTGGACGAAACGCAGGACGTCGCGCGCGCCTACGATGCGGCCTGCACGCCCGACTTCTTCCTGTTCGACGCCGACCGCAAGCTCGTCTATCGCGGCCAGCTCGATGACAGCCGCCCCAGCAATGACATTCCCGTCACCGGCCGCGATCTGCGTGCCGCCATCGATGCCGTGCTCAACGGTACGCCTGTCAGTGACAAGCAGGTGCCGAGCATCGGCTGCAACATCAAGTGGAAGAACGCGGACTGATAGTGAAAGGCTGCCTCTACATCGTTGCCACTCCGATCGGCAATCTCGCGGACCTCAGTCAGCGCGCACTCGATGTGTTGAAGAGCGTTGATCTCGTGGCCGCGGAAGACACGCGCCACAGCGCCAGACTGCTGCAGGCCTATGGCATCGATACGCCGATGCTGGCCCTGCACGAACACAATGAGATGCAGCGGGGTGCGCAGTTGCTCGACCGCGTCGAAAGCGGCGAGCGCATCGCGCTGATCTCCGACGCCGGCACGCCGCTGATTTCGGATCCCGGCTATGTGCTCGTGCGCGAAGCGCATAAGCGTTCATTGCCGGTCGTGCCGGTGCCAGGAGCATGTGCCGCCGTCACTGCCTTGTCGGCGGCGGGCCTGCCTTCGGATCGCTTCTGTTTCGAAGGTTTCCTGCCCGGCAAGCCGCAGGCGCGACGCCAACGTCTGGCGGAGCTGGTGCGGGAAACGCGCACGTTGATCTTCTATGAAGCGCCACATCGCATCGAAGAATCCCTGATGGATTTCGTCGAGACCTTCGGTGCAGAGCGTCAGGCGACGATCGCGCGTGAGCTCACCAAGACTTTTGAGACGATCATTCAGGATTCTCTGGGGGCGTTGCTGGAGCGTGTACGCACCGATGCCGATCAGCGCAAGGGTGAATTCGTCTTGATCGTGCAGGGGGCGCCGGAAGCGCCGGAAACGTCGGGTGAAGATGCAGCGGAAACTCTGCGTGTCTTGCTCGACTACCTGCCGGTCAAGGATGCCGCCGTTGCCGCCGCACGGCTGACGGGGTTACGCAAGAATCAGCTCTACGAACTCGCGCTGCAGCTACAGAAGGCTGAGCAGTAATTAAAAGACTGATTGGTCTTTAATTGGTGCGAGACTAAGCTTCGCCTCCTGAGTCGGCCAGACAATCGCTGTGAGGTCCTTCGGGAACTCATGGAGGAAAGTCCGGGCTCCACAGAGCAGGGTGCCAGGTAACACCTGGGAGGCGCGAGCCTACGGAAAGTGCAACAGAAAGCATACCGCCTGCCCCTTCGGGGGTCGGTAAGGGTGAAATGGTGCGGTAAGAGCGCACCGCATGGGTGGTAACACTCCATGGCACGGCAAACCCCACCCGGAGCAAGGCCAAATAGGAATCCACTGGTGTTGCTCGCACTGGATTCGGGTAGGCTGCTCGAGGTGTGCGGTGACGCACATCCCAGATGAATGATTGTCCTCGACAAAACCCGGCTTATCGGCCGACTCACCTTCTTCCCTTCCCTCCTGATAGCCCTGGTTTTCGCCCTTTTGCCCCACTTCGGCCGCTGTTCGGCCATCCCGTCCGTCATTCTTAACAACTTACTTTAAGTTTGATTCTTAGCTTTCTGTAATTGGTCGCATTTGTTTTTTGGGTTCCGAACGGCATTTGTGAGCCACCCCGCGCTTTGTCCTTTTTCCAATAAAAACAAAGAAATATCCGCTTGCTTCGGGGGAAACTGGTGGAATATAGTGGGGCTAAGTAGCACGTAGTGGCAGCAAAGTGGGATAAAAGTGTGGGTTCGGGACAGAAAGGAAACAGGGTCCCATCCACCGGCGAAGGGAAGGATGACCAAGGCAGAAGTGCCCCGCAGAGCGGGGATTGCCGCTTGGCCCCGTGTGCGCGGGGTCTTTGTCGTTTCTGATAACTAGGGGTGCTCGGTGCTGTTGAAGGGGCTGCACATGCTCGCGCTGGACGCCAAGGGTCGCTTGTCGATCCCGGCGCGCTATCGCGCGGAGCTGGAAGAGCAGTCTCAGGGGCGCCTGGTCATCACCGTGCAGCGGCACGGCAAATCTCTGCTCATCTACCCCGAGCCCGACTTCCAGGAAGCTGCACGCGAAGTGCAGAAACTGTCGGACTTCGAGCCCAGCGAACAACGCTTCAAATATCTGTTCATCGGTCACGCCATGGACATGGACATCGACGGCAGCGGCCGTGTGCTGGTGCCGCCGGTGCTGCGTGCATTGGTGGGCATCGAGAAGAAAGTTGCACTCGTGGGCATGACGAACAAATTCGAACTTTGGGACGAAGACGCCTGGCTCGAGCAGCAGCGGAGCCTGTACATCACCGACGGTGGTGAGGGCATCTCCGAGCGTCTGCGCAGCCTGTCGATCTAAAGGCACGCGCGTCCCCGAGGGGAGTTCAGCAATTGGATCGGAGGCGGATCGAAGGCCTCCAGGTGAAAGACATGTATCAGCATCAGAGCGTCCTGCTGCACGAAGCCGTGGCGGCTCTGATCACTGATCCGACTGGGCTCTACGTGGACGGCACCTTCGGGCGGGGAGGCCACAGCAGGGCGATCCTCGAACGCCTGAGCCCGGAGGGGCGTCTGCTCGTGATCGACAAGGATCCCGAGGCGATCGCGGTGGCCAAGGCCCTGCAGCAGGAAGACAGTCGCGTACTCGTGGCGCACGGCAGCTTTGCCGAGATGGATCACTGGGTGCGCGAGCTGGGCCAGACGAACGCAGTACATGGAGTGTTGTTGGATCTTGGGGTGTCCTCGCCCCAGCTGGACGATGCCGCGCGCGGCTTCAGTTTCAGCAAAGACGGTCCGCTCGACATGCGCATGGACCCCACCAAGGGTCGGAGCGCTGCCGAATGGTTGGCGACGGCGTCGGAGGAAGAGATTGCACGCGTGCTCTATGAGTACGGCGAAGAAAAATTTTCCAGGCGGATGGCAAGGGCAATAGTGGCGGCACGCACCCACACGGAAATTGTCAGCACCCTGCAATTGGCGGAGATCGTCAAGCAGGCCAACCCGGCCTGGGAAAAACACAAACATCCGGCCACGCGTGCCTTCCAGGGCATTCGCATCTTCATCAATGACGAACTCGGCGACCTGCGGCGCGCGCTGCAAGTTGCGCGGGATCTGTTGGTGGTGGGCGGACGTCTGGTGGTCATCAGCTTCCACTCGCTCGAGGACCGCATGGTGAAGGAATTCATGCGGAAAGAAGCGCGTGGCGGCGATTTCCCGCGAGGTCTTCCCGTGACGCAAGCGCAGCTCAAGCCTGCGCTGCGCGTGTTGGGCAAGCGGAAATCGGATGAAAGGGAAGTACAGGACAACGTCAGAGCACGCAGCGCGGTGCTGCGTGTGGCGGAAAAGATCGGCTGAAGAACTGGGATAGATGATCGACATCATGACAGATGCGACGCCGCTGCTCGCGGCCAAGCGCGAACGGGAACGCATGCCGTCCCGGCGCTTCTGGCTGCTGTTCAGCGTCCTTCTGGCTGCCGTGACGGTTTCCGCACTGGCAGTGATCGATGCCACCCACGTCAGCCGTCGTCGCCTCAATGCTCTGCAGCAGCTGGAAATCCAGCGCAACGCGATTCAGGTGGAGTACACGCGACTCCTGCTCGAGCAGAGCAGTCTCGTGTCTCAGGGAAAAGTGGAAGACATGGCCGTCAGCGAACTGGGCATGGAAACGCCCGACATGAGCAAGGTGGTGGTGCTTGGTGACTAGAGACAGACAACCGACGCCTCCCCATCAACCGGCTTGGCGTCTCGGCATGGTCGTCGCAACGATCGGAGCCCTGGTTGGCGTCATCGGTTGGAAGGTGCTCGACCTGCAAATCATCGACAACAACGTGCTGCAGCGCGAGGGTGATGCGCGCACGGTGCGCAACGACGTCATCGTCGCCACCCGCGGCAACATCGTCGATCGCAATGGTGAACCGCTCGCCATCAGCACGCCCGTGCTGTCGCTCTGGCTCAACCCGAAGGAAATCCTTAGCAACCCGCAACAGGGGGCACAGTTGGCGGAAGCCGTGGCCAGCATCGGCATCGACCCCGAAGCACTCAACAAGCGCATCCTCGACAACGCCAATCGCGAATTCCTCTACATCAAGCGCGCCATGCCGCCGGCCGACGCGCAGGCGGTGCTCAACCGCAAACTGAAGGGCGTCTACGCGCAGGAAGAATACAAACGCTATTACCCGATGGGTGAGGCGGCAGTGCACGTCGTCGGCCTCGCCAACAACGACGAAGTGGGTCAGGAAGGTCTCGAACTCGCCTACGAAGATTGGTTGAAGGGCAAGCCGGGTTCGCGGCAGGTCCTCAAGGACCGTCTGGGCCGCATCGTGCGCGAAGTGAAGATCAACGCCAATCCCGAGCCGGGGCGCGATCTGGTGCTCGCGATGGACTCGCGTCTGCAATACATCGCCTATAAGGCGCTGAAAGAAGCCGTCACGCAACGTCGCGCCGCTTCCGGCACCGCCACCGTGCTCGACGCCCAGACCGGCGAAATCCTCGCGATGGTCAGCCAGCCGTCCTACAACCCGAACAATCGCGACACCATGACCGACGCCGCGCGCAAGAATCGTGCGGTGGTGGACTTGATGGAGCCGGGTTCGACTGCCAAGACCTTCACGGTGACGGCCGCACTCGAGAGCGGTCTCTTCGACATCGACAGCATCATCGATACCACGCCCGGTCGTTTCCGCGTCGATCGCACGCAGGTCGTGTCCGATCCCGTGAACTACGGACCTTCGACACTCGCCCGCATCATCGCCAAGTCGAGTCAGGTGGGTGCCAGCAAGCTCGCGCTTGCGATCGGTCCCGAAGCCATCGTCAGCGTGCATGAACGTGTCGGCTTCGGTCGCAGCACCGGCACCGGCTTCCCTGGTGAAACCACGGGTGTGCTGCCGCAGCGCAAGCGCTGGGCCAAGTCCGAGATCGCCACGCTGTCCTACGGCTACGGTTTCCAGGTGACGCCGCTGCAGCTGGCACAAGCCTATCTCGTCTACGCCAACGAAGGCGTGCGCAAGCCCGTGTCCTTCCTCAAGGTGGATGGGCAGGTGCAGGGCGAGCGTGTGCTCGATCGCACGATCGCTCGTCAGGTCGCGGAAATGCTGCAGGGTGTGGTCAGCAAGGAAATGGGTGGCACGGGTCTGCGTGCCAACATTCCTTCCTATCAGGTGGCGGGCAAGACCGGTACGACCTGGTTCTACGACGTCGCCCGCGGCGGTTACGACTCCAGCAACTACGTATCGCACTTTGCCGGCTTCGTGCCGGCGAGCGCGCCGCGCGTGGTGATCGTGGTGTCGATCCAGCAGCCGCAGGGTGATGAGTACGGTGGCGGTCAGGTCGCCGCTCCGGTGTTCTCGCAGATCGCAGCCGGTGCGATGCGCATCCTCAACGTGCCACCGGATCTGCCGCAGGTGCTGCCCGAGAAAACGATTTCGCAAGCGACGACTACTGGTGTGGGTGCAGGCCAAGACCAATGATGCAAATGCCCCCCCACTACACACGGTCGCTGAGCGCACTGCTCGAGGGGATCGTGCCGCTGCCGCATGAGTTCGAGCGTCAGCTGCACGGCCTGAGCCTCGATTCGCGGCGCGTGTCGCAAGGCGATCTCTTTCTGGCCTGTAAGGGCACGGCCCGTGACGGCCGCGATTTCATCGACGATGCCATCGTGCGTGGCGCAGTGGCCGTGTTGGCGGAAGCCGACGACAGTCTGCGTGGTGAAACGCTGCGCAGCGAAGTGCCGGTAATTGCCGTGCCGGATCTGCCGCGGCAGATGGCCAAGGTCGCTGCGCGCTTCTTCGATGTGCCTGCCAGTCGTCTGCGCCTCATCGGCATCACCGGTACCAACGGCAAGACCAGTTGCTGTCAGCTGGCAGCGCGCCTCTTTTCTCAACTCGGCCGCACTTGTGGAGTCATCGGCACGCTCGGCTACGGCTTGAGCGGCGGTGAGCTGCGTCAGGAAGCCAACATTCCGGGCACCACTCCCGATGCCGTGAGTCTGCAACGTCAACTCGCCGAACTCGTGCGTGCAGGTGCGGACACCGTGGTGATGGAAGTGTCGTCGCACGGTCTCGCGCAGCATCGCGTCGTGCTCGACGATTACGCCGTGGCGATGTTCACCAATCTCACGCGCGACCATCTCGATCTGCATGGCACGATGGAAGCCTACGGCGCTGCGAAGCGTCAGCTTTTCACCGGCAAGGGTTTGAGCCTCGCCGTACTCAATCTCGACGATCCCTACGTCCGCGCAACCGCCAATGAGCTGCGCGAAGATCTGCGCACGCTCACCTGGTCACTCGACAATTTCGATGCCGACATCTACGCCAGCACCCTGCGTTTCAGCGCCTCTGGTTTGACGCTGCGCGTGGCGACGCCGTGGGGAGAATTCCCGCTGCGCACTGCGCTGCTCGGTTCCTTCAACGCCAGCAACCTGCTCGGCGTGTTGGCGCTGGTGTTGGGTGAACTGTCCGGACGCTCCGACTTCGATCCTGCTGCGGTGTTCGAAGCCGCCGCTTCGTTGCAGCCCGTGCCCGGGCGCATGCAGCTCGTGCCGAGCGCTTTGCCGCTGACAGTGGTCGTCGACTACGCCCACACGCCCGATGGTCTGGAAAAAGCGCTGCAGGCCATGCGCGAACACTGCACCGGCAAACTCTGGTGTGTGTTCGGATGTGGTGGTGATCGCGATCGCGGCAAGCGTCCGCTGATGGCGGCCACTGCGGAACGACTGGCCGACGAACTGGTGCTCACCGACGACAACCCGCGCTTCGAAGATTCGCATCGCATCCTCGCCGACATGCTGGCGGGCCTGAATTTCCCGCGTCGTGCGCAGGTCGAACCCGATCGCGCGCGCGCCATCGCCTTCGCACTCGAAAATGCCAGTGCCGGCGATGCCATTCTCATCGCCGGCAAAGGTCACGAAACCTATCAGGACCTCGCTGGTGTGAAGCTGCCGTTCAACGACGTCGAGGAAGCACGGACCGTGCTCCAGCGTCTGAGTGAAAAGAGAGGGCGCGCATGATCGCACCGCTCACGCTCGAACAGGCGCGCACCATCACCGGAGGAACGCTCAGCGGTGCCAATGTCTCGTTCAGCGCCGTCAGCACCGACACCCGCACCTTGCAGCCGGGCGAGCTCTTCATCGCACTCAAAGGCCCTTCCTTCGACGGCAACGACTTCGTCGCCATCGCGCAGGAACGTGGCGCCTGCGCAGCACTCGTCAGCGCAGATGTCGCCACTGCGCTGCCCACGCTGCGGGTCGAGGACACGCGTATTGCGCTCGGCCAGTTGGGCCGCGCCAATCGTCAGGCCAGCAAGGCCAAGGTGATCGCGCTCACGGGCAGCCAGGGCAAGACCTCCGTCAAAGAGATGACGGCCACCATCCTGGCGCAGGCCGGCAAGGTGCACGCGACGCGCGGCAATCTGAACAACGACTTCGGTGTGCCGCTCACGCTGCTGCAGCTCGGTGCCGAACACGACTACGCCGTGATCGAGATGGGCGCCAATGCGCCGGGCGAAATCGCCTACACGACCAAACTCGCGGAACCCGACATCGCACTCATCAACAACATTGCGCCGACGCATCTCGAAGGCTTCGGCTCGCTGCAAGGTGTTGCCACTGCCAAAGCGGAAATCTGGCAAGGCCTCAAGCCCAATGGGTGTGCGGTGGTGAATCTCGACGACATGAACATCCCGCGTCACGCCAAGGTTTCCTCCACACAGAAAGTGGTGGGCATCAGCGCGAAGGGACAAACGAGCGCACTCTACGGTGTCGAAGTCGTCGAAGATCTCGGGCTCGAAGGCTCGCGTTTTTCCGTGTGGACACCTCAGGGCAAGACCAAGCTCAAACTCACGTTGCCCGGTCGTCACAACGTGGCGAATGCGCTTGCCGCAATCGCACTGGCGATGGAAGCGGGTGCCAAGCTCGAGCACGTCGAGCGCGGCATCGCCGAAATGCGCAGTGTGAAGGGACGTCTCGTGGTCCAGCAGGGCCGCGCCGGGGCGACGATCATCGACGACAGTTACAACGCCAGCCCGGCTTCGTTCCGCGCGGCCATCGACGTGCTGAAGGCACGCGAAGGTCTGCGCATCGTGGTGGCTGGTGACATGGGTGAGCTCGGCGCGGAAAAACAACGCGCGCACGTCGAGCTCGGTGAATACGCCCGCGACGCGGGCATCGATCTGTTCATGGGCACTGGTGAGCTGACCCGCCTCGCGGTGGAAGCCTTCGGTCCCAAGGGTGTGCATGCGCCCGACTGGCAGGCATTGGCGACGGCTGTGTTGCCGCATTTGGCAGCGGACGTGACGGTACTGGTGAAGGGCTCACGCAGCGCCGGTATGGAGCGCGTGGTCAAACAACTCCTTCCGGACCAAGCATAAGAGGACGACACCATGCTGCTCTGGCTTACCAATTTCCTGGCGCAATTCAATTCGAACTTCACGGTGTTCCAGTACCTCACCGTGCGCGGCACCTTCGGTGTACTGACGGCTCTCGTGCTTTCGCTCTTGATCGGTCCTTGGATGATCAAGCGTCTGAACTACCGCCAGATCGGTCAGGTGGTGCGTGACGATGGTCCGCAGTCGCATCTCAGCAAGGCCGGCACGCCCACCATGGGCGGTGCCTTGATCCTGCTCTCCATTCTCGCCAGCACCTTGCTGTGGTCCGACCTCAGCAATCTCTACGTGTGGGTGGTGATGGGCGTGACCGCCAGCTTCGGCGCCATCGGTTGGGTGGACGATTACCGCAAGGTGTTCGAGCGCAACCCGAAAGGTCTGCCCGCGCGTTGGAAATATTTCTGGCAGTCGGTGTTCGGCACCGTGGCCGTGCTCGTTCTCTACTACACCGCGCAGACGCCGCAGGAAACGCAGCTCATCGTGCCGTTCTTCAAGAACGTGGCGCTCAACATGGGCCTCTTCTATGTGGTGTTCGGCTACTTCGTGGTGGTGGGCTTCAGCAACGCGGTGAATCTCACCGATGGTCTCGATGGCCTCGCGATCCTGCCGACCGTGCTCGTGGGTTCCGCGCTTGGTGTGATCGCCTATCTCGCCGGCCACCTCGAATTCGCGATGTATCTGAACATCCCCTACATCGCCGGTGCCGGCGAACTCGTGGTGTTCTGCGGCGCGCTGGCTGGTGCCGGTCTGGGTTTCCTCTGGTTCAACACCTATCCCGCACAGGTTTTCATGGGTGACGTCGGTGCGCTGGCGCTCGGTGCTGCGCTCGGCATCGTCGCCATCATCGTCCGTCACGAAATCGTACTCGCCATCATGGGCGGCGTGTTCGTGATGGAAACGCTTTCCGTGGTACTGCAGGTGACCTCGTTCAAGCTCACCGGCAAACGCATCTTCCGCATGGCGCCGCTGCATCACCACTTCGAACTCAAGGGCTGGCCCGAGCCGCGCGTGATCGTGCGCTTCTGGATCATCACCGTGATCCTGGTGTTGTTCGGCCTCGTGACGCTGAAACTGAGATAAGACGACGATGGCTTTCGATAGCGCCAACAAGTACGTCGTGGTCGGTCTGGGCAAGACCGGGCTGTCGTGCGCGCGCTATCTGCAGCGGGTGAACATTCCCTTCGTCGCCGTCGATACGCGCAACGATCCGCCCGGCGCCGATCTTTTCGCACTGGAATTCCCGGGCGTTGCCACTTCCTTCGGTCCGCTCGATGCGGCGCAGCTCGGTCAGGCCAAGGCGCTCGTGATGAGCCCGGGTGTGGCGCTCGCCGAACCGGCAGTGCAGGCGGCGATCGCGCAAGGCGTCGGCATCACCGGTGACATCGATCTCTTTGCCAAGGCCGTGCGTGCACCGCTCGTCGCCATCACTGGATCCAACGCCAAGAGCACCGTCACCACCTTGGTGGGGGAGATGGCGCGTTCTGCCGGCATGGCCGTGGACGTGGCGGGCAACATCGGCACGCCGGTGCTCGATCTCTTGCAGGCCGATCGCGTCGAGCCCGAGCTCTACGTACTCGAGCTGTCGAGCTTCCAACTCGAAACCACCGAGAAGCTCGGTGCCAAGGTCGCCACCGTGCTGAATCTCAGTGAAGACCACATGGACCGTTACGACTCGCTCGACGCCTATCGCGAGGCCAAGCACCGCATCTTCTTAGGCGCCGAGCACATCGTGATCAACCGCGACGATCCGGCGACGCATCCCACCGCGGGTCATGGCGCCGTGATCAGCAGCTTCGGTCTGAGCGCTGCAGAAGGTGAGGGCAATTTCGGCGTTCGTCTGCAGGGCGAGCGTCTGTGGCTGTGCCACGGCGACAAAGCGCTGCTCGCTGCTGACGAAATGAAGATCGCCGGCATGCACAACGTGGCCAACGCACTCGCCGCGCTAGCGCTCGGTCGTGCCGCCGGCATACCGATGACGGCCATGCTGCGGACGCTGCGGGAATTCCCGGGGCTGCCGCATCGCTGCCAATGGGTGGCCAAGCGCAACGGCGTGCAGTGGTACAACGATTCGAAGGGCACCAACGTCGGCGCCACGGTGGCGGCCATCAACGGCCTCGGTGTGAGTGGTCCGGTGATCCTGTTGGCCGGCGGTGTAGGAAAAGGTGCCGATTTCTCCGGCCTCGCACCGGCGATGCAGAGCGCCGGCAAGCTCGCGATTCTGTTCGGCGAAGATGCACCGCGTATCGCCGCAGCACTCGAGGGTTGCGTAGCGATCGAGCGCGTGGAGACGCTCGACGATGCCGTGCAGCTTGCCGACGCACGCGCGCAGTCGGGCGATGTCGTGTTGTTGTCGCCGGCCTGCGCCAGTTTCGATCAGTTCCGCAACTACGAGCACCGCGGTGAGTGCTTCGTGAAAGCAGTGGAGGCCTTGCGATGAAAGCTTCCGCCGTGCTGCCGCGCTTCTATCGCTCGCAACGCTACTTTGGTGATCCCTGGCTGCTGATCCTGGCCGGGATTTTGGTGGCCTTCGGTCTCGTGATGATGACCTCGGCTTCGATCGAGATTGCGAGCCGCTCCTACAACGACGAGTTCTACCACCTCAAACGTCAGGTCGTGTTTCTGGCTGCCGGGTTGGTTCTGGCAGCTTGGGTGTTGGCGACGCCGATGCGCTTTTGGTATCGCGGTAGTGTGTTCTGGTTGGCGCTCGCCTATCTGCTGCTGGTGCTGGTACTCATCCCCGGCATCGGTCGTGAAGTGAATGGTTCGATGCGCTGGTTCCGTCTCGGTCCCGTGTCGGTACAGCCTTCCGAACCGGCCAAGCTCTTGATCCTGTTCTTCATGGCCTGGTTCCTCAGCCGCCATCGCGGCCTCGTGCGTCATTCGGTCAAGGGGCTCGGTTTTCCGCTGATTTTCCTCGCGATCCCGGTGGTGTTGCTGTTGCTCGAACCTGACTTTGGTGCTGTGGTCGTACTCGGCATTGCCGTATTCGGCATGCTGTTCCTCGCAGGCGTGCGACTGATGCCGTTCGTCGGTCTGGTGGGCGTCGCTGCCGGCGGCGCCTGGCTGCTCGTCATCAGCTCCGAATACCGCATGCAGCGTTTGATGACCTTCCTGCAGGCGCTCAAGGATCCTTTCAGCGAAGACGTGGTGTTCGGCTCCGGCTATCAGCTCGCGCAGGCGCTCATTGCCTTCGGTCGCGGCGAATGGTTCGGTGTCGGTCTCGGCAACAGCATTCAGAAGATGTACTTCCTGCCGGAGGCGCACACTGACTTCGTGCTCGCCATCATCGCGGAAGAACTCGGCGTGGTGAGCGTGTTCATGCTGTTGGGTCTGTTCGTGGCCTTCGTGTTCCGCGCCATTTTGGTTGCGCGTCGTAACGAAAAGAGTGGGCGTCTCTTCGCTGCCTATCTCGCCTACGGCATCGCGTTCCTGTTCATGGCGCAGGTGCTGATCAACGTGGCGGTGAACACCGGCCTCTTGCCGACCAAGGGTCTGACCTTGCCCTTCCTCAGCTACGGTGGTTCGAGCTTGATCATGTGCCTGGTGATGACCGCAGTGCTGCTGCGCATCGACCTCGAGCATCACGAACTGCAGCAGCCGCGTCTCGGTGCGCGTCCTATTCCGGTGGTCAACGACGTGCAGCCGGTGCCGCCGCCGGTACTGCGTCCGACCTATCAGCCCTCGTACCAGGTGGCGCAGCAACTGCAGCGTGCGCCGCAGCCTGCGGTGCGTCCGGCTTATCGCCCGGCCTACCAACCGACTCGTGCAGGAGTGCGCCCACTATGAACGCCACTCCGAAGATCTTGATCATGGCTGGCGGCACCGGTGGACACATCTTCCCGGCGCTGACGATCGCGCAGGAATTGGCCGCACGTGGTGCCAGCGTGGAATGGCTTGGCACGCGTCAGGGCCTCGAAGCGAAAGTGATCGGCAACACCACGATTCCGCTGCACTTCATCAGCATCGGTGGCCTGCGCGGCAAGAGCATCCTGCGCAAACTGCTCGCGCCCTTCGCGATCAGCGTGGCCGTCTGTCAGGCCTGGTTCGCGATCCGTCGCATCAAGCCCTGCTGTGTGTTGGGGCTCGGTGGTTTCGTCACGGGTCCCGGTGGTGTCGCTGCCTGGCTCGCGCGCAAACCGCTCTTGATCCACGAACAGAATGCCATCGCCGGCCTCACCAACACGCTGCTCTATCCGCTGGCGAAAGTGGTGATGGAAGGTTTTCCCGCGGCGTTTCAGCGCAAGGTGACGATGAACAGCCTGCTCGCACGTCTCACGCAGACCGAGAAAACCGAGTTCGTCGGCAATCCGGTGCGTCAGACGCTGCGCATCGAAAAAGTCGCCGAAACGTCGAACGAAACGCCACAGGCGCCCCTGCGTCTGCTCGTGCTCGGCGGCAGTCTCGGCGCCGCTGCGCTCAACAGCGTGGTGCCGCTGCTCGTCAAACGCTTCGACGCCAACCTGCTCGAGGTGTGGCATCAGTGCGGCGAGAAATTGTTCGACGCGACGAAGGAAGCCTATCGCACCGCGGGCGTCGTACCCGGCGGACAAGTGCGACTGGTGCCTTTCATCGACGACATGGCGCAGGCCTATCAGTGGGCCGATCTCGTGCTGTGCCGCGCCGGCGCGAGCACGGTGGCAGAACTTTGCATGTGTGGTTTGCCGGCGATCCTCGTGCCGTATCCGCATGCCGTGGACGATCACCAACGCGCCAATGCGCAGGTGATGGTCGATGCCGGCGCAGCAGTGCTGTTGCCGCAAGAACAACTCGACGCTCAGACCCTATGGAGCTTGGTCGCTCCGCTGAGCTACGACCGCGCACATCTGCGCAGCATGGGCAGCGCCGCGGCGAAGCTGGCGCGCCCTCAGGCAGCACAGCGCGCGGCAGATCTTTGCCTGGAGTATTGCAAGTGAGTGAAGTTTCCAACAACCGCGGTCAAGCCAGCGTCCCCGAGATGCGCCGCATCCGCAACATCCACTTCGTCGGCATTGGTGGTGCCGGCATGAGTGGCATTGCGGAAGTGCTGCTCAACCAGGGTTACGTGATTTCTGGTTCCGACCTTGCCGAGTCGCGCGTGACGCGTCGTCTGCAGAGCCTTGGCGCCACCGTGTTCAAAGGGCATGAGGCAGACAACGTCAGCAAGGCGGACGTGGTGGTCGTCTCCAGCGCCATCGACAAGAAGAACCCGGAAATCCTGCGCGCGATGGAACAGCGCATTCCGATCATCCGCCGCGCCGAGATGCTGGCGGAGCTGATGCGTTATCGCCATTCCATCGTGATCGCCGGCACGCACGGCAAGACCACGACCACGAGTCTCATCGCATCTTTGCTGGCACAAGGTGGCTGCGATCCGACCTTCGTCATCGGTGGTCTGCTCAACAGCGCCGGCACCAATGCCAAACTCGGCGCGAGCCGCTACATGGTGGCCGAAGCCGATGAAAGCGATGCCTCGTTCCTGCATCTGCTGCCGATGGTGGCCGTGGTCACCAACATCGACGACGACCACATGAGCACCTACGAAGGTGACTTCGACAAACTGAAGAAGACCTTCATCGATTTCCTGCACAACCTGCCTTTCTATGGGCTGGCCGTGCTCTGCATCGACGACCCGGTGGTGCGCGAAATCCTGCCGCGTGTCTCGCGTCCGGTGCTGACCTATGGCTTCAGTGAAGATGCCGATTTCCGCGTGGTGTCGGTGAACCAGCACGAGCGCGTGACCAAGTTCGCCGTGCAGCGTCCCGGTTTCGACAAGCCGCTCGAACTCACGATCAACATGCCCGGCCTGCACAACGTGCTGAACGCCACAGCCGCCGTCGTCGTGGCTACCGACGAAAAGCTCAGCGACGCCGACATCCAGAAAGGTATCGAAAGTTTCCAAGGTGTCGGGCGTCGCTTCGACGTGCAGGGCGATCTCGCACTCGCCGATGGTGGCAAGGTGATGCTGGTGGACGACTACGGTCATCACCCGACCGAAGTGGCCGCCAACATCCGCGCGATTCGCGACGGCTGGCCGGAGCGTCGTCTGGTGATGATCTATCAGCCGCACCGCTACACGCGTACGCGCGATCTCTATGACGACTTCGTCGAAGTGCTGTCCGAAGTCGATTTCCTGCTGCTGCTCGACGTCTACGCCGCCGGTGAAAAGCCGATCCGTGGTGCGGACAGTCGCAATCTCGCCAGCAGCATCCGTCAGCGCGGTCGTCTCGATCCGGTGCTCGTGAAGAAACCGGAGGAGCTGAAGAGCATCCTCAATACCGTGCTGCGAGATGGCGACATCCTGGTGACGCAGGGCGCCGGTAACGTCGGTTTGCTTGCGCGTCAGTTGGCAGAGGAGGGCCTGGGCAATGGCTGAACTTCTGTCACCACGTGAATACGGCAAGGTGGCGGTCGTCATGGGCGGCCGCTCCTCCGAACGCGAAATCTCTCTGATGAGCGGCACCGCCGTGCTCGAGGGATTGCGCAACAAGGGCATCGACGTCATCGGCATCGATGCGGGCCCGGATCTGCTGGAGGTCCTGCGTCGGGAGAAGGTCGATCGTGTCTTCATCGCACTGCACGGCCGCGACGGCGAAGACGGCAAGCTGCAGGGCGCACTCGAGTGGATGGGTCTGCCCTACACGGGCAGCGGTGTATTGGCCTCCGCACTCGCGATGGACAAGGCGCGCTGCAAGATGCTGTGGCAACAGCTCGGCATTTCCACGCCTCCGTTCATCAAGCTGACGCCCGAGGTCGGGCCGCAGGCCGTGCTGGATCAGCTCGGTCCCTGCTTCATCAAGCCCGTGAACGAAGGTTCCAGTATCGGTGTGGGCAGTGCCACCAACGTGGAAGAGTTCCGTGAGATTTGGGACCGCGCCAAGCAGTACGACCTCGACGTGATGGCCGAGCGCTGGATCGAAGGCCGCGAATACACCGTGACGATCCTCGACGATCAGGTACTGCCGATCATCGAGCTGCGCAGCGCGAATGCCTTCTACGACTACCAGGCCAAGTATTTCTCGGACGATACGCGTTACCTGTGCCCGTGTGATCTCGACGAAGAGGCCACTCACGAATTGCAGGATCTCGCGCTGCGCGCCTATCGCGCCGTGGGTTGCAAGGGGTGGGGCCGCGTCGATGCGATGCGCGACGGACAGGGACGCTTCTGGTTGCTCGAAGTGAACACGGTGCCCGGCATGACCAGCCATTCGCTGGTGCCGATGGCGGCGCGTGCAGCGGGAATCGATTTCGACACGCTGGTGCTGCGCATCCTGCACAGCAGCCTGCGTGAGGAGGCAAGGAATGGTTGAGCGCCGGGTAGGCACCTTCCGCAACGCACGTGCACGCGGTGCCAGCGTGCGCATGCCGCGGCCGAGCAATGACAAGCGTTTCGCCTTCTTCGGGCGTTTCGTGCTGGCCTTGCTCGTGGTGTGCCTCTTGGGTCTCGCCGGCTACGGCATCAAACAGGCCGTGGACAAGGTGAATGCGCAGAAGATCGCCGAAGTCGTGATCGAAGGTGAGTTGAACTACGTCAGCGGCGAAGTGATCAAGGACAGCGTCGTCCGTTTCGTCACGAGCTCGCTGGTTTCCCTCGACCTCGACGTGCTGAAGCAGGAGCTGGAAGCACAGCCCTGGATCCGCGAAGTGGCGATCCGTCGCGAATGGCCCGACCGCTTGATCATCCACATCGAGGAAGAAGTGCCGATCGCACGTTGGGGTGAGAACTCGCTGTTGAACCAGCAGGGCGCCATCTTCACTCCTCCCGACATCAGCGCATTGATGTCGCTGCCCTTGTTGTCGGGCCCGGTGGAGGATGCGAAGGAAGTGATGGAGCAGTACCTGGAGTTCAACCAGCTGCTCTATCCGCTCGGTGTGCGCATCCGCGATCTGACGATGAATGCGCGTGGCGCGTGGACCATGACGCTCACCAACGGCATCGTGGTGCGTCTCGGGCGCGAACAGGAATTGGCACGGCTGCGTCGTCTGGTGGTGTTTCTGCAGGCGATGGGCCCGGAACGATTGAACGACGTGGTGGCGCTGGATCTGCGCTACCGCAATGGCATCGCAGTAGAACACGACAACACCCCCCGCGTACCGCAGGACGGTGCGCTGGTGGCGCGATGAGAAACGACGGACGAGGGGGCGTAGTAGCCGCGCGGCGTGCACGGTGGCAACAGAGGCAAGACGACAAAATGGCGAACGAACACGGTAACAACATGATAGTGGGGCTCGACATCGGCACTTCGAAGGTGGTGGCGATCGTGGGCGAGATCACGCCCGAAGGCGGGCTGAACATCGTCGGCATCGGGCGGCATCGTTCGCGTGGCCTCAAGAAAGGCACCGTGGTGAACATCGAATCCACGGTGCAGTCGATCCAGCGCGCGGTGGAGGAAGCGGAACTGATGGCGGGTTGCCGCATTCACTCCGTCTACGCCGGCATCGCGGGTAATCACATCCGCAGCATGAACTCCCACGGCATCGTCGCCATCCGTGATCGCGAAGTGTTCCCGGCCGACATCGAGCGTGTGATCGATGCCGCACAGGCAGTGGCGATTCCGGCGGACCAGAAGATCCTCCACATCCTGCCGCAGGAATACATCATCGACTCGCAGGAAGGCGTGAAGGAGCCGCTCGGCATGTCGGGCGTGCGTCTGGAAGCGAAGGTGCATCTGGTCACCTGTGCCACCAATGCCTATCAGAACATCGAGAAGTGCATCCGCCGCTGTGGTCTCGAAGTGGACGAGATCATTCTGGAACAGTTGGCTTCGAGCTATGCCGTGTTGACGGAAGACGAGAAGGAACTCGGCGTCTGCATGATCGACATCGGCGGCGGCACCACCGACATCGCCATCTTCACCGAAGGTGCCATCCGTCATACGGGTGTGATTCCGATCGCCGGTGATCAGGTGACCAACGACATCGCGATGGCCCTGCGTACGCCGACCGAGCACGCGGAAGAACTCAAGATCAAGTACGCCTGCGCACTGTCGCAGCTGGCGAGTCCGGATGAACTCATCAAGGTGCCTGGTGTGGGCGATCGCGCCCCGCGTGAGCTGTCGCGGCAGGCGCTCGCCGATGTGGTCGAGCCGCGCTACGACGAACTCTTCCATCTGATCCAGGCCGAGATCCGCCACAGTGGCTACGCCGACATGTTGGCCGCCGGCCTCGTGCTCACCGGTGGCACCAGCAAGATGGAAGGTGTGGTGGAACTGGCGGAGGAAATCTTCCACATGCCGGTGCGCATCGGCATGCCGACGGAGGTGAGCGGACTCACCGACATCGTGCGCAACCCGACTTATTCGACGGGCGTGGGCCTTCTGCTCTACGCCATGAAACAGGTTCAGGAGCGTGAGGGACGCGAGCCCGTGCGCGAGCCGACCATCCGGTTGCTCGACAAGGTCAAGCGCTTCTTCTTTCGCGACGACTGAGAACGAACGAGGTGAAGGACAAGCAGTAATGAATTAGCAGGACCAGCAGGAAATAGCAGGAACAGCAGGCAATACGCGGCAACGCAAACAAGTAATTCAACGATAGACAGCGGGGTAACAACCATGAGTTTTTTTGAGATTGTCGAAGACGTACCACAGAACGCCGTCATCAAGGTGATCGGCGTAGGTGGCGGCGGTGGTAACGCCGTCAAACACATGATCCAGAGCTCGATCGACGGCGTGGATTTCATCTGCGCCAACACCGATGCGCAGGCACTGGAAAAGATCGGTGCCAAGACCGTGGTGAAACTGGGTTCGCAGGTCACCAAGGGTTTGGGCGCTGGCGCCAACCCTGACGTGGGCCGTCAGGCCGCAATGGAAGATCGCGAGCGCATCCGCGAAGTGATCGAAGGTGCCGACATGGTGTTCATCACCGCCGGCATGGGCGGTGGTACCGGTACCGGTGCTGCGCCGGTCGTGGCCGAGATCGCGAAGGAAATGGGCATCCTGACCGTCGCCGTGGTCACCAAGCCCTTCGGCTTCGAAGGCCGCAAACGTGCGCTGGTTGCCGAGCAGGGCATCCGTGAACTGAGCGAGCACGTCGATTCGCTCATCACCATCCCGAACGAAAAACTGATGGCCGTACTGGGCAGCGATGCTTCTCTGCTCAACGCCTTCGCCAAGGCCAACGACGTACTGCTGGGTGCCGTGAAAGGCATCTCCGATCTGATCATCCGCGAGGGTCTGATCAACGTCGACTTCGCCGACGTGAAGACCGTGATGTCCGAGATGGGCATGGCGATGATGGGCACCGGCCGCGCTGCTGGTGAAAACCGCGCCACGCTGGCTGCCGAAGCTGCGATCCGCAGCCCGCTGCTCGAAGACGTCAATCTGCAGGGCGCGCGCGGCATCCTGGTGAACATCACCGCCAACGAAAGCCTGACCCTGGGCGAGTACTCGGAAGTGGGCAACACCATCGCCGAGTTCGCGTCCGACCAGGCCACCGTGATCGTGGGCACCGTGATCGACCCCGACATGGGCGACGAAATCAGTGTCACCGTGGTTGCCACCGGCCTGGGCGCGCCGGTTTCCGCCCGTGCCGAGAAGCCGACGGCCAACAAAGTGGTGGTCGACAACGCCGCCAAGCTGCCGCCGCGTAGCAAGCTGGACTACCACACCCTGGAACGTCCGACTGCGATGCGTCGTCAGTCCGCGAGCCGTCCCGAGCCGCAGCCCGTGTATCAGAGAGCCGTCGGCTCCGATGCAGACCTGGATTTCCTTGATATTCCAGCGTTTTTGCGTCGTCAGGCCGATTGAGTGGCGCGCTGATTGAGTCCGCTTGACGGCACCGCTCCCCGCCGACCGGAACCTGCTGCCGGTCGTCGCGGTGCCGTCAATTGCGTTAAGGAATCAAGTCGGCGACAGAAATAATAGTTGGGTGCACCGGGACTGCTTTGTTAGAATCCACGGCTTGCTCAAGGAGGGGCTGCTCCCAATAACAGGTTCCGAACATACCCATGATCAGGCAACGCACCCTCAAGAACGTCATTCGTGCCACCGGTGTCGGCTTGCATACCGGCAAGAAGGTCTATCTCACCCTGCGCCCGGCTCCGGTCGATACCGGCATCGTGTTCTCAAGGGTGGACCTCGATCCTGTCGTCAGCATCCCGGCTCTGGCCGAATACGTCGGTGAAACCACCTTGTCCTCCACGCTGATGAAGGGCGATGTGCGTATTTCCACGGTAGAACATTTGATGTCCGCCATGAGCGGACTGGGCATCGACAATGCCTACGTCGACGTCAGCGCGCCGGAAGTCCCCATCATGGACGGCAGCGCCGGCCCCTTCGTGTTCCTCATCCAGAGTGCTGGCATCGAGGAGCAGGATGCCGCCAAGAAATACATCCGCATCACCAAGGAAGTCACCGTCGAACAGGGCGACAAATGGGTGTCGCTCAAGCCGTTCAATGGTTTCAAGGTGGGCTACACGCTGCTGTACGACCATCCCGTACATCGCAAGTACACCAAGGAAGCCTGCATCGATTTCTCCAGCACTTCCTTCGTCAAGGAAGTGAGCCGCGCCCGTACCTTCGGCTTCATGCACGAATTCGAAGAGCTGCGTAACCGCAACCTGGCGCTCGGCGCCAGCATGGACAATGCCATCGCCGTCGGCGATTACCGTGTGCTCAACGAGGACGGCCTCCGTTACGAGGACGAGTTCGTCAAGCACAAGATCCTCGACTGCATCGGCGACCTCTACCTGCTCGGCAAGACCCTGATCGGCGAGTTCTGCGGCTACAAGTCGGGCCACGCGCTCAACAACCAGCTGCTGCGCAAACTGATCGCCAATGAGGACTGCTGGGAAATCGTGACCTTCGGCGAAGAAGACGAAGCTCCGATCTCCTACCTGCGCCCCATCTTCACCGGCTGAACCTTTCAGTCTTTCACCCATCGAAGCTGCTGCCCTGTCTTGTGACAGGGCCCGGCCGTTCCCAGAGTGGTCCTGCCAGATTTCCGCCACTTTTAACTGCCCGAAGGCTTGGCAGGACGGTAAGCCCCGCGCTATCTTCCGCTGCGATCTTTTTATTGCCCCGTCTCGGGGCATTGCCTGCGGCCTTGCAGGCCCACGTTAGTAACACTCTTGATGAAAATAATTCTGGTCGATGAGAAGCATGGCGCCTCCCGTGCCCTGGTATTCCGGGGTTGGGTGAAGGCGGCATTGGGCGTGTGCCTGCTGGGCATCCCCGCGCTGCTCGGTTACTCCGGCTACCATCTCGCCGAAGCACGCCAGTTGAAGGTGAACAAGGACGAGGCCACCCAGGCCCTGGCCGAGGACATCGAAGCCCAGAAGACCGATCTCGCCCGCGCCAAGGAAGAAGCTCTCTCCCAGTTGCAGGCCCTCACCATCCGTCTCGCCAATCTCCAAGCCCGTCTGATCCGCCTCGATGCACTCGGTGAACGCCTCACGAAGGCGGCCGGCCTCGACGACGGCGAATTCAATTTCCGCGACGAACCCTCCGTGGGTGGCCCGGAAACGGACCTCGGCGAATTCATAGAAGTACCTGATTTCATTGCGGAATTGGATAGGTTGACGGCCCAGGTGGAGGATCGTCAGCAGCAGCTTTCACTCCTGGACAGCATCCTGCTCGACCGCGAGCACCGCGCCGAATTCGCGGTGGAAGGACGTCCGGTCCAGGTGGGTTACGTTTCTTCTGGCTTCGGCCGTCGCCTCGACCCCTTTACGGGCAAGTCGGTGCGGCATGACGGGCTGGATTTCGCCACGGGCTCCCCCGGCGCCGACGTCTTTGCCGTCGCGGCCGGCGTGGTCACCTTCGCCGGTGAACGCCCTGGCTACGGCAAGATGGTGCGCATCGACCATGGCAATGGCTACGAAACCGTCTATGCCCACGACCAGAAGCTCCTGGTCAAGGTCGGAGACGTGGTCAAGAAAGGCCAGGTCATCGCCCTGTCCGGTTCCTCCGGACGTGCTTCCGGCCCCCACGTGCACTTCGAGGTGCACAAGAATGGCCGGGTCGTAGACCCTGCCTCCTACATCCACAGCACCATCCGCTGAGTTTCCCGCTCCCGACACCTTGTGGGAGTCCTGGACCGCCCCCACATTGGGTGCTTTCGCGCGGCCCTTTCGTCCCTGTAATCGTTTCCGGACACCCTGCACATGTTTCTAACCAAAATTTTCGGCAGCAAGAACGACCGAGAACTCAAAAAACTCAGAAAAATCGTCGACCGGATCAATGCGTTCGAGCCCGCGCTCGAGAAGCTCGACGACGCGGCGCTCAAGGCCAAGACCACCGAATTCAAGGAACGGCTGAGCCAGGGCCAGACGCTGGACGACATCCTGCCCGAGGCCTACGCCGTCGTGCGCGAGGCCAGCAAGCGCGTGATGCAGATGCGGCACTTCGACGTGCAGATGATCGGTGGCATCGTGCTGCACCAGGGCAAGATCGCGGAGATGCGCACCGGTGAAGGTAAGACGCTGGTAGCAACGCTACCGGCCTACCTCAATGCCCTGACCGGCAAGGGTGTGCATCTGGTGACCGTGAACGACTACCTGGCCCGCCGCGACGCCGAGTGGATGCGTCCGCTCTATGAATTCCTGGGTCTGAGCGTGGGCGTGGTCGTGCCCGGCCAGTTGCCCGACGACAAGCGCGCTGCCTATCAGGCCGACATCACCTACGGTACCAACAACGAATTCGGTTTCGACTACCTGCGTGACAACATGGCCTTCCGCCTGAGCGATCGCTTCCAGCGCGGCCTCAACTTCGCCGTGGTGGACGAGGTGGACTCGATCCTGATCGACGAAGCGCGTACGCCGCTCATCATCTCCGGCGCCGTGCAGGACAACTCCAAGCGTTACCTCGACATCGATGCGCTGGTGCCGCTGCTCAAAAAAGGTGACAAGAAACCCGAGAAGAGCCAGCTCGAGCGGCATCTCGACGAATACGAAGCGCCGGACTGCGATTTCTACGTCGATGAAAAACAACGTCAGATCGAACTCACCGACCCCGGTCACGAGAAGATCGAACAGTTGCTGGTCGAACGCGGCCTCTTGAAGGAAGGTGAGTCGCTCTACGCCGCCACCAACCTGACGCTGATCCACCAGATCCACGCCGCGCTCAAGGCGCACTACCTCTTCCACAGGGATGTCGAGTATATCGTGCAGGACAACCAGGTGATCCTGGTCGACGAGCACACCGGCCGTACGCTGCCGGGCCGTCGTCTGTCCGAAGGTCTGCATCAGGCCATCGAAGCGAAGGAGCGCGTGCCGATCCAGAACGAAAGCCAGACGCTGGCCTCGACCACGTTCCAGAACTACTTCCGCCTCTACGACAAGCTGGCCGGCATGACCGGTACCGCCGACACCGAGGCCTACGAGTTCCATCAGATCTACGGTCTCGACGTGGTGGTGATCCCCACCAACCGCCCGATGATCCGTATCGACGACAACGACGTCGTCTACCTGAGCACGGAAGAAAAATTCGAAGCCATCCTGCGTGACATCAAGGCCTTCCGCGACAAGGGCGCACCGGTATTGGTCGGTACTGCGAGCATCGAGACTTCGGAAATCCTGTCGCGCTTTTTGACCAAGGAAAAGATTCCGCACAGCGTGCTCAACGCGAAATATCACGCGCAGGAAGCCGAGATCATCGCGCAGGCCGGCCGTCCCGGTGCCGTGACCATCGCCACCAACATGGCGGGTCGTGGTACCGACATCATGCTCGGCGGCCGCTGGCAGGCCGAGGTGGATGCGCTGCCGCCGGAACAGCGCACGCCCGAGAAGATCGCCGAGATCAAGGCCGAATGGCAGAAGCGTCACGATCAGGTGATCGCGGCCGGTGGTCTGCACATCATCGGTACCGAGCGTCACGAATCCCGCCGTATCGACAACCAGCTGCGTGGTCGTGCCGGCCGTCAGGGTGACCCCGGCTATTCACGCTTCTATCTCTCGCTCGAAGACAACCTGATGCGTCTCTTCGCTTCCGAACGTGTGGCGAACATGATGCGTCGCATGGGCATGCAGCGTGGTGAGGCGATCGAACATCGCATCGTCACCAACTCGATCGAGAAGGCGCAGCGCAAGGTCGAAGGCCGCAACTTCGACATCCGTAAGCAGCTGCTCGAATACGACGACGTCGCCAACGAGCAACGTAAGATCATTTACTCGCGTCGCAACGAACTGATGGAAGCGGACGACATCTCCGACGTCATCACCGCGATGCGCGAAACCGCGGTCAACGACTTCATCAGCAACTACATCCCGCCGGGCAGTCTCGACGATCAGTGGGACATCCCGGGTCTCGAACAGGGCCTGGTGAGCGAATTCGGCATCAAGCTGCCGGTGGCGCAGTGGCTGGCGGAAGACAAGACGCTGTTCGAAGAACCACTACGTGCGCGCATCCTCGAAGCCATCCAGGCCGAATACGACGCCAAGTGCGCCGAAGTGGGCGAGAACATGCGTCTCTTCGAGAAGCAGATCACCCTGCAGATCCTCGACTCGCTGTGGAAGGATCACCTCGGTCAGATGGAAGCGTTGCGTCAGGGCATCGGCCTGCGCGGCTACGGCGGCAAGAACCCGAAACAGGAATACAAACGCGAAGCCTTCATGTTGTTCGAGTCCTTGCTGAACAACATTCAGTCCGAAGTGGTGAAGTTCCTCAGCCTGGTGCGCATCCGCAAGGAACAGGACGCCGATGCCATCGAGCGTCAACGCGCCGAAGAGGCCGCACGCATCGTGCAGCAGCAACTGCACGCGGCGCAGCCGGTCGACACGCCGCAGGCCGAAGCACTCAAGCGCGTATTGGCGCAGGTACAGGCCAAGGCGCTGGCACAGGCGCAGGCCAAGATGCAGGCATCCGGCGGAGCTCAGCAGCCGCAGCAGAATGCTCCCACCATGCCGAAGGTCGGCCGCAACGATCCGTGTCCGTGCGGCTCGGGCCAGAAATACAAGCAGTGTCACGGCAAATTGGACTGAACGAACAAGAACGGGCCCGGCTGAGGCGCCGGGCGTAGGTGAGAGCATGGCAGTAGGAAATGGAGATTACGGCACGCTGCACGCGGTGCCGGGTGTGCGTCTGGCAGCGGTTTCGGCAGGCATCAAGAAGCCCGGCCGTCTCGATGTCGTGGTGTTCGAATTGTGCGAAGGCAGCGTCACGGCAGGTGTATTCACCACCAACGCCTTCTGCGCCGCACCAGTGGTGCTGAGCAAGCGTCACCTCGCGGCAGGCATGCCGCGCTATTTCCTGATCAACACGGGTAATGCCAATGCCGGCACCGGTGCCGATGGTCTTGCCGCGGCAAAGCGTTGCTGCGAAGCCTTGGCGAAAGAAAGCGGTGTTGCGACGCATGCCGTATTGCCGTTCTCCACCGGTGTGATCGGTGAACCCTTGCCCGCCGACAAGATCGTCGCCGTATTACCGCAAGCGCTGCAGGAGCTCGCTGACGACAAGTGGGATCTCGCTGCGCGTGGCATCATGACCACAGATACGCGTCCGAAAGCAGCGTCCAAGCAAGTGGTATTGGACGGTGTCACCCTTACCATCACCGGCATCTCGAAAGGCGCCGGCATGATCAAGCCCAACATGGCGACCATGCTGGGTTACATCGCCACCGACATCGGTCTCACTGCGGAAGAAGCACAGCGACTCGTGCGGGCTGCGGCCGACAAGAGTTTCAATCGGGTCACGGTTGATGGCGACACATCCACCAACGATTGCTGCATGCTGGTGGCCACCGGGAAAAGCGGCGTAAGTCTTTCCAGTCTTTCCGCGGAAGCACGCGCGCAGTTCGAATCAGCCTTGCAGGAAGTCTTCATTGCGCTCGCCACTGCCATCATTCGAGATGGTGAAGGCGCGACCAAGTTCGTCACCGTCGACATCGAAGGGGGTGCCGACAGCGAGGAGTGTCTGAAGGTTGGTTACGCCGTGGCGGAATCACCGCTGGTGAAGACCGCACTTTTTGCTTCCGATCCCAACTGGGGCCGCATCCTGGCGGCAGTCGGTCGTGCCGGGCTCCAGAATCTCGACCTCGAAGCCATCGAGATCTGGCTCGATGACGTGAAGATCGTCGAACGCGGTGCGCGTGCGGCGAGCTACACGGAAGAACAGGGGCAGCGTGTACTCAATCAAGAAGAGTTCACCATCCGCGTGGTCTTGGGCCGTGGCTCCGTCAACGAGCGCCTGTGGACCTGCGACTTCTCCCACGACTACGTCAGTATCAATGCCGACTACCGTTCCTGAGCATCCGTCACCACAGGCCATCCTCGTGGTGGCCGCAGTGATTCTCGATGCACGCAATCATTGTCTGCTCGCACTGCGCCCGAAGCACAAACATCAGGGTGGTCTGTGGGAGTTTCCCGGCGGCAAAGTAGAGCGCGACGAAGCGCCCTTCGATGCTTTGCGCAGAGAGTTGTTCGAAGAGCTGGCGCTGGAAGTGCGTGATGCCGAGCCCTTGCTGGTAACCACGCATGATTACGATGACAAGCGCGTCACGCTCGATGTGTGGGTGGTGCGCGATTTCACCGGCGAACCACGTGGCATGGAGGGTCAGGAGTTGCGGTGGTATGCACCCGATGAGCTGCGCTCCGTGAATTTCCCTGCTGCGAATTATCCGATCGTGCAGGCTGTGGAAGCGCTGTTGTCCTGAGCGGCGCACGTTCGATCTCCTTACGGACTTCATTCGCGCTTCGCTGAACGTTCGAGAAGTCTCGCTCGGTGAAATGCGTTGCCACCACGAGTGCGTTCGCTCTTCTCGGTGTCAAACGGGTTGCCTTCGCTTGCGTGATGTCTATTTGGCAGGCAACGGTGCTACCGGCGGCCACATCGACACCGCTCATCCTCACCGCTCTCGCGATGTCGCCGCTGTGTCGTTTCGTTGCGTGTTCGAGGTGGCTCGTTCGGTGAAACGCGTCGCCACCACGAGTGCGTTCGCTCTTCGCGGTGTCAAATGGGTTGCCTTCGCTTGCGTGATGTCTATCTGGCAGGCAACGGCGCTACCGGCAGCCACATCGACACCGCTCATCCTCACCGCTCTCGCGGCGTCGCCGCTGTGTCGTTTCGTTGCGTATTCGAGGTGGCTCGCACGGTGAAACGGGTCGTCACCACGGGTGCGTTCGCTTTTCGCGGTGTCAAATTGGGGTGCCTTCGCTTACGTGATGTCTATTTGGCAGGCAACGGCGCTGACAGGCCGGCTACCGCAGGAAAGACTCAATGCAGATCCGGTCCCTCGCGATCCTTGGGATCGTCGGGGGCTTCGCCTTCTTCTTCGGGGATGGTGTAGCGTTCCGCGGCCCATTCGCCGAAGTCGATCAGCTGGCACTTCTTGCTGCAGAAGGGGCGATAGATCTCTTCTTCCGTCCAGGGAACGATCTTCTGACACGTGGGGCAATTAACCTGTTTGATGCCACTCATGCGCAAGTTCCTCGTAGTGGGCTGCAAGTTCGGCCACGCGTGGCGGGAGGGTGGCCAGAGGGGCGCTATTGTCGATCACGTCGTCGGCGCGTGCCAATCGTTCGGCACGCGGCAGTTGTCGCGCCATGATGCCATCGATGGTGGCATCGTCGCTGCCATCGCGAGCTTTTACACGCGCGCGCTGCACTTCTTCCGGCACGTCCACCACCAACACACGTTGCACGAAATCGTAACCACCACCTTCGAACAGGAGCGGCACCATCAGGATCAACCACGGTGCCTGGCTTACCGCGATCCGATCGCGGATGCGCTGGCGAATGATGGGGTGGAGCAAATTCTCCAGCCAGGTGCGCTCGGCAGGTTCACTAAAGATGCGTTTGCGCAAGGCAGCACGATCCAAACTGCCATTGGCCAGCAGTATCTCCTTACCGAAATGCGCTGCGATTTGGGCGAGCGCATCGCTGCCGGGTTCGACCACTTCACGGCTCACCTGATCCGCATCGATCACCGGCACGCCGCGTGCCGCGAATTCCCGCGCCACGGCACTTTTGCCACTGGCGATGCCGCCGGTGAGACCAACCACATAGGGACCGCGTTTACTCACAGCAAGACTCCACCGAGCAATACATTGGCAAGTTCCGGCCCCCAGACCAGTGCGATGAAACCGGCAGCGGCGAGATAGGGGCCGAAGGGAATGGCTGCATGACGGTCGCGTCCGCGCAGCACGATCAAGGCGATGCCCACCACTGCGCCTACTACGGAAGAGAGAAGAATGATCAGCGGCAGAGCTTGCCAACCCAGCCAGGCGCCAAGTGCTGCAAGCAGTTTGAAGTCACCGAAGCCCATGCCTTCGCGCCCGGTGAGCAGTTTGAAAAGCCAATAGACACACCACAGCACGACGTAGCCCGCTACCGCGCCGATGATGGCAGCACTCGGCGTGACGAACAGTCCTTGCGCATTGATCAGAAGACCGAGCCAGAGCAAGGGCAAGGTAAGGCTGTCGGGCAGAAGTTGTGTGTCGATGTCGATGGCAGAGAGCGCCAATAAGGTCCACGCGAAGATCAGCGCGAAGAACGCCTGCCAGCTGAGGCCGAATTGCAGCGCGATGAACACTGCGAGGCAGGCGCTGGTGAGCTCCAGCACCGGATAGCGCAGCGAGATCCTGGCCTTGCAGGCACGGCAGCGGCCGCGCAGGAAGAGGAAGCTGAGAAGGGGAATGTTGTCGCGCCAGCGCAGACTTTGCTTGCAGGCAGGGCAATGGGAAGCAGGACGCGCCAGATTGAAAAGCGGTTCGGGCTCCACTTCGAGACCGAGAAATTCACGGCTCTGCTGACGCCAGTCGCGCTCCATCATCAGTGGCAGCCGATGCACCACCACGTTGAGAAAGCTGCCGATGATCAAACCGAAGATCCCGACGCTCAGCGCAAACGGCCAGAGGTCTACAAATGTCATGCTCAGTTCCTGGGAACGATCGGCGCCGATGGTAAACGGCCACCGCGTTCAAAGCACGCTGCCGAGCTGGAACATCGGCAAATAGAGCGCCAGGAGCAGCACGCCCACCACGCCTCCCAGCACGGCCATGATGAGAGGTTCGAGCATGGCGGTGAGCTTGTCCGTCAGTCGATCGGCTTCTTCCTCGTAGATGCCAGCGCAGCGCGCGAGGAGGGAATCCAGCGTGCCGGATTCCTCACCCACCGCCACGAGCTGCACCAGCAACGGCGGAAACAAGGCGCTTTGCTGCAAAGCACGTGACAGGCGCTGCCCTGTGGCAAGGTCGCTGCGCACCTGCATCACCGCATCCTGATAGACGACGTTGCCAGTGGCACCCGCACTTGCCGCCAGGGCGTCGACCAAGGGCAGTCCCGCTGCGAAGGTCGTGGCCAGCGTACGGCACAAGCGCGCCAGAGCAGCGCGTTTCACCACCGAACCCAAGGCTGGAATGTGCAGCAGCCGACGTTCACACCAGTGGCGGCAGGCGACGGAGCGTTCTCTGCCGAGGCGTAGGACCAAGGCGGCGCCAGTGGGCAGTCCCAACAGCCAGGGCCACCACAGTTGAGTCCATTCCGACATCGCCAGCACCGCCTGCGTGAGCTTGGGCAATTCGGCATCGAGATCGCCGAAGGTGGCAGCGAAGGCCGGCACCACTTTCACCAGCAGCAGGGCGGTCACCCCGAAGGCCACTGCAAGCACGATGAGCGGATAGCGTAGTGCCTTCGCCACACGTGCCTTCAGGGCTTCGCTGCGTTCGAGATGCTGCGCCAGACGTTCGAGCAACACGTCCAGCGTGCCGGAGCTTTCGCCAGCGGCTACGAGATTGCAGTAGAGCGGTTCGAAGTCGCGAGGATGCTGGCGCAGTGCATTCGCGAAAGGTAAGCCAGCGGCCACGCCGTCGCGTAGTTGCGAAATGCGTTCGCGCAAAGGTCCCGGCTGCAAGGTTTGTGCGGTGAGATCGAAGGCCTGCACCAGCGGAAGTCCCGCGCGCAGCATCGTCGCCAGTTGGCGGGTGAAGAGTGCGATCTCTGCTGCGCGCAGACGCGTGCTTCGTTGTAGCAGCGCCTTGCGTTTGCGCTGCACGCGCACTTCACGCAGGCCCTGGCGACAGAGCTGCCGTCGTAACGCTTCGCGATTCGCCGCCAGCGATTCGCCACGATGCAGTGCGCCCTGCGCATCACGGCCTCGCCAGCAGAAACAATGTTGCGTGGTGTTCATGTCAGACGATTCGCTTCGCTGAGACTGGTGAGACCGGCAGCCACCTTCGCCAGCATCGAGCTGCGCAGATCCATGGAGCCTTCTTCGCGCGCCAATTCTGCCAACTGCAATGCATCGGCATCGCCCATGATGGCGCGCGCGATGCGCTCGGTGATGGGCATGACCTCGTAGATCCCGACGCGCCCCTTGTAGCCGTCGTTGCAGCGCTCACAGCCACCAGGTTCGAACAACTTCAGCTCTGCCAGTTGCCGTTCGGCGAAACCCTCCTGCAGCAACAGCTTCGCCGGAAATTTCGCTGGCCGTTTGCAGTGCGGACAAAGTCTGCGCGCGAGGCGCTGGGCAATGATCAAGGTGACCGAGGTGGCGAGGTTATAGCCGGCGATGCCCATGCCACGCAGACGCGTCAGGGTTTCGGGTGCGCTGTTGGTATGCAGTGTGGAGAGGACGAGATGCCCGGTTTGCGCTGCCTTCACCGCGATTTCGGCGGTTTCGAGATCGCGGATCTCGCCCACCATCACCACATCCGGATCCTGGCGCAGGAAGGCACGCAGGGCGGTGGCGAAGGTGAGGCCGACCTTGGGATTCACCGCCACCTGGTTGACGCCTTCCAGGTTGATTTCCACGGGATCTTCGGCAGTGGAGATGTTGCGTTCGCCCGTATTTAGAATGTTGAGTCCGCTATAGAGCGTCACCGTCTTACCACTGCCGGTGGGGCCGGTCACCAGGATCATGCCTTGATGCCGTTCCAGCGCTTCGAGATAGCGCTGCTTCTGCCGCGCGTCGAACCCAAGCGCATCGATGCCGAGTTGGGCATGGGAGGCATCGAGCACACGCAGCACGATCTTTTCTCCCCACAGCGTCGGCAGTGTGTTCATGCGCAGATCCACCGCCTTGCTGCGCGTGAGATCGAGACGAATGCGGCCGTCCTGCGGAATGCGGCGTTCGGCCACGTCGCAGCCGGCCATGATCTTCAGACGCGCCGCGATACGTGCGGCACTCGCGAGTGGCGGGCGCGCCACTTCCTTGAGCAAGCCGTCGAGGCGCAAACGCACGCGATAGAGTTTTTCGTAGGGTTCGAGATGGATGTCGGAGGCGTTGTTGCGGATGGCGTCGAGCAGTAGCTTGTTCACGAAGCGCACGATGGGCGCTTCGTCCACCGAGCTGTCGTCCACCTTGGAGGTAAGAGCGGTGTCGGTTCCTTCATCGAAGCGCAGCGCGGCAAGTTCATCCAGGTTTGCTTCTTCCTCTACTTCGTTCTGCAGTAGTAGCTCGAGCACGCGCCGCAGTTTGTCTTCTTCCAGCACCACGAATTCCAGCGTGCAGCCCGTGTGGAACTTCAATTCGGTGAAGGCTTCATGCGCAGTGGGATCGGCAACGCCGAGGCAGAGACGTGAACCCTGCCGTTTCAGCGGCAGCACCTGATGTTGGCGCAGGAGCCGTGCATCGATCGCGCCCTGCGGTGCCTGACGCAAGTCGAACACATCGAGATCGAACAGCGGCAAACCGAAAGCCTGAGATGCGGCACTGGCAATGGCGCGGCTCGACAGCAGCCCGCGTTCCACCAAAAGGCGTGGCAGCGGCAGCTTGCTGCTCGCGGATTCGGCACAGCAGCGCTGGGCGAGATCGGAGGTGAGCAGTCGCGCTGCGACCAGGGTCGGGGCGAGGCCGGTGAGAGTAGGTGAATGCTGTGTGGCGAAGTGAGTCATGCCGAGACGCGCAGGGAGCGGACGCGGCTCAGTCTAGTAAGGTCTAGGCATTTCGCCAGGAAAGCCATGGGCGCTAAAGACGCGCGCTTCGTCCCGGTCGGCGCTGACCGGCAACAGGGACTTCCTGTCGGACCTGTTGCCGGCCAGCGTCGCTGGGTTCCTAGAGCTGCGGCGTCAGGGCGGCACCTTCGCGTTTACGGATGGCGTCCTCTTCCAGTGCTCGCACCACTTCGGAGGCCGCTTCAATCGATGGCCCAGGCCTTGCCACCCTCCGGCGGCGTGAAGCTGATGATGAATTCCGACACCGAGCTGGTGCTGTTGGGCAAACCGGCTCTGATCTCGCCGAGGAAGTTTTCCGTCGCGAAGTACTCCACGCCATCGGTGTAGCTGTAGTAGCTCTCGACGATCGTGATGTTCATGTCGGGGTTGTAGGCGTCCAGTGCCGCCATGACTTCGTCTTCGCTCATGCCGAGCCGTAGGCCGACGCTGTCCGCAGCGTCCTGCGCAGCGAGCGAGCCGGAAAGTGCGGTGCATAGCCAGAGTGCACAGGACTGGGTACGGGGCATGGGCCGTCCCTCTGAGGTCGATGCCAAACCATGGAGTTGCTCGATCCTAGAGGCGTGCGCCGCGGAGGAATATCGGGGATTACCCTGGTTTTGGAACATAAGGTGATCGAATGGGGTGGCGCCCGGAAGTGGGGAGACAGCGCATCGACCCCCAATGGCCGACGAGCCTTTGAGTGGGAAAGGGGCGAGGATAGGGCCCGTAGAGGAGCGGATTACTGCTGGCTTTGGTTGTGTTTCTGGTGTCGGCCGGCAATTTGGCCTTGTTTTTTGCATAATAATCGCGGTTTGCTTGTCGAATCAGACACCGCTTCCACGCCAACTACTCCTTACGCCATGTCCTACCGCTTTCTTCCCCACCTCTCCCCTCTCGTTTTTCTCACGCTCTTCGTTTCATCGTTGGTGAGTGCGCAAGATCCAGAGCCGGTGCGGGCCATCACGCCGCTCGCGGGTGAGGTCTATCGCTTCCAGAGCGGTGGCCACTATGGAGTGTTCATGGTGAGTGAGGAGGGCATCGTGGTGGCCGATCCGATTTCGGCGGACACGGCCACCTGGCTCAAGGGCGAGCTGCAGGCGCGTTTCGCGCAGCCGGTGAAATATGTGCTCTACAGCCACGATCACTGGGATCACGCCTCGGGCGCCGAAGTATTCCCCGAGGCCACCGTCATCGCGCATGCCAATGCGCCGCGCCGCATCGTCGAAGCCGATCGCGGTGTCAGGCAGCCGGATCTCACCTTCAGCAGTGAGCTCGAGCTGAAGCTCGGCGGCAAGAGCATTCACCTCTATTACCTCGGTGTGAGCCATTCCGACAATCTCGTGTACATGGTGTTTCCGCAGGAGCGCATCCTGTTCGTCGTCGACGCGGTAGGGGTGAAACGTCTGCCGTTCCAGGATTTCGCCGGCACGGACGTCGATGGTTTGATCGGCGCGCTCGCCGCTCTGGAACAGATGAACGTCGACATCGTCGCACCGGGCCACGGGGAGATCGGCACCTTGGAAGACATTCGCGAGCATCGCGAATACATCGAAAAATTGAAGGACGAGATCACCACGCTGCTGCGGGCCGGCACGTCCGATGCCGAGATCAAGGCCACCATGGCGCGTTCGCTGGAGGAGTACAGCAGTTGGGATTCCTATGCCACGTGGCGCGATGCCAACATCGAAGGCATGCTCGCCTACGTGAAATCCAACTACCGTTTCTGATTACAGCCCGCGAGGCTCCCAATCTGGGAAAGAGGAGAAGACGATGAGAAAAACCAAAAACTACAAGGTCGTGCTATCCGCACTGTTGCTGAGTGCCATGCTGGCCGCCTGTTCCGGCGAGGACGGTGCGTCGAGCGCAGGAAGTGCCGCGGCGGGTGAGGTGATCGATCTGTCCGGCAGCTTTGCCGGTTGGCGTCAGATCGGCAATGCCAACTGGCGCATCGAGAACGGCGAATTCGTGGCCACCAGCGGCAACGGCCATCTGGTGACGCAGGAAAGCTTCGACGACTTCCGCATCTCGCTCGAGTTCTACGTCGACTCCGGCACCGCCAACAGCGGCGTGTATTTCCGCATCTCCAACCCGGACGAAATCCGCGACACCAATGCCTACGAGGCCAACATCTTCGACGAGCGTCCGGATCAGAGCGGGCGCACCGGTGGTCTCGTGCACTTCGCCGCGCCGAGCGAAGTGATCGACGCTGCCGGTAAGTGGAACACCTACGAGATCACGGCTCAGGGCGATCACATCGTCGTGGTGTTCAACGGCGTCACCACCGTCGACATTCGCGATTCCACCTACAGCAGCGGCCCGATTTCGCTGCAGTACGGTGCCGGCGAAGTCCGCTTCCGCAACGTGAAGATCGAAAGGCTTTGAGACGAGAGTGTCGGATACGAGAAGGGGCAGCCTGAGCTGCCCCTTTTTGCATCAGGACTTGCTGGTGAAGCGCATCGAGAAATCGGTGGCGCGCACGTGTTTGGTAAGTCCCCCTACCGAAATGTAGTCCACGCCGGCTTCCGCCGTTGCCACCAGGGCTTCCTTCGTATAGCCGCCGGAGGCTTCCAGCTTGGCGCGGCCCTGGGTCTGTTCGACGGCTCGTTTGATGCCCTCGAGCGTGAAATTGTCGAGCATCACGATGTCGGCCTGGGCCTGCAGCGCTTCTTCCAGTTCTTCCAGGTTCTCCACCTCGACTTCCACCGGGCGGCCCGGATGGAGCGAACGTGCGGTTGCGATCGCGGCGCGGATGCCACCGCAGGCGGCGATGTGGTTTTCCTTGATGAGGAAGGCGTCGTAGAGACCGAGGCGATGGTTCTGACAGCCCCCCTTGGCGACGGCGTATTTCTGCGCCAGGCGTAGGCCGGGCACGGTCTTGCGCGTGTCGAGCACGCGGGTATTGGTGTGGGCGACGAGGTCGGCATAGGAGCGCGCGACGGTGGCGACGCCCGACAGCGTCTGCAGGAAGTTGAGTGCACAGCGTTCGGCGGTGAGCAGCGAACGGGCGCGTCCCTCGGCTTCGAAGATCACGGCGTTCGGTGCCACGCGCTGGCCTTCGGCGACCGCCCAGCTCAGGCGCACTTCGGGATCCACCTGGCGGAACACCTCGTCCACCCAGGGGCGGCCACAGATCACGGCGTCTTCGCGGCAGATCACCGTCGCGTGCGCGTTTTCATGGGCGGGCACGAGCTGAGCCGTGATGTCGCCGCTGCCGATGTCTTCCCGCAGCGCCGTCGCTACCGTGTCCTGCAAGCCGGTGAAGTAGAGAGTGTCCGTCATCGCGAATCCGTCGAAAAAAGCCGAATCGAAAAGCGGCGCATTATAAACGCCGGTGCCGTGATTACTTGCGTTAGCATTGCCACTTTCCAGTTTGCAGGAAGCTCATGCGGATACACGAACACCGGCTGCTCGAAGCGCGTTGGCAGCCTTCGCCCAACCACGACCAGCGGCCCGACCCTTCGGACATCAGTCTGCTCGTGATCCATGGCATCAGTCTGCCTCCGGGTGAGTTCGGTGGCGGCCACGTCGACGAGCTCTTCTGCAATCGGCTCGATCCCGCGGGACATCCGTATTTCGCCGAGATCTGCCACTTGCGCGTATCGGCACATCTGCTGATCGCACGCGACGGCTCGCTCACGCAGTACGTGGCCTTCGATCAACGGGCATGGCACGCGGGACAATCGGAGTACGCCGGTCGCAAGGCCTGCAACGATTTCTCGATCGGCATCGAGCTGGAAGGCACCGACGCAGCGCCATACAGCGACGCGCAGTATCAGCAGTTGAGCGCCGTAATCAGGGCTCTTCTGCATGCCTACCCCACGCTGAGCCCCGAGCGCATCGTGGGCCACTGCGACATCGCCCCGGGCCGCAAGACCGACCCCGGTCCCGCCTTCGACTGGGGCCGCCTACGGGCTGCACTTGCTTAAACGGGGGTGGCTGGCATTATGCCGACCTGTCGAGAAACGGCCCTTCGGTTTGACTACAAGGGCAGGAATCGGAAAATCACGGGTTTTTTCCAGGTGTCGACCAAATAGGACAGGGCCTTTGTAGTATTACTACATAAATCCCTGTAATGGTTGATATTTCCGCGCGGCCTTCAGTAGAATCCGGCGCTCCTGTAATTTAACTACACATAATAAGAACCAAGACCGACCACCGCACCAGACCATCCGAGCGTATCGTTATGACTGAATTTCTGAGAGACATCGACCCACAGGAAACCCAGGAATGGCTGGATTCCATTGCTGCCGTCATCCGGGAACAGGGCATGGATCGCGCCCAGTTCCTGCTGAAGTGCCTGGCCGCCAAGACTGGCGACTCCGGTTTGGGGCAGGGGGCCGGCACGCTCACCACGCCGTACCGCAACACGATTCCGGCCGGCACGGAGCCCGAGATGCCCGGCGATCCCAAGATGGAACGCACCATCCGTGGCATCGTCCGCTGGAACGCCCTGGCCATGGTCATGCGCGCAGGCAAGCTCGGTTATGACCTCGGCGGCCACATCTCCACCTTCTCCTCCTCCGCCACGCTCTACGACGTCGGCTACAACCATTTCTTCCGCGGTCCCAAGGACGGCTTCCTCGGTGACCTCGTGTACTTCCAGGGCCACGCCTCGCCCGGCATGTACTCGCGTTCCTTCGTCGAAGGCCGCCTGACCGAGGAGCAGCTCGACAAATTCCGTCAGGAAGTGGACGGCAACGGCCTGTCCTCCTACCCGCACCCCTGGCTGATGCCCGATTACTGGCAGTTCCCGACCGTATCGATGGGTCTGGGACCCTTGCAGGCCATCTACATGGCCCACGTCCTCAAATACCTCGACAACCGTGGCCTGGTACCCCTGGGTGATCGTCAGATCTGGGCCTTCCTGGGTGACGGCGAGTGCGATGAGCCGGAAACCCTGGGTGCCATCGCGCTGGCAGCACGCGAGCAGCTCGGCTGCCTCAACTTCGTGATCAACTGCAACCTGCAGCGTCTCGACGGTCCGGTACGTGGTAATGGCAAGATCGTTCAAGAACTCGAAGGCATCTTCCGCGGTGCCGGCTGGAATGTGATCAAGGTGCTCTGGGGCCGTCTGTGGGATCCGCTGTTCGCGGCCGACAAGGACGGCATCCTGCAGGCGCGCATGGACGAAGTGGTCGACGGCGAATGGCAGACCTATCAGGCCCGTGGCGGCGCCTATTTCCGCGAGCACTTCTTCGGCAAGAGCCCGGAACTGCTCAAGATGGTCGAGCACCTCAGCGACAAGGAGCTGGAAGAGCTCAACCGTGGCGGCCACGATCCGTTCAAGGTGTACGCAGCCTATAAACAGGCGGTGGAATGCACGGACAAACCGACCGTCATCCTCGCCAAGACCATCAAAGGCTATGCCTTCTCCTCCGCCGAAGGCGCCAACTCCACCCACAGCACCAAGAAGCTGGCGCTCGACGAACTCAAAGCCTTCCGCGATCGCTTCGAGATTCCGGTTTCCGACGACGTCATCGAGAAAGTTCCCTATTACCGTCCCGCTCCCGACAGCCCGGAAATGCAGTACCTGGCCAAGGTGCGCGAGCGCATGGGCGGTGCCCTGCCGCAGCGTCGCGTGCAGTCTGCCAAATTGAACGTTCCCGCACTGTCTGCGTTCGAAGCGCAGCTGAAAGGCACCGGCGATCGCGAGATCTCCACCACCATGGCCTTCGTGCGCATCCTCACGAACCTGGTGAAGGACAAGGAAATCGGCGAACGCATCGTGCCGATCGTTCCCGACGAAGCCCGTACCTTCGGTATGGAAGGCATGTTCCGTCAGATCGGCATCTACTCCGCCAAGGGGCAGCTCTATGATCCGGCCGACTCCGGCCAGGTGATGTACTACCGCGAGGACGTCAAAGGTCAGCTGCTGGAAGAGGGCATCAACGAAGCCGGTGCGATGAGCTCCTGGATCTCCGCTGCCACCTCCTACAGCGTCAACAACTATCCGCTGATTCCTTTCTACATCTATTACTCGATGTTCGGCTTCCAGCGCGTTGGCGACCTCTGCTGGGCCGCCGGCGATCTGCGTGCCCGTGGCTTCCTGATGGGTGGTACGGCTGGCCGCACCACGCTGAACGGCGAAGGCCTGCAGCACGAAGACGGTCACAGCCATCTCATGGCCGCGACCATCCCGAACTGCATCAGCTACGATCCGACCTACGCCTACGAGCTGGCCGTGATCATCCAGGACGGCATGCGCCGCATGTACCAGAACGACGAGAACGTCTGGTACTACATCACCGTCATGAACGAGAACTACGCGCACCCCGAGATGCCGGAAGGTTCCCAGGAAGGCATCCTCAAGGGCATGTACCTGCTCGAAGACGGCGATGCCAAGGAATACAAGGTCGCCAAGAGCAAACTGCGCGTACGTCTGCTCGGCAGTGGTACCATCCTGCGCGAAGTGCGTGAGGCTGCCGCCATCCTGCGTAAGGACTACAACGTCAACGTCGACGTCTACAGCGCCACCAGCATGAACGAGCTGGCACGCGATGGTTGGGCTGTCGACCGCTGGAACATGCTGCATCCGGAAGCCGAGCCGAAGAAGGCCTACGTCACCGAACTGCTGTCGCAGCGCGAAGGCCCGGTAGTTGCCTGTACCGACTACATGAAGCTCTACTCCGACCAGATCCGTGCCTTCGTGCCGGCACCGTACAAAGTGCTGGGCACTGATGGTTTCGGTCGCAGCGACAGCCGCGAGAAGCTGCGCCACTTCTTCGAGGTCAACCGTTACTACGTGGTGGTGGCTGCGCTCAACGAGCTGGCCAAGCAGGGACAGATCAAGCCGTCGGTGGTCAGTGACGCCATCAAGTCCTTCGGCCTCGATCCCGAGAAAACCAACCCGGTACTGGTGTAAGCCGGCCCTAGCACAATCAGAACAATTGCAGGAGTAAACACGTGGCAGTGGAAAAAATTCTGATTCCCGACCTGGGCACTGATGACGCGGTCGAGGTCATCGAGGTCCTGGTAAAAGCGGGAGACAGCATCGAGGCGAATGCTTCCGTCGTGGTGCTGGAAAGCGACAAGGCCGCCATGGAAATTCCCGCCAGCAAGGGCGGCGTGGTGAAAGAAGTGCTGGTGAAGGTCGGCTCCCAGGTTAAAACCGGTTCGGACCTGTTGCTGCTCGAAACGGATGGTGCCGGTGACGCGCCGGCTGCTCCGAAAGAGGAAGCCAAACAGGAAGCACCGAAGGCTGCCGCTGCGGCTCCGGCTGCGGCGAAGGCCGAAGCGCCGGCTCCAGCGCAGGCCACCACCTCCATTCAACCGGTCACCGTGCCCGATCTCGGTGGTGCCACCGATGTCGACGTGATCGACATCCTGGTCAAGGTCGGCGACGTGGTGAAGAAGGAAGACGGTCTCATCACGCTCGAAACCGACAAGGCCGCGATGGAAGTGCCCTCGCCGATGGCCGGCAAGATCACCGCCATCAAAGTGAAGGTTGGCGACAAGGTCTCGCAGGGTTCCTTGATCCTCGAGATGGAAGTTTCCGCCGCCGCAGCGCCGGCACCGCAGCCCGAAGCCTCCAAGCCGGCTGAGAAACCGGCCTCCGCTGCACCGGCACCTGCGCCGGCTCCCGCCGCGGCTGCTCCTGCACCTGCCGCCGTTGCCGAACCCAGCGCCACCAGCGGCGAGGTATACGCCGGTCCGGCCGTACGCAAGCTCGCGCGCGAACTGGGCGTGGATCTGACCAAGGTTTCCGGTTCCGGCCTCAAGGGCCGCATCGTGAAGGAAGACCTGCACGCCTACGTGAAGTCCGTGATGAAGGCCGCTGCTTCCGGCGGCGTGGGTGCCGGCATCCCGGGCATTCCCGATCAGGATTTCGGCAAGTTCGGTCCGATCGAAGAAGTCGAGATGACCAAGCTGCACCGCGTCACCGCGCAGAACATGGCGCGCAACTGGCTCAACGTGCCGCACGTCACGCAGTTCGACGAAGCCGATATCACCGACCTCGAAGAATTCCGCGCCGCTCAGAAAGCGCTGGCCGAGAAGAAAGGCATCAAGCTCACGCCGCTGCCCTTCATCATCAAGGCCGCTGCGCAGGCGCTCTTGGCCCATCCGCAGTTCAACGTGTCGCTGCATTCTTCCGGCACCAAGCTCATCCAGAAAAAATACGTGCACATCGGTGTGGCCGTCGCTACGCCGGCGGGTCTCGTAGTGCCAGTGGTGCGTGATGCCGACAAGAAATCCATCTGGCAGATCGCGGCCGACGTGGCCACGCTCAGCGCCAAGGCCAAGGATCGCAAGTTGAGCAAGGAAGAGATGGAAGGTGCGTGCTTCACCGTGTCCAGCCTGGGCAACATCGGCGGCACCGGCTTCACGCCGATCGTCAACGCACCGGAAGTCGCCATCCTCGGCGTGTCCCGCGCTGCGGTGAAACCGGTGTGGGATGCCAAGGCCAAGCAGTTCGTGCCGCGCACGATGCTGCCTTACTCGCTCTCCTACGATCACCGCGCCGTGAACGGTGCCGATGCCGGTGCCTTCTGCACCTACCTCGGCCAACTTCTGTCGGACATCCGTCTGATGGTGCTCTGAAACGCGAGTCTTGCGTAACGAAGGCGGGCCTGGTGCCCGCCTTCTGCGTTTCTGGGCCTGTGATTCACGTGCTGGCGGCGAGCAGACGTCGTGCGAGTTCGCGCGTTGCTTCCTTCAATCCTGCGGGGCTCAGAACACGATATTCGCAGGGCAATTGCGCCAGCCAGCGCGCGAACCAGCAGTGGCTGTCGGTTCTGGTGACGAGCAACAGTCCTTCCTCCTGCGGCTCCAGTTTCGTGCCATTCTGTGGCAGCCATTCCATTATGTGGCCGGGCTCCACATCCAGCAGCAGTACCTCTACCTCATGTCGCGGCCAGGCCTTTTCGAAGGAGCTCTTGAGATGCTGTGCCGCGTCGAAGTGCTCTGGTCGCGTGAATTCCAGCGGCTGCAGTTCCACCTGCGACAGACGATCGAGCCGGAAACTGCGCAGATCCCTGCGCAGGGGGCACCAGCCGCTCACGTACCAATGCCGGTTGTGGAAGACGAGACCATAGGGATCGAGTTCGCGCTCCATGTGCTCACCACGTGGTGAGCAATAGTGCATGCGCACGCGGCGACGTTGCTGTGTGGCTTCGGTGAGCACCAACAGCACCTCGCTGTCCCAACTGGGCTGTCGGCGTTGCGGCATCACACGTACGTGTTCGCGCAGGGCCGCCATACGCTGTTTCAATTTGTCCGGCAGCACGCGTTCCAGCTTCGCCTGCGCGCTGTGCACCGCGGCGCGGGATTCCAGCAACGACTGCATCTCCACCGACAACAGTCCGAGCGCAAGCGCCACGGCCTCTTCGTCGTTGAACATCAGGGGCGGCAATTTGTAACCGGGTACGAGCATGTAGCCGCCGTGGCGTCCCTGTTCGGTGGTGACGGGAATGCCGAGGTCTTCGAGCGCCGTGATGTAGCGGCGCACGGTGCGGCGGTCGACGCCGAGCCGTTCCGAGATCTCGGCACCGGAAAGGCGACCGTGGGTCTGCAAGAGTTCCAGCAGGGCCAGTACGCGGGTGGTGGGGCGGTTCATGGGCCGGCTCCGGGATGGAGGATTGGTGGCAGAAATTTTCCTGCTTAATTAGGACGGATATTAGCCTCATTGGCTCCTATCGTGCGCACGTCCGGGTGGCATGGGGCTACCCGCCAAGCGATAGGAGATCGCCATGACAAGCAAGTTGACGCTGTACACCAATCCCTTTTCCCGTGGCCGCATCACGCGCTGGGCGCTCGAAGAAACCGCTCAGCCCTATGACGTGCAGGTGCTGGATTACGGCGAGCAGATGCGCAGGCCGGAGTTTCTGGCGTTGAACCCGATGGGCAAGGTGCCGACCTTGGTGGAGGGCGACATCGTCGTCACCGAAGTCGCCGCCATCTGCGCCTGGCTCGCCGAGCGCTTCCCGGAATGCAACCTGGCGCCGGCCGTGGGTTCGCCCGAACGCGCCACCTACCTGCGTTGGATGTTCTTCATCGCCGGACCGGTGGAAATGGCGATGACGGCGCGCGCCATGGGCTGGCGCATCGATGCGGAAAATCGTCAGGCCGTGGGCTGCGGCTTGCCCGACGAACTCCTCGACGTCATTCGTCAGAAACTGGCGCAAGGTGGTTGGCTCTGCGGCGAGCAATTCACCATGGCCGACCTGCTGCTCTCCAGTCATCTGGGTTGGAACATCTTCTGTAAGAAGCTCGAGCCCGACCCGGTGTTCGTCGACTACGTCGCCCGCGCCGAGGCGCGTCCCGCTGCCCAGCGCGCCAACGAGCTCGACAATCAGTTGGGCGATATCAGCAAACTCAGCTTCTGAGTCGGCACAGCGAGTCGCGTCCTGCACTCGGATCGCAGCTTCGTCGCACCCGTGGCGGCGGAGCTGCAGTGAGTGCCATTGCACCGCGTGGCAGGCTTCTCCAGAATCCCACCTTTTGCAGTGCGGCCTGGCTCCATCCGGGCCTCGTTACCAGGGAGAGAATCCATGCCTTCTTTCGACGTCGTGTCCGAAGTCGATACCCACGAACTGACCAACGCGGTCGACCAGGCCAATCGCGAAATCGGCAACCGCTTCGACTTCAAGGGAGTCGATGCTTCGTTCGAACTCAAGGACAACGTGATCACCATGAACGCGCAGGTGGACTTCCAGCTGCAGCAGATGCTCGACATCCTCAAGGGCCGCCTCGTCAAACGGCAGATCGACATCGCCTGCCTCAAGGTGGAAGACCCGGTGGTGGTCGGCCAACGCGCCACCCAGAAGGTAACGGTGATCCAGGGCATCGAGGCCGACATCGCCCGCAAGATCGTCAAGCACGTGAAGGATCTGAAGATGAAGGTGCAGATCGCGATTCAGGGCGAGAAGCTGCGCGTGACCGGCGCCAAGCGCGACGATCTGCAGAAAGTCATCGCCTCCTTGCGTCAGGGCGACTTCGGTCTGCCGCTGCAATACAACAACTTCCGCGACTGAGCGGGGCCATTGGACGAACGAGGGAGTTTTGCTGCGGAGCCGCGTGGCTCACAGGTCCCACTGGTAGCTCTTGAGCGGCACTTTCATGCCGCGCATCAGAACGCCCTCGGCTTCGAGCAATGCCTTCTGACGCTTCCAGGCGGCGCCACCAGGTGCGAAGGCCAGCTCGCCGGTGCCGCGCAGCACTCGGAACCAGGGCAGGGTCGTGCCCTTGGGCAGGTGCTTGAGCGTGGTGCCGACATAGCGGGCGTGGCGGGGAAAGCCGCAGAGGCGGGCGATCTGCCCATAGGTGGCGACGCGGCCCGGCGGGATCGCCGCCACCCACTGCCAGATTTCCTCGCGCAGACTCAACGAGGTCGTCGTGGGAGAGTCGGCCCTTGATCCATCGGCGGCTGCCCTCATGTGAGGGGTTTGACCCTTGGCGGAACGTTTCATGCGCGGATTATTCCTGCTTTTACTGCTCCTTCCCATCATCGAGCTCTGGTTCGTGATTCAGGTCGGCAGCGCCATTGGCGCCCTGTCGGCCATTGCGCTGCTGATCCTCGCCGGCGTTGCCGGTGTGGGGCTGCTACGCTTGCAGAGTCTGAGCACGATGGCGCGTGTGCAGGCCAGGCTCGAGCGTGGGGAAGTGCCCAGCCATGAAGTGGTGGAAGGTCTGTTGCTGGCCATTGCCGGCGTCCTGCTGCTGTTGCCGGGTTTTCTCTCCGACATCGTGGCGCTGGTCGTGATCCTGCCGCCGCTGCGCAAGGTGATCGCGCACTGGCTGATGCGTTCGGGGCGTTTGCAGGCGCTGGGCATGGGCTCGCGGGGCTTCGGTTTCACGACTTATACCTTCCGCGGCGGCGCGGGTCAGACTCGGCGCGGCGATTTCTTCGAGGGTGAATACACCCGGGAAAACGAGCCGACCGATACCTTGTTGCCTGGGGAGAACGAACGCGAAGGGAAATGAGAAATTTTTAGTTGATGGGGCATTGAAATCCAAAGCCCTAGCCCCATCTCTGTGCCACCAAACTGGGGGGAGAGGGGAGCATGACGCCATTCCCGCTTCCCGGGGGTTTCAATCGGGCCGGGAGTTCCGGCACCACATGAGCTTTAAGTAACGTTGGAGATAACAAGCAATGAAAATTCGTCCATTACAAGACCGTGTAGTGGTAAAGCGTAAGGAAGAAGAAACCAAAACCGCTGGTGGCATCGTGCTGCCCGGTACGGCTGCTGAAAAGCCGGCTCAGGGCGAAGTACTTGCAGTAGGCCCCGGTCGCATCCTGGACAATGGCTCCATCAAGCCGGTCGACCTGAAAGTGGGTGACAAGGTGATCTTTGGCAAATACGCCAGCAACACTGTGAAGGTGGGCGACGAAGAGCTCCTCATCCTCAGCGAAAGCGAAATCTTCGGCGTGCTCGAAGACTGATCCCCGCCTCGTGCTCCAATCTCACTAAATCACTTATAGCAAGACAGGAATCTGACAATGGCTAAAGACGTAATATTCGGTGACAGCGCCCGCCAGAAGATGGTGAAAGGCGTCAACCTGCTGGCAGACGCGGTCAAAGTGACCCTCGGCCCGAAAGGCCGCAACGTGGTGCTCGACAAGTCCTTCGGCGCTCCCACGGTGACCAAAGACGGTGTGTCCGTAGCCAAGGAAATCAGCCTCAAGGACAAGTTCGAAAACATGGGCGCACAGATGGTCAAGGAAGTTGCGTCCCAGACCTCCGACCAGGCAGGTGACGGTACCACCACCGCTACCGTACTGGCTCAGGCCATTCTGAACGAAGGTCTGAAAGCGGTAGCCGCCGGCATGAACCCGATGGACCTCAAGCGCGGTATCGACAAGGGCGTTGCTGCCGTGGTTGAACAGCTGAGCAAGATGAGCCAGCCCTGTTCCGAAAGCAAAGCCATTGCCCAGGTAGGCACGATCTCCGCCAACAGCGACCAGAGCGTCGGTGACATCATCGCCGAAGCCATGGCCAAAGTAGGTAAAGAAGGCGTCATCACCGTTGAAGACGGCAACGGCCTCGAGAACGAACTGTCCGTAGTGGAAGGTATGCAGTTCGACCGCGGCTACCTCTCCGCCTACTTCATCAACAACCAGGAAAGCATGGCTGCCGATCTCGACAACCCGCTGATCCTCCTGGTCGAGAAGAAAATCACCAACATCCGCGAAATGCTCCCGATCCTGGAAGCTTCCGCCAAGTCCGGCCGTCCGCTCTTCATCATCGCTGAAGACGTAGAAGGCGAAGCGCTGGCCACTCTCGTAGTGAACAACATGCGCGGCATCGTCAAAGTGGCCGCTGCCAAAGCCCCGGGCTTCGGTGATCGTCGCAAAGCCATGCTGCAGGACATCGCCATTCTGACCGGCGGTACCGTTATCTCCGAAGAAGTCGGTCTGAGCCTGGAAGGCGCCACCCTGCAGGATCTCGGTCAGGCCAAACGCGTGATCGTGACCAAGGACAACACCACCATCATCGACGGTGCTGGTGATCCGAAAGCCATCGAAGGCCGCGTCAATCAGATCCGTCAGCAGATCGAAGAAACCACCTCCGACTACGACCGCGAAAAACTGCAAGAGCGCGTGGCCAAACTGGCCGGCGGTGTTGCCGTGATCAAAGTCGGTGCTGGCACCGAGATCGAAATGAAAGAGAAGAAAGCCCGCGTCGAAGACGCTCTGCACGCTACCCGCGCCGCCGTTGAAGAAGGCGTGGTACCTGGCGGCGGTGTGGCTCTGGTACGTGCTCTGCAGGCCATCGAAGGCCTCAAGGGCGACAACGAAGACCAGAACGTGGGTCTGTCCATCCTGCAGCGCGCTCTGACTGCTCCGCTGCGTCAGATCGCCACCAACGCTGGCGTGGATGCCTCCGTGGTACTCGACAAAGTACGCAGCCTGAAAGGCAACGAAGGCTACAACGCTGCCACCGGCGAATACGGCGACATGCTGGAAATGGGCATCCTGGATCCGACCAAGGTGACCCGCAGCGCTCTGCAGGCTGCCGGCTCCGTGGCCGGTCTGATGCTGACCACCGAGTGCATGATCACCGAGCATCCGGAAGAAAAACCGGCTGCTGGCCCGGGCGGCATGGGTGGCATGGGCGGCATGGACATGATGTAAGTCCTGCTCCGGTGCCGGGCTCGTCCCGGCACCAGCCAAGACTGCCCTTGCGGCCTTGCGCCGAAGTGGTTCCAAAACGAAATCCCCGCACTCGCGGGGATTTTTGTTTTTGGGAAGGCGAAAAGCCGATCGGGATCAATTGATCGTTCCGAATTCCTGACCCTCCCTCCGAACCGACTTGTAACAAAACGAATTAATTAATACTTTTGGGTGGTGATCCGGGCGTTGTCTACCTGGAGCGCATGTCCGGGGTGGCGCAGAGCCCCGCCGCCACCCCGGACGAGCAGGACCGCAGTACCGACCGTCGCATAAGAAGCCCCTCGAGGGGACTTTCCCTGTTGCGCCCGCTGTCTGTCGCGGACGTTTCGTCACCCTGTCTTCTGCGCCCTTCCGGCCGCCGTGTGCAAACGGGCCTTTGGCTTGTCCGGGTCGCTCGTCTTTGTTTTGGAGGGTGCATGAACCACTGTTTCAGACTCATCTACAACCGCATCTCGAATCGCTGGGTGGTGGCTTCGGAACTGGCACGACGCCAGGGCAAGGCCACCAGCGGCAGCAGGACCGTGCGGCGCGCGCTGGTCGTGGCCGGAGTGGGCCTGGCGGGAATCCTCGGTGCCGGGGAAGTCGCGGCGGCCTGCAAGAGCCCGCTGCAATGGACCGAGCAGGGGCTGCTCATTCCCGGCATCGCCAACATGTCACGCACGCCCGATGCCGGCTTCAGCATCAAAATCGACAACTCCAATCGCTCCGCACCGAACGGACGCGATGCCGAGAACATGGGTCCGCTCTGGCTCGACCACTACTGCGAGCGCAGTCCCGCGGTTCCAGCCAACCAGAACCTGACGGTCTATGCGCGAGGCATGAACGGTGGCGTCGGCAACAGTGGTGGCTTTGCCACGAGTGGCGGGGCCGGTGGTCGCGGTGGTGACGGTTCCAACATCTTCGTTGGCTTGCTGAGCGACGACGGTCTCATCTCCGTCAACGGTGTGGCGGCGCTCCTGGCCCACAGTCGCGGTGGCAATGGTGGTGACGGTGGTTCGGCCGGTGCCATTGCCGGCAGCGGTGGACGCGGGGGGCTGGGCGGCAACGGCGGCGCGATTTCTCTGCTCAATGCCGGCACGCTGAGAACGACCGGCAACGATGCGACTGCCATGTACGCGCTCAGCGAAGGTGGCTTCGGCGGCCGCGGGGCTGATGGTTCATGGTGGCCTTGGAGCTCTGCGGGCAGCGGCGGCACTGGAGGCAACTCCGGTTCTCTGGTGACCGGGGTCAACCTGGGCACGATCTCGACCACTGGCGCCGGCAGCGACGGCGTCCATGCCCTCAGCGTCGGCGGCAACGGCGGCAACGGTGGAGTGCGTAAGTTGGCCGCGGGTCTCGCCATCGGTGGTGACGGTGGGGGCGGCGGTGCCGGTGGCAAGGTGATCCTGCAGAACGTCGGTGCCATCACCACACAGGGCGGACAGGCCGATGCGCTGTCCGCGAAATCGATTGGTGGCGGTGGCGGTGACGGTGGCTGGGCCAGCGGCGGGAACCTGTTCGTCAACTTCACCATGGGTGGAGAAGGCAACAGCGGCGGCACGGGCGGCCTCGTCAACGTGACCAATTCCGGCAGTTTGTCGACCTCTGGTTCCGATGCCATCGGCATTCGCGCGCAAAGCATCGGCGGCGGTGGTGGCAGTGGCGGTCGCGCCATTTCGGGTACGCTCGGTCCGAATTTCTCCGCTTCGGCAGCCGTCGGCGGCAGGGGTGGCGACGGCGGCAATGCGGATACGGTACGCGTCACGCAGAACAAGGGCGCCAACATCGTCACCGGTGCCGCGCTGAAAAACACCTACATCAATGCCAGCGAGTTGGCAGCGCTGGACGCCCTGAACCCCGCGCTCCTCGGCGAGCGTTCCTACGGCATCTTCGCCCAGAGTCTCGGCGGCGGCGGTGGTAGCGGTGGCAGTGCCATCAGCACCTCGATCGCAGCCGGTTCCAGCGCGAGCCTGTCCACCTCGTTCACCCTGGGTGGAGCCGGTGGCAACGGCGGCAATGGCGGCGGCGTGGCGGTGGAGAACCTCGACGCCAGCATCAGCACCTATGGCAATTTCGCGCAGGCCATCGTCGCACAGTCCATTGGCGGCGGTGGTGGTGCCGGCGGTGAAACCCTGAACATCAATGGTGCTGCTTCCAGCAGCGTCAGTGGCAGTCTGGCCCTGAATCTCGGCGGCCGTGGTGGCAATGGCGGCA
>CALEJT010000016.1 GCA_937898685.1 uncultured Gammaproteobacteria bacterium | reverse complement strand
TTTGGCTCGCTCCCGCGCGAACGGTCCGAGCTCTGCGAGGAACTCTCGGCCCCAACCTGCCCAGTTCTCGCGCTCAACGTAACTCCACCGTAGCAGCACCCGACGCATGGAGACTGACGTTTCCCTCAAAACCTGCTGCCCCCTCACCACACTTCCCCTCCACCCACGCGTCATACTGCCGCTGCTGCCGCAACCAACTCTCCGCGCTCGGACCGAACACGCGCGCCAACCTCGCCGCCATCTGCGGCTTGACCGACGAACGTCCGCTGAGCAGCTCCATCAACTCTGACCGCCTGACGCCCAATGATTGGGCCGCTTGCCTCAGGTCCATGCCCAAGGGCTCCAAGCAAAGCGCTCTGAGAACATGACCAGGATGAGGAGGAGCCGTGAGACGCAGCTGCATGGTGAAGTCCTCGCATGGCGACAGGCTCGATGAAGAGCTGTCATCAGGTGGACTCACTATAGTCGAGATCTTTCGCTGCGCTCGGAAATTTGGGGAAGGTTCGCTGAGCTCAGTTCAATTCACCCAGTGCGCTCTTGTCACCGGATTCATAGATCGACCGATCCAGAATACCCTGCCGCTGTGCCACGAGCGTGGGCACCAAGGCCTGGCCGGTGACATTCACCGCAGTGCGTCCCATGTCGAGAATCGGATCGATGGCCAAGAGCAGTCCCGCCCCTTCCAGTGGCAAGCCCAAGGTGGAAAGTGTGAGCGTCAACATCACCACGGCGCCGGTGACACCCGCGGTAGCGGCAGAACCGAAGACCGACACCAGCACGATCAGAAAGTAATCGCTCAACTCGAGCGTGATGCCGAAGAACTGCGCCACGAAAAGCGCTGCCACCGCGGGATAGATGGCGGCGCAGCCATCCATCTTGGTCGTAGCTCCCAAGGGCACGGCGAAAGCGGCGTAAGCAGTCGGCACACCGAGGCGCTCCGTCACCGTCTGCGTCACCGGCAGGGTGCCGATCGACGAACGAGAGACGAAGCCCAAGGTGAACGCCGGCCACACGCCCTTGAAGAAGGCGCGGGGATCGAGCCCGTGCCAGAGCAGCAACGTGGGATAGACCACGAGCAATACGAGGGCCAGGCCGAGATAGATGGCGATGGAGAAAGCACCGAGACTGGCAAGCGTTTCCCAACCATAGCGCGCCACCGCATTGCCGAGCAGCCCCACCGTGCCGATCGGTGTGAGACGGATGATCCACCACAGCACCTTGCGCACCACTTCCAGCAGCGCTTGGTTGAAGGCAAGAAAAAGTTCGCCTTTCTCGCCCACGCGCAGCGCCGCTGCGCCCATCGCCACCGCCACCACGAGCACCTGCAGCACGTTGAAGCGAATGGTGGTCTGCAGTTCCTCACCATCGAGTTCCGTCGTGGCCTCGAGTGCCAAGGTGTTGAGCGGAACGAGATTGCGCAGGAAGTCGAGCCACCCGCCGCGCGTGTCCGGAATGCGCGCCTCCGCTGCGGCAACTGCCGTATTGAGGCCCGGCTCCAGCAACAAGCCGAGCGCGATACCGATCAACACGGCGATCAAGGCAGTGATTGCAAACCACAGCAAGGTGTTCCACACCAATGCGGCGGCATTGGCGAGGCGACGCAGATTGGCGATGGAAGCGACGATGGCGGTGAAGACCAGCGGAGGCACGACGGCACGCAAAAGCTGCACGAAAGTGGAACCAACGATCTGTAAGGATTGGGCCAGCCAATTGAGAGAACCATCTACATCATTGCCCATGTTGCGCGCGATGAAGCCGAGCACGAGGCCTAGCAGAAGTCCCGCCAACACCTGCCAACCGAACGAAGAAATGGGCCTGAACCTGTGGGACGATGAAGTCGCCATACAACTCTCACTCACATTGGATCGTTCCAGTATAAGGGCAGGCCCTGCCCGATTTGGCAGAAACTGACCGCTTTTTGGCATGGACCCTCGCGCGCGTGCTTCCTAGACTTGGCCCCATCTTGGGATTTGGCCTCACTCTTCGGAAAAAGCCTATGAAACGCAAACTCATCCTCATCGTTGCACCACCGCTGGTCACCCTGCAGGACATCACGGGCCCCTGGGAAGTGTTCTGCCGCGCCGAGCAATATCAACCCGGCACTTACACGGTGAAACTCGTGTCGACGGAAGCCTCGACCCGCGTCCGCACCAAATTCGGTCTCGACATCGATTGCACCACGACCATCTTCGACATCAGAGAAGAGGCCGACACCATTCTGATCGGCGGCAGCGAAGAAGGCGTGAAGGGCCGCGTCAGCAAGGACTTCGAACTGTGGCTACACGAAATGCTGCCACGTACGCGGCGCATGGGTTCGGTCTGCACCGGCGCCTTCTATCTCGCCCACATCGGTTTGCTCGAAGGGCGACGCGCCACGACGCATTGGCGTTATCTGGAACAGCTGAGCACACACTTTCCCAACTTGCAGGTGGATGCCAAACCGATCTACGTGCGCGACGACAAGTTCTACACCTCGGCCGGCATCACGGCCGGTATCGACCTGGCAATGCACATGGTGGCCGAAGACTGCAGCTTCGAACTGGCCCACATGATCGCGCGCGATCTCGTGGTCTTCGTGCAGCGGCAGGCGGATCAACCGCAATTGAGTCGCTCGCTCACGCAGCGCCTGGCGCGACACGATGCCATTCGCCGGCTGCAATTATGGGCACCCGACCATCTGCACCGCTTGCAGAGCGTGGACGACATGGCGCGCTGGACCAACATGAGCCAGCGCAATTTTGCCCGTTTGTTCAAACAACAAACGGGAGTCACGCCCGGCGCCTATCTGCGTCAACTACGCAGAGAGGCAGCGCGGTGCCGGGCGAGCGGCGACCTGCCGCGTCAGGCGGTGGCGGAGGAAGTGGGTTTCGGCAGTACCCGCTCCCTTCGCCGCTCACTGCAATTTTCATTGGCTGCCGATTCCAAGGCTTGAAGCACGTGTTTTGCCGTCGTCCATCGCGGTAAAGCTGAAGCAGTCGCAACACCATCATCAGGAGTACGCAATGGACAGCAAGAACCTTTCGCATTCACCGGAAATCGGAACCACGGCCCGCCGCAGATTTCTGCAATTGGGTGCGTTCTGTCTCTCGGCGAGCAGTCTTGCGCGCCCCACGTGGGCGCAACCTGCGGTGGCTGCATCTCCGGGAGCCTTCATGGCACTGCAAGACAAACGTCCCCTGCGCATCGGCATGGTGATCTTTCCGCAGATGGATCAGATCGATTTCACCGGCCCCTTCGAAGTGCTGGTGCGGGTGCCGGATACGGAAATTCTCGTGCTGGGCACCGAAGCCGGCCCCTTCAAGGATCACAAGGGGCTGGTGCTCGTGCCCGACATGACACTCGAACAAAGTCCCGCGCTCGATCTTCTCGTCGTTCCAGGTGGGCCGGGCCAGCAGGCCTTGATGGAAGACGAACGATTACTTGGCTTCATTCGCGCCCATGCCGAACAGGGCAAACCGTTGTTCTCGGTGTGCACTGGTGCGCTGCTCTGTGGCGCCGCGGGAGTGCTGCGCGGACGACATGCGACGACGCATTGGTCTGTGCATGAGCTCTTGCGGTATTTCGGCGCTTCCGCGCACGAGGAGCGCGTGGTGATCGATGGCAACATCGTTTCCGCCGCGGGAGTGACCGCCGGCATCGATGGGGCGCTGCAGGTGGCGGCACTCATTCGCGGCGACGAGGTGGCGCAGGCGATCCAGCTCGACATCCAGTACGCACCGGAGCCGCCCTTCAATGCGGGGTCCCCAGAAACCGCTCCAGCCGCGGTGCTCGCTACGGTACGGCAACGCTTCGCCGCCCTGACCGAAGAACGACGTCAAACCGCGCAAGCCATCGCGGCGCGGTCACGGGTAGGCAAAGACGGCAGTTTGCGTCTGTGAGACGCATCGAACTCGAACTCCACGCCCGAGTGAGAGCAAGGGAACATCAGTCCCTTGCCCTCTCCCAGGCAGAAAGAGCACTGGTGAAGCCTCGACTTGCGAAGCGCGGACTTGAGGCTTGTGAACCTCAGTGCTCGCGCGTTGCGAAGAACCTGAGTTCGGGCCAACGTTCTTCGGTGAGCGCGAGGTTGACGCGAGTCGGCGCGAGATAGGTGAGATGACCACCGCCGTCGATGGCGATGTTGTCGTAGGCTTTGCGCTTGAACTCTTCGATCTTGGCCGGCTCGCCTTCCACCCAGCGTGCGGTGTAGACGTTCACCGGTTCGTAGACGCAGTCCACGCCGTATTCATCCTTCAGACGGAAGGCCACCACTTCAAACTGCAGCACACCGACCGCGCCGACGATGAGGTCGTTGTTCTTCTCCGGCATGAACACCTGCGTCGAGCCTTCTTCCGACAACTGCGTCAGGCCCTTCTGCAGTTGCTTCAACTTGAGCGGATCCTTCAGACGAATGCGGCGGAACAGTTCCGGTGCGAAGTGCGGAATGCCCGTGAAATGCAGATCTTCGCCGCTGGTGAAGGTGTCACCGATCTGGATCGTGCCGTGGTTGTGCAGACCCACGATGTCACCGGCCACTGCGTATTCCGCCTGCTCGCGATCACCGGCGATGAAGGTCACGGCATCACTCACTCGCACGTCCTTGCCGAGACGCACGTGCCGCATCTTCATGCCCTGCTGATAGGCACCGGAACAGATGCGCATGAAGGCGATGCGGTCGCGATGTTTGGGATCCATGTTCGCCTGGATCTTGAACACGAAGCCGCTGAACGCAGGTTCATGCGGTGAGACCTCACGCGTCTTGGTGGCGCGCGGCTGTGGCGGCGGCGCCCACTTCACGAAGTCATTCAGCATCTCTTCCACGCCGAAGTTGCCGAGCGCGGTTCCGAAGAACACCGGTGTTTGTTTGCCGGCCAGATAGGCTTCGAGATTGAATTCATGGCTGGCACCACGCACGAGTTCGATTTCCATACGGAAGTCGTCGGCGTAGGGACCGAGGAATTGCGTGACTTCGTCGCTGTCGAGGCCCTGGATCTTTTTCACCACACGGATCTCGTCCGCGTAATCGTGCTCGTAGACGTGCACGGTATCGGTGTAGAGGTTGTAGATGCCCTTGAACTCCTTGCCCATGCCGAGCGGCCAATAGATCGGCGCGCACTGGATCTTGAGGATGTTCTCGATCTCGTCGAGCAGCTCGATGCCGTTGCGGATGTCGCGGTCGAGTTTGTTGACGAAGGTGAGGATCGGCGTGTCGCGCAGACGGCACACTTCCATCAGCTTGATGGTGCGTTCCTCCACACCCTTGGCGCCGTCGATCACCATCAATACGGAGTCGACCGCGGTGAGTGTGCGGTAGGTGTCTTCCGAGAAATCTTCGTGACCGGGAGTGTCGAGCAGGTTCACCACACAGTCGTGATACGGGAACTGCATCACGGACGAGGTGATCGAGATACCACGCTCCTGCTCCATGGTCATCCAGTCGGAGGTGACGTGACGATCGGACTTCTTGCCCTTCACCGTACCGGCTTTCTGAATGACACGTCCGTACAGCAGCAGCTTTTCGGTAATGGTGGTCTTACCGGCGTCCGGGTGCGAGATGATGGCGAAGGTACGCCGGCGGCTGATGTCGTCGCCGAGAGAATCCGCTGCCATGGATGAAACTCCGAGAAACTGAGATTGGCCCGAGGGGCGCAAGAAAAGGCGCGGAGTATACCCGGGATGGCCCGCCGGGCCCAACTTGTGGCGCCTGGCGACGCCTCAATCCCGCAGTTTGGCGCGCAAGCGCGCCACGGCCTGGCTGTGGATCTGGCACACACGCGACTCGGTCACGCCGAGGACGGCGCCGATCTCCTTGAGGTTGAGCTCTTCCTGGTAGTAGAGCCCCAGCACCTGTTTCTCACGCTCGGGCAAGGTGTCGATGGCAGCGATCAGACGCTTGCGCAGTTGCTCCTGCGACACGGTCTCGAACACGGAGGCTTCGTCTTCCGGCTCGGCCTCGTGCCCCGCCTCCATCAACTCTTCGAGTGGCAAGAGATGACCATTGTTGATGTCGCCAAGGAGCTGGTGGTACTCCTCGATCGACATGCCGAGCTCGGCGGCGATCTCGCGCTCGGTGGGTGGGTGTCCCAACTGCTGTTCGAGACGACGCATGCAGCTTTCCATGGCGCGGGCATTGCGACGCGCACTGCGCGGCAACCAGTCGCGGCTGCGCAGCTCGTCGATCATCGCGCCACGGATGCGCTGACTGGCGAAGGTGGCGAAGGTGGCCCCCATGCTGGCATCGAAGCGATCGACGCAGTCGAGCAAGCCGACCACGCCGGCCTGGATCAGGTCGTTCAGTTCGATGCTCGAAGGCAGACGTACCTGCAGCGCCAGGGCCTGGCGCCGCACGACAGGGAGGTATTCGCGGATCAGCGCCTCCTTGTCCATCTTGCCTTTCTGGGTATAGGTAAGAGCCGTCATCGCCATTAGTTGCTCCTCGCCCGCAACAGGCGGGCCCATCGGCGGTTTCTCGCCGCCAACCTAACCAACCGTTCCATCACGTCGTTACCTGCGCGGTTCGGGCTTCATTGCCCACCACGTTGCTCACCCGCAGTGAGCGATCGTCGGGAATTTCTGCCTGCGACAGCACCACCAGATGCCGCAGACGTCGGCGCAGAAAGCGCGCCAGTGAGGCACGCAGCGGATGCGGCACCACGAGCACCGGCGGCTCACCTGCCGCTTCCTGCTGCTGCAGCGCCAGCTGCGTCTGCTGCATCAGGGTATTGGCGAGGCCCGGTTCGAGCACGCCATTGCTCTGCAGCGTCTGCGACAGCACCGATTCGAGATGAGCGTCGAGACAGATCACACGCAGCTCCTGCTGCCCCGGGAACCACTGCTGCACGAGCGCGCGACCGAGTGCGATGCGTACGAGTGCGGTGAGTTCGTTGATGTCGATCTGCGGGCCCGCGTGTTCCGCGATGGTGTCGAGGATCGTGTGCAGATCGCGGATCGGCACCTGCTCGGACAAGAGGTTCTGCAAGAGCCGCTGCAACTGCGCGAGCGAGATGAGCTTGGGCACCACGTCTTCCACCAGTGCCTTGCTTTCCTGCGCCAGCTTGTCGAGCAACTGCTGTACTTCGCGACGTCCGAGCAGTTCATCGGAGTAGCGCTGCAGGAGATGGCTGAGATGCGTGGCCACCACGGTGGAAGCATCGACCACGGTGTAGCCGTAGATCTGCGCGTGCTCACGTTCACCGGCATCGATCCAGACCGCAGGCAAGCCAAAGGCCGGATCGGTGGTGACGATGCCCTTCACGGTGCCGGTGACTCCGCCCGGATCGATGGCGAGCCACTTGCCCGGATGCACTTCGCCGCGGCCGATCTCGGCCCCCTTGAGCAGAATCAGATAGGTGTTGGCGCCGAGCGTGAGGTCGTCGCGGATGTGAACGACCGGCGGCAGGAAGCCGACCTCCTGCGCGAATTTCTTGCGCACGCCCTTGATGCGTGTGAGCAGCTCGCCCTGCTGTTGATGATCGACGAGCGGGATGAGGCGATGGCCGACTTCCAGCCCAAGGAGATCGATGAGCTGCACGTCGTCCCAGTTGGCTTCGGGACTTTCCGGCATCACGGGCTGCGCCGCGACCTGTTGCTTCTCTTCCAACTCACGTTGCTGTTGCTTACCGAGTTGCCACCAGGCCAAAGCCGCCAGCACGACGGCGAAGGTGAGGAACACGAGGTTGGGCATGCCGGGCACGAGGCCGAGCAAGCCCATCACGGCGGCGGTCAGCACCAACACCTGCGGCTTGACGAAGAGCTGACCCAACATCTGTTGGCCCACGTCCTGATCGGTGTCGACGCGCGACACCATCACACCGGCCGCAGTGGAAATGACGAGCGCCGGAATCTGCGCCACCAGACCATCACCGATCGTGAGCAGGGTGTACGTTTCCGCCGCCACCCCCAAGCTGAGGCCATGCTGCATGGTGCCGATCAGAAGACCACCCACCACATTCACGACCATGATGATCAGGCCGGCCACGGCATCGCCGCGCACGAACTTGCTGGCACCATCCATCGAGCCATAGAACTCGGCTTCCTGCGCCACGGCGGCACGACGCTGACGCGCTTCGGCTTCACCGATGAGCCCCGCGTTCAAATCCGCGTCGATCGCCATCTGCTTGCCCGGCATCGCATCCAGCATGAAGCGCGCACCTACTTCGGCGATACGACCGGCACCCTTGGTGATCACCATGAAGTTGATGACGACGAGGATGATGAATACGGCAAGACCCACGGCGAAGTTGCCGCCAACGAGGAAGTGGCCGAAGGCTTCGATCACCTTGCCCGCTGCATCGCCACCTTCATGGCCATTCATCAGCACCACGCGTGTGGAGGCGACGTTCAGGGACAGTCGCAGCAAGGTGGTGAAGAGCAGCACTGCAGGAAACGCCGCGAACTCGAGCGGACGACTGGTGAACATGCTGACGAGCAGCACCAGTACCGACAGCGCGATGTTGAAGGTGAAGAAGAGATCGAGCGCAAAGGGCGGCAACGGCAGGATCATCATCGACAACATGATGAGGATCAGTACCGGTCCCACCATCAGCTTGGGACGCAGCTCCGTGCCGAGCTGTCCTCCCAGATAACTGGCGAAGCTCTTCATGCCTGCATACCTCCAGCTTCTTCCGCCAGCTCAGGGGGAATGATGATGTTGCTCGGTGCCTGCATCGCCACGCCCTGCCCCGTACGCGCACGCTTCAGACTGAAGGCCCACACCAGTACTTCGGCCACGGCCGTATAGAGTGCGGCAGGAATCTCACGATCGAGTTTGACGTGACGATAGAGCACGCGCGCCAATGGCGGTGCTTCGAGCAGAGGCACCTGATGTTCCTGGCCGATCTCACGGATCTTGAGCGCGATCAGATCGGTGCCCTTGGCGATCACACGTGGTGCCGCCATGCGCTTTTCGTCGTAGCGCAGCGCCACGGCATAGTGAGTGGGGTTGGTGATGATGACGTCGGCTTCGGGCACCTTGGCCATCATGCGACGGCGTGCCATGGCTTGTTGCTGCGAACGGACGCGACCCTTCACATGCGGATCACCTTCCGATTCCTTGTGTTCGCGTTTGATCTCCTCCTTGCTCATGCGCAATTTCTTGACGTGCTGCCAAAGCTGCCACGGCACGTCCATCAGGATGACGATGATGAGCCCCAAGACCATCAGGCCCGCCGCGGAGACGACGAGCTCGAGCGCACGCGCCAGCGCCTGACTCGAGGTGAGACGCACGAGGCTCATGAACTCACCGCTGCGCGTATAGAGGAACCACGCCGCGATGCCACCGATGAGCAGCGCCTTGGCCACTACCTTGGCAAGCTCGGCTAAGGCCTGCGTCGAGAAGATGCGCGCAAGCCCCTTCATGGGATTGAGTTTGGAGAAGCGCGGCATCAGCGCTTTCGGCGAGAGCAGCCATCCACCAAGAAACATCGGTGCCGCGAGTGCGGCGATGAAGAGCAAAAGGAAGAAGGGCAGGAGCGCGCGCAGACTCGCGCCGCCGAGGGTCCAGATCATCCCCAGCATCGGTCCTGTCTGTGTGGCTTGCGTGCGATCGAAGAGGAAGGCGGTTTCCATCACTTGACCAAGTTGGTCGTAGAGCAGGCCGCTCATCAGCCAAAGCCCGGCGCAGCCGACACTCAACAACATGAAGGTGGTGAGCTCGCGCGAGCGTGCCACCTGCCCTTCCTCCCGCGCCTTCTCGAGACGCCGGGGAGTCGCGGCTTCTGTCTTTTCCTGGTCTTCGCTTTCCTCAGCCATGCCTGCGCACCGTATTCAGCTACGAGATTGTGAGGCAGCTCACGTTGCGGCAAAGGGCGGAATAGACCCCGCAATCAGGTGCTTTTTCGCAGCATGGCAAAAGGCCCGACGCATGCTGGATGCGCCGGGCCTTTCAGAGGATCAACCTTGTTGTACTTCGGAAGGCATCGTCCCGTAGTGCTTACGGGTCTTGCCCGCCCGGGAAGGCGGCTGGCAGATGCCACAGACGTAGTGATGGCTGGGACTATAGGAATGGGCAACGAAACGACCACCGCAACTGGTACAGGTCGACATTTGCAACATGCCGCTTTCGAAGAAGCGCACCAGGGTCCAGGCACGCGTCATCTCCAGTACCGGCTCGCTTTCTTCGCAAGCCATCTGCTCCAGATACAGGCGATAGGCCTTGATGAAGGCCTCCATGCGCTCGCAGCCCTGCTCTTCGATGAGACGCTCATAGAAGTTGTAAAACAGCGACGAATGGATGTTGGGCCGCCAGGTAATGAACCAATCCGTGGAGAACGGCAACATTCCTTTCGGGGGAGAGTTGCCTCGTACTTCCTTATAGAGCTTGATGAGCCTCCCACGACTGAGCTCAACTTCGCTCTCCAGCACTTGCAAGCGCGCGCCCATTTCGATCAGCTCAATGGCGAGCTGCACTTGCTGCATTTCTCCAATCAGACTTTTTTCAGACACACCTCGCTCTCCTAAGGCTCCTGACTGCCGCACACGCCACCTGCTTGGCGCCTGATCGTGCGGAGGGGTGGCCTGCACAGGGCTCGATTTAAGTATCCCGTGATGACTCAACGGCGGGCTCATAGTAGCAAAAGAGCATTACCAAACAACTAATACCTAATGACTATGTAGAACCCCTGATTGTCAGAAGCCGAGCTCCGCCAAAAGGTCATCGACCTGGCTCTGGCTATCCATCACATCGGCTTCACCACTGCGTACCTGAGGACCATGCAGGAAGCTTTCGCGTCTGCTGTCCTCCATCTGCTTCAATTCGTCGATACGGCGTTGATAATCTTCACGGGCAGCTTCTTGCGGTACGTTGTCCAGCACTACCTGCAAGAGCTGGAATTCCACACCGCGGATCACGTCCATCATCTTCTTGATCACCTGACCGGTGAGATCCTGAAAGTCCTGCGCCATCATGATCTCGAGAAGTTCCCGGTTGGTGCTGTCCACCATTTTAGGCAGGTCATTCAAGAACGATTCGACATCGGCCATCAGTTGCGGATCGTCGCGTTCGGTCTGATAGCGTTGTGCCAGCATGGTGGCGCGAGCACTGATGTCGTTCTGAATGGGTTGAGCGCGGTCGATCGCGTTGAGTGAACGTTCGGCCGCTTGTTCTGTCATCGATGCAATATAGGTGAGACGATCGCGCGCATCGGGAATCGCCTGTGCCGCCTTTTCCACTTCCTTATCCAAGCCCAGCGCACGCATGCTGTCGCGCAGCATGCGGATCAGGTTGCCGATGCGATGGATGACGTCGTCATTGGCGCCCATCACTGCTGCGACACCCTGCCCCATGCTCGCCATGTCGGTTCTCATGTCGTTGTTCTCCTGACTTGGGGCTGCGCCCTCATGCAAAGATCTTGTTGAGTTTTTCTTCGAGCGTAGCGGCCGTGAACGGCTTGACCACATAACCGCTCGCTCCCGCCTTCGCTGCGGCGATGATGTTTTCCTTCTTGGCTTCGGCCGTCACCATCAGCACCGGCAACTTCTTCAGTTCTTCGGTGGCACGGATCTGCTGCAGCATCTCGAGGCCGTCCACGTTGGGCATGTTCCAGTCGGAAATCACGAGTTCGAAGGGGCTTTGCTTGAGCTTGGTCAGAGCATCGCCACCATCTTCGGCTTCCTCCACGTTGCTGAAACCCAGCTCACGCAAGAGGCTGCGGATGATGCGCCGCATGGTGGGAAAGTCATCCACCACGAGAATGCGCAGGTTTTTGTCGGTCATAGAGTTCTCCCGCAATGTCGAATTGGCCGGCCGGCACCGGCCCGATGATCAGTTCCGTCAAAAGGTTTCCCACTCGGGCTCGCTGGTATCGCGGCGTGCAGCGAGCGTGGGTTTGAGCAAGGCGCCGGGGGCCGAACTTTCCGTGGTGGGTGATAGCGTCGTGCCTGCATTTTTCGCTTGCGCCTGTGCACCACCGGCCGAGCGCGTCTGCTGCGCGCGGGCGTCCTCGCGCTGAGCCTGCGTCGCAGCAGAGGCGTTCGCCAGGCGGAACACGGCCACGACCTGTTCGAGACGTTTGGCCTGTTCTTCCAGCGAGGCGGCAGCGGCAGCGGTTTCCTGTACCAGCGCGGCGTTGCGCTGCGTCACTTCATCCATCTGGCTCACTGCCTTGCTGACCTGTTCGATGCCGCTGCTCTGTTCCTGCGAAGCGGCGGAGATTTCGTCGACGATGTCGGTGACGCGTTTCACCGAAGCGACCACTTCCTGCACCGTGGAGCCCGCCTGTTCGACCAGGGTCGAACCTTCCTGCACCTGCTGCACGGCGGCATCGATGAGTTGCTTGATCTCTTTGGCAGCTTCGGCGCTGCGACCGGCCAGGTTGCGCACTTCACCAGCCACCACGGCAAAGCCGCGGCCCTGTTCACCGGCACGTGCCGCTTCCACCGAAGCGTTGAGCGCAAGGATGTTGGTCTGGAAGGCGATGCTGTCGATGAGGCCGGTGATGTCGGCGATCTTGCGCGAACCTTCGGCGATGCCGCGCATGGTGTTGATCACTTCCTGCATCACTTCGCCGCCGCGCGAAGCCGTCTCGGAGGCATCGCGTGCCAAGGTGCTGGCCTGACGCGCGTTGTCGGCGTTCTGGCGCACGGTGGTGGTGAGCTCTTCCATGCTGGCTGCGGTTTCTTCGAGCGAAGCGGCCTGTTGTTCGGTACGCGAAGAAAGATCGGCGTTGCCGCTCGCGATCTCGGTGGCACCGACGTGGATGGAATCGCTGCCGTGACGCACGTCGGTGACGATGCCGGCCAGGCTTTCCTGCATCTGCTTCATCGCCTTGAACATCTGGCCGATCTCGTTGTTGCCCATCTCGTGCACTTCGTGCGAGAGGTCGGCGCTGGCGATGTAGTTCAGGCTTTCCACCGCGAGGTTCATCGGCTTGATGATCATCACGCGCAGGCTGAAGTACATCACGATGAGGATGACGGTCACGACGGTCAGGATCGCGGCACCGATGAGGCTGTAGCTGCGCACCTGTGCTTCGAAGTTGTCGAGCTGCGCGGCGATGCTGGCTTCGGCGGAATCGAAGAAGGCTTCGAAGCTCCGGTCGATGGCATCGGTGAGCGGCACCAGTTCTTCACGAATGAAATCGAAGTCTTCGAGGTTGCCGTCGAGCAGCGACTGGTGTTGCTCACGCACCAGAGAAGAGACTTCTTCGTATTCCGACTGCAGCTGCTGTGCGAGTGCCTCGGCTTCTTCGGTCTTGGGCACCGCCATGAAACGGGCGAAGGAAGCGTCCGCTTCGTCCAGCATCACCAGGGCTTCTTCGAGACGACGCTCAGCCTGAATTGCGCGATCGCTGGCGAGGTAGGCATAGGCCGCTTCGAGCGTGAGACGGCCGCGGTTGAACACCTGCGCGGTACCGCTCACTTCATTGAGCTGCGACACGCTGAGTTCGCTCAGATAGTCCATCGAGTCCTGCGCGGTGCGCGTCTGCATCACCACCAACCCCGTGATGGCGCTGAACAACAGCACCCACGCCAATACGGCGGCCAGCGCAGCTGTATTGATGCTGAGATTGTGTAGCAAGCGGACCATTGTGCTTCCTCTCATTTGTTTTGTTTTCAAGGATGATTCCTGCCATGGCGTAGGTTGAGCTGAGCACAGCGGAGCCATCGTGGATGAGCCCCGCCGTACGTCGGGCTTCGCTGCGCTCAGCCCAACCCACGTTTCATACTCGTTGCGCGCGTCCTGCTGCGGCGATCAACTGCATCACGCGCTCCGGTATCTCGTGCAGCGCGCGTACTTCATCGGCTGCACCCAGCGCGATGGCTTCGCGCGGCATGCCGAATACGACACAGCTTTCCTTGTCCTGGGCCACGGTGGAGGCACCGGCCTGCTTCAACGCCAACAGGCCCGCAGCACCATCCTTTCCCATGCCCGTGAGCAATACGCCGACGGCATTGCGTCCCGCCATCTGCGCCGCCGAATGGAACAACACGTCCACCGACGGCTTGTGTCTGTTCACGGGCGGACCATCGTCCAGCCGCACGACGTAGTTGGCGCCACTGCGCGCGACGAGCAGATGCCGATCCCCGGGCGCCACGTAGGCATGTCCCGGCAGGATGCGCTCGCCGTCTTCCGCTTCCTTCACTTCGAGGTTGCAGCTGCGGTTGAGCCGCTGTGCGAAGGAATGCGTGAAGCCACCCGGCATGTGTTGCGTGATCAGAATCGCGGGCGAATTCACCGGCAATGGCGCCAGAAACTCACGGATCGCCTCGGTGCCACCGGTGGAAGCTCCCACCACCACCAGCTTCTCGCTCGACACCAGCGGTGCCTTGAGCACCGGAGTCGGTGCCTCCGGACGTCGCGGCTTCGGTCGTGCCGTTGCCGCGGCGCGGATCTTGCTCACCAGGATCTCGCTGTACTCCAACATGCCGCTGCGGATGCCCACTGAAGGCTTCTCCAGGAAATCCACTGCGCCCAGCTCGAGCGCGCGCAGCGTGATTTCCGAGCCCGCGCTCGTGAGCGAGGACACCATCAACACCGGCATGGGTCGCAAACGCATCAAGCGTTCCAGAAAATCCAACCCATCCATTCGCGGCATTTCCACGTCCAGCGTCAGTACGTCCGGGTCGTGGCGTTTGATCAGGTCCCGCGCCACCAGAGGATCGGAGGCCACGGCCACCACCTCCATGTCGTCCTGCTCATTGATGATCTGGCGCAACAGATCGCGGATCAGCGCAGAATCATCGACGCACAACACCTTGATCTTGGGCGCCTTCAAGGCTCCTCCTCTGGCCGTACCAATGCCGCGAAATCCTCACAATTCGAGGTTTCACGTCCGGAGTATCGGCAGCAGGGGGAACCCCTTTAGGGCTTTCTTACTACTTCTTTCTCAGGGGTTGAGCCGAGGACAAGGAGACAAGGAGA
>CALEJT010000015.1 GCA_937898685.1 uncultured Gammaproteobacteria bacterium | reverse complement strand
TCGGTGGCGGGATCGCTCAACAAGAACGAGGCGGGAAGCAACCAGGGCCGCGCCCTGAACACCACGGTGAATCTCGGTGGCTCCGGTGGTAGCGGCAACCATGGTGGTGTCGTCAACGTGAAGCTCGAGAACTCCACCAAGATCACCACGACGGGGGTACGTTCCCCCGGCCTGCTGACGCAGTCGATCGGCGGCGGTGGCGGCCACGGTGGGGACAGCCACAGTTACTCCATCACGAGCTCGCTGCCTTCGACCTTGTCGATGCGGGACGCGCTGTTCGCCGAGAAACTTGCCTCCGCCCAGGCTTGGCTGCAGAACCAAGCCAGGCAGAAGGGGCCGTCCGGGCAGAGCAGCTTCAACTTCAACGCCAACCTCGGTGGCAAGGGCGGTGCGGCTGGCAACGGCAACACGATTTCGCTGACCTCCTCCGGCACCATCCATACGGTGGGCAATCAATCGTACGGCGTGTTCGCGCAGTCGGTTGGCGGAGGCGGTGGTAGCGGTGGCAGTGCGCTCACGACCGGTGCCGAGGGCGTCGGTGCCTACACGCTCGGGCTTTCCTTGGGCGGCTCGGGTGGTGGTGGCGGCAACGGCGGTACGGTCGGCCTCGCCTTGAAGAACGACAGCATCACCACGGAAGGCGGCGGGTCCTACGGCGTGTTGGCTCAGAGTGTGGGAGGCGGTGGCGGTGAGGGCGGCCTTGCCGGCGTCGGTTTCGACAACTACACCTACATGAGCGGCTCCTCGGTGAACTTCGCCATGGGCGGCAAGGGGGGCACCGCAGGCAATGGCGGTGTGGTCACTTCCTTCGGCACCGGCAGCGTGACCACCAAGGGCTTCAACGCCAACGGCATCGTGGCGCAAAGCATCGGAGGTGGCGGCGGTGTGGCCGGCAACGTCGGTCTGAACAGCGGCACGGTTGGTCTCACCCTGAGCGGCTCCGGCGGAGGTGGTGGCAGTGGCAACACGGTGTTCGTCGGTGCAACCAAGGTCAACACCTCGGGGTACAACGCCGTGGGCATCTTGGCGCAGTCGATCGGCGGCGGTGGTGGTCTGGCCACGGTCGTCAACGGCAACGATGCGCTGGCCAAGCTGCGTCTGACCACGGGCGCCACCGGGGGTACGGGAGGCAATGGCGGCAGCATCAACGTCGGTTGCGCGGGGAATTTCGCGCAAGAGAACTGCGGCAGCACCATCAGCACGAGCGGTGTCGTGGCGCACGGCATCGTGGCGCAGTCGATCGGTGGCGGCGGTGGTTTCGTGCAGCATTCGCACGGTTCCCCGGGCCCGCTCTTCTCCCCTCCGATCGAGTTGGATCTCCTGCTCCAGGGTTCCTGGAGGGACAACATCGATTCCAAGAGCGGCAGGGTGGCTGTCCTCGATCGCGCCGGTTCACGTTTCAACATCAGCACCACGGGGAACGGTGCCATCGGCATCGTGGCGCAGTCGCTCAACGCCGGCGGTGGCGTGCTGAACTTCGCGCATAACTCGAGCGGCTACAAATTCAACGCCAACTACTCGGTACAGAACAGCGGCACCGCCACTGACCGCAACGGCGGCGTCGACGTCACGCTCAACGGCAGCATCAGCACCAAGGGTATGGCCGCACACGGCATCTATGCGCAGGCACTGGCCGCGACGCAGACAGTGTTCGCTGCGGACAATGCCCTGGTCTACGGCGGTGGCGGCATCGTGGCCAACGGTCGCATCAACATCACGACTGCCTCGACCTCCAACATCAGTACCGCCGGCGAGAAAGCGCACGGCATCGTCACCCTGGGCAACTCGGTGGTCGGGACTCCGGCGCAGAGGCTCTCGCTGGCCGGCCAGATCTCGGTCTCGGGCCGAAATTCCTGGGCGGTGCGCGCGCAGAACGGCTTCGTCGGCACCTACAGGCAGGGCAACCGCGACGCAGCCGCCGTGCAGATCGATGTGAGCGGCGCGCTGAAGGGCACCTCACAAGTCGGTGGCCTCGTGGCCATGGAGAACTACAACGGCGGCGTCAACGTGCTCAACGTGCACAAGGGCGCACAGCTCACCATCAGCCGAACCAATGCCGCGACCGACTGCGCATCCGGCTGCGCCATCGTCGACATGATGAGCAATCTGAACAACCAGTTCAGAATCGAGGAGGGTGGAACCGTCAGCGGTGGTACCGTGCTCATGAAGCTCACGGATAAGGCCGCCGGCACCACTCTCACGGACAGCGGCAACTTCGTTGCCGTACTGGGCACGTTGCGCAGCGTGCCTTCTCCTGATGGCTCTGGCCAGCTCAACGTCTACCAGGTGCCTGCATTGCAGCTGAGCGCGGGGCGGGCCCAGATAGACATCGCTCCCAAGGGCCAGGTGTTCGGCAGCATCGACGCCACCAATGCCTTGGGTGGAGCCGTCAACAACTGGGGCAAGCTCACGGGCAACCTGAGCGGGCCCAAGTTGAGCTATCACAACTACGGCCAGCACGTGGTGCAGATATCCGGCAAGGGGGGTGGCGCGCCTTCCATCTCTTCCGCCACTTACAACGACCACGGCCAGGGCCAGGTACTGGTGGAGCTCACCTCGTTGCCGTCGGGCTTCAAGGCGCAGGACATCATCTCGGCTGGTGCCAAGCCTGCCGTTCGTGCCAATGGCGTACGCGCCTCTGGAGCCTCGACCACGCTGAACATTCAGCAGAGCGGCAACAAGGTCACCGTGACGGGCGCGAGCGTGAACTACGGCGGCGGTGGTCTGCGCGCGGCGCTACCACCCACGTTGCAGATCGCGGCGGACATCGCCAACGCTCAAGCCAATTCCGGCGTTCTGCCGGAGATACCGGAAGGCTCCAATGAGGTCTCCGAGCTGTACGACTACCTGCTCGATCTGGCGAACGAGCCGGAGATCGATCGTGTGACTGCCGCGCTCGACAACTTCGCGCTCGGCTACTCCGATGCCGAGATGGCGCTGGCCGCCGCGTGGTACGCCGCCAACCAGATGCAGAGCTGTGGTGATCGCGACCTCGGTAAAACTAGTGCCGTCGAGCAGGGCAGCTGTGCCTGGACCCGACTCATCTACGACGACATGTCGCTAGGCGATGGGCAGCAGAAAGGTCATAGCTGGGGCTTCAATGCCGGTTGGCAGCAGCAATATTCCGACAAGCTCTACGTCGGTCTGAGCGGCGGCATCACGCGCACGGAATATGCCCATCTCGACCTTGCCCACTCCGTCGGCAACCGCGTCGCCTTCGGCGGCATCCTCAAATACGTCGATGGCAACCTGTTCGGTTCCGCGTCGTTGGTCGGCGGTTACGGTTGGGATGACGGTGAACGCTGGATCGATGCGCCCGGTGCAGAAGCCATCGCCAAGTCCGATCGCGAACACTGGCTATTCAGCACTCGTCTGCGTGGTGGTTACGACTTCGCCTTCGACTCCGGGTTCAGCGTCACGCCCGCACTTGAGCTCAACGTGCCGGTGGTGCGTGATCGAGGCTACCGCGAACGCGGCGCCGGCGAGTTCAACATGCAGGTGCACTCCAGCACCAACGTGGTACCGGATCTCTACAGCTCGGTACAGCTGAACCAAAGCTTCGCGCTGGGCAAGGCCACGGCGCGTGGTTGGGTCGAAGTGGGCAGGCGCGTGCGCTTCGGTGATCTCGAGGTCGACGTACGCTTGCCGGATGGCTTCACGCCCGACACGGTGACCCATGTTGCCTATGATCCGGGCACCGGTTCGACCCGCTGGGCCACCGGCCTTCTCCTGGAATGGAACGAGCGACTCGAAGCTCGCTTCGTCTACGAGAACGAGCGCGGCAGCCGCTTCGCGAGTCAGACCGGCAGCATCAAGTTCGCCTGGAAACTCTGAGGCTCGATGCATCCAACGCTCATCGCCGTGACAGTTCCTGCTCACGGCGATGAGCAAATTCTGCGTCAGCTGTCGATTACGGCCGTGGTCGTTCGTCTAAAGGTCGGATGGACAACGACCCAGGAGCTTCACCATGGCCAGCACAGTCAGACTGCATCGCGTTTTCGCTACCACGCCCGAGCGCGTCTATCGCGCCTTTCTCGATCCCGCCGCTCTCGTGAAGTGGTTGCCGCCTTACGGTTTCACCGCGACGTCGCATGAATGCGATGCGCGCGTCGGCGGCAAACATCGCATGAGCTTCACCAACTTCAGCACCGGCAGCACACACAGCTTCTGTGGCGAATATCTCGAGCTCGTTCCGAACCGCAAGCTGCGTTACACGGACGAGTTCGATGATCCCAATCTGCCCGGCACCACTGAAGTGACGGTGGAACTCAAACAGGTTTCCTGTGGCACCGAAATCAACATCACACAATCCGGTATCCCCGATGTCATTCCGGCCGAAGCCTGTTATCTCGGATGGCAGGAATCACTCGAACAACTGCGGCATTTGGTCGAACCGACGATTCCTGATGAGTAAGACCGAAACTTTGCTCAGCCTCTGAAATTTTTTCCGAAGCTTGTCGAAATTACCGGCTCAGCTCTTGCTTCACACACTCGAGCTGAACCGGGAAAAGCCGCGGAATCCGCGCAGTTTCGCCACTTGGCACCACCCTTGCGTAACCTCCTGGGACCCAAGGTCGTAAAAGGAGGACATGAGATGCAAGCAAGCAATGAAAAAGACATCAGCAAACTCAATGAATTTCTGCAGAACGAGTTGGCTGCAGTGGAAACCTACGCACAGTGCATCGAGAAAAGTTCCGATGTACCGACCGTGCAGCGCTTGATCGAACTGCGGCAGTCCCACGCCCATCGGGCTGGTCTGCTGAAAGATCGCATCATCACGCTAGGCGGCCGTCCGGTGGATAGCGCCGGCATGTGGGGCGGTTTCGCCAAGATGGTCGAAGGTGGCGCCAAGGCTTTCGGTGAGAAGGCAGCTCTGTCTCTGCTCGAAGAGGGCGAAGACAAGGGGCTGCGCGAGTACAAACAGGAAGTTCACGACCTGTCCGAACCGACGCGTCGTTTTCTTTCGACCAGCATCATCCCCGAGCAGCAGCGCAGTCATGACACTCTGAGCATGATGACCCGCTAAGCTCCAAGGCCGGCGACGCTGCTTCGGTGTCGCCGGCTTGCTCTTTCCCTCTCCGTTTCTGTATCCCTGTCGTTCAAAAAAAGTTGCATCGCCCTGTCGATTGTCGTTTCGTTCGCGCGACGAAGAACGTCACCGACAACATAGGAGCATCGTATGCGCTTCATCAGCATCTTCACCCATGAACCCATCGCGCGCCCACCGACGCAGGAAGAAATGGCCGCCATGGGGCAACTCGTTGCTGAGGCCATGAAGGAAGGCTGGCTGATCGCCACCGAGGGTGTCTGCTTCGGCGAAAACGGGATGCGGGTACGCAAGGATGCCGCTGGCATCAGTGTGATCGACGGACCCTTCGCCGAAGCCAAGGAGGTCCTGGGCGGCTACGCCTTGTTGCAGGCCGATTCCAAGGAGCAGGTTCTGCAATACGTGCGGCGTTTTCTGGATGTGGCGGGCCAAGGTACTTGCGAGATCTACCAGCTGTACGAGATGTCGTAAGGCCACATCTCGGATCGAGATGAGCTGCCATGGCGCCGGTTGCCGGATGGGTAAATGACAACCATCCGGCTCGCCTGTATGCTCTCGCGCGAGGTGAGCGCCATGACAAGAAAAACGAACAGCGCGCCAACCATCCCTCTCTTTGCGCTCTATGGTGAGACCGCTTTCCGCCATAAGCCCGAGTTCGTTCACATCGAAGACATACGGGCCCGCAGCGAACGCAACGGCTGGGTGATCAAGCCGCATCGGCATGGGCATCTATTCCAGATCCTGTGCATCTTCAGCGGCGGCGTGGAGGTCCATCTGGACGAACAAACTTCCTCGCACAAGGGGGCGTGCGTGATTGCCGTTCCTGCCGGCGTGGTGCACGGCTTCGTCTTCAGCCCGGGCACGGACGGCTTCGTGTTGAGTCTTTCCATCGACCAACTGGGCCTCGATGCCGAGAACGGCATCGGTGCCTTGCTCGACGGCGCGCTCGCCCGTCCCCGCATCGCGCGCTTCCAGCAACGTTCGCTCGTGTTCCGCGAACTCGCTCTCTATCTGCGCCAGATTCGGCACGAGCTGAGCGTGCCGCGTCAGGATCAGCAGGCGGCGCTGTTCTCGCTGGTGAAACTCGTGCTCCTTACGCTGCGTCGGCGTCTGCTGCTCGAGCAGGCGGAAGACACCGGGCAGCCATCCGACGTGCAACTCACGAGTCGATTCCGGCAATTACTCGAACAACATTACAAGCAGCATTGGAAGATCGGCGACTATGCCGCTGCGCTGCATGTTTCCGCTTCCACTCTCAATCGCGCCTGTCATGAAAGTTTGGGTAGCACGGCGAAGAAGTTGATACGTGATCGTCTGTTGATCGAAGCCAAGCGCCGACTCATCTACACGCGCGAAACCCTGGATCAGATTTCCTTCGACCTCGGCTACAAGGACTCCGCCTACTTCGCGCGGGTGTTCAAGCAGGCCGAGGGCATGCCACCGATGAGCTATCGTCGCAGAGCGGAACTGCGCTGACTCTTCCATGTGTGTTTCCGTACGCAGAATTTGCATGGAGCCCGAGTAAAATCTGCCGCACGCAATGGAAGGATGAGTCAGACGCTCATCACTTCGCAGTCGTCGGTGTTCGATTCGCCTTGTTTTTCCCACCTTTCGACCTTACTTGCGCGTCAGTGAGCCCCTGGCCACCCGTGGCATGTCCTTTGCAAAACCTCTACGAGAGCGCGTCAGCAGCCGTGGCTTTTCGGCTCATTCCAACTTCTTCTCGGAGAACTGCTCATGAAGAACAAACACCTAATGCCCACCTTCGCTCCCATCGTCGCCGCGCTTGCGCTGGCAACCCCCTTCGTTGCCGCCCAGGGCGTGTTCGGTTCCCGCACGGAAACCCTCACCGATGGCCAGATTCTCGAAGTGATCGAAGCACTCAACGAAGTGGAAATCGACATGGCACGCCTGGCGCTGCGCCGCACCGATGACACTGCGGTGCGCGAAGTGGCTGAAGCCCTCATCGCCGATCATCGTGCGTCCGATCGCGAAATCGACTTGCTGGAAGATACCTATCGCGAACTCGATACCGAGGACAGCAACCTCAGCGAAGAGCTGGAAGACAATGGCGAAGCCCTGGTCAGAAGCCTGCGCAACCTCGACGACGCCCAGTTCGTCTGTACCTTCCTGCAGGAGCAGGAAAAACAACATCAGATGGCGCTGCAGCTGATCAACGACCAGCTATTGCCAGCGGCACAGAGTGAACACGTGAAGTCCTTCCTGACAGCATCCGCGCCGAAGTTGGAACATCACCTGCATCTCACGCAGGCTGCCCGCGCCAAGGTCACGGGTTGTTGAGTCATCTTTTGCGGAGCGAGTAGTGCCGCGCTTCAGCTGCGATCACCGCCTGGCGCGGTGATCGCAACCATTATTTCTCGGATTCCTTCACTTCCAAACCAGAGAAGTTGGCGACGTCGTCGACCTGGTGGCCGATCTGGCGTGCGCGCGCTTGCATGATGGTGCGCGGTGTTGCCGCGCGAGGGTCCATGTCCACCGCTGCGCAGGTGAAGCCGCGCAAGGTGCACTCGGAAGTGGTGTGGGCAATGCCACGTTCTTCCATCAATTTCTTCATCAGCTCATAGGCTGCTTCGTTGAAGACGATGGCGTTGTTGGGACGGAAAGTACCGACTCCGATCGCATAGTCGATCGGCATCAGTGGTTCGATGCTGGCACCGAACTGACCGTCGTTCTTCTTGCCGAGGTCGTAGGCGCCGAGATCCGCACCCTGCTCGAGCAGGTATTCGATGATGGGAAGGTCGCCGAGGTTGGCAGCAACCATCAAGGGAGAGATGCCATAGTCATCCTGCCAATTCACATCCAGTCCGTACTGTTCGACCAGAATCTTGATGATGGCCAGGCGATCCGTCACTGGTCGCTCCTTGTGGAAGCCACTCACCCAACCGAGACCTGCTGCAGCGGAAAGTGTGGTTTCGTTGTCGCTCGATTTCAGATGCGGATCGGCACCGTGTTCGAGCAGTAGTTGCACGAGCTCCAGGTCGGCGGAGAAAGCGGCACGCATCAAGGCGGTGGCGAAGACGATGCGCGGTGAACCACCACGCATGCGGGCACGCGGCGTGTTGTTGACCAACCAGTTTGGATCGGCGCCGTGTTCCAGGAGTTTCTCGATCAGGGGCAGGGGATCGTCGGTGACCACCCAGGGAAAGTTCGGTGCGGTCTCCATGTTGCGACGATCCACCGCCCAGAACAGCGGCGTGAAGCGTTGCGCGTCTGCCTGATTCACATCGCTGCCCGCATCGATCAGGTAGCTGGCGATGTCATAGCTGCCGTTGAAGATGGCAATGCCGAGCGCATTCTTGCCATCGGCGGCGAGTGCATTCACGTCGGCACCGGCTTCAACCAGAGTCTTCACTGCGTCGAAACGACCATCACGCGCGGCAAGAAGTAGTGGCGTGAACTCACCACTCGCAAACACGATGGGGCCGACTTCTTCCGGACGGCGCGGCCGTGGCAACGCACCTTCGAAGCCGCGGCCGGTGTCCGGTGGAATGTAGGCGGTGCGCGCTTCGAGATCGGCGCCATGGTCGATGAGCAGTTTCGCGACGGCGGCATGACCTTCGGTGACGGCCCACATCAAGGGTGTGGTGAAGCCCCAGCTCTCGGTGGCATTCACATCGGCGCCATGCTCGAGTAGGACGGCGACGGCGTCGACGACACCAGTGCGTGCGGCAAGCATGAGCGGCGTGTCGCCGGTCACGCTCACGCTTTGATTGGGATCGGCGCCGGCTGCCAGCAACAACTTCAGGATTTCAGCGTTGCCATTGACGGCGGCGGAAAGCATGGGAGGAGCCCCGACGCGGTTGCGCGCATTGGGATCGGCGCCGGCGTCGAGCAGGACCTTGGTCATGGCGGCGTCGTTGGCATGTGTCGCCCAATGCAGGGGCGTGCTGCCATCGACGTGCACGTCGTTTGCCGCCGCACCTTCCTGCAGCAGCTGGCGCACGGTCCCGAGGTCACCAAGACGCGCGGCATCGACCAAAGGACCTGCCATTGCCGCCATCGGCAACAACAGACTTGCAAGCAAGGCGTAAGAACACTGCCTGTTCACTTCGTTCCCCTCCGATATCTGCCGGCTCTTGTACTGGCCGCGTGCCGCGTGAGTTTGCCACAAAAGCGGTGAGCCTCAGCGGCGAACCGGTCGGTCTCGTCTAATGGTACTGGAACGATGCTTCCGTCATTGGCCCGTCAAGACTGCGTAAGTCTCTGGAAAATCGAATGAAGTCGCTCAAGCGAAAGGCTATGGGCGCGGCGATGCGCAATCGAAAAGTGCAAGTAATCGCTCGAAAAATACAAAGAGAATGCCACCAGCGAGGCGTAGAGTCGGCCGCATAACAAGTACAAAGAATCAGAGGGGAAGGGCGATGCGAACTCGCAGCAAAGCCGTCTGTCAGTTCTTGCTCGCCGCAAGTGCTCTGTCTCATGGGCTGGCGGCGTCCGGGGCTGATGCCAATGACGATCGCTATCGTGCGCTGGTGCAGGAATACTGCTCCGACTGCCATAACTTCGAGGACTACGCCGGTGGCCTCGATATCGACAGCATTCTCGATCAACCACTCATCGCACACGCACCGGAATGGGAGCGCGTCATCCGTCGTTTGCGCGCGGGTGTGATGCCGCCGCCTGGCCGTGAGCGTCCGCCGCGCGACGAATATCGCGCGATGACCGAGTGGCTCGAAAACGAAATCGATCGGCAGAGCCCGACCAACCCCGGCAGCGTGATGCTGCATCGCCTGAACCGTACCGAGTACGCGAACGTGGTGCGCGACCTGCTCGGTGTCGAAGTCGATGTCAGCACCTTGTTGCCTCCCGATACTTCCGCCCGCGGCTTCGACAACATCGCGGGCTCACTCACACTCTCTCCGACTTTGCTCGAAGCCTATGCCACTACCGCCGCGCGTGTGTCGCGGATGGCAGTGGGTTTTTGGCGTAGCCCGACGGAGGTTTCCTATCTCGCACCGGGTGATGCCTCGCAGAACTATCAACTCGAAGGTCTGCCGCTCGGCACGCGCGGCGGCATGGCGGTCAAACACAACTTCCTTGCCGATGGCCTCTACACCTTCCACATCCAGAACTTCGGTGTCGGTGCCTTCATCCCCGGCGAGGAATTGGAGATCAGCATCGACGGTGAACGCGTTGCTCTCTTCAAGTACGAGGGCGTGGGGTTGAACGTCGGCATGGGTGGTGACCGCGACGGTGCGCTCGAAGCCACGGTGCCGGTGAAGGCCGGCACGCGCCTGGTCGGCGCCACCTTCATCGCCACCAACTATCGTCCCGGTCTCGGCATGATTCGCGAGTACGATCGCAAGTCGATCGAAAACGAAAAGATGCCGCAGGTGCAGTATCCCCCGGTGATCGGACTTCTGAAGATCATCGGTCCCTTCGAACCGGTGCGGCCGCAGGATTCGGTGAGCGTGAAGAAAGTGTTCACGTGCATGCCGAACAACCGCGATGAATTCGAATCCTGTGCACGCAGCATTCTCACCACGCTGGCGACCAAGGCCTATCGTCGTCCGGCAGTGGAAGAGGATCTCGACGTATTGATGGCCTTCTTCCGCGAAGGCGCGAGTGAAGGCGTATTCGAAGATGGCATCGAACTCGCCTTGCGTCGTCTCCTCGCCGATCCCGAATTCCTGGTACGAGTCGAACGCGAACCCGAAGATGTGGCACCGGGCGAGTCCTATCGCATCAGCGATCTCGAGCTGGCATCGCGCTTGTCCTTCTTTTTGTGGAGCAGCATTCCCGATGAACACTTGCTGGAACTCGCAGCGCAGAATCGTTTGCGCGACCCGGCAGTACTCGAGCAGGAAGTGCGCCGCATGTTGGAGGATCCGCGCTCGCAGGCGCTCGTCACCAACTTCGGTCAGCAATATCTCTACCTACGCAACCTGCCCACCACTTCGCCCGATGGCATCTACTATCCCAACTGGGATGACGAACTGCGTCAGGCCTTCCAGCGCGAGTCGGAGTTGTTCTGGGAAAGCATCATTCGCGAAGACCGAAGCGTGCTCGACCTCATCGATGCCAACTACACCTTTCTCAACGAACGTCTCGCCAAGCACTACGGCATTCCCAACATCTACGGCGCGCACTATCGCCGTGTCGAACTGCCGCCGCAGTTCGATCATCGGCGCGGCATCCTCGGCAAGGGCAGTTTTCTGAGCACGACCTTCACCGAGAACTTCCGCACCTCGCCGGTGAAACGCGGCGTATGGGTACTCGAAAACATACTAGGTACCGTACCGCCCGAACCGCCGCCGAACGTGCCGCCGCTGGAAGATACGCAAGGTGGTGAGTTCGTCATCAAGACACTGCGCGATCAACTGACGCTGCATCGCCGTGATCCGGCCTGCGCCACCTGTCATCGCATCATGGATCCGATCGGCTTCGCATTGGAGAACTTCGATGCCGATGGCAGCTGGCGCCTGCTCGAAGGTCATCCGCGCAAAGGTGACGGTTCCGCCACGCCCTTGGATACCAAGGTGGAGCTCTGGGATGGCACGCCGGCCAATGGTGTCGCCGACCTGCGCGAGAACCTCAAGTACTACTCACCGCAGTTCGCGCGCTTCATGACCGAAAAACTCTTGAGCTACGCCATGGGGCGTGGTGTCGAGTACTTCGACATGCCGGTGGTGCGCCGCATCGTGCATGCGAGCGAAGCCAGCAATTACCGTTTTTCAGATCTGGTGCTGAACATCGTCAAGAGCGAACCCTTCCAGATGCGTGTGAAGGAAGGCAACGCGCTCAGCCTGGCGAGCGGCACGGAAACACCTTAGCGCGTCGCGCGAGTCGCGCAGTCCGAAACGAGGAGGAGGCTGTCATGCAATTCATCAGCAGGAAGAAAATGGATCGGCGTACCCTGCTGCGCGCCGCGGGCGTCAGCGTGGCGCTGCCGATGCTCGATGCCATGATTCCCGCCATGGTGCCGATGGCGCGTGCGGAAGCGGAATTGCGTCCCAAACGCTTCGTCGGCATCTGGCATCCGCACGGTGCCGCGCCGGGCTATTGGTCGCCGCTGCAGACCGGCAAGGACTTCGAATTCTCGTACATCACCAAGCCGCTGGAGCCCTTCCGCAAATACATCGTGCTGATCAGCGGCCTCGACGTGCCGGAAGCCTTCTCCACCGAAGAAGAGCCGGGTGGCAACCACGCGCGTGGTGCGGTGTTCCTGTCGGGCGCGCGTCCGCGTCGCAACGCCGTGAGCCCCTATCTCGGTGAAACCATCGACCAGGTCATCGCACGCACCTACGGCCAGAACACCATCCTCGGTTCGCTGCAGTTGGGTGTGGAAGACGCCGGTAACTACGGCAACTGCAACTGGGGCTACAGCTGTGCCTACACCAACTCGATGTCGTGGATGTCGCCGACGCAGCCGCTGCCGACCGAGATCAATCCACGCGTCGCGTTCGAGCGCCTCTTCGGCGACGGCTCGAGCCCGCAGGAACGTCAGCGCGGCCGCGAGCTGAATGCGAGCATCCTCGATTCGGTGGCGGAAAAACTGCCTTCCTTCAAACGTCAGCTCGGTGCCGGCGACCAGCAGCGTGTGGACAACTACCTCGAGAACATCCGCGAATTGGAACGTCGCATCCAGATTGCGATGGGCAACTCGGTGAGCGAACCGACGGAAGAAGTGCCCTTCGGCATTCCGCAGAGCAAGGACGTGCACTTCAAGTTGATGTACGACCTCATCGCGCTCGCCTTCGAGGGTGACATCACGCGTTCGGTCACCTTCATGCTGGGGCGTGATCTTTCGTCGATAGCGCATCCCGAGTCCGGTTACACCGGTGGCTGGCACGCGACCTCGCACCACGGTGACACACCCGCCAACATCGCCAACTACGCCAAGGTGAACCGCTACCACGTGGCCAACCTGGCCTATTTCCTGGAACGACTCAGCAAGATCCAGGACGTGGAAGGCACGGCGCTCGACAACGTGCTCATCTACAAGGGCAGCAACATGGGCAACTCGCATCGCCATGCGCACGAGAAGGTGCCGGTGATCCTGGCGGGCGCCATCGATGGCACGTTCAAAGGCAATCGCCACATCTCCTATCCGGACAACGTCGAGCGCACTTCGAATCTCCTGCTCGCGATCCTGCATCTTTACGGCATCGACGTGCCCCGCTTCAACGAAGGTACCAAGCCCCTGGAGATCGCGTGAGAAAGCGAAACGTAAGCATGAAAGGGAAGTGTGGTGCAGTCGTAGCGGGATTGTTGTTGGTGGCGGCCTTGCCGGTGTTGGCACAGTTGCGTGCACCGACGCGTCCGCAGGTGCCGTTACCGGACGGTGCGGTGAGAAACGTGATCCTCAAGAACTGTGTATCGTGTCATGGCATCGACGACTACTCCTACCACGCCCTCACCCGCGAGCGCTGGGAGAACCTGCTGGAAACAGCCCATACGGAGTACGCGATACCACCGCTGGCACATGCCGACAGGACGCTCCTGCTCGACTACCTGTCGGAAACCTTCGGCACCGAACACACCCCCTTCCCTCGCACCTATGTGCCACCGGAAATCGACACCTATTACGACGACAAACAAGGATTGGCGGTGTTGGATACGGTGTGTTCCGAATGTCATGCGCTCGACCGGGTCTATGAGACACGCGCCACCCTGGAACGTTGGCGTGTGTTGCTGCTGGAGATGCGCGCACGCGGCGCGGAGTTGCCGGACAACGAAGATCTGGAGCGCATGGCGGAGTGGTTGAGCCGCGTGCAGAGCGCCAACACCTTCGAGTAATGCCCCGCAAACAAAAACGCCGGCAATTGCCGGCGTTTCTTTTTTTCTCTTCCAGCCATCAAGCGGCAGGTTCGATCACCAGCAGCGCGCCGTCGGCCTCTTCAGTCAACAGATAGAGTTTGCCATCCGGCCCCATGCGCACTTCGCGGATGCGCTGTTTGAGCTCGGTCAGCAAGTCTTCACGAGAGCGCTCGTCGCCGTTTTCGTCATAGAAGATGCGCACCAGACGACCGGTGCCCGGGATCTGACCGACGCGCAGCGCGCCGACGAAGGCACTGGTGGTCCAGGTGGGGAAGTCTTCACCGGTGTAGAAGGCCAGTCCCGACGGCGAGATGCCGGGCACGAAGGTGGACACCGGCATCTCCATGCCCTCCTGCCACGGAATCGGCGAGATGAAGGGGCCGGAGTAATCGCGGCCATAGCTCACCACCGGCCAGCCGTAGTTCTTGCCGGCGCGGATGATGTTGATTTCGTCGCCACCGTTCGGGCCGTATTCGGAAGCCCAGATCTCACCCGTGACGGGGTGCACGGCCATGCCCGAAGGGTTGCGATGGCCGAGCGAGAAGATCTCGGGGCGATAACCGGCCTTGCCGACGAAGGGATTGTCCTCGGGCACGCTGCCGTCTTCGTTCAGACGCAGGATCTTGCCGCGCAGACTCATCGGATCCTGCGGCGATTCGTCACGCGTCGCGCCGAGTCCCATGTAGAGCTTGCCGTCGGTGCCAAACACCAGCTTGGCAGCAGCGCCGCCGGCACCATTCCACGTATCGCTCACCAGCAGCTCTTCGAGATCGACCAGCGCATTGCCGGTGAAGCGCGCGCGGGCGAGCACGAAGGCGATGGTCTTGGGCTCGTCGGCGAGTTTCTTGTGGTAGGTGAGATAGAGATATTGGTTCCGTGCGAATTCGGGATGGGGCAGCACTTCCATCAGGCCCAGCATGCTTTCGCTGAACACTTCGGGCACACCGGCCACGGCTTCGGGCGCCAGCTTGCCTTCGTGTATCACCCGCAACTGGCCGGAGCGTTCGGTGACGAGGAAGTCGCCGTTGGGCAGGAAGGTGAGGCTCCAGGGATGGTCGAGGCCGCGTGCTACCACGGAGACCTTGATTTTGGCCTGAAAGGTTTGGATTTCCCACGGGCCTTCACCGAGTGGAGGCGATCCGAACTGCGCCATGGCACCGTGCGCAAGGGTGAGCAAGGACGCCGCCAGGAGGAAGGGCCGGACAAGGTGTTTGAGTGGAGTGGACAAGGTCTATTCCCCGCACGCTGATAATAGTTTTGGTTGGAACGAGCGCAGCGCAGGCTAAATGGCTTTGGCCTCTCCGTCCAGCGGCGAGTTCCGACTCGAGGGCCTGCTCGCGGAGGATCGGATCTTGCCTGCATGCGGCCTTGGAGGATTGGGAACCAAGGTTCTACCTAGACCTACGTCTGGATAAAAACTTTTCTCCGATTTCATCAAAGGCTGCTCAATCCGCGTCAAGAATTGACACGGCTTACACGCGGCGCGCGCAATTTTGAAAATTTCATGGATATATCGGGTGGCTGCGATCGATGCTGTCGTAGGCGTCGTTGCCCAGCATCAATTCGCTGGCGAGGTTTTCGTCCTGACACACGAACTGGAAGGATTCGCCCGGCACCCACGTCATGTAGAAGCCGGAGGACCAGGGCGCAGTGTAGGCGCCGGGATCGTCCACCGTGATCTCGTACTTGAGACGTTCACGCGAAACGCGAGTGAACCTTTCGATCAGATGCAGTCGTTCCGTGTGCGGTGACCCATCGGAGTCGAACCACATCTTTTCGTTGAAGCCGATGGTGTCGACCACCAGGGTGTCGCCCTCCCAATGGCCGATCGAGTGGCCGTGATAGCTAGGCTTGAGGTTTTCCGGATGGCCGCGACCATCCAGCCAGATTTCGCGGAAGTGACGCGGGCCGCCGGTGGGGAAGATGTAGATCTTCTGCATGTCGGGAAATTCCACGAACTGCGTGCCATAGGCGGTGGCGACTTCGCGCGGGCCGCCGGAAGGTTTGCAGCGCACGTAGGGTTCGAAACGCGTGCGGCTGCGTGCCGCGAACAGCGCCTTGGCCCAGGGCTGGTAGGGAATTTCGCTTTCCTTGATCTTGGGATAGTTGGTGGGATCGTTCAGCGCCTGCTCGGCCGGTGTGAAGGCGATGATCGAACCTGCGGGAATTTCGTCGAGGATGCGCAGCATCGGGCGCGAACCGAAACCTTCCCACGCACCGACGTCGCCCGGTACCGAACCGAGGATGGGGCGACCATTGGCATCGCGTGGGGGTGGGGTTTCCTGAATGTTGCGTGGCAACGGCGAGGACCCGGCGGAGACGGGTTGTCTGCCGTCGGGCTCGAGCCCGGTGGGCTGCACCCGATCCTGTTCAGGCTGTTGCGCGTGCGAGAACTGTGCGACGAGCAGCGTGAGAGCTGTGCAGGCCAGGGCCAGCGTGCGGCGCTTCATACCTTCCCCTCCAAGGTGATGGCGGTCGATGCTAGCAGGGAGGAACCTTCATGTTGAGGGCGGGGCGGTTCGGCTGGCAGCGATCTGGAACAAGGCGCCCACGGAACGAGACGCGGCCGGGGGTTCTGTGGCAGGATGCCGCACTTTGATGAACTAGGACCAGATCAGATGAAACCAGCGCGCGTACTTTTCGCCAGCCTCATCGGCACTACGATCGAGTTCTTCGACTTCTATATCTATGGCACCGCGGCGGTGATCGTGTTCCCGACGCTGTTCTTTCCGGCCAGTGATCCGACCACGGCCACGCTGCAGTCGCTCGCCACTTTCGCTCTCGCCTTTCTGGCGCGTCCAGCCGGCTCGGCCTTGTTCGGTCACTTCGGCGATCGTATTGGCCGCAAGGCGACCTTGGTGGCGGCACTGTTGACGATGGGACTTTCCACGGTGGCGATCGGTCTCTTGCCCACCTATGCGCAGATCGGCGTCCTTGCACCGGCACTCCTGGCGCTTTGCCGCTTCGGGCAGGGCATAGGTCTCGGTGGTGAATGGGGTGGCGCCGTGTTGCTGGCGATGGAGAACGCGCCGCGCAACAAGCGCGCCTGGTATGGCATGTATCCGCAGCTCGGCGCGCCGCTCGGCTTCATCCTCGCCACCGGTGTCTTCATCATCCTCAGCCGCGTGCTGACCGACGAGCAGTTCTTCGCGTGGGGATGGCGCATTCCCTTCCTGTCGAGCGCGCTGATGGTGGTCGTGGGTCTCTACGTGCGTCTGCAGATCGCCGAAACTCCGGCCTTCCAGGCTGCGATCGAAAAGAACGAGCGCGTGCGCGTGCCGCTGGTGAACGTGTTCCGCGAACACGCCGGCACTTTGTTGCTCGCCACGCTCGGTGGCATCACCACCTTCGTCGTGTTCTATCTGATGACTGTGTTCTCGCTCAGCTGGGGCACTTCGCAGCTCGGTTTCACGCGCGATGAGTTCCTGATTCTGCAGATCATCGGCGTGCTGTTCTTCGCCGGTTTCATTCCGGTGTCCGCCATCATCGCGGATCGCAATGGAGCCTATTCGGCGATGGTGTTCGCCACGCTCTGCATCATCGCCTTCGGCTTTGCCTTCGGTCCTCTGTTCGACGCGGCCGACACTGCCAGCATCTTCATGATGCTGGCGTTGGGTCTGATCTGCACCGGCCTCACCTACGGTCCGATCGGCACCGCACTGGCGGAGAGCTTCCCGACTGCGGTGCGCTACACCGGTGCTTCGTTGGCCTTCAACTTCGCCGGCATTCTCGGCGGTTCCTTCGCCCCCTACATCGCCACCTGGTTGGCGAGCGGCTATGGCATCGCGGCGGTTGGTTACTATCTGAGCGCGGCAGGATTGCTGACTCTCGTTGCACTGTGGTTGGTGCAGCGCCGTGAAGGCGTGGCGACGCAGCAAGCCGCTTCGCTGGATCTCGGTTGAAGCGAAGGCTGTTGCAACGGCACCAAGGAAAAAGCGGCCCTGGGGCCGCTTTTTCGTTTCTGGCTTTTCAATTCGTCGCTTTCTCGACGCGGGGATCACCGACGTCGGCGAAGTAGTCGCCCTTGGTGGTTTCGTCGTGACCACGCGGCACCTTGGCCAAATCCATCACCACGGTCACTGCAGCAGATACGATGGTGTTGAGGGCGAAGGCAGTGAGTGCGATGTAGCCCAGTTCGCCGATCACGGGAATCAGGGAGACGGAGCCGGCAAAGTGTGCACCGGTCACCGGATTCACCACGTTGTAGGCCGTGATCGTGCCGTACACCATGCCCACCAGCCAGCCGGCGAGGAGCCCCCAGCGATGGAACCAGCGCGTGTAGAGGCCGAACACGATGGCGGGGAAGGTCTGCAGGATCCAGATGCCACCCAGCAACTGGAAGTTTATGGCGTTCTGCTTGTCGAGCGTGAGCACGAAGATCAGCGCGAAGCCTTTGACGAGCAGAGAAGCCAGCTTCGACACCTGTGCTTCCTGAGCGGGGGTGGCGTCGGGTTTGAGCCACTCCTTGTAGACGTTGCGCGTGAAGGTGTTGGCGGCACCGATCGACATGATGGCGGCAGGCACCAGCGCGCCGATGGCGATGGCGGCGAAGGCCACACCGGTGAACCAATCAGGGAAGGAATCTTCGAACAATTGCGGAATCACGAGCTGCGCATTGGGCTGGCCATCCAAACCGATCGGCTGCGTACCGGCAGCGATCGCCACCCATCCGAGTAGAGCCAACAGACCCAGCAGGAAGGTATAGGCGGGCAGGATGGTGGCGTTGAAGCGGATGGTGTTGCGGTTCTTCGCAGCCAGCGTGGCGGTGACGAGGTGCGGATAGATGAACAGCGCCATCGCCGAACCCAATGCCAGGGTGCCGTAGGCCCAGTAGGACTGTGATTGCGGCACGTAGATGCCGGTGGCGGCGCCGGTTGCAGTGACGGTTTCCATCTTCTCCTTCGCCGCGGCGAACACCGTTTCCCAACCACCGACTTTCGCCGGCAGATAGATGATGGCCACTGCGATCACGAGATAGATCAGGGTGTCCTTCACGAAGGCGATCACGGCCGGCGCGCGCAAGCCGGCGGAATAGGTGTAGGCCGCGAGCAGGGCAAAGGCGATGAAGAGCGGAAGGTCCTGCACGATCACGTTGTCGGAGCCCCCGAGTCCCACCACTTCCAGCACGGCCTGGATGCCGACGAGCTGCAATGCGATGTAGGGCATGGTCGCCAGGATGCCGGTGAGTGACACGGCAAGTGACAAGGTGCGCGAACCGTAGCGGCCCCGCACGAAGTCCGCGGGAGTGACGTAACCGTGGCGGTAACTCACCGACCACAGACGCGCCATGTAGATGAAGATCAAGGGATAGACGACGATGGTGTAGGGCACCGCGAAGAAGCCGTTCACGGCACCGAGCGTGAACATCGCTGCGGGTACGGCCACGAAGGTGTAGGCGGTATAGACGTCGCCGCCGATCAGGAACCAGGTGACCCAGGTGCCGAACTTGCGGCCGCCGAGGCCCCATTCATCGAGGTTGTCGAGGTTTTCCGGCCTGCGCCAGTTCGTGGCCCAAAAGCCCAACACGGTGACCAGCAGGAACAAGCCTACCAGTACCGCGAGCGCGGTATGGTTGATGCCGCCATTCATTAGTTTTCTTCCTTACGCTGAGGCTGGCGCGCGCGGCGCACGAGGACGTAGGCGCCTCCCGTGCACAAAGGGCACAGCAGCACCCACAGAAACTGGTACCAGATGAAGAAGGGGAAGCCGAGAAAGGTCGGTTCTTCTCTGGCATAGCTGCCGACCCACAACAGGGCCACCACCGGCACCATCAGCAGGATGCCGGCGAGAAACAGCAGGGGTACGTTGGAGTTTGGAACGGGGAGTTCTTCGTTGTGCTTATTCATGGGCGCCGGAGTGTAAAGGAGGGCGCTGCGGATTTCATCTGCGTATCGCGACCGCCGCAAGGGGTAAGTCCCTGCAAGTACTGCTTCATCCGAGTTGGCAGTGGCGGTTGATGAACGGATCGCCAACTAATGGTGGGCGCGACCAACGCAGACACCAGCGGCGCGCACGGTCGCGAAGTAAAACTTCAACCCGACCAAGCAGTTGCCGTGGCACATCCTGGTGGCACGACCGTTGCTCAGCAGGAGCATCCCGATCGAGAAGGAACTCCCCCATGCGCTCTGCTGCCCTCCCTGCGCTATTTTGCTCAGTAGTCATGTGCGCCGCCTTGGTCGAGGCGGCGCCCGCCTCTGCTGAGAAACCAGGCTTTCCGTTCGAGCCGCAGCTCGAGGTCCTCGTACCGTGGGAACCCACGCTGGTCACCAGTGATGGTCAGCAGCACCTCCTCTACGAATTGCAGTTGCGCAATTTCGGACAAGTCCCTCTCGTGCTCGAAGCTTTGCGTGTAGTCGTTGCGGATGATCTTGCAGCGCCACTTGCCAGCTTCGACGCGGAGTCCTTGCCGTCGCTCTTCAATCGCTCCGGCACGAGGCAGGACAACCCCAAGCCTCCGACGCAGATTGATGCCGGTGTCAGCACGGTGCTGTTCCTGCAGGTGAGTTTCGCCGCTGACGCCGCAGTGCCGCCTCACGTGCGGCATGAGCTGCAGACGACGGACGGAACGGTGGTTACCTATGCCATCGACACTCGCCACGACCGGCTGCAGGTGCTTGGGCCTCCGTTGATTGGCAGCGGCTGGCAAGCGGAAACCGGCTTCTCGAATAACAACGGTCATCGGCGCGGTGGCTTGGTGCTGGGAGGACGTTCAGTCATCTCGCGCCGCTATGCCTACGATTGGATACGGGTGGAAGAAGGTGCGATGTCACGCGGCGACGACAAGGTGACGACTTCCTACTTCGGCTATGGCGAGCCGGTGGTAGCGGTGGCGGATGCAACCGTAGTGGCAGTCATCGACGGGGTGCCGGACAACATCCCGAAGCAAGCTCCCGTGGTTCCCATCACGCTCGACACGGTGGGCGGCAACGTCGTCGTACTCGATATCGGACATGGTCAATACGCGCACTACATGCACTTGCAGCCGGGCAGCATCGCGGTGAAACAAGGAGAACGCGTGCGACGCGGCCAGCAGCTGGCACGCGTCGGCAATACTGGCGACAGTCATCTGCCGCACATGCATTTCGAACTTACCACCTCTCCCGAAATGTTGCAGGGGCAGGGACTACCTTATGTGCTCGATGCTTTTGATGTCCTCAGCAGTGACGGCAGCGTTTCACGCCGCAGCCACGAATTGCCGACGCAGAAAGCCTTGGTGCAATTCGGGAATTGAAGACTCATGCATCGTAATGACGGCATAGACCGACTGCGCGTTCTGCTCACGCTCCTGGTGATCTTCCATCATGTGGCGATCGCCTACGGGGGATCAGGCGCGTGGTATTGGAGGGAAGAAGCGGATTTCAGCAATCTCTGGTTGGTCGCATTCAACGCGATCAATCAATCCTTCTTCATGGGGCTCTTCTTTCTGCTTGCCGGTTACTTCACAGCACCTTCCTTCGCGCGTAAGAGCGCCAGAGCCTTCTTGAAGGATCGCTGCGTGCGCCTGGGCTTACCGTGGCTCGTTTATTTCTTCTTACTATCGCCGCTTACGATCGCACTGGCACGTGAGGGATTCAGTCGTGAGGTCGGCCCTTATTTCATCGATCGAATCCTGACCTTCGACCTCGAACCCGGGCCACTGTGGTTTACCCAAGCGTTACTGTTGTTTTCGGTGGTATACGCGGGTTTCCAATTGCGTTGGCCGCGGTCCGCTCCAATGCCGTTGCACTTTCCACCTTTCGCTACGCTGTTCGCAATCGCGATCTTGCTGGGCACCGTCTCGTTCCTGCTGCGACTCTGGATTCCCGTGGGTGACACGGTGCTGTGGCTGCAGCTCGGTTACTTCCCCTGTTACGTCTTTCTGTTCGCAGCGGGATGCGCGGCGGCGCAGGAGCGGATACTTGAACGTATTACAGAGAGTCAGGTATTGCCGTGGTTGGCATTGACGTTTGTGGGCATCGCGACGCTGCCCCTCGCGCTGCACGGTGCTTTTGGTACCGGCTCGTTCGATGGCGGCTGGAACGCGAACGCATTGTTCTATGCGCTGTGGGATCCGCTCACTGGGTTTGGGATCATGTTGGTTCTGCTGTGGGCCGCACGACATTGGGCTGCGCAGCCGAGCGCGCTGTGGACCTTTTTGACTCGCCACGCGTATGCGGTTTATGTGATTCACCCGCCGGTGGTAGTGGCGACGAGTATTGCGTTCGCGCAAACGACACTCGCGCCGAGCATGAAATTCCTCGTAGTGGGAACGGTGGCGAGTGTGGGTTGCTTCATTCTCGCTACAGCGTTGCTGGCGCTGCCGGGAGTGAAGCGCGTGTTGTAGCACGACCTGCTCCGTCCGCTGCAGGATCAACATCTCACTTGCGTGGCTGCTTATCTCCCAACGTCAGCCACACCGGTGCGTGATCGCTGGTGTGTTCCCAGCCGCGCACCCGTGTCTCCACCTCGGCTGCTGTCAGGCGTTTGCGGGCGGCGCCGTTGAGCAGGAAGTGGTCGATGCGCAGTCCTGCATTGCGCTCAAATGAATTGCGCCAATATTTCCAGAACGTGTAGATCGTATCGTGCGGATGCAAGAAGCGGAGTGCGTCTGTCCACCCTTGCTCCAGCAAGCGCTGATATGCCGCGCGCACTTCAGGTGCGAATAACGCATCGTCGCGCCAACGATCTGGGGCATAGACGTCGAGATCGGTTGGAATGATGTTGTAGTCACCGGCGATGACCACGGGCCGCTTGAGTTTTACGAGGCTCGCCAGATGCGTGTGCAGGCTCTCGAACCAACGCAGTTTGTACTCGAACTTCGGACTGGGATAAGGGTTGCCGTTCGGTGCGTACAGTCCGGCAATCAGTACGCCATTCACTGCCGCTTCGAGATAGCGGCTTTGGGTTGGGTCAGGATCATCCGCAAGACCGCGCCGCGTTTCGTGCAACGTGCCGACGCGACTCAATAGCGCCACTCCGTTCCACGATTTCTGCCCCTGCCACAGGGCTTCATAGCCCAGCGCCCGCAAGGGTTCCTCTGGGAATTTGTCCTGCGGCGCCTTCAGCTCCTGCAGGCAGACGATGTCTGGCTCGGCTGTTTGCAGCCAGCGCAGCAGCACGGGCAGGCGTCCGTTGATGCCGTTGACGTTGTAGGTGGCGATCTTCATCGGTGAGCAGCCCCTTGGTGTCTGTGAGCTTCAGTCGCGTTACCGCAGCGGTGCAATAAAGGGGCCACGGGCGAGGCTGAGCGCTGGCGGCACCGGGGCGTCCGTGCGTCTTGAAAAATTGCCGATGGTGGGAAGAAGTTACATGCAACGTGTTCCGTGCTAGGGGACCTCATCCGTGCGGCAAGGCAGAAACCGGACGCTGAATCGTAGAGGAGCGGTAAGAAGTGCAGCGGCATGCCACTTGCTGCGTACCGATAAGGATTCGGAACACGCAAGGAGGAACTGCGCATGAAACAGGCAAAGGTGAATTACGACACCTCGTTCGATGTCCTTACCGGTAACGGCCGCTCACAGGCTGCGGTAATGGTGTTGGAGGCAGGCAAATCTGAAGGCGGCGAAAACAACCGACACCGCGGCAGCGATCAGTGGCTGTACGTAGCGGCTGGGACTGGCCTGGCTACTATCAATGGCGACGACTACCGCCTACATCCGGGCAGTTTGCTGCTGATCGAGCATGGCGACACGCATCAGATCAGGAACGACGGCGCAGAACCACTTCAGACCCTCAATTTCTACGTACCGCCGGGATACACGGACGAGAATGAGGAATTGCCTGCTGGGAAGTCTTAACTGAAGTCCTGCTGCCTTCCATCTCGCTGCCTCGGGCCTCTTCCACGTGACTTGGAGGCAGCCGCGAACGGCGGTAAGTGCTGACAATGCTGGCCTGCGAAATTCTTGTTGAGCGTCTTGCCACCCGCAGAGGACGCGAGTGGCAACCAAACCTCACGCTTCTTTCAACCACCGCAGCGCTGCGCTGCGCAGTTCAGGCGAAGCGGTGTGGCCTCCATCGAAGATATCGAAGCGCAGGTCATAACCTTCGCGTTCCAGTCGTGCCGCGATGACGGCACCGCAGCGATCGAACGGTAGCACCTGATCCTGGCGCCCGTGCGAGAGATACACCTTCGGTTTGCCCTGCCAGCCCTGGCTGATGATGAATCCCGGCGAGTGGGCGATGACGTGCGTGAAAAGATCGCCATTGAGCAGGCCGAGAGTCAGGCCATAGCTCGCACCATCCGAGAAACCACCAATCGCGAGGCGCTCGGGATCGACTGCGCAACGGGCGAAGGTCTGGTTCAGTAAAGCGTCGAGCGCGTCGAAGTCATGCGCGAAGTCACCGCGGATCGCATCCCAGGTGCCTTGCCGCGTGCTGGGGCAGAGCAGGATCACACCGTGTTCGTCTGCTGCCGCGCGTTCCTGTTCCAGTGTGCCGTCGCCATTGCCACGCGCTCCATGACACATCAGGAAGAACGGTGCCGGTCGAGCAGGATCGTACGAAGGCGGGAGGTAGAGCAGAGAACGGCGACCACTGTTGTCGCTCAACACGTATTCGCCAGGACCGAGTGTTTCCTCCGGTTGACCTGGGCGTGCCGAGAAGCGTCCACCGTCCGCAGCTTGCGCGGTATCGAGGCCGGTGACCGAAGCAAGCGTGGCGACGCTTGCGCTTGCCAGAAGATGACGTCGACTCAGCATGGCGGCTTCTCCGCAGAAAGGTGCGTCGATTCTAGCGGCAAAGCACAGCCGAGCGGCAAATGCTGCGGTGTGTGCGGAAGGGAGAAAAAGAAAGGCCCTTGCCTTGAAGAGGGGAGGAGTCAAGACAAGGGCTGGAAGTACTACTTCCTATAGGGTTGGGGCCTAGCGCGACGACTACCGCCGACTACGACTACAAGTCCGAACTGCGAATCAGGACCTACTGCTACTACCAGCGCATCAGCGCTAGGCCGCAACTTTCGTTGCCTGCTGCTGTTGCAGCATCAGATGTTCGAAGGCGCCGAGCGCGGCGGTGGCACCGCTGCCCATCGCGATGATGATCTGTTTGAACGCCGAGTTGGTGACGTCGCCGGCGGCGAAGAGACCAGGTACCGAAGTCTCACCCTTGGCATTCACCAGGATTTCGCCGAAGCGGCTCAGTTCCGCCACGCCCTTCACCGGGTCGCTGTTCGGCACGAGGCCGATCTGCACGAACACACCGGCGAGTGCCACTTCCTGCTCGACACCACTTTCGCGCTCGCGATAGACGAGGCCGGTCACACGTTCCCCGTCGCCTTTGATTTCGAGCGTCTGCGCGTTCGTCACGATGGTGAGGTTGGGCAGACTGCGTGCCTTGCGTACCAGGACGTCGTCGGCCTTCAGCATGGGCGCGTACTCGATCAGCGTCACGTGAGCGACGATGCCGGCGAGGTCGATCGCGGCTTCGACGCCGGAGTTGCCACCGCCGATCACGGCCACCGACTTACCTTTGAACAAGGGGCCATCGCAGTGCGGGCAGTAGGCCACGCCACGACCCTTGTACTCGGCTTCGCCGGGCACGTTGATCTGTCTCCAGCGCGCGCCGGTGGCTACCAGCACACTGCGGCTCTGCAGCGTCGCGCCCGAGGCGAGTTGCACTTGGAAGAAGCCATCGGCGGCGGGCGGCACGACTTGAGCCGCGCGCTGTCCCTGCATGATGTCCACGGCGTAATCGCGCACGTGTTCTTCCAGGCTCGCGACGAGCTTCGGACCCTCGGTGGCCTTCACGGAGATGAAGTTTTCGATGCCGACGGTGTCGAGCACCTGTCCACCGAAGGTTTCGGCGACGAGGCCAGTACGCAGACCCTTGCGGGCGGCGTAGATGGCAGCCGAGGCACCGGCGGGGCCTGCGCCGACGATCAGAAGATCGAAGGGCTCTTTCCTGCTGAGCGCCTCGGTGGCGGCCGCGGTGACTCGGCTATCCAGTTTGCGCAGGATGTCGGCGAAGCCGATGCGACCCTGCGAGAAGAGTTTGCCGTTGAGGTACACGGTCGGTACCGCCAGGATGTTGCGCTGGGCGATCTCATCCTGGAACAGCGCGCCGTCGATCATCACCGTCTTCACGGCGGGATTGAGGGCGGCCATGGCGTTGAGTGCCTGGACCACGTCGGGACAGGTCTGACAGCTCAACGACACGTAGATCTCGAAGCGGTAATCACCGCTCAATGCCTTGGCCTGCGTTTGCAGTTCGGCTTCCACCTTCGGCGCGTGCCCGCCGCTGTGCAGAAGGGCAAGCACCAGCGAGGTGAACTCGTGGCCGTTCGGTACGCCGGCAAAGCTGATTTCGGTGCCGCGCTGCGAGCGCAGCGTGAGCAGAGGACGGCGTTCGGTCGGTGCTGGTACTTCGCGCAGGCTGAGTTTGCTGGACAGTCCTGCCAGCTCTTCGGCGAGTTCGCGCAGCTCCTGGCTGGCGGCATCGTCGCCGAGGTTCAGAGACAGCTCCACCGAACCCGGAACCTGGGCCAGCAGGGTCTGCAGTTGTTGTTTCAGGTCTTGGGTCAACATGGTGGTTTTCCTTTTGGGTACTGCCGGTTCGTTGGTGCGTTGGTTTGATGACCCGGCCGACCTCGTGAGCCGGCCGGGGGTAGCAAGTTCTCTTAGATCTTGCCGACCAGGTCGAGCGAAGGTTTCAGAGTCTCGGCGCCCGGTTTCCAGGCGGCGGGGCACACTTCGCCATCGTGTTCGGCTACGTATTGCGCAGCCTGGATCTTGCGCAGCAGTTCTTCCGCGCTGCGGCCGATGCCGAGGTCATGGATTTCCATGACTTTGATCTCGCCTTCCGGGTTGATCACGAAGGTGCCGCGCAGCGCCAGACCTTCTTCCTCGATCAGCACGCCGAAGTTGCGGCTGATGCGGCCGGTGGGGTCGCCCACCATCGGGAACTGGATCTTCTTGATGGCCGGGCTCGCGTCCTTCCAGGCCTTGTGCACGAAGTGCGTGTCCGTGGACACCGAGTAGATCTCTACGCCGAGTTTCTTGAACTCTTCGTAGTGGTCGGCGAGGTCTTCCAGCTCGGTCGGGCAGACGAAGGTGAAGTCGGCCGGGTAGAAGAACACGACACTCCACTTGCCGATCAGGTCGGCTTCGGTGACCTTGACGTCCTTGCCGTTGTGATAGGCGGTTGCAGTGAAGGGCTGTACCTTGGTGTTGATCAGAGCAGTCATTTGCGTCTCCGTTGATTCGTTCGTGGGTGGGTGAAAACTGAGTACGAGGTGAATACTAGGGACGCGCGACCGATAGGAGAAATCGGTTGAGATTATCCTTTCGATAGATTCGAACGATTGTTGGAAGTCGGATACGAAACCGCCCGCGCAAGGCGGGCGGCTCGGAGACGGGGCAGGGGCTGGCTTACTTGTCCAGCTTCTTGCGCAGGCGGATGTTGAGGATCTCGACGAACACCGAGAAGGCCATGGCGAAGTAGATGTAGGCCTTCGGCACGTGGATGTCGAAGCCTTCCACGATCAGCGTCAGACCGATCATCATCAGGAAGGACAAGGCCAGCATCTTGAGCGTCGGATGCTTGTCGATGAAGTCGCCGATCGGGCGAGCCGCAAACAGCATCACGATGACGGCCGAAATGATCGCGATCGACATGATGGCCAGCTCATCCACCAGGCCGACGGCGGTGATCACGGAATCCAGCGAGAACACGATGTCGAGGATGCCGATCTGGATCACCGTGCCGAGCAGGCTTTCCACCACGCGGGCTTTCATCTCGCCTTCTTCATCACCTTCCAGTGCGGCGTGGATTTCCTTGGTGGACTTCGCCAAGAGGAAGAGACCACCGACGATGAGTACGAGGTCTCGCCCGGAGATCTCTTCCCCGATCACCGTGAAGAGTGGCGTCGTCAGACGTGCGATCCACGACAGGCTGAAGAGCAGCCCCAGGCGGGTGATGAGCGCGAAACCAATGCCGAGGCGCCGTGCGAACTCGCGATTTTCAGGGGGCAGACGCCCCACGAGGATCGAAATGAAGATGATGTTGTCGATGCCCAGAACGATCTCAAGGGCGACGAGGGTACTTAGTGCAATCCAAGCTTCAGGACTGACAATCCAGTCAAACATAGTGCTGTCTCACAATAGTGCAAAGGTGCGCATCCTAGCCCTTCCGCGACCCGCGCGCCAATGGCCTCAAGTCCCGAGTGTGCTCAACTTGCGTGCGCCTCGCACAATTCCAGCCAATGCATCAGCGCCGCACTGCGGTACTTCTGCCGATGCGTGATCAGGTAGAGGCTGCGGGTGAACTCACGCCGAGGCGCCTTCAGGAGCACGACTTCGCCACGCGCGATGTGGGGTGCCAGTGACAGGGTCGAGAGACAGCCAAGTCCCATGCCCGCCATCACCGCCTGGATGATGGCTTCGTTGTGCTGCAACTCCAGCTCGAGACGAAGGTACGGCAACAGGTCGTGCATCACGCGATCGAAGGTCTGACGCGTGCCGGAACCGCTCTCGCGCAGAATCCAGCCATTGGTGCCCAGGTCTTCATCCGTAAGCACTTCCTTACCGGCCAGCTTGTGATCCGGCGCGCAGAAGATCTGGAGCTGGTCTTCGCGCCAGTGGCGGATGTCGAGCGCGGGGTTGTTGATTTCACCCTCGATCATGCCCACATCCAGTTCGAAGTTCGTCACCATCTGGCTGATGCGCTCGGTATTGGCGATTTCGAGGCTGACCGGGCTGTCGGGGTATTGGCGCCGGTACTGCTTGATCAGCGGAATGCAGAGGGCGTTGCCGATGCTGAGCGTGGCGCCCACCCTCAGGGCTCCCAGGCCCTTGTGCTGCCTCAAGGTGTCTTCCAACTCCTGGGCCTGGCTCAACAGGGCCTCGGCCTGGGCCAGCACCAAGCGTCCGTTGTCGTTGAGCTGCAGGCGTTTGCCCACGCGATCGAAGAGCTGCAGGTCGAATTGGTGTTCCAGCTCGCGCAGCGAATCGCTGGCGGCGGATTGGGAAAGGGAGAGGGTTTCGGCCGCGCGGCTGAGATTCTCCAGGCGGGCGGTGGCGAGGAACACTTCCAGTTGGCGCAGTGTGAATCGCATGGCGGGCATCTTATATCGGGCTATTCGGATAAATAAAGATGGATATCCGTTATTACCAATATAAGAGGAACCCGGTAAAATACGCGCCCCAATTTAGGAGGTTGCCATGAGCAGCAAATATCAACAGGAGACGGTCACCAGCGTGCATCACTGGAACGACACCCTGTTCAGCTTTACCACCACCCGCGACCCGGGCTTCCGCTACAAGAACGGCTTCTTCACGATGATCGGCCTCGAGGTCGACAACAAGCCGCTCGTGCGCGCCTACAGCATGGTGAGCGCCAACTACGAAGATCAGCTCGAATTCTTCTCGATCAAGGTGCCCGACGGCGCTTTGACCTCCCGCCTGCAGCACCTGAAGGTCGGTGACAAGGTTCTCGTGGGTGCCAAGCCCACCGGAACGCTCGTGGCCGAGAACCTGCTCGCCGGCAAATACCTCTACCTGCTCGGCACCGGCACTGGTCTGGCGCCCTTCATGAGCATCATCAAGGATCCGGAGGTGTACGACCTCTTCGAAAAAGTGATCCTGGTGCACGGCGTGCGCTACATCAGCGAGCTCGCCTATCAGGAGTTCATCACCAAGCAGCTGCCCGAGCACGAGTTCCTCGGCGAGATCGTGCGCGACAAGCTGCTCTACTACCCCACCGTGACGCGCGAGCCCTACGTGCACAACGGCCGCATCACCGATCTCCTGCTCTCCGGCAAGATCCAGAAGGATCTCGGCCTGCCGGCACTGAGCGTAGAGAACGACCGCTTCATGTTGTGCGGCAGCCCGTCGATGCTGAAGGACACCGGCCGCATCCTCAACGAGATGGGCTACACCGAAGCCCGTCACGGCGACCAGGGCCACTACGTGGTCGAGCGCGCCTTCGTCGAGTAAGCAAGTCCTCGCAGCCCTCACGCTGCAGCAGCTTCCTTCACGCAAACAGCCATCCTTTCGGATGGCTGTTTTGTTTTGGGCTGGTGTTGGGACCAAGTTCGTATGGGTGGTCCTTCTGCTTCCACGCGGCCCCGAAACCTGCGCTGTGCGCGGGTCCGGCTCAACTCTGCGAGCGCTTGGGTGAGGCCAAGCGTTTGCGGGGCATGGCACCGCGCTGGTTGAACGACCGTCCGCAACCCCGAAGGGCTGGAGAGAACACAACCTTTCGAGAAGTCGAAGTAGAATCCGCCGGCACTCAGAGGAGTGTTTCCACCAACTTGGAGGTCGATTCATGTCGCTGTCGATGTATTCCGCATCCGTTCCGGTGCTCGTACGTACGCTGAAAAATCTGCAATCCATCTTGAGGAAAGGCAGCGAATACGCCACGGAGAAGAACGTGAAGGGAGAAGTGCTCACCACGGCCCGACTTTTCCCCGACATGTTCCCGCTCAACCGTCAGGTGCACATCGCCTGCGACATCGCCAAAGCCTGCGGCGCGCGACTCGCCGGTGTGGAGGTCCCGAGCTTCGAAGATACTGAAGTCACCTTCGACGAGCTGCACGCGCGCATCGAGAAGACCATCGCCTTTCTCGATTCGCTCGATTCCGCTGCCATCGATGGCAGTGCAACGAAACGGATCCAGCTCAAGACCCGTGCGAAGGAATTCGACTTCACCGGCGCGCAGTATCTGCTCGAGTGGGTGCTCCCCAACGTCTACTTCCACGTCACCACCGCCTACGACATCCTCCGCCACAATGGTGTGCCTCTCGGGAAAGCGGACTTCCTGGGGTGATGGGCGTTGGTTCAGGTACCGACTTCAACTGATTGAAATGGCAAATAGATGGAGAATACCCAAGGACGTTGA
>CALEJT010000014.1 GCA_937898685.1 uncultured Gammaproteobacteria bacterium | reverse complement strand
TTAGTGGCGGTGAGGGAGGGATTATTCGCCGCTGCGCGGCTCACCCCTTCGGGGCGGCCCTGCGGGCCGTGCTGCGCGTTGACTACGTCAACGCTTGTCGAACGGAGGGTTCTCACCCCAACCCTCACCGCTTTCTGGATGAGAGTTACGACGGAACTTATTAGTGGCGGTGAGGGAGGGATTCGAACCCTCGATACGTTTCCGTATACACACTTTCCAGGCGTGCTCCTTCAACCACTCGGACACCTCACCTAAATCTGTCGTACCGGCTCTGGGAGCCGGCTCGCTGCAGGCACCTGCGGGTGCCGATGCAGCAACGGTTGTCCATCCTGGACCACCGCACCACCCACGGAGGGCGGCAGCGCGAAAGGCGCGCACTTTAGCGAAATAGGCCTGCAAACTCAAGCGTTGGCGACGCTCAAACTCCCCACTCGCTCACGTAATCTCCGATCGCCAACTCCGGCGCCGGACGATCCTTCACCGTCGGCGTACCGACATACAGGAAACCCACGATCTCATCAGTGGCGGCGAGGCCCAGAGCCGCTTTCACGCGCGGATCATGTGCCACGGCGCCGGTGCGCCAGATGGAGCCATAGCCAAGCGCATGAATGGCCACGCTCATGTTCTGCAGTGCGGCGGCGACGGAGTTGGCCTGTTCGATCGCGGGAATGCCGTCCACTTCCTTCACGTTGGCGATGCCGACGATCACGAGCGGTGCACGCAGCGGCGCTTCTTCCAATTTCTTGCGCTTCTCTTCCGGCGGCTGCGTGGCGTCGACGAAGAGCTGGCCCAGCTTCTGGCGCGCGTCGCCCTTCACCAGCAGGAAGCGCCAGGGGCGCAGCATGCCGTGGTCGGGCGCGCGCAGGCCGGCCTTGAGTATGGCTTCGAGCTCGGCGCCTTCCGGAGCCGGTTCCACCAGGCGTGGTGCCGCGGTGCGGGTGTGCAGTGCCGTCAATGCATCCATCCTCTTCTCCCCTTCCTTACTGTCTCAGGTAGCGCGGCAGGGCCGCATAGTTGGTCATTTCACTGGTGCTGCGCACTGGGTTGATGTCGAGCCCGCCGCGACGCGTGAAATTGGCCTCGACGCTCAGCGACTGCGGCTGACAGCGGTCGAGGATGTCACAAAAGATGCGCTCGACACAGTTCTCGTGAAAATCGTCGTGCAGACGATAGGACACCAGGTAGCGCAGCAAGGCTTCGTGATCGATCTGCGCGCCCTGATAGCACACGGTCACCGTGGCCCAATCCGGCTGGCCCGTGATCGGACAGCGCGAGCGGAACAGATCCGTGTAGAGCACCTCGTCCACGAGTTCGGTGAAGGCCGCGTTTTCGCCGGCCAGGCGCAGCAGTTGCGGGTCCGGCTGGTAGAGCGTGCATTCGACGTCGAGTGCATCGAGACAGAGCCCACTCGGCGCTTCCAACAGTTCCTGCATGCCCGAGAACGGCGCCACGAACACTTCCACCTGCGCGCCGGCTGCGGTCGACAGATCCGCGGTGATGCGCTCGCGCACTTCCTCCCGGCTGGCGAAACGCTCCTGGTTGAGCGAATTGAGGTACAGCTTGAGCGATTTCGACTCGATCAGGTTCGGTGTGTCATGACGGAAGATGAAGCGTCCACGCGCCACCTGCGGCACACCCGCTGGATTGAGCCAGGACAGTTCATAGGCATTCCACACGTCCGCACCGCAGAACGGCAGGATGGTGCCGTAGAGGCCGAGCTTTTCGCGATTGACCAGACGCGGGATCGGTGCGAGCAGATTCGGATCGTAGTGCTCGGGATAGTCGACCTGTTTGCCTAGTGGAAGGTGGCTGCCGTGAGTGGAGTCGTTCATCAGTGACGCAGCCCCTTGCCGCGGTGGAGTAAATACATTGCATAAGCGAAAAGCCCAACCGTGAAGAGCAGCAGAATGCCGAAGGCATAGCTCACGTCCACGTCGGACACGCCCAACACGCCATAGCGGAAGGCGTTGATCATGTAGAAGATCGGATTGAAGTGCGACACGGTCTGCCAGATGCCGGGCAACAGCTCCACCGAGTAGAACACCCCACCGAGATAGATGAGAGGCGTCAGGAAGAAGGTGGGAATGATCGAAATGTCATCGAAGTTGCGCGCGTAGACGGCGTTGATGAAGCCACCCAACGAGAACACCACCGACGACATCAGCACCACTGCAATGGTGACGAAGATGTTGTGCATGTGCAGGCCGCTGAAGAAGAGCGCGATCACCGAAGCGATCAGGCCCACGCAGAGGCCACGCGCCACACCGCCCAATACGAAGCCGAGCAGGATGATGTGGTTGGGCACCGGCGACACCAAGAGCTCTTCCACACTGCGCTGGAATTTCTGGCTGAAGAAGGAAGACACCACGTTGGCATAGGAGTTGTTCACCACCGCCATCATGATCAGGCCGGGCACGATGAACTCCATGTAGGTGTAGCCACCCATGTCGCCGATGCGGCGGCCGATCAGGTTGCCGAAGATCACGAAGTACAGTGCGATCGTGATTACGGGAGGCACCAGGGTCTGCACCCAGATGCGCGTGAAGCGGCGTATTTCCTTGATCAGGATCGTTTGCAGAGCAATCAGTTTGTACGAAGTCGTCATGGCTGCTCACTTCAGGCTTGATTCTTTTGCAGCAGCGAGACGAAGAGCTGCTCCAAACGGTTCGACTTGTTGCGCATGCTTTTCACGCTGATGCCGCGGGCGCTCAGCATCTCGAACACCTGGTTGAGATCCTGCTGGCGCGTGATGCTGATCTCGAGCGTGGTTTCGTCGACGAGGTTGGTGGCGAAGCCGGGCAGCTCCGGTGCCTGTTGCAACGGAGTGAAGGTATCGAGCACGAAGAGCTCCTGATTGAGACGTTGCAGGAGTTCCTTCATCGAGGTGTTCACCACGATCTCACCCTTGTCGATCATGGCGATGTTGCGGCACAGCTGCTCCGCCTCTTCCAGATAGTGCGTGGTGAGGATGATGGTGGTGCCGGACTTGTTGATGTCCTGCAGGAAATCCCAAGTGGAGCGGCGCAGTTCGATGTCCACACCAGCCGTAGGTTCATCGAGGATCAGAAGACGCGGCTCGTGCACCAGGGCGCGCGCGATCAGAAGACGCCGCTTCATACCGCCGGACAACACGCGCGCCTGCTGGTTGTGCTTGTCCCACAGGCCCAGCTGGCGCAGATACTTCTCCGCCCTCTCCTTCGCCAGCTTGAGCGGCATGCCGTAATAGCCGCCTTGGGTGACGACGATGTCGAACACCTTCTCGAAGTGGTTGAAGTTGATCTCCTGCGGCACGACGCCGAGATCGAGCTTGGTTTCGTAGGTATTGATGTCGACGTTCTTGCCGAACACTTCCACCGTGCCGGAGGTCTTGCGGACCAGCGTGGAAATTATGCCGATCGTGGTGGACTTGCCGGCACCGTTGGCACCGAGCAGCGCAAAGAAATCACCCTGCTGCACTTCGAGGTTGATGCCATTGAGCGCTTTGTGTCCGTTGTCGTAGGTCTTGTAGAGATCGCGGATCGATATGGCGGGAGTCATGACTGCGCGGAAGGCCGGAAAAACTGGCGCGCAAGCATAGCAAAAAAGCGACCTCCCCGCCCGTTGGGTCTTTGTAGCGCGAGGCAGACAAAAAAAGAGCGATCGGGCATCCGATGACACCCGATCGCCGCGACCCGCTGTCAGTTCCCTGCCATAGCACTGTCTACGGGCTGGCACCTCCCTGTGCACGGGCTCAAGCTAGTCCGCCATTGCGGATCCCGCCAATAAATTTGCAGTGCGCTCCAGGTTCACCCTGGTCCAAGCCCATTGCTAGAATGCCGCGACTTTCGCGCAGGACCTTCGCGCAGGACTTTGCCGTTGACCCTCATCCTGATCTTCATCGTGGCCACCACCGGAGTGCTCTGGTGGCTGTTTCGCAGCGAGCGGCAGAAACGCATCGAAAATGCCGAGCGCAACGCGCCGCTGCCCGCCGTGGATCCCTCGGCATTGCTGCTCGAGGAACGTTGGCAGCGCCATGCCTCGCCATTGATTCCAGCAGAGATTCCAGCAGAGCCGGAAACACCGGAGAGCATGGCTACTGCACCAAAAGACGAAGAAGCGACGATCGACCAAGCGCAGGACGCGTCCACCCAAACGGTCGAGGGAAGCGAACCCCTGCCCGGTTTCAACCCGAGCACGCCCAGTCCGAGCTTCGAACACTGGCAGGAGCAGCTGAAGGCCCTGCGTGATGCAGGGGCATTGGATGCGGCATTGACCCTGGCACGCGCCCACTTCCCGCGCCAGCATGCGCTGCAACAGGCAGCGGTGATCCTGCGTCAGCTGGTGCGCCAGGGCATCGAACGCAATCATCGCGTCGATCATCTGCTGGGTGAGCTCTACGACACCGCCCTCCTCGCCTCACTGCCGCGCGGCAAGGAACAGCCGCCTTTGGAACACTTCGGTGCCAACAGCGCCGAACGCTATCGCCGCTTGGGACATGCGCGCTTGAAACTGCTCACCAAGAACGACCTGCGCCATCTGCACCAATTGTGGGGCGAACCGGAACACCATCGTGATCCGGCTGCGCCCGATGCCACTTAAGACGAGGAACCACGATGCTCACACGACTCCAGGCCCAAACCATGCTGACGCTGCAGGCGCAGATGAATGCCAAGATCAATCCCGCCTGGGTACAAGCGGCCTATCCCTATCTGCGCGCTGTCGTGGTGGAAGGCGCCGAGGCGATGGAGCATCGCGGCTGGAAGTGGTGGAAAAAGCAGGACTGCGACATCGAACAGTTGCGCATGGAACTGGTCGACATCTGGCACTTCGCGCTGTCGCACATTCTGCTCGAGCATGAAGGCGATCTGGAGGCTTCTCTGGACGACCTGCTCGCGACTGAAGACGCAGACTCCATCGAGTTCGATGGCAAGCGTTACGAACTCTCCAAACTCGACCTGATCGAGAAACTCGAACTCAACATCGGCCTTGCCGTATCCCGTCGCTTCAGCCTGCCGCTGTTCGCAGCCATGCTGAAAGACTGTGACATGGACTGGCAGGAGCTCTTCTGTCAGTACGTCGGCAAGAACGTGCTGAATTTCTTCCGCCAGGATCACGGCTACAAGGAAGGCACCTATCGCAAGCTGTGGCAGGGCCGCGAAGACAACGAACATCTCGTGGAAATCATGGCGAGCCTCGATCCGGAACACAGCGACTATCAGCATCAGCTCTACGCCATGCTGAAGGATCGTTACACGCGGGGCTGAAGCTCAGTCGGAAGGGAGAACGCGATTGCGGCCGGCAGCCTTGGCGCGATAGAGCGCAGCGTCGGCCCGAGCGATGAGATCCTTCGGCGTTTCCACCTCCACTCCCACATCGAAGGCGGTGACGCCGATACTGATCGTCAGCGGACGATGCGGCCATGGCGTGCGTTGTACGGCGCGGCGCATGCGTTCGGCGACGACCAGCGCGCCCTCGCGGCTCGTTCCCGGAAACAAGGCCACGAATTCCTCTCCACCGACCCGCGCCAGCACATCATGTGAACGTGCCGAGCGTCGCAGCGCTTCGGCAACGGCAATGAGAGCTTCGTCACCGGCGAGATGGCCGTAGCTATCGTTGTAGGACTTGAACTGATCGACGTCGATCACGGCGATCGCCAAGGGCTTGGTCGCATTCACCGCATGATGGAATTGCTCGACGAGCAGACGATCCAGCGCGCGGCGATTCTTCAGTCCTGTCAACTCATCGGTTTCACTCTGCGAAGCGAGCCGTGACTGCATCACTTCCATGCTGCGCTGATATTCCTGCAAACGCGCCACGTAGTGTTCCTGCACTTCGACCGTCCGTTCCAGACTGACGAGACTGCGCCGCATCTCCAATTGCGCCACCACCTGTCGGGCCAAGGCGGACAACACGTCACGCTGTTCATGCGTGAGACGGCGCGGTTGATGATCGGCCACACACAGCGTGCCCACTGCCTGACCATTGGGCGTGATCAAGGGCACGCCGGCATAGAAGCGGATGCCCGGGGATTGCGTGACCAAGGGATTGTCGGCAAAGCGTTCGTCTTTCGTCGCATCTTCGACGATCAACATTTCATGCGGATTGGCGATGGCATGGGCGCAGAAAGCCTGTTCGCGCGGTGTTTCATCCACCGTCACACCGACCTTGGCCTTGAACCACTGTCGTCCTTCGTCGACGAGAGATATGTACGAAATCGGCGTCTTACAGATGTAGGACGCCAGTCTCACGATGTCGTCGAAAGCCTCCTCTGGCGAAGTATCGAGCACGCGATACTCTCGCAGCGCTTTCAATCGTGCGGTTTCGTCAGGAGGGATGGGTACCGCCATTGCTGGGTCCTTAGGGAGTCCTGAGGGTCCTGAGGCGTTTGGAAAGCGCGCATCTTCGCATGATTGCCAGCCCGAGACAAAACCTCAGCACCGCCCAATCAGGGGGGGTTGAACCAACGTTAGGTGGATGGCGAAGAGAAGGACTGGGAGGACGGAATGAGATGAATGAAAGGGAAAGGAATGAAACAGATGGAAGAAGGAATTGGGGTGACTGATGGGGCTCGAACCCACGACAACCTGAGTCACAGTCAGGGACTCTACCAACTGAGCTACAGTCACCACACATTCTTGCTGGGGCATCCATACCCCTCTTGCCACCACTTTCGGAATCCGTTTGCGACGCTGTGACTTGTCGCGATTCCAAGATGTCGACCGATCGGTCGCCATCGAAAGTGGCACGCCCGGCAGGACTCGAACCTGCTACCCTCGGCTTAGAAGGCCGATGCTCTATCCAGATGAGCTACGGGCGCTCGATACGATCTGGTTGAGTCTGCCACGAGGGCCCCGCTGGAGCTGGTCGGGGTAGAGAGATTCGAACTCCCGACATTCTGCTCCCAAAGCAGACGCGCTACCAGACTGCGCTATACCCCGTGAGCCCCAAAGCGGCGGAGGCGGCATCTTACTCATCCGCCCCCTGTAGGTCAATCGAAAATCTGAGTCGATGCAGGAGTTTAGCGCGTTGATTCACATGGCCTTCGGGCGTCGTACCTACTTCTATTATTTACGCTCGACGCGCCAGGTGGTCTGGCCATTACGGTCTTCCACCACCACGTTCAACGCTTGCAATTCATCGCGGATGCGATCGGCTTCGGCCCAGTTCTTCTCGGCACGTGCAGCCTTGCGCCGCGCGATCAGATCCTCGACATGGGCGGCGTCGACCTCGTTGCCGGCCGGCGCCCGCAAGAACTCTTCCGCCGGCGCCTGCAACAATCCCAGGATGCCGCCGAGCTTGCGCAGAAGTGCTGCGAGCTGCGCCGCGTGCTCGGGATCTTCGTCGCGCAGACGGTTCGCTTCGCGCGTGAGTTCGAACAACACGCTCAAGGCCTCGGCGGTGTTGAAGTCGTCCTGCATCGCCGCGTGGAAGCGATCGATGAAGGCGCTCTCCTCCGGTGCTTGCACCCCTTCCCGCTCCAGCATGTGCAAGGTGCGATAGAAGCGGCCGAGCGCGGCGTGCGCCGTCTGCAGGTTTTCCTGCGAATAGTTGATGGCGCTGCGGTAGTGGCTGGCGATGAGGAAATAGCGGATCACTTCCGCCGGATATTCCTTCAGCACTTCACGGATGGTGAAGAAGTTGCCGAGCGACTTCGACATCTTCTCGTTGTCGACACGCACGGGACCGTTGTGCATCCAGACATTGACGAAACGCTTGCCGGTGGCGCACTCGGATTGGGCGATCTCGTTCTCGTGGTGCGGAAACATCAGGTCGCTGCCGCCGCCATGAATGTCGAAGGTGTGACCGAGACAGGTGGTCGACATCGCGGAGCACTCGATGTGCCAGCCCGGACGCCCATAGCCCCACGGCGACTCCCAACCCGGCTCGCCGGGCTTGGCGGCCTTCCACAAGGCGAAGTCGCGCGGATCGCGCTTCTTCTCACCCACTTCGATGCGGGCCCCGGCCATCAGCTCTTCGGGATTCTTGCGCGAGAGCCGCGCGTATTCCGGGAAGCTGGCCACGCTGAAGTAGACGTCGCCATTGCCCGGCACGTAGGCATGACGGCGGCGGATCAGGTCCTGCGTCATGCGGATGATGTCGGCGATGTGCGCGGTCGCGCGGGGTTCGATGTCGGGACGCAGAATGCCGAGAGCGGCTTCGTCTTCGTGCGTGTAGGCGATGAAACGCTCCGTCAGCGCATCGAAGGGCTCACCGTTTTCGTTGGCGCGACGAATGATCTTGTCGTCGATGTCGGTGATGTTGCGAACGTAGGTAACCTCATAGCCGATCGCGCGCAGGTAGCGTACCACCACGTCGAAGGCCACCAGCATGCGGGCGTGCCCGATGTGGGCATAGTCGTAGGTGGTGAGACCGCACACGTACATGCGGACCTTGCCCGGTTCGATCGGCGTGAAGGGTTCTTTGCGTTGCGTGAGCGTGTTGTAGATGGAAAGCACTAGGAGTCCTTGTTCTTCTCGTATTGGCCAGTGGGAAGTTCCGCACTCGGTACAGGGCCGGCAGAACATCGGGCCTCTGGCTGGGAGCGCGGCTTCGGAATGTGGTGGAACCACCATTCCAAAGCCGCGAACCTAAATCGCAAGTGACGTTACGTATATCAGTTATTGTTCTGAATTTTCGCCCAGGTATCCCGCAGGCCGATGGTCAAGTTGAACACGGGCTGGCCGGGCTTGCTGTCATAGCGATCCGCGCAGAAGTAGCCTTCGCGCTCGAACTGGAAGCGGTCTTCCGGCTGGGCCGAAGCCAGCGAGGGCTCGGCACGGCAACCCTGCAGCACCACCAGCGACTCCGGGTTGAGGTTGTCGCGATAGTCGCCTGCGGCGTCGTCCGGGTTTTCGGCGTTGAACAGACGATCGTACAAACGCACTTCCACCGGGAAGGAATGCTGTGCGCTCACCCAGTGGATCACTCCCTTGACCTTGCGGCCTTCGGGGTTGGCGCCGAGCGTGGCGAGATCGCAGGTACAGCGCAGTTCCACCACCTCGCCGTTCGCATCCTTGATGATCTCGTCGCAGCGGATCACGTAGGCACCGCGCAGACGCACTTCTCCACCCGGGATCAGACGCTTGAAGCCGGGCGGCGGGTTTTCTTCGAAATCGTTGCGATCGATGTAGAGTTCACGCGTGAACGGCACCGTACGCTCGCCCATGCCGGGATCCTTCGGATGACGCGGCAGCACGATGTCGTCGCTCTTGTCTTCCGGATAGTTGGTCAACACCACCTTCAGCGGACGCAGAACGCACATCGCGCGCGGCGCGGTGCGATCGAGGTCTTCGCGCAGGCAGTATTCCATCATGCCGATGTCGACCATGGAGTTGGCCTTGGTCACACCGACCATCTCACACAGATTGCGGATCGAAGCCGGCGTATAACCGCGACGACGCATGCCTTCGAGCGTGGGCATGCGCGGATCGTCCCAACCGCTTACGAGTTTTTCATCGACGAGCTGTTTCAGCTTGCGCTTGCTCATCACCGTGTAGTTGAAGTTCAGACGCGCGAACTCGATCTGCTGCGGATGGCAGGGCACGTCGAGCTGATCGAGGATCCAGTCGTAGAGCGGTCGGTGGTCTTCGAATTCCAGCGTGCACAGCGAATGCGTGATGCCTTCGAGCGCGTCCGAGATGCAGTGGGTGTAGTCGTACATCGGATAGATGCACCACTTATCGCCCGTCTGATGGTGATGCGCGTGGCGAATGCGATAGAGCACGGGATCGCGCATGTTGATGTTGGGCGAGGCCATGTCGATCTTGGCGCGCAGCGTGTAGGCACCATCGGGGAATTCGCCGGCGCGCATGCGGCGAAAAAGATCGAGGTTTTCCTCGATCGGACGATCGCGGTCGGGGCTGTTGCGACCGGGTTCGGTCAAGGTGCCGCGATATTCACGCGCCTGCTCGGGCGAAAGGCTGCACACGTAGGCCTTGCCCTTCATGATCAGCTCTTCGGCGTAGTTATAGAGCTGCTCGAAATAATCGGAGGCGTAGAAGAGACGATCTTCCCAGTCGAAGCCCAGCCACTTGATGCTGGCCTTGATGGATTCGACGTATTCGATGTCTTCCTTCTCGGGGTTGGTGTCGTCGAAGCGCAAGTTGCACTTGCCCCCGAACTTCTGCGCAGTGCCGAAGTTCAGACAGATCGACTTGGCATGACCGATGTGCAGATAGCCGTTGGGCTCCGGCGGAAAACGGGTATGCACCCTGCCCTCGTTCTTACCTTGTTCCAGGTCACGCACGATGATCTGGTGAATGAAATTGGCGGGGCTGGCGCTGGTCTCGGACATGGCTGCTTTCTGGGCTGAAACAAAGCGCGTATTATAGCCAGCTTGTTCTGGCCGTGTCAGAGCCGGACCTGATACAGGAACCTTCATGATCACTCTGCATACCACCCATGGCGACATCGTGCTGGAGCTCGACTTCGCCAAAGCGCCGATCACCTCCGCCAACTTTCTGCAATATGCGCGCGACGGCCACTACGACGGCACCATCTTCCATCGCGTGATCGACAATTTCATGATCCAGGGCGGTGGCTTCGACACCAACATGAAACAGAAGAAAACGCGCGCGCCGATCGTCAACGAAGCGGACAACGGCCTGCCCAACCTCACCGGCACCATCGCCATGGCCCGCACCATGGATCCGCATTCCGCGTCCTGCCAGTTCTTCATCAACGTGGCCGACAACCACTTCCTCAACCACACCAGCAAGAGCCCGCAGGGCTGGGGCTACGCCGTGTTCGGCAAAGTGGTCGAAGGCATGGATGTCGTGAACAAGATCAAGGGCGTCAAGACCGGTTCCCGCGCCGGCCATCAGGACGTACCGAAGGAAGACATCGTCATCACTTCCGTCAGCATCGATGACAGCAAAGTGCCTGCCTAAGACGCTGCTGCTGATCTCCGATCTGCATCTCTCTCCGCAAAGGCCTGACCTGTGTCAGGCCTTTCTGCGTTTTCTGGACGAAAAAGCGGCAGGCGCGGAGGCGCTCTACATCCTCGGCGACTTCGTCGATGCCTGGATCGGCGATGACGATGACACTCCGCTCTACCAGGAACTCGCCGCGGCGCTGAAAGCACTGAGTGCGCGCGGCACTGACATCTTCTTCATGCACGGCAATCGCGATTTCCTGCTGGGGCCTCGCTATGCCGAGGCTTGCGGCGCAACCTTGGTGGACGAACCACTGCGCCTGTCCCATGCCGGCCACGATTATCTGCTGCTGCACGGCGACATGCTCTGTACGCGCGACAGCGACTATCTCGCCTTTCGCACCCTCGTGCGCGATCCACGCTGGCAGCAGGAGTTTCTGAGCAGATCACTCACAGAACGCCGCGCCTTCGCCGCCGAGGCCCGCGCGCGCAGCAAGAGCATGAGCAGCAACAAACCGGAAGACATCATGGATGTCACGCCCGAAGCCGTGCTCGAACTCATGCGGGAGGAAGGCATCACCACTGTGATCCACGGCCACACCCACCGCCCCGCCGTGCACGACTTCTCCCTCGATGAACAAGCCGCACAGCGCATCGTGCTCGGCGATTGGCGTGAGCACGAAGCCTATTTCGCGCGACTCGATGCAGCAGGCGTGCGACTCGAGCGATTCGTTTACTGAACCAGCAGCTTGCCGTTGTCGCTGTTCGGGGATGCCAAGACTCTGAAAGCGAGCCGCTCATAGATTGGGCGAAGCCCAATGCGCGACGGTGGACGTTCCTCTGAAGTCGCCATCGCATTCGGTTGTTCCCGCGACATCCCATGTGGGGCTTCACCCTCCGGATTCAGCCCAGCCTACGAACGGCACCCCGAGCATCCACGCTGGCAAGCTCGCAATGTGGCGCCAAAATGGCCGCAACAAAACGAAGAAACAAGATTAAAAACGAACCACAAGCGGATGATTCAAAAGAATTTACTTATCTCTGCGTTTGAAAATACCGCTCATAGTGCGCCTCACTCAACACGTGCAACTGATCGTTGATCAGGAGCAGCACATCGCGCACGTCGCGGCCCCGATAGGCGGGTTGGAGGCTCACACCAGCTTCCTCGAGACTCGCAAGCCGATGCGAATGCTTCTGTAGCAACTGATGCAACCAGAAATACGGCGAGAGATCCGGGTCGTAGAAGACGCGCAGATCCTGCAGCACGTCCACCAGCTTCTGGAGGGAATGGATCTGAAACTTGTCCGCCATCAGCTGACTGGTGAACTGATTGATGCGCGCCTGCACGGCACGCTTCTGATCGTCGGTGTAGGAGTTCCAATGGATCACTTCGAAGGCGAAACGCTTGCAACCACGGCAGATGCGATCGCCCAGGGAAGTGGTGGAGCAGATTCCAATGCAGGGAGTTCTTACGGGTTTCATGGCCGCACATTCTACCGGGAAGGCCAAGTACTGGCAGCCGTAACATCGCAACGTCAAAGAATTTATGCGCTCGAGGTGGCGGTGGTCTGCCCGCCCCCTTTCCCGTAAAATGCCGCCCAGTTTTTTCTTCAACTTCAGAGGTCGCCGCAGTGTTAGAAGCCTACCGAATCCATGTCGCTGAACGCGCCAAACTGGGCGTCGTTCCCAAACCCCTCGATGCCGAGCAAACCGCCGCGCTGGCAGAGCTGCTCAAGAACCCTCCGGCTGGTGAAGAAGAATTCCTGCTCGACCTCATCAGCAACCGCGTTCCCGCCGGCGTCGACGAAGCCGCCTATGTCAAAGCCGGTTTCCTCAGCGCCATCGCCAAAGGCGAAACTTCCTCTCCTCTCATCTCCAAACTCGACGCCGTCAAACTCCTCGGCACCATGCTCGGCGGCTACAACATCGCCACGCTGGTGGAACTGCTCGACGATGCGGAGCTCGGCGAGGAAGCGGCTGCCCAACTCAGCAACACCCTGTTGATGTTCGACGCCTTCCACGACGTCGCCGAAAAGGCCAAGGCCGGCAATGCCAATGCCAAGCAGCTGATGCAGAACTGGGCCGATGCCACCTGGTTCACCTCGCGTCCGAAGGTGCCGGAAGTGCTGACCGTCACCGTGTTCAAGGTGCCCGGCGAGACCAACACCGATGACCTCTCCCCCGCTCCCGACGCCTGGTCACGCCCCGACATCCCGCTGCACGCCAAGGCCATGTACAAGATGCCGCGCGAAGGCATCACCAATGCCGAAGAGCAGATCAACGAACTCAAGCAGAAAGGTTTCCCCGTAGCCCTCGTGGGCGACGTGGTGGGCACCGGTTCCTCGCGCAAATCCGCCACCAACTCCGTGCTGTGGCACATCGGCAAGGACATCCCGCACATCCCGAACAAACGTGACGGCGGTGTGTGCATCGGCGGTCAGATCGCACCGATCTTCTTCAACACCATGGAAGACGCCGGCGCTCTGCCGATCGAGTGCGACGTCTCCAAGATGAACACCGGCGACGTGATCGACATCCATCCCTACGCCGGCAAGATCACCAAGCACGGCAGCGATGAACTCGTCGCCGAATTCAAACTGAAAACCGACATCATCCTCGACGAAGTCCAGGCCGGCGGCCGTATCCCGCTCATCATCGGTCGCGGTCTCACCGACAAGGCGCGTGAATTCCTGGGCCTCGGCCCCTCCCCGGTATTCCGCCGCCCGGTAGCGCCTGCCGACACCGGCAAGGGCTTCACGCTGGCGCAGAAAATCGTGGGCCGCGCCTGCGGCGTTGACGGCGTACGCCCCGGCACTTACTGCGAGCCGAAGATGACCACCGTGGGCTCGCAGGACACCACCGGCCCGATGACCCGCGACGAACTGAAGGATCTCGCCTGCCTCGGCTTCTCCGCCGACCTCGTCATGCAGTCCTTCTGTCACACCGCGGCCTATCCGAAGCCGGTGGACATCGCCACGCAGCACACCCTGCCCGACTTCATCCGCAACCGTGGCGGTGTGAGCCTGCGCCCCGGTGACGGCATCATCCACAGCTGGCTGAACCGCATGCTGCTGCCCGATACCGTGGGCACCGGCGGTGACTCGCACACCCGCTTCCCGATCGGCATCAGCTTCCCGGCCGGCTCCGGTCTCGTGGCCTTCGCTGCCGCCACCGGCGTCATGCCGCTCGACATGCCCGAATCCGTACTGGTGCGCTTCAAGGGCAAGATGCAGCCCGGCATCACGCTGCGCGACCTGGTGAACGCCATCCCCTACGCTGCCATCAAGCAGGGTCTGCTCACCGTCGAGAAGAAGGGCAAGAAGAACATCTACTCCGGCCGCATCCTTGAGATCGAAGGTCTGCCGGATCTGAAGATCGAACAGGCCTTCGAGCTGTCCGACGCTTCCGCCGAACGCTCCGCTGCCGGCTGTACGATCAAGCTGAACAAGGAGCCCATCATCGAGTACCTGACTTCCAACGTGGTGCTGCTGCGCTGGATGATCAGCGAAGGCTACGGCGATGCCCGCACGCTCGAGCGTCGCGCACAGGCCATGGAAGATTGGCTCGCCAACCCGCAGCTGCTCGAAGCCGATCCGGATGCCGAGTACAAGGCCATCATCGAAATCAACCTCGATGAAATCACCGAGCCCCTGCTCGCCTGCCCGAACGATCCGGACGACATCAAGCCGCTCAGCGAAGTGGCCGGCACCAAGATCGACGAAGTCTTCATCGGTTCGTGCATGACCAACATCGGTCACTTCCGCGCTGCCGCCAAGGTGCTGGAACAGGCCAAGGGTTCGATCCCGACGCGTCTGTGGGTGAGCCCGCCGACCAAGATGGATCAGCATCAGCTGACGCAGGAAGGTGTCTACGGCGTGTTCGGCGTCGCCGGTGCCCGCACCGAAATGCCCGGCTGCTCGCTCTGCATGGGCAACCAGGCGCGTGTGGCTCCGAAGTCCACGGTGGTATCGACCTCCACCCGCAACTTCCCGAACCGTCTCGGCGACGGCGCCAACGTATTCCTCGCCTCCGCCGAACTTGCTGCGATCTGCTCGCTCCTCGGCCGCATCCCGACCATGGAAGAGTACATGCAGTACATGAGCAAGCTGGACACGATGGCGGGCGACATCTACCGCTATCTGAACTTCAACGAAATCGCTTCGTTCATGGATGCGGCACAGCGTGCCAAGACCATCCCGCTGAACAACATCGTCGAAGTGGCCTGAGCAGTAGCGTGAAACGAAAAACCGGGGCTCGCCCCGGTTTTTTGTGCACGTTCGAAATGCAGCCCCGCTCAATCCGCCATCGGCTTACCGGTTTCGATCAGTGTTTTCAGATCGCTGAGTATCCAATTCCAACCGCCGCCACCCATGTCGTTGTAGTTGCTCGACACCGCGCCCGCCATCGCCTGTGCATTGCCGAGTTCATGCGTGATCGCAACACGACAGAAGCCCGCATCGGTGTCCTCGATTTCCCAGGTGAGTGTGGTGAAACCCTCGGCACGTGAGGCTTCATCGAACAGAAAGCGATAGGTTTGCACCAGCTTCTTCGGTGGGGCGCACTGCACCACTTCGCCGTCGATGATTACTTCTGGCAAACCCATCGACCGCATGATCTCGTTGGCGCGCGCCTCGAAACGTCCGCCCGGACGCAGATCGAAATGCATCTGTCCGCGATAACCGTAACGCCCATTGATCTCGGGTGAAGTGATTGCCTCCCAGATCTGTTCCGGAGTGGCCTTGATGTAAATCTGGAAAACCTTGGTGTTCGCTGTCTGGCTCATGATCCCGTCCTTTTGCTGTTGATGCTGTTGACCCGTGTGTGATGGCAGTTCTCCTGCCCTCTTCCTCCTGGTCGAATTGAACACCGCCGAATCGACAGGATCTGTCGGGAAAACGTAGCGCAACGCACGGACCGCGGACTTGGCGATTCAGCTGCGGGGTGGGAGCGGCTATCATTGCGCGCTTCGCTCGTACCCCACAGGTTTCCCCTTGAACACCCTGCTTCTTGACGCCAACGACCTCGACGATCGCCAGCGCGCGCTCAGCCTGCTGCGTCAGGGTGAATTGGTGGCCGTGCCGACCGAAACCGTCTATGGACTCGCTGCCGATGCACGGCAACCGGACGCAGTGGCCAAGATCTTCGCTGCCAAGAATCGTCCGGCGAATCACCCCTTGATCGTGCACGTCGCGGGTGTCGAAGCGCTTTCCGCCTGGGCCGATCCCGTCCCGCAAACCGCCCTCGAACTCGCTGCCGCCTTCTGGCCTGGCCCGCTCACGCTGCTGTTGCACAAGGCACCGCACGTGAATTCAGTCGTCACCGGTGGCCGCGACACCATCGGGCTGCGGGTGCCGGATCATCCGGTGCTGCTGAATCTTCTGCGCGAACTCGATACGGGTCTCGCAGCGCCCTCGGCAAATCCACACAAGCAACTCAGCCCCACCAGCGCGGCACAGGTCTTGGCCGGACTCGGTGGGCGCATCGCGGCGGTGCTCGATGGCGGCACCTGTCGTGTCGGCCTCGAATCGACCATCGTCGATCTCACCACGGATACGCCGCGTATCCTGCGCAGTGGTCCTCTGACACGACAACAACTCGAAGCCGTGCTCGGTCAGCCCGTGCTCCAACCGCAGCAGCACGAGGTAGCCGTGGCCGGCAACATGAAGGTGCACTACCAACCGCGTACACCCCTCTATGTGTTGTCCCGCGACGAGCTGCTCGATCGTCTCAAACAACGAGCGGGCGCGCGTCTCGCCATCGTGTGGTATGGCTCGATGCCCGACAGCTTCGATGGCTCCGTCGTTCTCAGCGCCCGCACGATGCCGACCGACAAAGCCGCCTACGCCAGCGCGCTCTATCGCGAGCTCCATGAACTCGACTCCCTGCAGGCCGACGCCATCCTGCTCGAACGACCACCGCAGGACGAAGACTGGCTCGACGTGAACGATCGTCTCAGTAAGGCCTCGGCCTCTCTGTAGACCTCCCACAGGTGTGCAATTCGTAGATCGGGGTGACCAAGGCGCTTCGACGCAAAGCGTCGCGCCACAGGTGAACGCCGCACGCCATGCGAGCGGCTGGGGAGTTGGGCTTCACTCGATCAGCCCAACCTACGAGACAAGCGCATCGCGCGCTGAACCTGCTGTCGAGAGCGGAATCAACCTCATCAATCCGACACGCAGAAGAAGGAATGAACGGCTCTCGGCAACACTCACCCACAATTTCCATGTCGAGCTCGAGCAAGGGATTTCGCGAGCGGCGGTCCTGCGGCATCATGGCCCGCAATCACGGACGGACGCGGTGCGATCCAACGTGCGCGACGAGGGGTATGCGATGAAAGTCTTGAAGTTCTCGTTTCTGTCCTTGTGTCTGTTGCTGACCGGCCCGCTCTACATGGCGGCCTTCGGCAGCGAGGCCGAGGGCGGCCGCGTGCGCAATGCCTGGGCCTTCGCCAGCCGCGACTCGACGGGACTTGCTCCCCGCCCCGCCGAGCATCCCGGCGCCGTGATTCAGGCCTACGCCGCCCGCACCTGGAGCTGGCGGGGTCATCTCGCCGTGCACACCTGGATTTCCACCAAACAAGCCGGCGCCAGCGAATATCGCGTGCATCAAGTGATCGGCTTCCGCGCACGCCGTGGTCTGCCCGTCGTGGTTTCAGAACCCGACGTGCCGGATCGCCTCTGGTACGGCAACCAGCCCGAACTTCTCATCGACCTGCGAGGGGAGAAAGCGGAAGCGCTGATCCCGCGCGTGCTGGCCGCAGTCGAGAGCTACCCCTACGCCGACACCTACACCATGTGGCCGGGCCCCAACAGCAATACCTTCATCGCCCACATCGGCCGTCAGGTGCCCGAACTCGGGCTACAGCTTCCTGTCACTGCCATCGGCAAGGACTATCTCGGGGCCTCGCTCATCGCCAGCACGCCCAGCGGTACCGGTTATCAGATCTCGGTACTCGGCGCACTCGGGCTGATGGTGGCAGTCGATGAAGGCGTGGAACTCAACCTTCTCGGTCTTTCCGCCGGCATCGACCTGCGTCGCCCGGCACTCAAACTCCCCGGCATCGGCCGCATCGGCATGCCTATACGCAATTCCGACCAGTCCCCGCCCGACGCCGCGACTCTGTGAGTCGCGGTTGCTAGGCCCCGCCTTATCATCCAAGCACGTGGATTCCACCAAGCACTTGGTGGAATTCGCCGAACGCAACTTAACCAGATGTTTAAAAAAACAATATATCTATCTGTCATTCATCAGCTTTCGTCATCTGGCACATGACATGCAAAGGCTCCGTCCACAACACCAACAAGGAGCCACCCATGAAGCCCTCTTACGTAGTCCCAGCAAGCTGTGCCTGTGCCCTCCTCGTCCTGGCCTGCGCCCAACCGCTGAAGGCCGATGAGGAAGTCCATCGTCAATATCAGTTCGAAACCCGGGATCTCACCGAAATCGAGTTCCGCGGCAACGTCGGGGAGATGCACTTCAGCCCCAGCCCGGACGACAATATCCACATCGACCTCGTGATCGCGGCCGAGGAGCACGGCTGGTTCAGTCGCCGCAAGGACGTCGACGACCTCGAACTCGAAAGCCGCGTGCGTGGCTCCCGCCTCGTGCTCACGATGGACGAAGAGGACACCCGCTCCACCTGGCTCGTGAAACTACCCGTACTCGAGCGCACCACGATCGACTTCGGTGTAGGCGAAGTCGAAGGCAGCTTCGGCGCCACCGAACTCTCGATCGATCTTGGTGTGGGTGAAGTCGACATCGAACTGCCACGCGAGAGCACCGGCGCGATCGAGCTTTCCACCGGCGTCGGCGAAGCCCGTCTACGCGGCGGCCGCGAAACCAAGGTCAGCCGCGCCTTCGTTTCGCACGACATCCACGGGCGTGGTGAGGGCGACAAGGAAGTGCGGATCGAAATCGGTGTGGGAGAGATCGAGGTGAGTTTGCGGTGAGATGAGCCGCGCTGGTTGGTAGGTTGCGCGAAGACAAGCGTTGCGGCAATCGTGCTATGCACAGTCTGAGCGACACGCGGCTACGCCGCGTGGCTGGAGCTGAGCAAGGCAAGCCCAGCCTATCGGAGGCAACCTACGAAGCGGAACGGGAACGCGATGCAGAAGCCCGCAACACCAGCACCACGCCGGCGAGGATGATGCCGGCACCGGTAAGGATGCGCGCGTTGAGAGGCTCATCGGCGATCAACCAACCGAGGAACACGGCAACGGCCGGGTTGACGAAGGCATAGGTGGACACACTCGAGGCGGACGCGTTCTGCAGCAACCACACGTAGGCGGAGATCGCCACCATCGAACCGAGTACGAGCAGATAGAAGAAGCACGCGGCGGATACCAGGCTCACCTGGCCCAACGCGAAGCCCTCGAATTCACCGAGTGCTGCCGCCACGAGAAGGATCGACACACCACCGCCGATCATCTGGCAGGCGGCAGACATGAAGATCGACTTCGGCTGTTCGATCTTTTTGGAATAGATCGAGCCGATGGCCCACAACAGGGAAGCGAGGATCACCATCGCCGCACCGGGCAGATAGACGTCACTTCCCACGAGCTGAATCGGATCCACCAACACGAAGGTGCCGAGGATGCCGAAGGCGATGCCGGTCAGCGCAAGCGCTCCCGGCCGCGGACCGCCGGCCCACAACCAGTCGAGGAGGATCAGCCACAAGGGCAAGGTCGACACCAGCAAGGCGGCGAGACCCGAGGTGATGTATTGCTCCGCCCACACCACGAAACCGTTGCCGCCGAGGAAGAGGAACACGCCTATCAACGCGAGTCGCCACCACTGTTGCCACGACGGGTTGGGTGCCCCGCGCCAACGCATGAAGCTGTACATCAAGCTGCCTGCCAGGATGAAACGCACGCCCGCCATCAGGAACGGTGGCAGCGTTTCGATGGCATAGCGGATCGCGAGGTAGGTCGAACCCCAGATCACATAGAGGAGGAAGAATGCCAGAAGCAGTTTGGCGCGGTCCGGCGAGAGTTTGAGCGAGGACATGGTCAGGCCCTGTGCGAAGCCGCGCAGTATACACTTGGGTCAACAAGATTGTCGTAAATATTTGTGCAAGCGCCGCCGAGGCCTGTAGAACAACACTTTTCATGCCATCCGGTCACAAATCTTTACAGCTTACGCGCGCCTGACGCTGCCAACCCGTATACAATGCGCGCCTGCCCGTCTACCGACTGCCTGTGCCAAGCAACCATCCAACTTAGCCCGACAGCCCCGGGCGGCTGATCGATACGTACATACCGTCGTCTACGAGTAAGGAAACATGCAAAGTCTCTACAGGTCGTTCGCCGCGCTCTTGTGGCTCGGTGTCGCTCTCACTGGCTGTACGCAAGATGCAGAAGTGGATTCAGCCCAGGGACCTGGCGCTGGCATGCCGCCTCCGGAAGTCGAAGTGGTAACCATCACTCCACGTACCGTTTCCCTCGACGTCCAATACCCCGGCCGCGTCACTGGTTCGCGTGAAGTCGAAGTGCGCGCACGTGTCGACGGCATCCTGCTGCGCCGCAACTATCAGGAGGGCAGCATCGTTTCCGAAGGAGAGGTGTTGTTCGAAATCGATCCTGAGCCCTATCGCGTGGCGCTCGAGCGTGCCAATGCGCAGCTGAAACAGGCCGAAGCGCAGTACCGCACGGCACAGCGTGATTGGGAACGTGGTCGGGCCGTGTTCGAACGCGGCGTCATCAGTGAAAGCGATTACGACGCCGTCCGCTCCGCCTACGAGCTCGCCGAAGCGAGCGTGGCACTCGCGCGTGCCGAACGCGAAGCGGCACAGATCAACCTCGGCTACACCACGGTGACTGCGCCGATCAGCGGCGTCACCAGTCGCGAAGCCGTGTCGGAAGGCAGTCTCGTCGGCCCCATGCAGAACATGAGCCTGCTCACGCGCATCGTGCGCACCGATCCGCTCTACGTCGTGTTCGCGATTCCCGAAAGCGAATACCTCACGTTGCGTCGTCTGCATCCGGAAGGTGCCGAAGCCGCGCCGATCGGTGCGCAGCTCGTGCTCGACGATGGCACCGTCGCACTCGAGGATGGCAGCATCGACTTCACCGCCAGCACGGTCGATCCCAGCACGGGCACGGTGCAGGCGCGCGCAGTGTTCCCGAACCCCAACAATGAGGTGCTGCCGGGTCAGTTCGCGCGTGTGAGCGTGATGGACCTGACACTGAACGACGTACTGCTGGTGCCGCAGGCGGCCGTGATGCAGGGGCCGCAGGGTCCCTTCGTGCTCAGCGTCGATCAACAGAACATGGTGCAGTACACGCCGGTCACCACGGGCATGGCGGTGGGAACCAATTGGATCGCCACCTCCGGTGTGGAGAACGGCATGCGCATCATCAGCAACGGATTGCTAAGGGTGCAGCCGGGCATGCCGGTGACGCCGGTGCCTGCTGCGAATCCGCAATAAGGAGGCGCGATGATTTCCAGCTTCTTCATCAAGAGGCCGATCTTCGCCACGGTGTTGTCGGTGATCATCGTGCTCGCCGGCCTGTTGTCGCTGCGCAACCTGCCGGTCGAACAGTATCCCGACATCGTGCCGCCCGAGATCGTGATCACCGCCATGTATCCTGGCGCAAGTCCGGAAGTCTTGGCTGAGACCGTAGCGGCACCGATCGAACAATCGGTGAACGGCCTCGACGACATGATCTACATGCGCTCGACGAGTACCTCGTCGGGCATCCTCACCATCAACGTCAGCTTCGATCTCGGCACCGATCCCGATCAGGCCGCGATCAACGTGCGCAACCAGGTGACGGCAGCCGAAGCGCGGCTGCCCGAAGAAGTACGTCGTCTCGGCATCACGGTGCAGAAACAGTCGAGCGCGATTCTGCAGGTGATCTCGTTGTCGTCCGACAACCCGCAGTTCGACGATGTCTACATCTCGAACTACGCCCTCATCAACATCATCGATGAGCTCAAGCGTATTCCGGGGGTGGGTCAGGCGTCGTTGTTCGGCCAGAAAGACTACTCGATGCGCATCTGGCTCAGCCCGGACAAGCTCGCGCAGTACAACCTCACTGCGGTAGAAGTCGCGCGCGCCATCCAGCAGCAGAACTCACAGTTCGCTGCCGGTAAATTCGGTGCCGAACCCACGCCGGCCGACCAGGTCTACACCTATGCCGTGTCGACTCAGGGTCGTCTGACCCAACCTGCCGAGTTCGAGAACATCATCCTGCGTTCGAATCACGAAGGTGCGACCTTGCGCTTGAAGGACGTGGCCCGCGTCGAGCTTGGCGCGCAGGACTACAGCTTCACCGCAACCGAAGGTGTGATTCCCTCCGTGCCGGTGGGCATCTATCTGCAACCCGGCGCCAACGCGCTGGCGGTATCGCAGGCAGTGGAAGAACGCATGGCCGAACTCGCGCAGTTCTTCCCCGAAGGTCTCTTCTACGAAATTCCCTTCGACACCACCAAGTTCGTACGCGTGTCGATCGAGGAAGTGGTGCAGACCTTCTTCGAAGCGATGCTGCTCGTGGTTCTCGTTGTCTACGTGTTCCTGCAGAACTGGCGTGCGACCCTGATTCCGCTCCTCGCCGTGCCGGTGGCGATCATCGGTACCTTCGCGGGCATGCTCGCGCTCGGTTTCTCGGTGAATCTCTTGACCTTGTTCGGCATGGTGCTTGCGATCGGCATCGTGGTGGACGACGCCATCATCGTGATCGAGAACGTCGAACGCATCATGACGAAGGAAGGCAAGAGTCCGGTCGATGCCACGATACAGGCCATGCGCGAAGTGACGGGGCCCGTGATCGCGATCGTACTCGTGCTGTCGTCGGTGTTCCTGCCCGTGGCCTTCCTCGGTGGACTCACGGGTGTGATGTATCGCCAGTTCGCGGTGACGATTTCGGTGTCCGTGGCCATCTCCGGCTTCGTGGCACTCACGCTCACGCCCGCACTCTGCGCGATCCTGCTCAAGCCCGGTCATCATCAACCACCTGCGTTTCTACGTTGGTTCAACCAGTGGTTCGAACGTACCACCGCCGGTTACGTGAAGGGCGTGAACTTCCTGCTGCGTCGTGCGCTGTTGGGGCTCGGTCTTGCTGCGGCGATTCTTGCGCTGACGTGGAGCATCTTCACGCGCGTACCGAGCTCACTCGTACCAGCCGAAGACCAGGGCTATCTGATGGTGGCCTACATCCTGCCGCCCGCCTCTTCGCTCAATCGCACGGCGGCGGTGGCAGCGACGATGTCGGAACGTCTCGATCAGCATGAGGCGGTGACCTCGGTGCTGACCTTCGCCGGCTTCGACATCCTGACGCAGGCCTCCACGCCGAGCGGTGGCGTGTCCTTCGTCGTGCTCAAGGACTGGCAGGAACGTAAAAGCCCCGACCTGCATGCCGCCAATTTGGCCTTCACCTACATGGGCATGGGGGCGGACATCAAGGAAGGTCTGGTACTCGCCTTCAACCCGCCGCCGATCACCGGCATGAGCATGACCGGCGGCGTCGAGGGCTACATCCAGAACCGTGGCGGTGAAAGCATCGAGCAGATGATGGCGAAGACCAACGAGTTCATCGCCCTCGCCCAGCAGCGTCCCGAGTTCGCGAGCGTGCAGACCACGTTCTCGACCAGCACGCCGCAGTACAAGCTCGATCTCGATCGCGAAAAAGCCGCTGCGCTCGACGTGCCGCTCACCGACATCTTCACCACGATGCAGGCCACCTTCGGCAGCTTCTACGTCAACGACTTCACGCTGCTCGGTCGCAACTTCCGCGTGAACCTGCAGTCGGAGGCAGAATTCCGCAGCGGTCCGGAAGATCTCGGCAAGGTATACGTGCGTTCCACCAATGGTTCGTTGGTACCGCTGAGTTCGCTCGTGCGCGTGCAGCGTGTGATCGGTCCCGACCTCGTGCAACGTTTCAACGGCTTCCCCGCCGCCAACATCATTGCCGAACCGGCGCCGGGCTACAGCTCCGGCCAGGTGCTCGCCGCATTGCAGGAAACGGCGGATCAGGTGCTCGGCACTGCCTATACCCTGTCGTGGGTCGGTTCCGCCTATCAGGAAGTGAGTGTGGCCGATACGGGCGCTCAGCCCTTCATCTTTGGCTTCGTGATGATCTTCCTGATCCTCGCGGCGCAGTACGAGCGTTGGTCGATTCCGCTCGCGGTGATCACGGCAGTACCCTTCGCGGTGTTCGGTGCCATCCTCGCCACCTGGCTGCGTGGACTGAACAACGACATCTACTTCCAGATCGGTCTCGTCACGCTGATAGGTCTATCGGCGAAGAACGCGATTTTGATCGTGGAGTTCGCGATGATCCGCCTGCGTGAAGGCAAGCCGCTGTTGCAGGCGGCAAGCGAAGCGGCGGCACTGCGCTTCCGTCCGATCGTGATGACCTCGCTGGCCTTCACCATGGGCTGTATTCCGCTAGCCATCAGTAGCGGCGCCGGCTCCGGCAGCCGCATCGCACTCGGCACCGGCGTGATCGGCGGCATGGCGGCCGCGACCTTCATCGCGACCTTCTTCATTCCGCTCTTCTTCGTGTTGATCGCGAGCCTCACGGAAAAGCGGCGCAACAGCACGCCGCACGAAGCGGAGGCCTAACGAAAAAGGGGATGCACAACGCATCCCCTTTTTACTTTTGGGCTCGCCGTCAAAGGCTGCACTCCCCCACCGCTTCCAACGACAACACGAAGAGCCGCGCGTCGGCCTTGCCGAGTGAGTTCAATACTCCCTTCGCCTGCACCTTGCGACCCACCATCGTAGCCAGTGGCTCACTGGTAGTGAGTACATCGAGGTTGAGTAGAGAAAGGCTATGTTCACCCAAGCTCTGCTCCACTGAATGCGCGAGTTCCGCCGCATCGGTTTCATCTCCCGTGCGCACGCGTGCCGGTGCTGCGCCGTGTTCCAAACGATGCCCCTGCTCCATCGCTTGCAGACAGCCGACGGTGCGTACCATGGCATTGGCTGGAAAAGGTTTGGGACCTTCATGCGCCACCAACAGCACCTGCGGCAGATCATCCAGGGTCAGCGCATTGGCACCACTCGGGAAATCGTTGTACGACAGGATGTAGGCGAGGATGTCGAGGGTTTCTTGCGGCTTGAGACTGCCGGGACGATATTGCTTGCTCTTCGGCATCCGGGTCTGAATGAAGTCGTAGAGACTCCACAGATAGTCCTCACGCCAGGCATCGAGAAACCACTGCGATACGAGCGGAGGCTCCAGCGCGTTGCCCTGCAGGTCGCTGAGATGGCATTGCTTGCAATAGCGATCGTAGGCACGTTTGCCGCGCTGCGCCTGTTGTTCGGAATAGACGCCATCCAGCACGGTGCGCTCGGCGCCCCAGGCATGAAGCGATGACAGGAACATGCCAACGAATGCTGCTGCGAGCGCGCGGCGCAAGAATTGCGCGTGCAGTGCGTGAGGGGCTTTGCACTTCAGTTGCATGCAGCACCGGTCTCGGCCAGCGACAGCACGGTCAGAGTGACCTCGCTACCACTTGGCACCCACACGCCCTTCACCTGCACCTTGCTGCCTGCAGCAATCGCGCTCTGTGCTGCCTCACCACGCAGTGCATAACGGGCTTCCCCCAAGGAGAGTTGTGCTGCCTGTGCCAATTCTTCGGCATGGGTGCTGTCGGCGCGTCGCACGCGTTCCGGCAAGGACCCACGCTCCAGGCTCAGCTTGTCCGTCGCCAAACAGCCAACCACGCGCACCAACGCGTTGGCCGGCAGCGGCTTGGCACCATCTGGACCGACCAACCAAATATCGGAGAGCGCATCTTCCTTCAGTTCCGCCCCCGCTGGATAACCGTTTTCCTGCAGCAGGAAGGCCAGCGTCTCCAGATACACCTGCGGCTTGAGGCTGCCCGGCTCGTCGCCCGGCATTTCGCGACTGAAGAAACCATGCAGAAAGGACAGAGGCGCTTCGCGCCAACGTTCGATGAAGTCGGGACCGATCAGCGGCTCCGCATCCGGCTCGCCACCTTCATGACAGTGCGCACAGATATTGCGGTAGGTACGTGCACCACGTTGCGCTTGCGCCTTGCTGTAGACGCCATCGAGCACGGTCTTGTTTTGAGCGGGAACTTCGAAGGAAACGAGGCTGGCAGAGAATGCCAGCCCCAGCACGAGAATCTTGCGCATCTTATTGCTGTGCCACCCTGCCACCGACGGTTCCGGACAGACGCTCCAGCGGCAAGCCGCGCTCGGTCAGGAGGCGTTCGAGCAATTCCACCGCTTCCGCATTGTAGATCGCGCTTTCCATGCCGGTCTGAAAACCATCGGCCCAATCGAGCACGGTGTTGCCCTCGATGCCATCGGCGCGTTGAAACTGGCCACGGCGATTGCTGCGCGAGGTGAGGTCCGCACCATGATCCACCAGAAGTTGTATGCCTTCCACGAAGTTCTTGTGCGCGGCGCCGTGAATGGCCGCCACTTCATCGTCGTTCTTCGCTTCTATGTCGATGCCGGCATCGAGCAGGAGCTGCATCGCTTCGATGCTTTCTTCGATCGGACCTACGTCCTGCATGAAGCCCTTCGTATAACCCACGCCAGCAAGCGCTGCGAGCGCCGTGGTGCCGTCGGTGGTGGCGATCAAGGGATCTGCACCGTGGGCGAGCAAGAGTTTCATCACCTTCAGGTCTGCGCACAGCGCGGCGCGCAGAAAGGGTGTGGCGCCGGCTTCATCGAGCCAGGTAGAGCGAATGGAGTTGTGTACTTCGGTGTCGGCCATCAGGCGCGCATTGACGTTGGCGCCCTTCTCCAGCAAGCGTTCGATGAGGTGATACATGCCGTCCATGTCGACCACGGGATTGGGCATGGTGCCCTTCTCCAGCGAACGCATCTTCACCGCCATGTAGAGCGGATTCCAGCCGCGATCGTTGGCGAGACTCACATCGGCACCGGCATCGATCAGCAGTCCTGCAATCTCGACGTTGGCATTTTGAATCGCCGCAAGCAGTGCGGTATGACCTTCGGCACTTTGCTGATTCACGAGTGCCTTCGCCTCGAGCAGCACTTTCACCGTTTCGATGCCACCTTCACGTGCTGCCAGCATCAAACCGGATAGACCACCGGTCGGCAGTGCGGGACCACGCCGCCCCTCCTCCACCACGGTCTTGGTTCTGGCATTGGGATTGGCGCCGCGTTCGATCAGGTAGCGCACGACGTCGGCATGATTCTGTTCTGCGGCAAACAAAAGTGGCGTTGCACCGCGATAGTCATCCTTCGCTTCGAAATCCGCACCGGCGTCCAGCAGTAAGCGTACGGCTTCCACGGAACCCGAACGCGCAGCAAACATCAGTGGTGTTTCGCTGTGGGACAGCACCGTCAGATTCGGATCCGCACCTGAATCCAGCAAAAGACGAAGCATCGGTGCACTGCCGTTGACCGCGGCGAGATAGAGCGGTGTGGCGCCAAGGCGCGTGGCAGCATCGACGTCGGCACCGGCTTCGAGCAAACGCTCCGCCAGTGCCAGATCGTCCTGATACGCGGCATAGTGCAGCGCGGTGGTGTCGTCGAGCTGCGCCGCGTTGACGTCGGCACCTTCGGCCAAGAGGGTTTCGATGGCAGCGCGATCGCCATTCATCACGGCATCGGCCAGGTTGAGCTCCGCCTGCGCATTCGCGAAGGCCATACCGAGGGCCAGCGCCAATGCGGCCTTGCGCAAGTTCATCGCGTTCTTCATGCGCTCGCCCTCAGCTCAAAGACGTGGCGCGCGTACTGTCGCCGATGCTGTCGTTCTCGATGTCATACATGTGCAGCACGCTCAACAGGAAGTTCGAGGTCGGGCCGTTGTCGAGAATGTTGAGCCGTTTCGGATGGTGCCGCCCTGCCGCGCCACCGACGATCAACTGGCCTACGTTGACGTGGCTGTGCTGGTTGGCGTTACCCATGTTGGAAGTCCAGAGCGCGAGCGTGTTGTCGAACAGAGATCCGCCATCGCCATCGGGCGTGTCCTTCAGCTTCTGCAGGAAGTAGGCGAAGGTCTGCATGTGATAGCGATTGATCTTGGCCCAGTCTTCGCGGCGCTGCGGATCTTCGCCGTGGTGTGAAGAGCTGTGGTTGGCCGTCATCACCCCCGACTCGGGATACGAGGTGTTGCTTTCGTCACGACAGAACAAGAGCGAGCTCACGCGCGTGATGTCGGCCTGGAAGGCCAGCACCTGCAGGTCCCACATCAACTTGATGTGTTCGTCGATCGACTGTGGCGGACCAAAGGGCAATTCCATCTCCGGTACCACGCCCGTGCTCTGCGCGGCGAGTTGTACCCTTCGTTCCACTTCGCGCACGTTGGTCAGATAGGCATCCAGACGCAGCTGGTCGTCGTTGCCCAAACGTTGTTTCAGGCGTGCGGTCTTCTGCGTCACCGCATCGAGAATGCTCGCATTGGCCAGGCGACGCGCCTGACGCTCTTCCGGTGTCGCACCGTCGCCAAAGAGACGTTCGAACACCACCAGAGGATTCACTTCATGCGGCAACGGCTGTGTCGGACTCGCCCAGGACACGGAGTTGGAATAGGCACAGCTATAGCCCCAACCGCACACCCCGGTGTTGGAACCGGGATCTTCGATGCCGAGCTGAATCGAAGGCAGCAGCGTGCCCTGCCCATGACGCTGTGCGATGTATTGGTCGACGCTGGTACCACATTCGATGTCGGGACCACCGGTTTTCTTCGGTGGTGCGCCGGTGAGTGAAGCGGCAGCGCGCGCATGGTCACCACCGCTGGTGCCGGGCGGCGGCATCGACGACGTGGCATCGAGACCACCGACGATGCAGAGCTTGTCCTGGAACGGTGCCAGCGGTTGATGCACGAAGCCGAGACCGATGTTGCGGCCTTCGGTCGGTGCAAGCTCGTTGTGGCGACCATCGTGCCAGTAGGTGGCGGCCCAACCGTGCGCGGAGAAGATGCCCACGAAACGCGGCACCGCTGCGGCGGCAGTCTGTGCCAGTGCCGTGTGTGCCGGCACCATCGCATCGAGCAGCGGCAAGGCCAAGGCGGTGCCGGCGCCACGCAGCAGGGTGCGACGGGAAAGATGTTTCTTGGTCAGGAACATAGGTTTCTCCTCGGCTCACTGGGCTGCCAGGCCGCTCACCTGGCGCTGGTTCATCTGGAAGGGTTTGCTGTTCACCACGCCCAGGATCAGCGCAGAGAAACGGTTATCTCGTTGGCCGGCCTGGCGCACGATGTCACGCACCACCGGCATGTCGTAATACTCGACGCCGCGACCGAGTCCGTAGGTCAGAAGACGCTCGGCCACGGTCTGCACGAACTGCGGTTTGTACTTCAGGAGTGCTTCGCGCAATTCGGATGGGCCGACGAAAGTCTGACCATCGACCAACTGACCACTGAGATCGATCGGCTTGCCGAACTCCGTCGTGCGTTCGCGTCCGATCGCATCGAAGCCTTCCAGCGCGAAACCGATGGGATCCATGATCTGATGGCACGAAGCGCAGGCCGGATTCGAGGCATGCATGGTCATGCGTTCGCGCATGGTCTGTGGACCCGCAGCAGGATTGTCGCTGGCTTCGAGTGCCGGCACATTCGGCGGCGGTTCCGGCGGCACTACGCCGAGGATGTTGAGCAACACCCATTTGCCGCGGCGCACGGTGGCGGTGCGATCCGCCACCGAGCTCACCGTCAGAATGCTGCCCTTACCGAGCAGACCACGGCGGCTGTCGAATTCCGGCGGCAGCTCCACACGGCGGAAGTGACTGCCGTACACGCCCGTGATGCCGTAGTGCTTCGCGAGGCGTTCGTTGAGGAAGGTGTAGTTGGCATCGAGCAATTCGGTGACGTCACGGTCTTCGCGCATCACGCTCTCGAACAGGAGCTCGGTTTCGATGCGGAAGGCCTGACGCAGGTTGTCGTCGAAGTCGGGGAACAGATCGGCAACCGGCGCGGTGGAAGCAAGGTTGCGCAATTGCAGCCATTGCGATGCGAAGTTCTGCGTCAAGGCACTCGCACGTGGATCCTGCAACATGCGCTCCACCTGCCGTTGCAGCGTGTCACCCGAACGCAAGGTGCCAGCGCCGGCCAATTCCAGCAGTTCTGCATCGGGCGGGCTGCTCCATAGGAAGAAGGCCAGACGCGAGGCCAGCTCCAGATCGCTGATCGCGTAGTACTGCCCATCCCCTTCACCCGGCAATTCGCTGCGATAGATGAATTCGGGATCGGCCAGGATCAATTGCAGGGATCTCTGAATGCCCGTTTCAAAATCGCCACCTTCCCTGCGCCCCACTTCGAAGAATTGCAGCAGCAATTCCACATCATCCCGATCGACCGGGCGGCGATAGGCCTGGGTACCAAGCTCGGTGAGTATCTGTGTCGCGCAGGAAAGTTCCTGATCCGCGCTTGCGGGATAGCAACTGAAGATCTTGTCGCGGCTCGGGCTGCGCTCGGGGCGCTGCGCATCGAAAGGCCCGGTGATCGACAGGGCGTTGACGTGCGGTGCGAAGGTGAAGCCCACCACATCCTGCGTCAGCGTGGTGCGTTCGAATTTCTTGTTGAAGTCGTTGCTGGGCATGTGCGTGCGCGCAACGAAACTCAGCCCCACGCGATGCGGACCTGCAGTCACCGGCACCGTCACCACATAGCGTTCGTCCGTCATGTTGCGTGGGTTCTCGGTGGCGACATCCCAGGTATGGATCAACTCACCATCGATGGTGAGCTCCAGCTGTTCGCCATTGGCATCGCCGAACAAACCGCCGGCGTTCGAGCGCACGGGGGTCCAGTTGAAGGTGTAGTTACCGTCTGCCGGGAAGTGATGCTCGGCCATGAGGCCGCCGCGACTGCCGAAGGGCAAGCCGGGTACGTGACGGTTCTGCGAGAAATCGGGTGGTGAGTGATATTCCTTGCGCGTGGTGTCGAGCTCATGGCCGAGCGCGAGGCGGCTGATCTTGGCTGCCGCCGACACATAGGCTTCGATCAGCGCGGGGGAAGAGCCGAGCGAACCGGCCATATTGTCGAAGCCGTAGCTGGTGTCATCCACCGGCAACAAGGTCGAGGGATCGATCTTCAGATTCAGGAGCTCGGCAATCGCATTCGCGTACTCGGCGCGGTTCATGCGATGGATGCCGGGCGGCACCAGTACCGGTGATGCTTCCCAGGCCTCGTCGAGCACGCTCACGAGACCATCGACCAACTTCTTCTGCTCTGCCTCGGTCGGACGTGGCTTGCCGGGCGGCGGCATCACACCGGCGCTGAGTTTGCGAATCATGCGCTCGCCGACATCGGCCTGATCGCCGATGTGCGCGAAATCGAAGGCCTCCAGATCGAGCCCACCGGAATAGTCTTCGAAGTTATGGCATTCGGTGCAGTAGGTGGTGACGAGCTCACTCAATTCCGCAGTGGCGTCCTGCGCCTGCGCAATGGTAGTGAGGCTGGAAAGAATCGCGACGGTGAGTGAACGGTGGAGCAAGCGTGCGGATGCGCGCGCACGCGCAGTGTGTTGCGGCATGTACTACAGTCCCCCCAGAAGCCTTAATCGATTGGTTGATAAGCGGCACAGCACATCCCTGTTGTTCTTGGCGGCGGGACTGGGATCGGATCATACGTAGGTAATCGTGGAAAAAAAGGGCAAGATTCAGTGGATTAACGGTTTTTAACCGTTATTTGATGCGTAGTGACACAACCGAACGGTACGGACCGGTCCCATGCTCAAACTGACCAACCAGTCATGAGCTAGAAGCCCGTCGACATCCCGTGTATCGCTGCCGTCGAGGTGCCGTCCTCACCACCATGGCTGAGCACATTTTCGAAGTGAGGACCTGAACCAACTGAAGCCCAGGCATGCCACGAGTGCGGTGGCGCACAGTTTGGGCTTGTCGAGGCTGCCGCTACGAAGGGCGCGGACTACCATGGCCACATGCAAACACCGGAGGTGCAGCCATGGAACAGGAACTCATGAGCAAGGCCACCATGGATGAAGTGTGGCAGTACGAAGAGCTGTTCTGGCTCAACGGCCAAAGCTTCTTTCGCCGACACATGGATGCCGATGCGTTGATGGTGTTTCCGGAGCCCATCGGTGTGATGCGCGCCGAAGAGGTGCTGACGAACATTGCGGGAGCGCCACGTTGGGAAACGATCGACTTCACCGGTCGCACCAGTACCAATCGCGATCGCACCATCGTAGTGGCCTATCGTGTCACCGCGAGCCGTCCAGGCCGAGACGCCTATCACGCGCTGTGTTCCAGCACCTATGTGCGCCGCGATGGCGCCTGGGTCTTACTTTCCCATCAGCAGACACCGGCACTGTGATGTGAAAGAACGGGGTCAACGCCCCGCTCTCTCGTTCCAGCTCGCCACCAGGTGATCCGCCGTACGCCACGCCAGCGCCTGCAGGGTCTGCGTTGGATTGCGCGCACCGGCCGTTCCCATCACCGAGCCACCCAACACGCCAAGATTGGGACAGTCGTGCACGAAGCCGAAGGCATCCACCACACTGGTCGAGGGATCATCGCCCATGCGGGTGCCGCCATGGCAATGCGTGGAAACGAGCGCACCATTGCCACCCTGACCACCAATCACCTCGATGGCACCTGCGGCGCGGAACCACTCGATCATCTTCTGCCCCGCGTGCGCCGCCGCCTTGGGTTCGCATTCCTTCGGTCCCGCGGTGATGCGCAATACCGGATCACCGAAGGGATCGGTGACGTTGGGATCGAGATCCGCCCAGGTATTCTCGTAGGGATAGGTGTTGCCCTGCAGATAGGCACTCGTCCAACGTCCGGCGTTGTCACGAATGAAACGCTTCCACTCCGCCCCCCAACGTTTGCGCGTGCGGCCGAAGGTATTCATCGCCGCGGCGCCGATCGGATGCTTCTCCGTATAGGTATGCAACGTGGCCCCACCGATGAATCCGAGACCGGCGTGGTCGAAGTTGTCGTCGGCCCAGTCGTCCACCATCACGCCCTGCGCGATCGCGCCGTACCAGATGTTGAGATCGAAGGGGAACAAAGCCGAAACACCCGCCCCCGCCTGGCCATCCCAATGCGCGAAATAATGCTTGCCCAACTGCCCACGATTGTTGCCGATGCCTTCGGGATGGCGTCCTCCGCGCGAGAGCAACAACAACCGGATGTTCTCGAAGGTGTAGCAGCCGATGAGCACCACGCGCGCCGGTTGAAAATATTCCTCGCCGTCGCGGAAATAGCTCACACCCGTGGCGCGCCCCGTGTTGTCGGTACGGATGCGACGCACATTGGCATTGTCGACCACACTGAGATTGCCCGTGGCCAGCGCCTTCGGGATCGTGGTGACGTCGGTCGAACTCTTGGCACGGATGTGACATCCGCCGCGATCACACCAGCCATGCAGTGCACAACCGGGACGACCTTCATAGACCTGTGAGTTGATCGCCGCCGGATTGCGGTAGGGATGCCAGCCGAGTTCGCGCGCGGTTTTCATCATGTGATCGAGATACTCACACGAGCGCAGCGGCGGCATCGGATATTCGCGCTGGCGCGGCCCTTCGAAGACATTGCCTTCAGGATCGATACGGCCCTGGATGTTGCCTGCCTTGCCACTCACACCGAGTTCGTATTCGACGTGATCGTAATAGGGTTCGAGTTCGTCATAGCTGAGCGGCCAATCCTCCACCGTGCTGCCCGGCGGCAGATAGGACGCGCCATAACGCTCGATGGTGGCGCTACGCACACGAAAGTCCCAGGGATTCAGGCGCCAGCTCTGCGCGTGATAGTGAATCGAAGTGCCACCTACCGCATTCATCATGGGATGGCGTGTGCCCTGACGCGCGACTTCGGTTTCGCTGCGGCGTGTGGTGGGAATTTCGCCGGCCACCTTGTTACCCGTCGTGACCAGCGCACGCACGTTGTTGTGGATTTCGTCGGCGCGATAATCACGGCCAGGATTCATCCAGGTGCCGGCTTCGAGGCCAATCACTTTCAAACCGGCACGACACAGCGGCAGTACGGCGATGCCACCGGCGGCGCCGAGCCCCACCACGACCACATCGGTTTCGCGCAGTTCAGTGGCCATCGTGCTCTGCTCCATAAGCCGAAGTGTGCAGCGGCGGCAGACGCCGACCCATCACCTGCATCTCTGCCGTGGTGGCAAGCATCACACCGGGATAGCCGATCAGATCCCAACCCACGTAGTTGCGATTACCGCCGTAATAGGGATCGCTGAACATGCCTTCGAGCGTCAGACGCAAGAGACGATTGAACCCTGCTTGCGCGTCGGCTTGTGGGAACTGCCCCGCTTCCATCGCCTCGAGCAAGGCATCCTGTGCACTTGCATCGAGTGCAGCAAAGTCACCGCCCTGCTTCTGTGCTTCAGTCTCGAGTGCGGCGAGAGAAGAACGTAGCAGCGGTAGGTCGCCTTGATTCCATTCGTTCAGACAGCGCTCGAAATAATCGAGCACACCACACTCACTTGCCGCCGGGCTGAATTCATCGGCAGGAATCAAACGATCCACCACCGCGCGCAGCGTGGCGCGTTCCTGCGCAGTGAATACGGCATTCGTCGCGATGACGCGATCGTTGGTGGATGTGGAACTACAGGATGTGGCGACCAGTGGCAGCAGCGCCGCCGTGCCGGACAATAGCGTACGGCGACTCACCTTGGCCGCCTTGTGCGGATTGGCCATTTCCCCTCCAAGCGAATGACCCGATGCTTCACGGCTCGGGTTCTTGTATGAGTGCGTTGTTTTACTACTAGCGGTGCAATAACGAAAGGACGGAGCGTGGCGTAGGTTGAGCGAAGCCCAGCATGGAATGTCGAACGTAACTCGTAGACAGCTGCTCGTACGGGTTTCGAGTCGCTGTGGGGCGGTTCCAGTTCGAGACACGCCATGAAGCCATCCGTGGCGGCTCGGCTCAGGCCATCCATGGCCTTCGACGGTCTCTCACCGGAACCGCCCCACAGCGACTCATCCGGAGCAACGCAAACCTCATGGAACCTTCAGGGGAGAGAAACAGCTGAACGTGGCGAAGGCCAACCTACGGTCCAGTGGCGCCTGGTTGACTTGGACTGCGACGCTTCGATGAATGGGAAACTAGGGTGTATCACTCGTGCCGGTGGCCGCGCGATGCGCGGCGGCACCACGGAGCACGCGAGTCCGCACACGTTGTGGCACATCCACACTCAGCATCATGTCCATGAGATCCGGGTTGGAAGTCACGGAGGAGATGTTGTAGGTCAGATGCGGATTGGTCGGTGTGCCACCGACGTCGATGTTGAATTCGAACAGACGGGTACGCGCACCATCCTGAGAGAATTCGACGCGGTAGATGATGCTTTGGAGATCGAGAGAACCGGGCCGCATGTGCGTTTCGGTGATGACGTGGAAGTGCCCGCCGGGCGGTGCCTGGTCGCGCAGTCCGCGCAGGAATTCCTCGATACCGTCGTTCTGCAGGCGCTGGTTGACCGCAGAAGGCGCATACGGAATCGCAAAGGGACTTTCGAAGCCAGTGCCCTGTCCCAAGGTATGCGCCCGCTCGTAACCTCTGCGGTTGGCTTCGCCCGGTCGATAGAACTCCTGTTCGAAACGCTGGCGTCCGTGGCTGGGACCGATGTAGCTGTCGTGCGCAATGCCACCGTTTTCCAGGCGCCACACGCGGTGACCTCCTGGAAACTCGTAGACGATTCCGTGCGGCAAGGTATCGATGTTGCCGGCCAGATCCCGCGGCAAGGTGTCATAGCTGACCTGCCGCACGGGCCAATCCCGCGGAGCGGCAGAACGGAAGGCTGCGAGTTCACGTCCCACGTCGCGTTCGATCATCGAGGTCTGCATTTCCAAGGCCCGTGCGCGTGCGAGGAGCCGTTCGGCCTGCTCATCCAGACTCCCGCTGCGGGCTGCGGCACGAGCTGCCTCATCGAGTTCATGCACTTGATTGGCAAGCTGACGCATGCGCTCGATGTGGGCGCTGTTGGGTGGCAGACGACCACGCACGTCGTTCAAGCGGTCGATGATGCTGTCGGTGATGTTGGTGCAATTCTCGGAACAGCGTGTGATCCAGCCATTACGCCTGATGCTGAATTCATGCGTTTCTCCCGTGGCATTGCGCATCGTGGTATGCGCTTGCACGTCGGGGTCGCTGTGAACCCTGGAATTCGGACCTTCGGCTTCGCCCGCAGCCGAAGAGGTGCGCGCTCTCGTGCCACCCGGCGCTCCTTCCACATCGGTGCGGACGCCGGAGGGGTCGGCCGCTTCTGCAGCAGTGGCAGGACGTACGGTGGCACTGCCGCTCTCGGGGTCGATCTCGATGTGCACCGGCGTGCCGCGCCTGAGGTCTTGTATGCCGCCTCGCAGCGACATCAGACTCAAAGTGCCGTTCAACAACGACATGAATACCAGGTTGCGCAAGGCTTCGGTGCGCTGTGCCTCGGTGAGATTGGTCTGACTCTGGATGAGGCGGTAGTTCTGCACGAAATCCGCACCGGTGATGTAGATCTTTGCGGCGTCGCCAGCGGCACCCGCGGTCTGCGATACGAACCACAGTCGTCGTGCTCCACTCGCCACAGTCAGGGCGCGTGAGGCAGAAACTCCCGTCGCCGTAGCGCGCGCTGCCGCACGCATCGACAAACCATAGACCTGCCCCAGTCCCGCAGTGAGACCGGATATCACGTCCAGAGTGATGGAAAGGGTCGCCTCGTTGAGGTCTCTCTGTGTGAGCACACCAAATTCCTGCTTCTCGGACAGATCGGTCAAGGTGCCAGCGATGTTGACGCCGGAGGCGGCGATGAGCGCCACTGCCGCCGGCGTGCCGTACCCTGCCGTACCGAGCACCAATGCAAGCACGCTCAGGGTGAGACCAATTGTTTTCAGCCAATCGGACAGCGTCCAGGGTTCCGTGGTTGCGATGGAATCACCCCGGCCACTCGGTGCGGTCCAATACAGGTGACCGCGCGGAAACCTCAAGCGGTGGTTCAACTGCGTGAACAACTCGCGTGGGGGATCTATGAAGATGGACGGAGTCGAAACCGCCATCAGGACATCACTGGGCCGATAGCGCGCGCTCGGTCTGTTCGCCGAGGTGACGTCATGCAAGACCCACTCGAACCCCTCCGCCCAGCGATCGTGCGAGGGATTTTCTGTATGCGTCAGGTAGAACATCCACGGAATGCCCTGCGCCACCTCACGTCGTCCACCACCGGCGGGATCATCGACCTCGATGAACTTGTCTTCCGGGTAGAACACCGCCGGTATCTTGATGGCGTTCGGGTACCGCTCCCGCAGCTGCTCCTGACGTTGCAACAGATCCCTGGCTTCCACGAAGGCCTGCGCGATTTCCGAAGACCTCGGTAACCGTTGCAGCAGCAGACGATCCATCACCGCGACCGCAGCGGCATATTCACGCAACATCTGCCGCCACTGCTCCATGTCGCGCGCACGTTCCACCAGGTACAGCGCCTGCCGCACCACCATCAAGTCGCTCTCGAGATGTGCACCGATCCAACCCGTGGGATTGGCATCGAACACGGCGCCGCTGCTGACGAACTCACCGGCGGTGACTACATTGCCGCCGAAGGATGAGTCGAAATTCGGGAAGTCGCCGAAATCGGGTACTGTGGGTGTAGAGTGGCAGCTCGGGCACGGAGTACCGCCACCCAGCATCGCGCGCGTGGCACGGCGTGTGGTGAGCCGCTCTTGCAGTTGTCTTTCGTGGCGCTCCTGCGCTTCCGACGCCTGCGACAGGCTTTGAAAGAAGAAGCTGAAACTGGCGCGCACTGATTCGGCGACTTCATCGTTCACTTCTTCCCCTCGCAACATCGTTTCCAACGTTTGCCTGCTCAATTCCGCCGCGCGCCAGCTCGGCAGCAGATCGTCCGGTAGAGGGGGCGCAAGGCCACTGCTCCTGAAAGGCTCCCACATTGGATCGGCGGGAGCAGCCTGATCCTCGAACACTTGCTCGAGCATGCTCATCCGCAAGCGGGTCACGGACGCGCGCGAACTCGTGACGTCCTCGTCCAGTGTTCGGTTCTGCGCGTTCAGGGCAGCAGCATGGTCCTCCGTGTGTCCACGCACCCAGGTATCGTGCCGACGACGAGCCTCGAGGCGTTCTGCCTCACGTCGCTCGTTCCATTCATGCCGGAAATACAGATCTTCATCGGTCCAACGTTGGATCAGAGGATGAGCGCCCGCCTGCTGTTGCAGCACGTGCGTCAATTCATGCGCAAGCAACCAACGCCCCGTCGGTGTTTCCGGCGCATAGCTGCCGGCCGCGAAGGCGATGTGGTTGCTGATGGTGAAGGCCCGCGCCTGTAGCGCGACGTTGGCGGCCGCGGCGGCGCTACCGGTGTGCAGACGCACGTGACTCAAGGATCGTCCAAAGCGGGCTTCGAACTGTTGGCGAGTGGAAGCCGGAAGCGAAAAACCACCTCCGTTGAGAAAACTCAGATCGGCTTTATGCGCTCCTCCATCATGGCCACCACCATCCGCGCTTGAGTCGCGTTTGGTCTGCACTACCCCCTGCGCTTCATCTTCGCAGCAGGATTTGGGGCCAGAGTCCATGCACGTGGCACACAGCCGCTGCACGTGAGCCGCTGCGAGCGCGCTGATCGCAGGAGGTCTGGTATGCGCGGCACCGAGCACGTAATCCGCCATGCGGTCGGCTTCACGTTCATAGGGATCATTGGGGTGACCCACTGCCAACTTGGGTTGCAGGATGCCCTGGATCGCCAGATTGCCCAAACAGCTGAGCAGACATGGTGCAGTAGCACCTTGGTTGGCTTTCTGCGAGGTGCGTTCCTGCGCAGGGGCAGATTGCCTGGTCTTGGTGGAGTCCTGCGCTTTTTCCATGACGGGCGATCGGCGATGGTTGAGCGTGTTGCCGGTTTGTCTGTTCGATTACTGCACCGTGCTAGCGGATTCCACCACCGCCCGATTCGATCTCGGCGTGATCGATCACGTTCTGCACCGCAACGACGGCCGCTTCGGCGATGGCTTCGGCAAAACCTCTCATGGCTTCGCTGTCGGCGTTTTCATAGAGCCTCGCCAATGCCAATTGCACCGCGACGGTCGCTTCCTGTCGTACCACATTGATATCGATTGCCATTGTTGCCCTCGCATCGGTGGGCGTCACCGCCCTCCTACCCTCTGCTGTCCACCAAACTGAAGTAATGCTTGAACTCCACCGCCGACGGCACCTTGCCCTGCTTCATCATCTGCCGCGCTGCGGCACGCAGTAACAGCGCCATGTCGACCACCTGACCGCTCGCCGCGGCCATCAGCGCGGCGTCGAGCACCATGTTGCGGATCTCACCGCCGGTGTTGTCGAACTGGCGCGCGAGAAAACTGAAATCGATGTCGTCGCTCAGTGGCAGGCCACCCGTCAGCATGTTGCGCCAGAGCCGTTCGCGCAGCGCGACGTCGGGGCGCGGAAACTCGATGATGAATTGCAGGCGCCGCGTGAAGGCTGCATCGATGTTCTTCGCGAGGTTAGTCGTGAGTATCACGATGCCGTCGTGGTTCTCGAGTTTTTGCAAGAGATAGGCCACCTCGATGTTGGCGTAGCGGTCGTGCGCATCGCTCACTTCGGTACGTTTGCCGAAGAGCGCATCGGCTTCGTCGAGCAAGAGAATGCAGTTCGCTTGCCGCGCCGCATTGAAGATACGTTCCAGATTCTTCTCGGTCTCACCGATGTATTTGGACACGACGCTGGCGAGTTCCACGCGATAGAGATCGAGGCCGATCGCATTGGCGATCACGCCGGCGCTCATGGTCTTGCCGGTGCCACTGGCGCCACCGAACATCGCCGCCAGGCCACTGCCACCACCGAGTTTGCGTCGCAGGCCCCACTCTTCGAATACCAGCCGCCGCGCGCGCACGGCGGCGATGATTTCCTTGATGCGCCCGAGCACCGCACTGGGTAGTACCAGATCATCGAGTGCGTAGGGTTTCTCGACACGACTGGCGAGCTCATCGAGATCGCCGTGCGATTGTTGCTTCGCCGCTGCAAACAAATGTTCCACCTGCAACTCGGTCGCGTCATGCAGCGACAGCGCCGCAGCCGCTGCGCGCACCTGTTGCCAGTCGAGATGGAAGTAGTCGGCGGCAGCAGCGATGGCCTCGGGTGCAACGCGCAGCCCCCGCTGCCGTAGATGCACTTGCCAGAAGCCTTCACGCTGGGCGAGATCGGGTGCCGGCAGTTTGTAGTACAGATGCGGAATCTCAGCGCAGAGCTCACGCCAATGCAGGCCGGGCTCCACGATCAGAAAACACGGCAAAGCGACATCGAGATTGCGCCAGAAGTCGCGCAGATGACGCAGCAACGCCGCAGTGACGACGCGCGCATTGCCTTCCCCATTGGCTGCGGTGAGCTTCAACACGAGACCAGCACCGTCGAGCAGTGCCCCCTGCGCCAGCCCACGAATCAGATTGAGGTTGTCACGTTCCGCATCGAGTGCTCGCGCCTCCACCTGCCAGGCGCTCAGACGACACTGCGCCAAGGCATTGCTGCAGAGTTCCACCGCGCCGCTCGTCGCCGTGGCTTCCACCACGATGAGGTGTGGCCCCTCTCCTGCTTGCAAGGCCCGCGCGAAGTCGGCAAAGCGCGCGCGCACTTCGTTCGCGAAGGGCCACTGCTGCCACTCGCTCCAAGCAGGCTGTTCACGGCGGCAGAAGGTTTGAAAGGCGCCGTCGAAAGCAGCATGACCCAACAAGAATTCCCGTACCGGTGTCGCCAGCACGAAGCCATTCGACAACGAGCTGGGTTCAGTGTTGTTTCCTGCGCTTTGCAGCAGGCCCTGGCCGAGCAGCGTGCCGTGCGCGGCAAAGGCCGCACGATCGCGGTGGAGGGAGTCGGCGGAACTGAACAGGTTCAGCGCCAACTCCACGGTCGCCGCCTTGCGCGTGACATCGTTGTTCAGATAGGCATAGAGCAGCGGATACTTGTTGGCGAATTCGGGCGCGAGGGCGAGCAGGATCACATCCTGCTCGAAGTCATTGAGTGCATAGCAAGTGCACAGGCGTACCCAAAGTGGATCTGCCGCCAGCGCCGCACGCACGGCCGCCACCATGGCGGCGGCCTTGGCATCGAGCTCTGCAACGTCGACCTGCCCGAAGCGCGAGTCCTGCTGGATCAAAGCATCCACTTGCTGATCGGAGACATACAGCCCGCGAAATTCGTCGAGCGATAGTTGATAACTCGCTCGCAGCCGCAGGATCTGGCGATACAGCAGGAGGTCCAACCGCTGCAATGCCAAGGTGAAACTGTCCCGCGCCAAACTGCTCATGACCACCTCTCAATTGCTTTCGTGCAGCCGCAGCGGCCTCGGATCGAACTCGGGCAAGCTCAGCGTGCCGCGATTGAGGCCGCTGATGTTGAGGATCACGCTCAGCGGCACACGAGTCAGCGCCACGTCGATGTGCGCGTCTTCCGCCACCAGTGTGGCGGACATGCAGAGGAAGTTGCGCAAGAGGTGATTGACGCTGGAAGTGGCAAAACCCGGTAACCGCGCTGCCAGGCTCTTGAGAGTGAACTGCGCCAGGGTACACAGACAGCCCTTGACCGGGTCCGCACATACGAGTCGGGCTGGCCATAGTGAGGCGAAGTCGCTCGCTTCGACGCTGTCCTCGTCACTCACCTCCAGGTCCATCGGTTGCTCGGGCAGAGGACGTAGCGCCAACCAACGCGCCGTTTCCTTTTCACGCGTCACCAGATAGAGCGTGCCATCCCGTTCGAGCAGCACTTGCTCGGTGGAACGCGCTTGCTCCTGCGCCACTGAGCGCAGGGCCGCGAACAGCGCTTCGATGCGCGCAGCGCTCAGTTGCGCATCGAGCCAGGGCATGAGAGCAGTGAGATCGATGGTTGGAGGGACACCGCATAGATCGCGCAGCAATGGATCACGCGTTGCCGCGAGGAAGCGGTCTTGTCCCTGACAGAGACAAAGCAACAACCAGCGCAATACGCGCAGCGGTGCTTGCTCGAGCAGAGGTTCCCATTCCGCCACGCTGGCCAAGGGCAGACGTTGCAGTTGTGGCAAGAGCAGAAAGGCATTGCCGAACCAGGTGCTGGCATGGGTCCACACTGAACCCGCCAGAGAGGGTGACACCTTGGAAGCAAAGACCGATAGGAAGACTTCCGTCACGGCCGGAGCGAGCGGCAATAGAAGCGCTGCTTCCTCCACTTGAAGATGAGCCAGGAGCTCGCGGCGCCGTCCCTGCCGCAACTCCTGCATGGTGCGTTCGAAACGTCCCGGCGCGCGGTTGCGTATGGTGAGCAACACCGACATCAGACGCGCACAGTTCCAGACGACGGCGGTCGGCATCGGCGCGAGATCGCCCGCAAGCACACAGAGCAACAAGGTCTGCGCCTCGTCCTTCAACTCGGACACGAGACGGTCGAGCTTGTCCTCGATGCCACGAACGAAGGCGACCGCCTCCTCCACCCCCGGCGCTCGTTGCCGTTCGTCCTGGGCATAGAGCATCTGCGTCGTCTGTCGCGCATCGGCCGGAGTGAGCGCTGCACAGAGTTCGGTGAGTTCACCGATCGAGAGCAACTGCAAGGCCGCACGTCCCATCCCTGGATCCGCACACAAGGCGGTACGCAGTGCCGCGCTCGATGGCAAGGCCCAAAGCCCTTCGAACTGACGGTAATACCAGTGGCGGATGTCTCCGCGCAGACAGTCGCTCAGGAAGGCGGCGAGATGGTGCGCTGGACTGTCGTATATCATCACCACCTCTGCACCGCTGCGACTTTGCAGCAACTTGGCCAGCGCCTGTTTCATTTTGCTGGCCCAGAGGACAGCGATTTCACGCTCTGCCAGAAGCAGATCCACGTCGAACTCGAGTGCGAGTCGTTCAATCAGTACCACGGCATCGCCACCGCGGGCGTCGAGTGTGCCGAGCTGCTCCTGCAACGCGTCTGCCAACCTGGAACGAGCGATCTTGGCGAAGCGTGCCGCGAACGCCGCGAGCTGCGCGGGCGATGCTGCGGCTTCACATTCCAAGGTCAGCCGCCGTAGTTGCAGCGCCGCTTCTCCCATCACTCCCTCCTCAGCGCGTACCGACGGCGATGAAGTTGAAGCTGCCGTTCTGAGCCGTTGCGCCCGTGCCGGTGACGACTACGTCCATGACACGAATCACGGCACTGCCGTTGGTGACACTGATGACGGTGACGATGTTGTCTTCTTCCGCCGAAGCACTGCCGGCGGGACAGGCTACCACGACGGGAGGTGAAGTGAACGCAGGATTGAAAGAGAGGGAGTACCTGCCGGTTTCGATGAAGGTCACGGTAAAGCCCTCGCCCGCGATCTTGGTGCCGTTTGCCGCCACACGCCCGGCCACCACACGGAAGTTCTCGTTGGCCGCCATGGCCGACAGTGCTCCGGTGGGACCAAGTCTGATGTCTCCGCGCACGTCGAGCTTGGCCGTGGGCGTCAGGGTGCCCACGCCCACATTGCCCGCGTTGGTGAAGTTGACGACCGAAGTGCCGCGGTTCACGACGAGATCACCGCCCTCGGCTTGCAGGAACAAAGCGGAGGCAGCGCCGGCGCTGCGGGCCTGGATTTCATTGTTGCCGAACACGACGTTGAACGAATTGACGTCGCCCACCAGCAGATAGCCCGAGGTGCTCGCCAACGTGGCCTCGGTGCCACCGGTGACGTGCAAGGGTGTGGAAGGTGAAGCGGTACCGATGCCGACGCGTCCCTGGCGGATGGTCATCGTGTCGGTACCGTTCTGCCGGAACATCAGGTACGTGGCGGTCAACTCGATGTTGTTGATGTCGCCGTAGTGCAAAAGCAATCGATTGCTGCCCTTGTTCCAGGTCAGACCAGCGGCCGCCGCTCCATCCTTGCCGAAGATGAGATCGCAGCGGTCGACACCCGAGTTGCCGTTGATGTCGAGGAAGATGGCGGGATCGTTGCCATGGATGTGCAATTGCTTGGTGGGTTCGGTGGTGCCCATGCCGATGCGACCGGTGTCCTGCAGCAGCAGACGGCTGCGGCCGACGACGCTGTCGGTGAAGCTCAGGCTCTTGCGCGTACTATCCTCACGATCCCACAGATCCAGCTGCCATTCCGGCAGGCCTTCGGCGTTTTCGTAGGTTTCGAGGCGATAGATGTCGTAGGTCTTCTCTTCCGGCGTGCCGGGATTTTCCGTGACCCGCTGGCGCAGGCCGCGCACGGTGTAGGGAGAACTCAGTGGGCTGTCGGGATTCAAGGTGCCGATGCCGAGTTTGCCGTCGTCCTGCACCACGACTCGCGGATTGACGTTGGCAGTGAGGTTGCAGAGGTCCTTGCCCTCATAGCCCACACTGCCGATGCAGAAACGATTGCGACCGTCATCGCTCCTGCCGAGCAACATCTGCAGATCGCTGCCACCGCGCGGATTGTTGTCGCTGCGTTGCAACAAGAGCGGCGTGCTGGGAGTCAGCGTGCTGCCATCGACGATGCGCGCGATGTAGTCACGCCCTTCACCGTCGCGGAATTCCAGACGCCCATTGAGCAAACGCGCATCACCCTTGATGCGCACGTTGCCTTCGAGCCACACGAGTTCCTTCGGCTTGAGTTGACCCTCGCATACGTGCATGTCGCGACTCTGTATCGCCTGCGCACGGCTGACGGCGTCGTTGCCATTGGCCGGATCGGCCGGCACCTTGCGTTCACGTAAACGGATGAGGCCATCGGCGGCGAAGACCGATTCCGCCACCACGCCCAACATGCGCCGTTTGGCGCGGCTCTGCATCAAGGCTTCATAGACTTGATCGGGAGTCTTGGTGCCGGCCCCGCTTTGCAGCGCTTCCACTTCAGCGGGATCGACCAGCGGCAGAAAGCTGTTGGTGGCAGCCGACCAACGCACATGGCCCAGCGGTACGAGCCACAGCGCAGTGGTGTCGTCTTCCGGGAATTCCTGATGTGGCACGGCACCATCGAGCAGAAGCGGTGCGTCGGGATCGACCACTCGCAGCGCATCGCGCGCATCGGTCACCAGCGCTTCGTTCACGATGACGCCGCTTTCGCGTTGGATCACACTGCCCTTGCTGCCGAACACCAGACGGAAGCCTTCGCTGATACGCGTGTACGAGTCGTTCTCGTTGCAGTTATTGAAGCCGGGGCGCGTGGCCATGAAGTCGGCCTGGTCATAACGGATCCACACGTCGACCAGCCCACTGCCGACGCCCGAGAACTGGGCGGGATCGAGGCGCGTCGGACTTTGCACCACGATCAAGCGGCCATAGCCGTCGATCGCCACTCCGGGCTGGACGAAGTAGTCCACCGCCGTGGGTGAAATCGGACTCGACACCAGGTCGAGTCCAACGGCCACTCCCCAGCTGTGCTGACCGAGATTCTGCCGCGCATCGTTGCTGCGCAGATAGGCAATGATCTCCTCCAGCTCGTCGGCGCTGAGATAATCGCCGTCTTTGAATTGCGGACGCACCGCTGCGAAAGTTGCCATGAGGCCTCCCTGCGCTATTGCAGCTTGCTCATCAGGTTCTTGATCAGTGCCTGTTGCTCGCGCAGTTCACTGCGCAGGCTTTCGACTTCCTGCCGCAGTGCCTGCGCGTCCGCCGCCGTGGATGCGGCAGTCGCCGTATTCGTGCGCAAGCCGCTCAGTTCCTGCTGCAGATCCGCCATGCGCTCGTTCGCCTGCTTTTCACCGAGCGAAACGTTCAGCAGAGGACGCAACACGGTTTCGGCGAGCAGCACCAGCGGCAGGTTCTTGCGCTCGACCGTGTTGAGCGTCTGACCGTTTTCCGGCAAGGCGAAGCGATCGGAAGTGGCGTTGAGCAAGGCCCCGAGTTGCAACACTTCACCCTTGCGTCCGCGCGCCACGAAGCCACGCATCAGCTGCTGCAGATTCACGGCCGGCGCGGTGAAGTCGGCGGAGAAGCGCGTCGAGAAAAGTGCGGACGCCAAATTGAAAGTGTTGGCGAAGGAATCAGTCTCGACCCGATTGTTCGCGCCGGTGTCGACGTTGGTTTGCAGGCCCGCGGCACTGCGGATGGCAAAGTTTCCGGCGACGGTATTGGGCGCCGGTGCCGCGCCCGGAATCGGATCATTGGGGCTCGGTTGGGGTGTCGGCTGCGGACGTTCGTCGAACAGACGATCGAAGATGTCCAGCAGTGAGCGGCAACACAGACGATCGAGCAGTTCACGCAACAGCGTGCCGATGGGCACGATGCTGAGCCAGTGCGTCACCGCCGGCCAGCTGATCAGGAGTTTGCGTTCGGTGGTCCAGTTGCAGATGCTCAGCACCTGACAATCACGTGCCCTCACCTTCACGGTGGCGAGCGGTACCCGTAGATCACAGGTGTTCTGCGGTACCGGCGGCAACAGCGCCAGACAGATGCAGTTCTTGATGCCTTCGAGCCAGATCGCGAGCAACTCGAAGAAGGCGCGCGTGAAATCCTGCATGAAGTTGTCGCGGTTCTGCGGATTCGGACACGACACGGCCCGCAGGCGTGCCAGGATTTCGCAGGTGGTGTTGCGGCTCTGCGAGAAATGCTTGTAGAGATTGTCGCGGAAGCGGCAGCACCAGCTGCTGTAGGCCAGCGCCTGAGCCGTCGCCGGAACTCCTGCACCGGTGGTGGGATCGATCGTGCCTTGTTGCGGCATCGGCGGCAGTGCGTCGAGCAAGGGCTGCAGGCAACAGCGCAATTGATCCCAGAAGGCGCCTTCGAGGCCGAAACCGCGTTGGTTGTCGTCGCGCTGCTCTTTCTCGGGCTTGCGATAGACGGAGAACGTATAGCCTTCGCAGGTCACCGTGGCCTCGCATTGCGCCGGCAGTCCGCGCCGTGCGGCAGCGGGCAAGGCGCTCTGCACCGCGCGTGCCATGCTCGTAGTCTTGGTGCCTCCGCCGCAGCCACAACCACAACCGCCGCTGCTCTTGCCGCTCGCACCGCCACAACCGCAGCCTCCATCGCCGCCACTACTGCCGCCGCAGTTGCAGGAGCCGTTGCCACAGCCACAGGACGAACCACGCAAGGGCATCACACCGCGGCTCTGCCATTCCTGATAGGAAATCGCCAATACCCATTCTTCCTCGGCATCGGCGCAGTTGCTGTTGGGCGGCGCGCGGAATGGCTGGCATTCGTTCTGCGGCTCGCTTTGCCGGCACTTGCGGATCAACTCGCACAGATTCGCACGAGTCTCCTCGCACACGACGATGTCGTTGCCGCAGGGATCCACCGCGTAACCCTGCGTGACCTTCACGTCGCCGCAGGGATCGCACACCACCATCAGCCCATTCACCACCCCCCAGCCGTGCAGGTTGCGCACGTGCAGGCGGTTCTTGTTGCGGATGTATTGGTCCAGACGGTTCAGATCCTGTTCGCTGAGCAATTGCCCCGCGAAGAAGCGTGGCCGGCACAGACATTCCAAGGCGCCGCAGTCGGGACAGCAGGGATCGTTACGAAGAGGTTGCCGGCAATCGTTGCGCGGCGCGCTAGTCCTGGCCATGGCTATTCTCCCTGTTCAAAAGTGATCTTGTTGGCGATCTTGGCGAGCAACTTCTCGCCGATGCCGGAAACCTTCAGCAGCGCTGCCTCGTTCTTGAAAGGCCTCTTTTCGCGCTGGGCGATGATGGCCCTGGCGATTTCGGGCCCGATGCCGTCGAGCGCCACGAGTTCGTCGAAGCTGGCGCGATTGATCATGAGCTGCCCTTGCGCGTTGTATGAGCTTGCGTTCGGCACGTTGGTGCGCAGCGTGCGTTTGGCACTGCGCGCGGTGAGATTCGAGCGCCGCGTGGTACCGGCGCTCACCACGGTGCCGACACCTCTGACGGTGTCCACCCCCACCACCGTGCCATTGCCACCTTCATTGAGGTTGCTGCGATTGCCCGGTCCGGTCAGCTGACTCGAGGTGAACGTGAACCAGCTGCGGAATTCACCACCGGGCACACCATCGCCCGTATGCAGTGCAGTGGGTGCACCGGTGCCATTGGTGAGCCAGGGCGCGAGATGTTCGAGGTCGGCATTGCGGCCTTCCTTGTCACGGATGAAATCACCGCGAACGGAAATGCTGAGGATGTAATGTTTGAAACGCTCGAGATGCACCGCTTCGATCAGCACTTCCACACCGTTGACGAGATCGGCATCGAGACGATCTCCCGGTTTGAACTCTTCCAATCCGCAGTTCTGGGAGTGGAACACCCCAGGGTTGATGATCACGGGCCAGATGTGCAGCGGCTGATAGGCATTCGAGTCGAAACTCTCGGCACAGATGCGGATGGTGTGATGATTGAGGTCCGCTGCCTCTACTGCCGCGTCGAAGCGCATCAGAAAACGCATGAGCGGGATGTCACCCGTGCCCACGTAGATGCCGGAGCCCAGAAGCTTCTCACGATCGTAGACGCCGTCGTGGATCCAACCGATGTTGCAGATGTGTGCGAGCAAGGGATTGCAGTTGCTCGGCAATTGCAGGTTCAACTGCAGTTCGTTGCTGCCGATCGGTGTGACGCTGCCGCTCGGTGCTTCGCCGCAGGGAATCATCTGCACCGCTACTTCGGTGATGCTGCGACCATCGCTGCCCGCCGGACCCGGCGGTCCCATAGGACCGGCTTCACCGGCAGGTCCTGCGGCACCGGCAGGACCTTGCGGACCCGGAGGACCGGGAGGCCCTTGTTCACCACCACCCTGCGTACCACCACAGCAGTTCTCGAGCAGACATTCGAGTGCTGCCGCGATGGCGCTCGTGCTGGGCAGATATTTGCGCCCGAGTTTGTTGTCGATGCGCGCGATGCCGGCTTCGAGATCGGCGCTGGCATCGGGCGCGGGATTCGGCATGTCGAGCACGCGGAAGCCGGGGCGATAGTTCTCGATCGTGGCGAGCACGAGGCAATCGCCTTCGTCACAGCTCGGACACTCCTCGGGCCACAGCAGCGCACGACAGTTGGCTTCGCTGATGTCGACGATGGCGACTCCACCGGCGTTGGTGATGGTCGGATCGGCGACATAGGGAACGAAGAGACGCTGACCATTGCTGGTCAAGACGAGGTCGCGCGCATCGACGCCGACTTCGATCGGCGTTGCGGCACTTACCGCATTGCCCTGCAAGAGGCTGTGCAGATTCACGCTCTGCACGAAACTGTCGGCACCGTTGTCGACGAGTACATAGGCCCAATGCGCACCGCCACTGATGGCAATCGCACGTGGTGTGTGGGCGAGCGGAACCGTGGCCAATACGTTGCCGTCGAGTTCGACCAGCCGCAGGCTCGAGGTGGCGGCATCGAGTACCACCAACAGGTCGTCGCCGGACGAATGTGCCACTGCGACGCGTGTGGCCTGATCGGCGGCAACGCCGCTGGTGGCGATTTCGGTGGGAGCGAAATCGACCCCGCCAGGTTCGAAGCGATGTGCCTTGTTGCTGCCGGGCTGGGCACTGTAGACATAGGCACCGTCACTGCTGAGTGCGAGGCCGGCGAGATCGACACCATGATCGAGCGCGGCATCGGGCGTATCCGGCGCAGCGACACCGGCATTCCAAAGACGCAACTTGCCGCCCTTGTGGAACAGTGCCAGCAAGGAATCGTCGTTCAAGCGTTGCAGTGATACTTCGGTGTCCGTCGTATCTGTCACCACACCGGTACGCACCGCGCCAGCAGAAAGGTTGGTATCGCTTATGTCGAAGACCCAGAGCTCGGCATCACCTCCGGCCGGGCCATCGTCGTGTGCCACCACCACATAGAGTTCGGTACCGGCGTCGTTGGTGGTGAGCGCCAAGCCTTGGCGTTCGAGCGCAAAGGACGCTTCGATGGCGAGGTTGTCGGTGCTGACCTGATAGATCACACCTTCATCACCTGCGCTCAGCACATAGAGCCGACGCGTCGCTTCGTGCAGATACACCGCCACTGCATGTGCGATGTTCAAGGTGCTCTGCCAGTTCAGTGCCGGTTGATGCGGGTTCTGCGCCGGCAGCTCGGGATCGACCCGGAGATCGACTTCATAGCTTTCGAGAATACGGTTCGGTGCACAGCGACTGTCGTCGCAGCCGCAGTCGTCATAGAGCACGGGGATGTCTTCGCCCGGACACTCGCGATAGCGCAGGCACAGTTGCAGACGATGCGTGGCAGTCGCTTCTTCACCCTCCCCGTCCTGCTGCGCTGCTTCGAGCAGCTCCTGGATCGCAGGGAAGGCATAGAGATCGATCACCTCGGGACGCGGCACGAGGATGTCCTTGCCACAGCAGTCGATGGCACTGCCGGGTTGCAGGATCACATAGCGATCGTCACAGGGTGCATCGTGGGCAGTCACCTGCAGGCCGCACACGATGCCACTGCCGTGCAGGCGCTGGTGATGCAGCCGGATCTTCTCCATGAAGTAGTGCTGCTCGTCGGTGAAGTCGCGCTCCACCATCAGCTTGCCGGTGAAATAGTTGTTGCGGCTGAAGCTCTCGGCCTCGCAGCCGGGGCATCCGCATCCACCTTTGTGTTTGGCAGTCATCTGTGACAACCCTCTTTCGTTCATCCGATTCGTTTCATGTCACGGGGCACCTCGCCCGTGAGCACCGTTCCCTTGCCGAGCTTGCTGTCATCGAGCGTAATGCCGCGCGGATAGCAGCCGATCACCGCGTCGTAACCGATCATCGATTGAATGCCGATGCGAAAGCGCGGCTCCACGTACACCACCTGCGCCTGCGTGTGGGCCGGTTTTTCCGCTTCCACCAGTCGTGCCACTGCCTTGCGATAGGACTCCACGCGCCCGACCCAGGCCGGCAGAAACACCGAGAATTTGTGGGCGTAGACATGGAAGGGATCGCGCAGTGGATCCGGTACCGAATTGAGCTGGGTGACGCCGAGCTGGGCATTGCCCTCTCCTGCACCGCGCAGCTGACTGCGGTTGACGATCTTGTGGCCCCAGAGCTGTGCCTGTTCGCCCAGACGTCCCACGCCGAGGAAGAGCCAGCGCCTCAATACGAAATGTTCCAAAATGAGATGCGGCTGCTGCCACTTCGGTGCTTCGGGTGAGCCACAGGGCCGGCAATCCGACTGCTCCTTGCACGCGCGCCGATCGAGATTGAGATAGAGATTCAGCATGCCGCGCAGGCCTTCGAGCGTGCCGCGGCGGTGATAGAGCGCAGCTGCGTTCTTGACGAGACGCCGGCGCAGCGCCAGCGGCAATTGCCGATCGAGCGTCACGCCGATCCACGACGCCAACCAACTCAGGAAATCCTTGCGCCCGGCATCTGCCGGCGCGGAGAGCGGATCGAACAGCCGCGCCATGGTGTCGATGTGTCGTTCCATCTGGCGGAAGCCGCGATCGAAGATGGCGAGGAAGCGATCGGTGAAGTCGGCCGCCTGCGGCTCTTCGGTGAACACCGCCGGCAGGTAGCGTGCGAGACTGATGCGTGGAAATTCGAGCTCCAGGTTGCAGAGCCGCGGCGTGTCGGTGCCATCGCTGCGCAGTTCGAGTTTCAGCCACAGATAGCGGCCCGGTTCGGAACGCACCAGACAATCCCAATCCAGTGCCTGCGACAGATTGCGTTCCTGTGGATACAAGGTCTGACGTGTCTGCCACTGCTCGGGCGCAACCGCCGCCACCTGCGTCGGAGAAAGTTCGGTTTCGGCGCTGAAGGTGGAGATGGTGAGACGCGTGCCGCGCGGCACCACGGCTTCGAGCGCGATGCGATGCCACTGACAGCGATAGAGACGGCTATCCAGTGCCGTGCTGAGCGCCACGCCTTCTTTCTGGTAGCTCGGCTCCGGCGGCGAATAGTTTTCGATCGACGTGCCGCTCGTATCGAACCAACGCGGAACGGCGGTGAGCTCGCCGCGATAACGTGCACACAGCTCACCGAGCTCGACGTTGCCCTGCGCATCCACCGCGAAAGGCACACTGAAGTGCGAGGTCAAGGCCGGCACACTCAACTCGCCGTGCTCGATGGGCACGAGTTCGCGCCCGTCCGGCAACTGCAGCACGCGTACCGGTGAGAGCTCGTCACTCACCACGTAGAGACGATTGCGCGTGTCGACCGCGATCGAGGTGAGGCCGCCCAGACCGCGAAAAGCCCTGAGCCAGATGCCGGCCCCGTTGAACACATGCACCGCGCCGTTGGCAGGATCGGCCACGAGAATGCGGCGATCGGTGCTCTGCGCCAGCGCCACCGGTTGCCAGGCTTGCTCCAGTTCCGGTGCCGGCGGATTCCAGAAGCCACGTACCAGAAAACCGAACTTGCTGTAGACGACGAGCCGCTTGTTGCCGGTGTCGGCGACGATGAGTTTGTCGCCGCAGAAGAGAAGCGCGCGCGGATCATCGAACTGCCGTGCGCCTTTACCATGGCCACCGGTAAAGGGCACGGGTTCGAACCTGCAGGCACAGGGATCAAAGGTTTTCAGAGTGGCGCTGTCGCGATCGAGCAGGACGACGCCGAAATCGCCGGCATAGGCCAGGGTCTTCGGCAGTCGCAGACCACCGAGCGAGCCACTCGGCTCGAACAGACTGCGGCCCGATCCCGCGGCAGCAGCGAGCACGAGATTGCCGCAGGCGTCCTCTTCCACATGCTGCGTCTGCGCGAGATGCCAGCCGACACGCTTGTTGAGCGGCAAACGCCGCGGATCGTGTGGCGGCGCGCTCGTCAGCGGCAACCAGGGTGCGTGGCTGTGCAAGCTCATTGCACCACCTCGTAGTTGACGTCGATCTGGTGCTCACCGCTGCGCAGCAGCACACCGACGTCGATCGGCACGTCGCGGCACTCGGGATAGAGTTCGCCATCGAGTTCGATGCGCAGCGATACCAAGCGCTTCACACCGCGGAACAGCAAACGTCGATAGAGCAACGAATAGTAAATGTCGCCGCCGAAGGGCCAGCCACCACCGCTGCGGGCGGGGTCATCCACCGGCAGCGTGGGATCGCTCGCTTCGCCACCACGAATGGGATGGAAGTACAGCGCCAGACTGTCGAGCGCCTGCGCCTTGATTTCCGCGAGATCGGCCGAATCCTCCGCCACGAGCTCCGCGTGTACGACCACGGTCTTGTAGGTCGGCCCTTTCACGTAGAGTTCGGATGTGAGCAAACGCCGTTGGTTCAGATAGGCGCAAACGGCGCTCAAGGTGCCGGCATTCGGCACCGGTGCCTCACCTTCGACGTCGGGCACCACCAGTACCGTGACCACGCCGGGCACTTCGATGCCGGGATAGTCGGGATGATGCAGCGGCAGTGCGACGGCGCGCGCGATGTTGGCGGCCTGCATCGCCAGCGCTTCGAAGTCTTCGGCGGTGACGGCGCGATCGTGATGTTTGAGCACCTGCGGCGCGCGCCGAATCGCGTCGTTGACGCCCTGCTCATCGCGACCACCGGCTGCGGGAAAAGGATTGGTGACGTTGTTGGCGTCGAGTCCCGTCACTGCATCGAGTACGCGGGTGAGCGTATTGGCGGCGACGTTGCCGCGCTTGCCACCGCCGGCGCGATAGACACGTGCGCGCACGTTGGTGCGGTTGTTGGCATTGGCCACCGGCACGCGCCCGTTCTTGCCATCGCCGAAACGAATCTCACCGGTGGCACGATTCAATACATAGTGCGGATCGTCGGGGCCTGAGCCGAAGAAGTCCGGTACTTCGCTCCAGGGTTGGAAGCCATTGCCTTCATCCACTTCCAATACGAGGCTCCCCGCCAGTACCGGTGTGTTGCGCAGACGCAGGATCTGATCGACTTCGCCGTTGCTGCCGCCGACGGGTTCGAGTTCCCAGGTTTCGGCCTGCGTCACCGTCACCGTATTGATGCGTACGGCGAGCAGACGCGGCGCTTCTTCGTAACCGGCGTTGACGATGCGGGCGCGGATCCAATAACGCGGTGTCGTCAGCGTGCCCACCGTGCGTGCCGCCATGCTGCCGGCCTTGGGTCCGCGCAGTTGGATGTCACCGTTCTGTGTGAAGGCGGCGGATTCGTCCTTGAGCAAGGTGAGCGGCGACCATTCGGCACCGTCCCAATATTCCCAGCGCAACTGCACGCCCACGCGTGGCGTGGCGGCACTTTCGCAGCGGCTGACCACGGCGCCGCGTGTCGGTTGCGGTTTCCACACGCTGAGTTGGAAAGTGACCTCGGGCAAGGGCTCGTCGAAGCCGAGCATGAAACTGTTGTTCGCGATCGCTGCAGGGCCGAAGGGTTGGAAGCTGACGGTGGTGTCCAGGTTGTCGTTGCTGAGATCGCGGAAGGCAAAACCATCGTGCGCCACCAGGTTGAGCAACTTGGCTCGCACGACGGTGACGGCACGATCGGTTTCGAACACGATGCGGCCCTGCTCGTCCGGCTCGGCACTGCCGATCTGCGTTTTCGCGGGCACGATGATCGCATCGCGATTGAAGCCCGGCGCCACCTGCAGCGTGAGTTTCGCGGTGGCCGCCTGCGCGGGTTCGAGTTCGATGCCGATCAGTTCCAGAAACTTGAGGTAATGCAGCTCCGGCACCTTCGACAGACGGAACAGCTGCAGCTCGGTCAACCAGGCGAAGAGCTGTGCCAGCACGATGCCGGGATCGCTTTCATTGAGGTTGGTCCACTCCGGCGTGTAGCGCGGAATGCGTGCGCGTATCTCGTCCACCAGTGAGGCATAGGAGCGATCGTCGATGACGGGGAAGTGATCCTGCAGCGGCATCTATCTGCCCTCCGTGATGTAGAAGGGATACACGAGGTTCTCCAACGTGTTGTTGGCACGCACGCGGTAGTTCACGCGGATGATGAGCAGGTTGTCCTCGCCTTCCGGCGGTTCCGCTTCGACGGTGAGCACGTCGATGCGTGGTTCATAGGCCACGAGTGCGCGGCGCACCGCATCGACCACCAGCGCGCGCGTGCCGGAGGCATTGGGCGAGAACACGAGTTCGTGAATGCCGCAGCCGAAGTCCGGCATCATCAGGCGTTCACCCGGTGCGGTGCTGAGAATCTGATAGATCGATTCCTCGATGCTCTGCTCGAACTTGGCCGTGGCGATGCCGCCCTGTGCGTTGACCTGCAGCGGGAACTTCCAGCCGACACCGAGAAAATCGCGTTTGGCATTGGGTCGGATCATTCGGGACAACCTCCCAGCGCCTTGACGACGAGTTCCAGCGTTTGCACGAACTCTTCGAGGGTGTTGACGACGCCGCGCAGCTGCTGCACGTCTTCCGACTCACCCATGGTGGGAATCTCGATGGGACCGACACCCGCGATCTCCATCAGAGGCCCCGCAATCTCGAGCAGCACCATCACGGGCTCGATCGCCTGCATCTGTGCCTTCGCCGCGCGCTGTGCGTTTTCCTTGGCGCATTCCAACAGCGCCTGTTCGGTGGGATTGCCTTCGGCCGCTGTGATGCTGAGCGACAGTTTCTCCATCAGGGAAATGATGCTGTCCATCTGCTGCACCAGACACGCCAGCATGCGGATGATCAGACAGAGGATGTCGCGCACGAAGGGAATCATGCCGGCAGGTGTGGTGAAGGCGACGATGCACTCCATCACCTCCTTCGCCGCCACGCCGAAATCGGCGATGGCCTTCACTGGCGGGAAAGGCAGGCCCTTGACGATGTCGATCAGCGGCTTGATCAACTTCAACACACGGATGAAGCATTCCAGATTCGCGAGCACCGGCCCGAGCTGCATCATCAACGACACGTTGAGCGTGCAATTGGTGGGAATGCCCTTGGTGATGTCGCCGATGCCCTTGAGCGTGGCGCCCGACGGCAATTGCAGCGACACCTTGCCCGGCTCCGGCAGGGAAATGTCCGCACACAGTGGTTTGGCGAGGAAGGCCTTCAGCTCCTCGGGAATCGGCACTTCCAGTTCGAAGCCCTTGTCGCTCTGCGCTGCGGCCATCAGATATCCCCTCCCAGCGGATTCACCGGCCGTCCCATGATGGTCATGGAGAGCGCGTTGATGTTCAGATGTACGCGCGCGTTGATGGTCATCACACCGTTGGTCATGGTGATGACGTTGCCGTGCGCGTCTTCGATGATGAGCGCACCTTGCGTGCCGCCATTCGGCGCGGAATCGATGAAGCGTATGGTGTGTCCTTCGCGCGAGCGGATCATGCGCTCACCCGGATGCTGCGACGGTGGTTGCTGCACCGGGTTCCAGGGATAGCCGATGACGTAACCGTGATCGAAGTCGCCATGGTCGAAGGCCACGATCACTTCGTCGCCCACCTCCGGCATGAAGAAGAAGCCGCGGTCACCACCGGCGGCCGGTGCACACACATGGCACCACCGTGCGGGGGTATCGGGACCGAGCATCACGAACTGGATCTGCACGCGTCCCAGGCCTTGCGGGTCGTGATTGTTGACGACGGTGCCGAGGGCGATGCCGTTGACGATGTTCTGCATCAGGCATCCCCTCCGGTGGGCACGTGTTCGCGGCGCGCATCGAACTTGGTGATGTAGCCGCTGTCGTTGAAAACGTGTTGCGTCTTGGTGACGAAATAGGTGCCGCTCAGGCGCGCACCGACCTGCGTGATCATCACGCGCGTGCCGGCACGCAGCAGTGGCAGCCCGATCGTGGTGGCACTCACCTTCACCATCTGCTTCTGCTGATCGAGCAAGAGCGCCTTGGCGCGTTCCTTGGCCTGGTTCTCGGTCCACACCGGCTCATCCACCACCAGCTCTTCACGCGCATCACACATGCAGAGCATGTAGCGCAGATCACTGTTCAGACGCTGCATCTCGCGATCGTCGAAGCTCACTTTCTCGCTGATGCGTTTCTGTGTGCGACGGTTCCAACCATTCACCGTCACCGATTTGAATTGATTGGCAGTGGTGATGCGCGGACGGAAATCGATCAGGGAACGGCCGAGCTGCAGCTCGTAGACGGACTCACCCAGCGACTCACCACGATTGGAAGGCCCGAAGCGCAGGCGCGGATTGGCGCCCGGTGTCTGCGGCTCCATCAGGGTGAGCACGTAGCCGACTCGACGCGCCAGTTTCCACAGAAAGTCGATGCTGTATTCATTGCGCTGCCAGAGCTGCTCGATCGGCTTTTCGTTCTCCTCGACATCGTCGTCGAGCACGATTTCCACCGGCAGGCGCAGCGCATTGAGTTCACGGTCGCGCCGCTGACACACCAGACGCGCGATCTCACTCGGTTTCTTGTTCTCGAAAAAGTCGTCGTATTTCTTGGTGCGCAGGCGCTGCAGCACATTGATGCCGCGCACGTTGAGCGTGGAGGCACCGCTGCCGCTGAAGGTGGGCTCCATGGTGGTGAAGAAGCCCGTGATCATCGTCTTGAGATCCTCACCGTAGCCCATGCGGATGCGCACCTGCTTGCTGCAGGGCTCGAACATCTGCGCGCGACTGCTTTGCGCACCACCGGCACCCGCACCCCCATTGCCGGTGGCACTGCCATCGCAACCACCGCTGTTGAGATCTTCCTTGGTCTCCGAGCCGATGTACTTGTACTTGCGCGCTCGCTCGTCCCAGTTGCTGACGACGATCTGGAAGCTGTCCATGTTGTCGACGTCATCCTCATAGGTGAGTTCGCACACGTCCTTCATCACATCGCCGGGCAAGCCTGCACCTTCCACCAGGATCTCGAAGCGCGGCACGTAGAACCCGCGCAGACTTTCCGACAGGGATTCCAGCGTGATGCTCGATGGCGTTTCTTCGGTGGCGGTACTCATGCCGTTACTTTTTCCTCGTGCTGCACTTGCTTACTGGATCGATGGCACGGTCAGCATCTGACCTGCTTCGAGTCGACGTGGATCGGTGATGCCGTTGCCGTCGGCGATGTAGCGCCAACGTCCGGGATTGCCGTAGTACTTCGCCGCGAGATGCGACAGCGTTTCACCCGCCTGCATTGGATGAGCGTGCGTGCGATCGGGAGAGTTGGGACGTTCCTGCGCCAGCTGTTCCTCGAGGCGGCGATATTCCTTGAGCGTGAGCGTGATGGTGGCGCGTAGCGGCACCCCTTCGGAGCTGAACAGGGTGAACTGCTGACGGATGCTCTCGACGACGCCGACGAAGCTGTTGCGTGCCTGGTTGCCGCCGGAATCGGAGCCCTTGGGATCGTCGTTGATCTTGGAGCCCGGAAAGTTGGGGTCCCAGGCAAAGGTGACGATCGGTGGCGCGTGACTGCTGTGTTCGACCCTGGCGAGTTTGTAGACGCGATCGGTCAGCTCGGTGACCGGTTTGGCCTTCTTGCCGAGCCCTCCATCGGTGGTGTCGAAGAAGAGTTCGACCGTGAGTTTCTCGGCCTGACCGCGCACGAACTGTTGCAGCGGCGAGTCCAGACCGGGGATGGCGATCTCGCCATGCTGCACCTGTTTCTCGAGCGTGAATTCCTTGGGATTGAACTGAACGGAAAAAGGGTCGTCTTTCTTGCCGTTGCCGTAGTCCGCCTGGAGCGTCGCCATGACTCTTTCGCTCATCCCCTACTCCTCCTTGCGATCCGTTGCCTTCATCAGCGTCGCCACGGTTGATTGCGCTGTTGGTAGTTGCGCGTGGAATGTTCTTCGTCGCGGTTTTCGCGCAGGCGCTCGCGCGCCTCGACCGCGTCCATCACCGCGCGCACGATGGTGCGTATCGTTTCCGGTGAAAGGCTCGTACCTCCTTCCACTGCCCGCACGTGACTGACGACCTCATCGATGATCACTTGCATGTTCAGCTCCTAGAACAAACTGGCGATACCATCCGCAGCGCTCCTGATGGCGGACGACAAACCGCTTGCGCCGGACATCAGTTCCAAGCCTTCGTGTTCGATCTCGATGCTTTCGAAGGCCACGGCGTTCTGCTGCGCGTTGAACGTGGGCCCGGTGTATTTCACGGGCAGTCCGCGCTTGAACTTCCACACCGTGTGCACCTTGCGTTCTTCGGTGAGCAAGGTGATCAGGCCGTCCTTGCGCACCACCTTGCCTTCGCTGAAGCCATACATCCATTTCCAGAGTTCCTGCTTCTTCAGCAGCCCCTTCTTCAGCGTCAACTTGCCCCAGCTCACGCGTGTCGGAAATTTCAGTACCGTGCCGTTGTTGCCACCTTCCTGGTACGAATGCACTTCGAGCGACACATCGAGCCCGCTGCACTCGGTGAACCCCGCATCCATGTGATCGGTGAGTGTGTTGAGGGCGATCTTGGTCACCGCATCGCCCGTGCTCGAGGCCGACTCCATCAGGGTGATGGTGAAGTTGAAGGCCAGTGCTGGATCCTTGCGTTTGTCGATGCTCATGAGCTCTTCTTCTCGTTCTCGTGCCGACTAGATCGCCTGCACCGCATTGCTTTCGCTGAAGGTCAGTTCGTTGTCCTGCACACCCACGCGCACCACGACGAACTCATAGGGCTTGGTCGGCGCGACGCCGATTTCGGCAAGGAGTTGGCCTTGATCGCGCTGCGAGGCGGGGTTGTTCTCTTCGTCGCATTTCACGAAGAAAGCGGCTTCACGCGTGGCACCGACCAGGGCACCGCGCGACCACAGCGTTTCGAGATAGCTCGCCAGGGCCACCTGGAATTTGTTGCGGGTATGCTCATCGTTCGGTTCGAACACCACCCACTGCGAGATGACGTCGATGGCGCGGCGGATGCTGATCAGGAGACGACGTACGTTGACGTAGCGCCAATCGGGATCGCTGCTGAGCGTGCGTGCGCCCATCACGCGGATGCCGCGCGATCCTTCGCTGCGCAGCACGTTGATGCCGATGGGATTGAAGACTTCCTGCTGCCCGAAGCTGGTGTGAAGACTGAGATCCTGGATCCAACGCAGCGCACGATTGGCGGGGGCGCGGTGCACACCGGTTTCGCCATCGAACAAGGCGTACTGACCCAGCACATGACCACTCGGCGGCAAGGCGCGCACGGCGCCGGGCACACGCGGGTCGATCACCTTCACCCAGGGGTAATAGAGCGCAGCGTAGGTGGTGTCGAAACGCTGCCGCCAGGCCTGGGTCGCGGCGAGACCGGCGGTGGCGTCGTTGGCACAATGGAACGGCGGATCGATCAGGGCAAAGCGATCACCGCGGCTTTCGCACTGCGCCACCATTGCGGCCTGAATCAGGAATGTTTGTTCCTCAGTGAAGATCGGTGGCTGTTCATGACCTTGAATCTTGGGCGGCTGCCAGCGCACCGGCTCCGGTGCCGGCGGACACGGCAGGCAGGGATTGCGCGGTGGTGGTTCCTGTGCCGGATATTCGAGTTCGGGTTCGGGGCGCAATACCGCATCGGGCGCGGCAAGGAGCGTGATCTCCGCCACTGCCTGCAGTGCAGCCAGACCTCGCGTTTTTTCTAGGCGAACCTGTTCGCTGTCTTCCGGATCGATTTCTTCACCGATGAAGTCGCGCGGGCTCAACGCGGCAAGTCCATCCTGACCACCACGTAGCGCCAGGCGCTCCAGCGGCACCATCTGCAAGGCCGTGGGAATGCCGGTGGGCTCATGTAATGCACGGATCACCACCGGCGCCGGCACTTGCACATCGCCGGGATTGGTGGCGGCCGGCGGCACATAGTGCGGCAGACGTGTAGGCCCATAGGCCACATCGCCCGGCACCAGCGACAAGCCATCGTAGAGTGCAACGAGTGCGCGACGACGATAGACCTGTAATTGATAGCTCACGCTGACGAGACGCGCTGTGCGACCTGCATCGAAGCCGTCGAGCGCACGATCACTGGGAAGGCCGGCCCCCGCTTCGGGATGCACCCAGTACAAGCGCCGCGCGGTTTCATCGACATGGCACACCACGCGCAACGCTTCGCGCACGGTGCCGCTGCCATCGTCCTGGGAAATACGCACCAAGGTGCCACGCCGGAAACCTGCGGTGCTCACGACTTCCGCGAAGTGGCGTTGCAAGCCGCCCTTCACGCTTTGCGTGTCGCTGGTGTTTTCTTCGAGCAAAGCCACTTCGAGTTCGTTGCCCCAGGTGCCCTCGCTGAAGGCTTCGATACGCCAGAGCGGCCTGCCTTCGGTGTCGTGCAGCGTCAGTGCCGCGGCACGTGCTGCCCAACCCGTTTCTCCATCGAACACGCGGTTCGCCACGCGCACCACCCAACAGCGACGGCCACCGTTGTCGAAGAAGGCACGCACCGCATAGGCCAAGAAGCCCGCCCCAATGCAGCCACCGAACACGGCCTGGAACTGGCGGAAAGATTCCACCGGTACCGGCACGTCGAGCGGGCCGTGCTCCGCGATGCCGACGAAGCCCGGCACGCCACTGCGCAACAACACGCGTGGCGTGCGCGCGGCGTCGACGCGTTCGTGGTAGGCACCGGGGCGCAGATAGCGGGCCATGGTCGCGCTCAGCTCGCCAGTTCGATCGTGAGCTTCTCGTGCACCACTTCCATGCTCTCGATGCTCACGCTGTTACCCGTGGCGTTGAAGCTGGGGCCTTCGATCTTGTTGATCCAGGCCCCCTCCGCATTCCAGCGAATCACAGGTGTGTGCGCTTCATCCAAAAGCGTGATCGTGATCGCGCGGCGATCGTTCTTGCCGTTGGCGATGTTGGTGTACCAGCGCCACAGCACGTCGTTCTTGGTATAGCCGCGCTTGAAGGTCAGGTTGGTGTACTTGCGCAAACCGGCGAGTTTGCGCACGTGATTCTCGGCATCGCTGCCTTCGCGATATTCCACCGGGTCGCCTTCGGCGGTGAGGCCCGCCACTTCACTGAACCCCGCCACCGGCGTGTCGTCGATGTCGACGACGAAGTTGTACCCGCGGTAGGGATCGATACGTTGGTCCGTTGCCATCTTTGCTTCCTCGCGTCAGTTGTGTAGTCCGAGTGGCCCTCAATCGGCGCTGGCGGTCCAAAGACCGATGCGCACGATCACGAACTCGGCGGGTTTCACCGGCGCGACACCGATCTCGATGATCAGGCGGCCGCTGTCGATGTCGGTCTGGGTCATCGTGGTGCGGTCACAGCGCACGAAGAAGGCCTGTTCCACCGTCGTGCCCTCGAGTGCACCGTTGCGCCAGACCACGGTGAGGAAGTTGCTGACCGCACGCCGCACCTTCGCCCACAGCGGTTCCGCGTTCGGCTCGAACACCACCCACTGCAAACCCTGGTCGATCGAAGCTTCCAGGAAGATCATCAGGCGCCGCACGTTGACGTACTTGTAGTCGCTGTCGCTGGTGATGCAGCGCGCACCCCACACGCGCAGACCACGATTGGCCTCGCGGAAGTCGCGAATGACGTTGATGTTCTTCGGGAAGGGATTGAGCAGATCCTGCTCGCGGCTGTTGAGATTGCGCGTGAGTCCAGTGATGCCACGCACCACTTCGTTCGCCGGTGCCTTGTGCACACCACGCGTGTTGTCGACGCGTGCATAGATGCCCATGATGTGGCCGCTCGGCGGAATCGGCAGTTGCCGGATCGAGGCGACATTGGCCGGCAAGGGTTCGGGAATCGTCAGCCACGGGTGATAGAGCGCGGCGTACTTGCTGTCGAAGGCCTGCCGTTGTGCCTGCACGTCGACCAGGGTGTCGCGGGCCGGCGGATGCGCATCGAGCACGGCGAAACGATAACGATCGTTCTCGCAATGATTGATCAGCGCCTGTTGCACGCCGACGGTGGTCTGTCCCGGAACAGCGACGATGGAGATGTCGCGGATGTTCGACAACGCATGGATGCCCGTACGCAGGCGCGGTTCATCGGAGTCGGTGCCGAGATAGATGGCATCGCCGAGCGCATCGTTGACCAGGCTGTCGATGGCATCGGTGCCGCCGGCGAGTCCGAGCCGCGCCGCCTGCCACTGACCATTGTCGAGTTGGTCGAACAAGAGCTCGGGCCCAAGGCGGATGCTCTCGAGCAGGGCCTGGTTGCCCGCCGCACGGTCGCGCACGCGGATGTAACGCGACTCACCCACCGAGCGGCGATCCCACAACCGCAGATCGATGCCGTCGTCGTCCTGCTCGGCACCGGGGGTCCATGTGGTGCCGATCACCTTGTGGATGTAGCGGCTGTGACGTGGATCCATCGTCACGAGGAAGCTCTCGCTGTCGATCACGGTGTTGTTGCGCGAAGGCACGGCGGGATCGGGGCGTTGCAGCAGGAATACGGTGAGGATGAATTCGCGTGAACGCACCCGCACCGGATCGCTGAGCGTGTTGAAGGCAGTGACCACGGCACCGTCGAGCAAGGCCGACAAGCTCACCTCTCCTGCCGCGCGATCGACACTCACAACCTTCGCCGGTGCACCGATCGGTTCATTCGTGTGTGGATGGATGAACTCGAGCACCGTACCGGCTTCGAGGTTGGTGTAGTTGCTCAGCGAGATCACCGGTGTGATGCCGCTGGCGGCGGTGAGCTGCGCCTGCACCAGGCTGCTTTCGTTGTCACTGATGGCCACCTGCAGACGATTGCCCCAGGCGCCGCGGTCGAGCGCGAACACGTCGATGAGCCCTTCGCGCCCCACGAGAGGCGCGCCGGCTTCGTGGCTGAAATCGAGCGGATCGGTGGGATCGAGCGTGAGTTCGCGCGGCTGCAGCGAGGTGTCGACACCGGTCAGGGCATGGAAGTAGACGGGACCGCTCGGCAACGTCAGTCGCACGATCTCGCCAGCGGCGAAACCGGTGCCGTCGCCGACGTAGAGCGTGGTGGCGCCCTCCTCCGCCGGTAGTACCAAGGAAGTGCTCTGTTGCGCCGTATCGACCGTGCTGCGCAGTACCACCACTTCGGTGCCGTTCGCAAATCCGCTTCTGAGCGGTGCGCGCAGCACGACGGATCCCGCATCGGGCGCAGCGCCGCGTTCGCCGGAGATCGCTGCGATGGTGGCATATTCGGCATCGGGACCGGTGCCGATGCGAATGACGTCGTCCGCTGCAAGGCCGAGACGATTATCGAGTGCGATCACCACACGCCCGGCGGAGACGTCTGCGGTGAGGCTCTTCGCGGCCGGTGTGATCACGGTGCCGTTGGCCGGGGCCGCCGATAGCGGTATCTGCAACAGGATGCGGCCATCGACCGCGTTCACCTCCGCAATCACCGTGGCCTCACCTCCCACATCGATGGCAAGGCCGGGGACGAGACCTTCGACACCGTCGACCCCCAGGTCGACGGTGCTGACCCCACCTGAAGTATCGACATGACTCGTGCGTGCCTCCAGGGTGACGCGCTCGAGCCGTGTTCCCGCCGGCGCTTCGTCGTAGAGGCCGAGATCGAGAGCGAACTGCGACAGCGTGCCGAGACGCCGCACTTCCATGTTGCCGGAACCGGGATCGATGACGACCAAACGGTTGCCGGCGGCACTGGGGAAACCACCGCCGAGTGAATCGACGTAGAGCAGTTGTTCGCCAGCGTTGGCTGCGATGGAGAGAGTTGCGGTCGTAGCGGCACCGCCCGTGAGATTGAGCGGAGTGATGTCTTCACCAGCCGCATGTGCTTGTTGCAGCGGTGCGGACAACGTGAGGCGATAACGATCATCACCGAGATCTTCGCTGGCGGTGGCGACCACGTACTCGGCGCGTGGAGCAGTGCCAAGCTCGAATGCGCCGCTACCGGCCAAGGCCACCAATGCAGCCTGGCTGGTGGCATCGGTGGAAACGACGACGATGCTCGTCGCACCCGCATTTACCGCATCGGCAAGCTCGACTGTGTCAGCGGTGTAATTATCGGTGTCCTCGACGATCCCCCGCTCCTCCACCGTCGTGCCGACCGCGTGCGAGCGATCGAGTGCAAAAGCGAGCGCGACGTGACGCGCCTCGGAGTCGACCGCAGCGACGCGGCGATATTCGGCCCGACTGCCGGAGCCGATGCGAATCCAATCGCCCGCTCCCGGCGGACTCGCGCTGAGCGCATAGAGCAAGGGAAGATTCGTGGCGGTGCCACTGCCCTGTGGTGCAGCACGCAGCAGCATGGTGTCGGCCGAACCCGGTGCCCCCTGATCGAACAAGGTGCGCTGCGCAGCGGTCGCCGCATCGGGCAACACTCGCACGACGTAGTTGCGTCGGCCGTCATTCTGGAAGAAGCCCTGCACCGCATGTGGCAGATAACCGTGTACACGGCCATTGCCACCGGTGAATTCACTGAGACGCAGCTCACCGCCGAACACACGACGATATTCGCCGTAGCTCGTCACGAGTACCGGCACGTTTTCCGGTCCACGCTCGGTAACGCCGACCATGCCCGCAGTACTGGTGCTGACGCCTTCGATCGGCTTGCTGCCAGAGTTCACTTCTTCTACATAAACACCTGGTGATAGATATTCAGGCATGGTCTGTCTCCAATCCTGGTGAGTTCCACATTGAGTTCACTTGCTCTTGCTTGCTGATGGTCCTTTTCCTTTCCCTGTGTCGTATGCGCCGACACTCCTAGCTGAACACCAAGTCCACGCGACAGGCGTCACGCTCGTAATCCGGACTGAACGAAAGGTCCACATCCGGCACCGGGCTCGGATGACTGCCGATGAGTTGCACCATCGCCACACGCGACAGCGGCGGTAGCCGGAAATGTCCTTCCGCGTCCGAGACGGCGCGATAACGATGAATGCGGTGATATTCGTTGGCGGCCCCGCCACTGATGCACGCGGTGAGGCCATCGAGTTGGTTGAGCGCCGCGAGAAAGAGCGTCTGATCGCCGGGAATGCCTGCGCGCGTGAAGGTGTTGCCGACGCCCAAGTTCTGCACGTCGACACGCACGACGCGCGCGCCCACGCGATGTTCCCGACGCAAGGGATGGGCGAGCTTGAGCATGGCAGGCTCGAGGTCCGTGCCCGCGCCTTCGATGCCGACGATTTCCAGATACTCGGCGCGCTCGGCGTCGTCGGGCTGCAGGGCCACGACGTTGCCGATGGCGAGATTCACACGATCGGAAATACGCACACGGGTGCTGCCCGCCGCGACGCTGTTCAGTACACGTTTGTCTGCGCCGACCTCCAGCACCAGATCACAAGCTTGGATCTGCGCCACACCTGCATCTCGCGCGGCATACAAACCTTGTGTGAGCGCCAATATGTTGGGCGCTTCCACCACCGTCATCGGATCTTCATCCGCTGCTGGAAAGCGATGCCAGATGCCATCGAAGCTCACGAGCGCGCCATCGAGCGGCTCACGCTTGCCACTCTGCACGATCATGCAGCGGCCGATGATCTGCGTAGCTTCGCGGTGCAGCGGCAGTTCGCCGAGATCGATCGCTGCGAAGTGGTCGGGAAAATCCAGAGGGGCACCGTTACCGGTATTGATCGGTCCGATGGTCACGCTGCTGCGCATCGGGAGATAACGCCGCGCGCGTACGCTCAGATCGAGTTCGACCGCGTTGTCGCGCAGACCCGGGAAGCGGCGCATGGGATTGCCGATCAAGCCCACCACACCTTGTGTCGAGGCACGCGCCTGAATGCCCGGTACGGTAGTGGTGGCCTGCACCTGTGCGTTCAGTGGCGCGCCGGTCATTTCATCGATGCAACGCGCGAGCACCAGCGCCTGCAGTCGATTGCCGCGCGGTGGTGCTGCATCGGGACAGAAGGTGTAAGTCAGCGGATCGATGACGACGGTACGCGTGAGACTCATCAGGCCCCCACCTCCGTGATCACCCCATGCTCGGGTTCGACCACCGTCACCGGTGCGATGCGTTCGGCTTCCTTGTCGGAGGCAAGCAGCACCAGACTGACTTCATAGGACACGCAGAGTTGATAGGAACTCTCGAGCGCATCCCACACGCGCGTGATTTCTTCGAGTCCCAGCGGTTCGAGCCGCACGGCAAGACTGGCACCGGAACCCACGAGATCGCCCCGCAGCAAGGAGCCTTGCAGCGTGGGCGTGTCGTGCAAGGTCTGCAGCACCTTGCCGATGATGAATTGTTCGAGACCGGGATCATTGCTGCTGTTCTCGCCGCCGTTGACGACCGGCGTCATCAGATAGTGCAGCCGCAGCGGCAGGGGCCGCTGTTCCCAGGTGTCGGGACCGATGCGGCGCGGCGGCATGTTGAGCAGTTCGGGATCGCGCGTGATGTGATAGAGCCAAATGGAAAGTCCGCTTTCGTCGTTGTCGGACATTTCCTGCGGCGTACGTGCGGAAACGACGAGGCTGCCGCCGAGATTGATGTCGAAGAAGGGACGCAGGAGCGGATCCGCAACGAAGCGCGCGGTCAACAGATCGACCAGCGTCAGAGTCGTGGCATTGATCGCGCGGTAGCTCACGCTACCTCTCCTTTCGCATTCGCATTGATGGGCAAGGCCTCGATGATCTTCACCAGATCGCAACCTCCGACGTTGTCGACGTAGACGATGAGTCGGCGGCCATCGTTGTCCAACCCCACGATGGGCAGGCCACCCAGTTGTTTCGACAATTCGAGTTCGCTTGCAGGAAGAGGCAGGTCATCCATGCCGAGGATCAAGGCGTCCACCGGCTCACGCTGAAGCACCTGTGGCAAATCGCCGATACTGCCGACGCGATCGATGATCTTGATACGGGAACTGATCCCGACCAGGTTCTGCACGATGTCGGCAAGAATCTCCTGCGGGATGTTGGCGATCACACAGCGCACGCTTTGCATGACTCGTCCTTCCGAAGCTGGGGCACGAGTATGCGAAGCAGTGCGATGAGTTTTGAATGAACCCTAGGGTGGAACTTGGATGCGGGACGAACGGTGGAAACCTTAAGGTCCAGGGATCGGGTCAGACCCTAGACCAGGGGCGGATGAGATCTAGATCCAAAGATCCATAGGCGGGCAAGGACTGCTCGAGCTTGCGCAACAGCGAGATGGCCTGACTACGACTGCGCACCTCGAGTTTGATCAGAATGTTGTGCACATGGTTCTTGACCGTCGATACCTCGATGCAGAGCTCACGTGCGATTTCCTTGTTGGTGAGTCCTTCGGCGAGAAGCGGCACGATCTGTTGTTCGCGCGGGGTCAGTCGCAAGGAACCCGGCAGGGGCGAGATGGCGGCACAGTCGTCGCTCGCTTCGACGATGGGGCGAGCGGTTTCGCGCGGCAAGTCCCGCGGCGCGGCGGCCTGCGATTCGATCATACGCAGAATGCTGGCGACGATGCGCGGCGGGCAGTAGCAACCGCCTTGTGCCGCCTGCTTGACGGCTTCGACGAGTTCTTCGGTGGACGACTCGCGCAGGACGTAGGCGGTGATGCCCGCCTCCGCGCAACGCCGGATGCCGAGGTCGTCATGTGGTACCGCCAGGGCCACCACCTTGCTGCGCGTGCCGGCGACGAGCTCCCGCGCGAGTGCACAGCTCGAAGCCATCGTCATGTCGAGCAACACGACGTGCGGCTGATGTTTGGCCGCAAGTGCGAGTGCTGCTTCTCTCGTACTCACTGCTCCAACTACGTTGACGGCATCGACCCCTGCGAAGATGCGATGAAGGCCTTCGCAATAGATCTTGATGTCCGACACGACCAATATGTCGATCACGGTAACGCTCCCTGTCATGCGTGGCCGCTGCAGCCGGTAACCCCCTTCTCACGCGGCTCTCGGCTAGTACCAGTACTACTAACCGGCTAGAAGAAAGTGGGCAAGCATGCAGGAGATGCAGAGCTTGAGCAAGGGCAATCTGAACGCACGGTAGGAAATTTCCGGCTTGGCTACACTGCCACAGATTTGTTACGCAACTTCGGAAACATTCTAGGTATGCCTGCATCGTGCTAGCACGCGCGCCGCATGGCGGAATTCACCAAAGGCTGGCCCTGCCCGCGCACCCTTCAACTGAGGCTCTTGCCGCAGTTTCAAAAAATTTTCATTTGCCGTCATGCACTTGGTTCATGATGCGCAGCAATGGCACGGGTTCTGCTTTTCCCTCCCTGTCCTACGTACGTCACTGGGTCCAACAACCAACTACAAGGAGCCACCCATGATTTTCGATTCGGCCTTTAACTCCCCCTTCATCGTACCCGTCGCCTTTGCCGCCGCCTGGGTCGGCGTCACCTGGGTGCGCGCACACTATGGCATCCCTCAACGCGGTCGCTGGAGTCACGATGCGAAAAACCTGACCGTACCGCCAATGTTCGAAAAGCTCGTGAACAAGGCGATGGAAGAACGCGATACGGAGATCGGCAATCTGCGTGAGCGTGTCGAGGTGCTGGAAAAACTGCTCGTCGACACGCACAAGAGTCGCAGTCTGTCGGAGGAGATCGAGCGTCTGCGCAATCAGCAGTAGCAGAGGCTCTTGGGTTCGCTTTCCCCCGACCTCCCCTTTGTGGAGAGGTCGAGTGTTCGTGTTGAAAATCTGGAAGGCTCGGCAAGCCGCGCTCAACGCGGCACGGCGTTGGCGTAGACACGCACCACTGCCACGTCGGACCAACCGCCCGGTCCATGGTCCGCACCCGGCTGCAGATCGGTGAAGCCGATCTCATCCACCTTGCTGAGATCGATGCTGTCGAGCAAGTTGCCGCGCGTCACACCGAGCTCGGTGTTGAAGGCGATCCAACGCACCTGCTCGATGCGGAATTCGTCGAAGAGAAAGTCGTAGGTCTGGCCCAGCTCGATGTCACCGATATAGGTGGAGCCATCGGCGAGTTTGATGAACGGATGGATCTTGTGGAAGCCGGAGGTCTTGCTCTGCACCATGATGCGCGCGGCACCGGTGAGGTCGGCATAGGCATCCTTGTGACGGAAGGCGAAGGTGCAACCGGCGCCACAGAGGCCACTCCAGGTATGCACGGGGTTGGCGTCGTAGCCCGGCTCGCCCACCGGCACGCCCACCACCTGCAATAGTTCGTGCTGGGGACCATAGAGCTTCAGTTCGAGCTTGGGATTGGCGACGTGATCCTGCGAGATGGGGTTCTCGCCACCTTTCGGAATCTGCTGCCAGGTTTCCTCGAAGAAGAGCCCCGGACGTGGTGCCGGACCACGCGGTATGGCGCCACCCTCTGCCGCCGCCCCTGCCAATTGGATTCCCGCCAGCGTGAATAACGCAGCCAATACCAGTTTCTTGCTCCAAGTCCTCATGTCCCCTCCACCATCGTCGTCATTGTCATTCGTGTCCGCTCATGCGTTGAGCGTCGCCGATGATAAACCTCTCCCCGCTCTGCCCCACAACGACTATTCCCGTATTTTCTTTCAGCCAACCGGACCGAGTGGTTCGCTGCCGAGGCATGAACGAAGAAGAATCGTCCTTCCATTTGGCTTTGCGCAAAACGTAAAGAATGAAGCACAATGAGCGCCACCCGAACGCCTGCACACAACGACATCGGAGGGGAACATTAAGATCGGCAGGTGTTCGCCTGCCGTGCCGTGGTAGTTCACGTCACGTGCATCGACTTCACCCGCAGCGGCTCGTAGGCGTAACTAACCGTTGTTTGTGTACCTATCTCAGAACAACAACATAGAGGGGTCTCGACATGAACGGATCGCGCATTTCTCTTCTGATGTCAGCGCTGCTCGCCGTGGCAGGCGCACCGGCCGTACTGGCGCATCACTCGATCGCCGGCGAATTCGACCAGTCCACCTCCTTCGAGCTACGCGGCACCTTGACGCGACTCGACTGGACCAATCCTCATCTGTGGTACTACCTCGACGTGACCACCGCCGATGGCAAAGTGGAACAATGGCAGTGCACGACCGGCATCAATCCCAATCGCCTCCTGCGCACTGGCTGGACCAAGGAAGACCTGCCCATCGGTAGCAAGGTGGTCTTCCCCAATGCCAACCCTTCGCGCGACAAATCCCATACCTGTTACACCGGCGGCCTGACGCTCGAGGACGGCACTCCCATCTTCAGTGGCCGGCGTGAGGGCTGAGCGCGACCACCACAATTAGAACAATCAGTTTCTTTCGGAGGGACCAATGAACTTCAAACTGACCGGCCTCGCAGTAGCCCTGATGATAAGCGCCAGTGCCTATGCTCAGGACATTCCCCGCCTGCCCAACGGCAGGCCCGATCTCAATGGCATCTGGGAACGTCCGTACGTGCCCGACATGTCGCAGAGCAACCGCAACGGCACCCAGATCGGGCCCGGCGAGTTGCCCTTCACCGAAGCCGGTCGCCGCAACTTCGAGAACTACAATCCTTCCACCGGCGACTACACCGGTTCCTGCCTGCCCTTCGGTCTTCTGCGCGCGATGAACTCGCCCGACCCGATCCAGTTCATGCAGACCGAAACCCATTTCGCCTATCTCTACGAACAGAACACCTGGTTCAAAGTGGTGAACCTCGATGGCAAGGATCACAGCCCCGGCGTGCCGACCTGGTTCGGCAGCACCGTTGCGACGTGGGATGGCGACACGCTGGTATTGACCACCAGCGAGTTCAACGGCAAGACGCGTCTGGACACCATCGGGCATCCGCACAGCCACAAGATGGTGGTGACGGAACGTCTCACGCGTCGCGACGCCAAGACCATGGACTACGAAGTGATCGTCGACGATCCGATCTATTACACGCAGCCCTGGAGCAATAAGCGCGTCTTCACGTTGCAGGAAGATTTCGAGCTGATCGAGTACTCCTGCGAAGAGAACAACAAGAGCCTGTGGGAAGGCCGTATCAAGCCACCGGATTACGACAACTGGCACACCTACGAGATGGAAGAGGAATAAGCCTCCATCCTCGTAAAGAAAAGCCCGGCAATGCCGGGCTTTTTCATTGCTGCTTCACGACACGCCGACTCAGTGCGCATCGAGGAAGTCGTAGATCCGGTCGGCCACGAGCAGGTAGGCGTTGAGATGCTCGCCATCGGGCACGGCGAGATATTCGACTTCGACTCCGTTGTCCTTCAGCGCCTTCGCCATGGCTTCGGAGGCAGTGATGGGATTGCTCGTATCCTTCTCCCCATGCAACACGAACACCGCCACCTTGCCTGCGATGTTCGCAAAGGGGTAGTCATCCGTGACGATGGGCCCGGAACTGATCACAGCTGCCTTGAACACCTCCGGATACTTCGCGATGAAATGCAACGCGGCGGAACCCGAGGGATTCTGCCCGTGAATGAAAAGGCGTGAGGTGTCGACGTTGTATTCCGCCGCCACAAGCGCGGCGACGTTCAACACATCCTGCTCCGCGCGCGCATCGTCTTCCTCACTCCAACCCGCAGCCGGTTCCGAGGGCCCATTCGGACGGATCACCGGATAACGGCTGCCGTAGTAAGGCTGCGAATAACCGCGATAGCCAAGCGGCGACAACACGATGTAGCCGCGCTCGCGTGCCTGCACCACGAGATCGTTCGTGCCGCGATGATTGTTGTTGATGCTGTTGCCGGCACGCAGCGTGATGAGCATCGGCAGTCTTTGCTCCGGCGACCAGGATTCGGGCACGAAGAGGCGGTAGGGAATCGGCTCGCCAGTGCCGGGGAATTCGTAGATGCGATATTGCTCGCCCGTGTGGCGATACATCGGCGCTTCCGGATTCGGCGGCGGCACCTGCGTGGCGACGCCGTTGAGCGTGAGAGTCTCATTCGCAGGCTGTGCCAGAACCACACAGGGCAGGAACAACAGTGTCTGCACCAGGCGATGCAACGCGGACGAACGCAGCGCTTTCATGATTCCCCTCCTCCTTTGCGTACCGCAGAAATGAAATTCCCGCACGAGGCGGGAATTTCTTGTCCAGCTATCGGGCTGACTCTGCTCAGTCATCCAGGAAGCGCTGAGCGGTTTCGAGGTCGCACATTTCGTTGGACGGCTGCATGTCGGGACGATAGTCCAGCGTGCCCGACCAGGTGACGGGTGCAGTCAGGTACTCGGGATCTTCCATAGTGCCGGAGTAGATCAGGTGTTTGCCGTCGGCGCTCAGTTCGAAGCGTTCACTCAGATGCTTGCCGGTGCCGCTGGGCAGGCCCGTGGAGAAACCGATCGGGTTGAACGAGAAGTTGCTGCTGTCGACCACGAGCGCATTGCCTTCGAAGTGACCGACCGAGTGACCATGCAGGAAGGTTTCGCTGGCCGGCGGATGTTCACGACCGTCGAGCCAGATCACGCGTTCGGAGTCGAGCCAGTCGATGTGCATCTCGACGCGATCGTCGAACACTTCGATCTCGGTGACCACGGGGTAGAACATCAGCGCGGGTTCGCCGAGCGGGATGCAGTCCTTCTGCGGCGTCGGCGCTTCGCCGTTGGCGGCGATGGCGGCCTGACCTTTTTCGGTCACCGGCCAATCACGTGCACCGCCGAGGAAGGCGAAGAACGAAGTGCGCGGCGAGAACCAGGTGCCAGCGATGCTGGTGGCGGTTTCGGTGACTTCCACTTCCACGGGGCGCGAGCTGATGTTCAGCGGATAGTAGGTGCCGTCGCTCTTGTAGAGTTCGCGGCCCAGCAGCAGACCATCGGGATTGCGGCGACCGGGGTTGCCCAGCACGTTGATCACGTCGCCCACCTGCACGGCATCACGCGTGAAGCCGAGCGGCCCGATCACGGAAGCCGCGCCGGCCTCGATTTCGGTTTTGACCACGCTGCCGTTGTCGAGCCTGCGTTCGATTTCCAGGTACACGTGGGGGTTACGGAAGCTGTACGAGGTAACGGTACCGGTGATCGTCACTTCGGTGTTCGTATCGAAGGCAGCGGCACTGTGATGGGCATTGGCGCCGGAGCTCAGGGCCAGGACGACGGCTGTGCTGAGAAGCGTGGGAAGCAGGACCACGGATTTGCGCAGATTCATGAAGTCTCCTCTGACGTACCGGTGTGTTCGGTACTAAAAGCTGATTTGTTTGATTTAACTGTTGGTTCTTATGTTTCGGGGGCGCCGAATGCGCCGGATTCTCCCATCGCACTCCCGGGTCCGCAAGAGCAACGGTCCCCTGAAATGCGCCCCAAGCTGACCGGTCTCAGCACAAACCGCAGCTCCGTGCGTGACGCTTTGCGCCTTCCGGAACAAGCTGTTAGGCTCGCCGGAACTCACGCGCTCAGCTGGCATAAAACAACCACCCATTCAAGAAAAGCTCAGAGGGGTCTTGCGATGAAGAACGGTCAAGCGCTCATGCTTCTCGCGGCGACCTGTGCCCTCGCCTCATGCGGACAGGACACCGCCACCACTGCCACCACGGCCGGAGACGGTGGTTCTCCCTTACCGCCGGAAACACCACTCGCCGTCTCCAACGACGACATTCGCGGCAAGGTGGTCAGCGCCAACGGCCCCGAGGCCGGCGTGTGGGTGATTGCCGAGACCCACGATCTCGGCACCCGCTTCGCGCGCATCGTGGTCACCAACGACGACGGCGAATACGTGATTCCCGATCTTCCTTCCGCCAACTATGACATCTGGGTGCGCGGCTATGGGTTGGTCGATTCACCCAAGGTACAAGCGGAACCCGGTGCGACGCTCGATCTGCAAGCCGTGGTGGCCCCCGATGCCGCGGCCGCCGCACAGTACTATCCGGCCGGCTATTGGTTCTCGTTGCTGGAAATTCCGGGTGAGGATCAGTTCCCGGGAACCGGCCCCACCGGCAATGGCATCAGCCCGCTGGTCAAACATCAGGCCGACTACATCCGCCTCGTCACCTCCGGCGGTTGCGTCGTATGTCATCAGCTCGGCAACCTCGCCACACGTACGATTCCTGCGCTCTTCAACGGTTATGACAGTAGCGCCGAAGCCTGGGCGCGCCGCATTCAATCCGGTCAGGCAGGACCCTTCATGACCCGCACGTTCACGCAGATGGGGCTCGAAGCCACCTCGCGCATGTTCGGTGACTGGACCGATCGCATCGCTGCCGGTGAACTGCCTCCGGTGCCGGAGCGACCCAAGGGACTGGAACGCAACGTCGTGATCACCGAATGGGACTGGGCCGATCCCACTGCCTATCTGCACGACCTCGTCTCCACCGATCGCCGCGATCCCACGGTGAATGCCTACGGCAAGCTCTACGGCGCACTCGAAGAAAGCCACGATTACCTCCCCGTACTCGATCCGCAGACGCACACCATCGATCGCGTGCCGCTCACGATGATGGATCCCAATGCGGAGCCCGTGTCTTCTCCGCCGATGGCAGAGTCGCCCTATTACGGCAACGAAGCGATCTGGGATTCGCGCGCCAACGTGCACAACCCGATGCTGGATGAAGAAGGTCGTGTCTGGATCACTGCGCGCGTGCGCGGTCGGGACAATCCCGAGTGGTGTATGGAAGGTTCGTCGCATCCTTCGGCACAAGCCTATCCGCTCGAGAACAGCGGCCGTCAGCTCGGTCTCTACCTACCGACGACCAAGGAATACATCCACATCGACACCTGCTTCAGCACGCATCACCTGATGTTCGCCGAAGACGAGAACGACACGCTGTGGACGAGTGGCGGCGGCGAAGTGATCGGCTGGCTCAACACCAAGCAATATCTCGAAAGCGGTGACCATCAGGCGGCGCAGGGTTGGACGCCGTTCATCCTCGACACGAACGGCAACGGTGTGCGTGATGACTACGTGCGTATCGGCGAAGAACCCGATCCGAACAAGGACACGCAGATCAGAGCTGGTTTCTATGCGGTGAGCCCCGCACCCGATGGCTCCGTATGGGGCTCGGTTCTCGGCTTCCCCGGAGCCATTGCGCGCATCGTGCCCGGTACGGATCCCACTCACACCGCCTTGACCGAATATTACGAATTGCCGGTGGACGAAAACGGCGACCCGATCCGCGGCTTCTCGCCGCGTGGCATGGACGTGGATCGCAACGGCGTGGTGTGGGCTGCGCTCGCCAGTGGTCACATGGCCAGCTTCGATCGCCGCAAATGCCAGGGCCCGCTCAATGGCCCAGAGGCCACCGGTCAACACTGCCCGGAAGGCTGGACCTTCTACACCGAGCCGCTGCCGCAGTTCAAAAACCTCTCGCGCGAAGGCAGCAGCGAAGGCAGCTATTACACCTGGGTCGATCAGTTCGACACCTTCGGTCTCGGCCCCAACACGCCGATCAACACCGGCAACCAAAGTGGCGCTCTGCTCGCCTTGAAAGACGGTGAATTCGTGCGTCTGACCGTCCCCTACCCGCTCGGCTTCTACACCAAGTGGCTCGATGGCCGCATCGACGATCCCGACGCCGGCTGGAAAGGCCGCGGCCTCTGGGCGACCTACAGCAGCCGCGCGCCCTTCCACATGGAACACGGCAAAGGCGCCACCTCCATCGTCTACCACTTCCAACTGCGGCCCGATCCCTTGGCGGATTGAGCTACGGCTGAAACGAAAAGAGGCGCTCATCGAGCGCCTCTTTTACTTCACGGGTTTCGTAGGTTGGGTAAGCAACGCGAACCCCAATGAATGTTTCCAATCCCATGCTGTGGTTCGCTACGCTCACACGCAACCGCAACTACGATGCTGTCACTTAAGCCAAAAGACGGTCGTGCCGCCTTCCACCAAGAACAAACATCGACTCCAAACTTCAACGCAACTGCGAACATTGCTTGTTGGGCTTCACTCGTTCAGCTCAACTCACGAATCACCACGGAATTCGGGCAGCGAAGACCTCTGACAAACACCGCCTTCTCTAGGAAGCCTGAACACCAACCTTCCGTGTATTACTGAGGAATACCAACATCGGTATCAGAGCGATCACCAACCACATCATCAGTTTGAAGTCGTTGATGTAGGCGATGGTGGCGGCCTGACGCGTGATCTCGTTGTCGATCAAGGCCAGGCTCACACTACTGCCGGGGGCAGCGAAATCGGGAGAAATGTCGAGATTCACCCACGTCGAGAACGGCGTGACCGACTCACCGATGTAGGCATGCTGCCGCGCCGTATTGCGCGCGAACAAGGTAAAGCCCATCGACACCCCGATACTGCTGCCGATGTTGCGGATCAGGCTGAAGAGACTGGCCGCCTCCGCACGATAACGCGGCTCTAGCGTGATGTAGGTGACGCTGCTGAGCGGAATGAACACGAAACCCAAACCGAAGCCCTGGATCATGCCGGTGATGATCAGCTCACGCTTCGGAACGAAGGTGGTGAAGCCGCACATTTCATGCAAGGCATAGGCGGTGAACAACAAGCCCAACAGAATCAGATAACGCTGGTCCACGCGATTGCCGATACGACCGACGATCATCATCGCCACCACGGTACCCGTGCCACGCGGCGCCAGAATCATCCCCACATCGAGCACGCTGTAGCCCATAAGGTTCTGCATGTACGGTGGCAACAGCGCCATCGTCGTCAGCAGCACGATGCCCACCACGAAGATGAGGAACAAGCCCATCTGCAGGTTGCGATCACGCAACATGGCGGGACTCAGAAACGGATGCTCCGTGCGCAAGGTATGGATCAGATAGACCCACGCCGAGGCCAACATCACGGCAAGATAGATCTGGATCTCGAGCGCATCGAACCAGCCCTCGCCTTCACCACGGTCCATGATCAACTGCAGACACGCGATGCACACGCTGAGGGTGAAGAAGCCCAAGCCATCGAAGGGACGATTGCTCTTGTTGCCCTCGGGCAACCACAACAGCAACCCCAGGAACGACAACACACCGAGCGGCAGGTTGATGTAGAACACATAGCGCCAGGAGTAATACTCGGTGAGATAGCCACCCAAGGAAGGTCCCAGGATCGGGCCGATCATCACCCCCATGCCCCATACGGCCATGGCCTTGCCGTGGTTCTTGCGCTCGTTGATGTCGAGCAAGGTGGATTGCGAGAGCGGCACCAGGGCGGCGCCGAAGACACCCTGCAACACGCGGAATATCACCATCTCCTCGAGCGACTGCGCGGCGCCGCACAACATCGAAGCGAGGGTGAAACCGCCAACGGAAATGAGCAGGATGGTCTTGCGGCCATAGCGACCCGCGAGATAACCCGTGGGCAAGGTCATGATGGCCGATGCCACGATGTAGGACGTCAACACCCAGGACACCTGATCCTGCGTCGTCGACAGACTCCCCATCATGTGCGGCAGTGCCACGTTGGCGATCGTGGTGTCGAGCACCTGGATGATCGTGGCCAGCATGATCGCGAAGGTGACGAGACGTTTCGTCCCCGGATCGAGGCTGCTCGGCCCGCTGACTGCCGCCGCACTGCCGGCGGCGGAGTTCGCTGTGTTGGTGGCGGTGCTCATGGTCTGGCCTTCATGACTCATCGATCAAGAAAGATGTCGTTCAACGCTGAGCGGTCCAGGGCAATTGGCGCTGATGTCCGGTATCGACACCCACCACGGCACTCATGCCGGCGGTGGGCTTGGGCACATCGGCCTGCGACAAGGGTTCGAGCGCGATCTTCACGGTGACGCGCTGCACCACCTTCACCCAGTTGCCCGAGCTGTTCTGTGCAGGCAGGAGCGAGAACTCCGAACCCGTGCCCGCGGTAATGGCCTCCACCTGCCCTTTCCAGCTCACATCGGGATAGGCATCGATGCTGACGGTGGCGGGCTGTCCCACGCGCAGGTAAGTGAGGTCGGTTTCCTTGTAGTTGGCTTCGATCCAGATGCGTTCGTCGTTGACCACGTTGAAGAGCGGCACGCCACCGGCGACCACTTCACCCACCTTCACTTCGAAGTTGGCAAGCACGCCGTCCGTGGGAGCGTAAATTTCGACGTGACTGAGATCCAGTGCGGCCTTGTCACGTTCCACGAGCGCGAGTTTGTAGTCGGGATGTTCTTCCACCGGCAGATCGGGATCGATCAGACGCGCCTTGACCACTTCGAGCGCCTGCTGCGCGATGTCCAGCTGTTTCTGTGCATGCTGCGCGGCATAACGTGCCTGGTCGAGCTGTGACTCGGGAATCGCGCCGGTGCCGGCGAGCTTGCTCAGACGTTCGAACTCATGTTGGTAGTAGTCGACATCCACCTGCGCCTTGCGGATGTCGGCCTGACGATTGAGGTAGTCGGCGCGCAGGCTTTCGATGTCGCCACGCACCTTGACGAGATTGGCTTCCGCACGCGCGAGTGCGATGCGATAGGCAGCATCGTCGAGTCGGAACAGCGCCTGCCCCTTGCTGACGCGTTGATCGTCGGCAACGAAGACTTCCACCACACGGCCGGTGAGCTCACTGCTGATGCTCGTCATCTCGGCCTTGACGTAGGCATTGTCGGTTTCCGCCACACGCCCACCGTGCAGATACAGCCACAGACCGCCGCCGGCCACCACCAACGGGCCGGCCCACAGCACCAGGGCACGTATGAGACCTTTGCTCCAAGACATGTCGGCTTCCTCCAACCGTCGTTACGGTTTGTCGCGATTGCTCAGGTTGCTGCGCATACGCTGCAGCAACTCCATCAATTGGGTTTGTTCGGCTTCGCTCAGCCCAGCCAAGGCCTGTTGCCGCACCTCGGCGCCGAGCTTTTGGATGGTCTTGATGACGGGCTCCACCTTTTTCGTCAGGTAGATGCGTTTGGCGCGACGATCACTGGGATCGGCACGGCGCTCCACCCAGCCATCGCGTTCGAGACGATCGAGCAGGCCGGTGAGCGTGATGGGCGTAATGTCCATCAGCTCGGCCAGTTCCTTCTGCTGCGCACCGTCGACGCGCCGCAGATGGGCCAATACCTGCCACTGGGCACGCGTGAGGCCAAGCTCTGCGGCACGGCGATCGAATTCCCAGCGCATCATGCGGGCCACGTCATGGAGCATGAAGCCAAGGCTTTCTGCGGGTCGTTTGGTCATGGTTAGCGCCATCAAATTCAGTTGACATATTATTAGTATGCTAACTAATTTGCGCAAGGTGACCCGCAGTTTTTGTGACGCTGTCGTTACTCTGCTCTACCTGAGCGGCAGATAGACATCCGTGATCATGTCGCGCTCGAACACCCCGGGCCCGACATTGAGGTAGTGGAAGAACAAAGGGAAAGCGCGCGTATGCTCGCCGCTTCGCGGCAGCCATTCGCGATAGAGCCACTCTGCCGCGCCGATCCAATGGCGTGAACCAAGATGCCGCACGCGGGCGCAACGCCCTGCGGGAATTTCCTTGGTGATTACACCGAACTCATTCGGCGCCACTGGTGCTGCGATCGAAACGGCGATGTCGAAGCGGTAGTCCTCCGGCAAGGTATTTACTGGATCCGTGTAATGGATGCCGTAGGTCTGGCCTTGATCCGGTTTGATGCCCACCGAACGGCGCCAGTCGATGAACTTCATCGTGGTCTTGTGGCTGAGATGCTCGGGCCCGCGATGCTCGAGTGCGGCGATGAGCGTGCGGGGAAAATCGACGAGTTCAACTTGCATGGCGTGCGATTCCTCTGGTTGCTTGAAAGGAAGAGTCACCTGCCATGCTTGCCAGTCGGGCGCGCGCCGAAAGGCGCTGGGCGTTTGCCCCTGCAACTTGCGAAAGGCGCGACTGAAGGATTCGGCATTGGCGAAACCTGCGTCGAGCCCGATGGTGGTGATGCTTACCTCGCGCTCATAGACCAGACGACGCGAGGCGCGCTGCAACCGCATCAACTGCACCAGTCGATGCAGCGGCAAGCCCGTACTCGCCGTGAATTCACGATGGAAGTGAAAGGGAGAGGTTGCTGCAACTCGACTCAGGGTCGCCAGGTCGAGCGGCTCGTCGAGATGCCGTTGGATGTAGTCCAACACGCGCTCGAGACGCGCCACGTAACGCTGCTTGCTGGTAAGCGCCGTTTCACTCTCCTCTTCCCTTTCACCCTGTGCCATCACCGTTCCTCATGACAGGTGAAGGCACTTTAGGCAGCAGCCGTACCCATCGCCTGACCGATCTTGCCGAGTTTGCGCGCGAGTTCGCGGCGCGTGAGGTAATAACTCACACCCGCCTGCACCCACACGGACAGCACCGACACGTACCAGATGTCATGCACCGCGAAGTTCTCGCGTGCCGCCACGAGGAAGGCAATCACGGCAAACACCGAGAGACGACAAGCGGAACTCAGGAGTGCCGGACGCGTGTTGCCCAAACCCTGGAACATGCCCGAACACGCGAACACGATGCCCTGCGCCACGAAGTTGAGCGACACGAGTTGCAGGAAGTCCGCACCGACTTCGATGACCGCTGCATCCTGCGTGAAGAAGGCAACGAACAAGGTCGGATCGATCTGCAGGAACAAGGTCACCGTCAGCATCACACCCGCGCTGAGCCACATGCCCTTGGCGAATACTTCCCGCACACGCTCCGTGCGCTGTGCACCGAAGTTCTGTCCCACCATCGGGCCGATCGCGAAAGCGATCGCCATCGTCGGCATGAAGATCGACTGCATGATGCGACCACCGATGCTGAAGCCCGCTTGCGCATGCGCACCGAAGTCCTGAATCAGGACATAGACGAGACCGAAATAGATGAACATCAACAGCATCTCGCCGCCGGCAGGCAAACCGATCACCAGGATGCGGCGCCACACACCGGTATCGGGTTTCCACGACGCGAGCGAGAACTGCACGTATTTTTCGAGACGCACGAAGTAATAGATCAGCATCACGATGCCCACTGCCACCGAGATGGTGCTGGCGAGTCCGGCACCGACGACGCCGAGTGCGGGGAACGGCCCCCAACCCACGATCAGAATCGGCGCCAGGATCGTGTTGAGCAACACAGTGAGCACCTGCACCACCATGCCCGGCTTCACGATGCCGGTTGCGCGCAGCGCCGAGCTCATCCCCATCAAACCGAACTGCAAGGCCATGCCGGGAATGAAGGCGTGCAGGAAGCGCGCACCTTCACGCGCCGACGCTTCATCCGCCGCGATGCCTGCCATGTAGGCATCGGCGAAACCATGCCCCAGCAACATCGTGAGCAGGCCCAGGAACACTGCGATGAGCATGCTCTGGTTGAAGACGTGATTGGCCTGTTGCTGTTCCTTGCGGCCCACGGCCTGCGCCATCAGGGCCACGGTCGCGACGCTCAGGACCTGGGTGAGCGCCATCGTCATGAACATCAACGTGCTCGCCGCTCCCACTCCCGCAACGGCCGCCTCACTGATGCCGGCAACGAAATAGAGATCCACTAACAGGTAGAGCGTGTGGAACAGCATGCCGAAGGCGGTGGGCAGTGCGAGCGAAACGAGTGTGGGCAACACGGGGCCCTGGGTGAGGTCACGCATGAGGGTCTCTTCTTCTGCGGAAGTTAGATCGAAGTGCCGAGGAACCAGTGCTTCCAGGAGGGATGCTCAGGGCCGCTGGGCGCGCGCAAGCATAAACCAGCCATCCTCGAGCTGCACCAAAAAATGACTCGCGAGTCATATTTTCTGCATCCCAACAAAAGCATTTAACGCAACGCATTTACGGCGTGGATGCTCTCGGTTTTTCGACGACCTCACCGCCACTGGCGAGCACATCGACATCGCCATCCTCACCCTCATGTCGGCGGTACTCATCTCATTCACTTGAAGGCTCGGCCTCGTGGGGTGGACGGTGGAGCTCACCCATTCGCGCGGGAACCAAGCAACAACCAACAAACTGCCGGCTCGCTCTGTCTCCATGCTTACCCAACCACGCTGCGTAGCCGTATAGCGCCCCAGACTGCACGCGATGCAATGCACCGCAAACGTTGTCTTCGCCCCATCTACGAATGCTCGAATGACACGAATGCCAGCGCGCCCTCCCAGCGACTACCAACGAGCGCAGATCGGACTTGCCTTTAGCAAAACTCTCCCTACAATTCGCCCCCTTTCCGAAACCGCAGAGGCAAGGCCGGTGCTCTTTCTTGCTATAGAAGAAGCACCACCATCGGCGAAGCCCGCAGCGCAATTCGATGCATCGAAATTGCATTTGCGCATTGACTCGCCGACTCATTTAAAAGAGAATGCCGGCCTCTCGACGAACACGCACTCGTAGCTCAGTTGGATAGAGCACCAGGCTACGAACTTGGGGGTCAGGGGTTCGAATCCCTTCGAGTGCGCCATCATAAAAAAGCCAGCACAAACGCTGGCTTTTTTCTTTTCTGCCTCCCGCAAATCCCTCGCAGTTCCCCTTCCCGTTCAAGCGCCGCGCCTCTTGAACACGCCTCGCAAGTACAGCTCCGCGAATACCAGGTTCGGCACCCACGCCAGGAAGGAAATGGCGCGATAGCCATCCTCGAACGCAATCGGCAACGCGATCACGATGGGCAGATAGAGTCGCAGGTTCACTGCGGCGAAGGTCAAGGCGAACGAGCGGATCATCCATGCCCGGTGCTCGACGAACTCCCGCGCCACCGCATGGCGCCAGGCCTTGGTGGTCACATAGATCCAGATCAGGGACAAGGACCCAAAGCCCAGGGTGGTCACGATGCCGCTCGAGGCACCCGTCGCCAGCACCAGTCCCGATACTCCACCGACGAGACAGCCCACGACATAGAGCCGTCCCAACCAGCGATGCAGTTGCGGCACACGCGCACGCACCTGCGCAACGAACTGCAGCGGTGCCACCAACAGGGCGGTGGCGGCACCCGCGATGTGCAAGACCAGCCATGGATCACGGAAAGCATTGGTGTCGACGATGGGAGGAACCGGGCCCACGCCGATGAGATAGCGCATCGACACCAGGGCCACGATGACGCTGAACACGGCCACGATGCTCAAGCCCAGTTTGTTCGACCGTCCAGAAGCGCCCGTTTTTCCGGCGCCGGCTACTCCCTGCGAGCCTTTCATTGCAAGCGAAAGTTTCATCTGCGAGTCCCTCCGAGTAGAATGTAATTACCTATTACATGTAATAGGCTATTACATCACTTTGGTGAGCACAACCCCGCGCCATGAAAAAAACCGAACGATCCGCTCAACAGGTCACTCCCTACCATCACGGCGATCTACGCCACGCCTTGATCGATGCCGCCTGGAACAGCATCGAAGAGCATGGGTTTGAAACCCTCAGCCTGGCTGCTCTCGCCAAGGCTCTGGGTGTCTCACAAGCAGCGCCCTATCGCCATTTCAGCGATCGCAATGCCCTCCTCGCCGCCGTTGCGGTGCGAGGCTTCAACAAGTTCGTCGAAGGCATGGACAACGCGGCGCGCTCGAAGCGCAAAGGTTCGGTGCTGGCCCGTATGGCACAGGCCTATGTGGATTTTGGAACGCGGCACGGCGCCATCTATCGCCTGATGTTCGCTTCGCCGCTGTTGAATGAAGTCACGGAAGACACCGAGCTCAAAACCGCCGCACGTCGCAGCTTCGAGTTCTTACTCGAGGCCCTCACCGACATCCCCAATCCGCAACAACGCAAACGCAAGGCGCTGCACATCTGGGTGGCGTTGCACGGCAGCGTGATGCTTGCGAATCAGGGGCTGATCGCAGAAGGACCGGTTGCGACTTCATTGCAATCCTTGGTCGACACGATCGTGGAGATGTAAAGCGCTGGGCTTCATTTCATGAAGCTCGAGCCAAGTCGTGGGTTGGCTGAGTCCGAAGGATGCAGCCAAACAGGCGATGCCCGGCGCTCAGACTGATAGCCAACATCCCGTGTTGCGCTTCGCAGCGCGCAGCTAAGACCAACGCACACTTCTCGAGCTTCGTTGAAACCGACCAGATCGCTCGTTGGGCTTCACCCCATGGGTTCCGGACTTCGTGATCACTGCAGCTTGCGATAGAGCGAACGCACGCTGATGCCGGCGAGCGCGGCGGCGGCTTCCTTGTCGCCGCCGCAATGCTCGAGCAATTTCTGCAGATAACGTTTCTCTTGCGCGCGCAGATCGACGAGCGGTTCGTCCTGCAAAGGTCGTGAGGCAGGACGATCTATGTCGAGACATTCAGCGATCACGTGCTGATCGATGACGTTGGTGTTGCTGAGCACCACCGCACGCGCGAGGAGATTGCGCAGTTCACGCACGTTGCCGTGGAAGGGTTGTTGACGCAGCAGCGCCAAGGCGCTTTCGGTGAGGGTGTAATCCTGATCCGGTCGCATGCGCTGCAGGATGCTGTCGATCAAGAGCGGCAGATCTTCGAGTCGTTCGCGCAACGCGGGCAATCGAATCGGAAACACGTTGATGCGGTAATAGAGGTCTTGCCGAAAACGTTCCTGCGCAACCAGCGCTTTCAGATCCTTGTGCGTGGCGCAGATGAGTCGGAAGTCGGTGCGATGCGTCTGGCTCGAACCCACGGGCCTGTAGGTGCCGGTCTCGAGCAAACGCAGCAACTTCACCTGCAGTTCAAGCGGTACGTCACCGATTTCATCGAGGAAGAGCGTGCCGCCGTTGGCGGCTTCGGCCAAACCCTGTTTGTGCGACACGGCACCGGTGAAGGCACCTTTGACGTGGCCGAACAACTCGCTTTCGAACAGGGTTTCGGTGAGGCCCGCGCACTCGAGCGTCACCATCGCCTTGTGCCGACGCGGACTCGCCTGATGGATCGCCAGCGCTGCCAGTTCCTTGCCTGTGCCTGATTCGCCGAGCAACAGCACCGCGGCATCGGTGGGACCCACGCGCGTGATGTCGCGCACCAGACGGTTGAAAGCCGGGCTCTTGCCCACCATCTGATTGCGGTCGACCTGAGGGCTCGCGAGGCTTACCGGCTTGAGGAGTTCGACGAAATATTTGAGGTGTCCGTCAGCGTCGTGAATGGGCACCAGTTCCACGTCTACGTGCTCGCGGCCACGCGGCGTCTGGTGGATGTGGAGCACGCGCTCCTTGTGGCCGGAGCTCAGCGCCATCGCCAAGGGGCAGTCCTCACCCGCCTGATCACAGGGACGGTCGTAGCCGTGCGAGACGCGGTAGCAACGCGGTGAATCCTGCGTGATTCGGCCGAATTTTTCTTCGTACAGCGTGTTGCTGGCCAGGATGCGGTAGTCGGGGGCCACCAGGATCGCCGGCACCTCGTAGGCGTTGAGCATGGCGGCCAGGTCGGGATGGGTATCAGAGGCGATGAGCTGCATGGAGCCTGTCGAATTTGGCAAATAAAAGTCATTTTTGACAAGGCCATGGAATTTGCAAGGGCTTTAAGGTCAAATATATTGGCCTGTCTGCTGAAAACCTGAGCCAGATCAATACCTTTCTTAAACACTAGGTTAAATATGAGCCTGGCGGCAGCGTGACGGGCTGCCTCAAGTCATGCACTGAATCGGGCGTACGCGCCCACAACGGAGTAGAAATGAAATCGTTCGTGTTCAAACTGCCTCTCGTGGCAGCGGGTCTGTTGGCCGCTGGCCTCGCTTGCGCCCAAGAGCCCGTGGCGCCCATCGAAGTTCCCAATGATGTGAACCCTGCTCTGGTGGAGCTGGGCAAGAAACTGTTCTTCGATCCCCGTTTGTCGAAGTCCGGCTTCATCTCCTGCAACTCCTGCCACAACCTGAGCATGGGCGGCAGCGACAACCTGCCGACCTCCATCGGTCACAACTGGCAGCAGGGCCCGATCAACTCCCCGACCGTGTTGAACTCGCGCTTCAACATCAAGCAGTTCTGGGACGGCCGCGCCGAGGATTTGAAAGAACAGGCTGGCGGCCCCATCGCCAACCCCGGTGAAATGGCTTCCAGCCATCCGGCCGCGATCGAAGTCATCTCCACCATCCCCGGCTACATCGCCGAATTCGAGAAAGCCTTCGGGTCGCCCGGCGTGGATCTCGACCGCGTGACCACGGCGATCGCCGAGTTCGAAAAAACCCTGGTAACGCCGAATGCTCCGTTCGATCGCTACCTGGCCGGCGACAAGAACGCCATCAGCGCCGATGCCGCAGCCGGCTATGAACTCTTCAAGTCGGTGGGCTGCGCTTCCTGCCACAACGGCCCAGCCGTGGGCGGTGGCATGTTCATGAAGATGGGTGTGGTCGCTCCGTACGAGACCAAGAGCGCTGCCGCGGGCCGTGTCGAAGTGACCGGCAACGAAGCCGATCGCAACGTGTTCAAGGTGCCGACGCTGCGCAACGTGGCTCTGACCTATCCCTACTTCCACGACGGCGCCGTATGGAGTCTCGACGAAGCCGTGGACATCATGGCCAAGGTGCAGCTGGGCCGTACCCTCGACGAGACCCAGCGCAAGCAGATCGTCGCCTTCCTGGAAAGCCTGACCGGCGACCAGCCGAAGTTCGACCTGCCGATCCTGCCGCCTTCGGTGCCGGCTACGCCGAAGCCCGAGCCTTTCAACTAAGAGCTCACAAGCACTGCCATCCCCCGAAGACCACGCCCAGCGTGGTCTTCTTTTTTTGGCGAAGCCCAGTGACAAATTTGACAATTTCGAAAGGGACTTGCCCGTTCAACCGCGTCCCCACAAGCGCGTCTCACCCACAAAAATTCAAATAAAACAACAGATTAAACGCTCCATTCGTGCTTAGACTCGGCCTGGCACGGACTCTGCAATTGCAGCTTGTCCCCTTACCTGGAGGCGTCGACGATGAGCGAACTGGACCCCTTGTTGCTGGCGCGGCTGCAATTCGCCGCCAATATCAGCTTCCACATCCTGTTTCCCACCATTTCCATCGGCCTGTGCTGGGTGCTGCTGTATTTCCGCACCCGTTTCACGCTGACCGGCGATCGGGATTGGGAACACGCCTACACCTTCTGGGTGAAGGTCTTCGCTCTCACCTTCGCCATCGGGGTGGTGAGCGGCGTGACGATGAGTTTTCAATTCGGCACCAACTGGCCCGGTTTCATGAATCGCGCCGGCAACATCGCCGGCCCGCTGCTCGGCTATGAAGTGCTCACCGCCTTCTTCCTCGAGGCCACCTTCCTCGGCGTGATGCTGTTCGGCAAGCATCTGGTTTCGAATCGCATGCACCTGATCGCTTCGACGCTGGTGGCCTTCGGTACGACGCTGTCGGCCTTCTGGATCCTGAGCCTCAATTCCTGGATGCAGACGCCAAGTGGTTATCTCATCGAAAACGGTGAGTTCGACGTCGGCAACTGGATCGAAATAATTTTCAACCCTTCGTTCCCCTATCGCTTCGCGCACATGGTGGTGGCCTCGCTGTTGACCTGTGCCTTCATCCTGATGGGCATCAGCAGCTGGCGCTTCCTCAACCGCGTGGACGGCCCCGGTACCTGGAAGGTTTTCCGCACCGGCGCCGCCATGGCCCTGGTACTGGCGCCGCTACAGATCTTCATCGGTGACCTGCATGGTCTGAACACGCTCGAACATCAGCCGGCGAAGATCGCGGCGATGGAAGCGGTGTGGGAAACGGAAAGCGAAGTGCCCTTCACCCTGTTCGCACTGCCGGATGAAGAAACGCGCAGCAATCGCTTTGCGATCGAAATTCCCTTCGCCGCGAGTCTGATCCTCACGCACGACCCGCAGGGCACCGTGCGCGGCCTCAATGAATTCGAAGGAGAACATCCGCCGGTGGCGCCCGTGTTCTGGTCGTTCCGCGTGATGGTCGGCATGGGACTTCTGATGCTGGTCGTGGCCTGGTGGGTGAGCTGGACGGTATTTCTACGCAAGCAGACGCCGTCGGTACTGCAACTGCGCGTGACCTCGCTCATGACCTGGGCCGGATGGATCGCAGTGCTCGCGGGTTGGTACGTGACGGAGATCGGGCGGCAACCCTGGCTCGTCTACGGCCATCTCACGACGGCGGAGGCCGTGGCCGACCATGCTGCCGGCACCGTGCTCACCACACTGATTGCCTGGCTCGTGCTGTACGCCTTCATCCTGTGGTTCTACGTACACACGCTGCGCTACATGGCGCGCAAACCCGCGGCTTCGCTGATGACGAGCCCACAGCACTATCCCGGCATCCTGACGAGGAGGAACTGAGATGGAAACCTGGCTGCCTTTGATATTCGCGGGCGTGATAGGCCTGGCGCTGCTGCTGTACGTGATCCTCGACGGCTATGACCTCGGCGTAGGACTGCTTCTCCCCTTCGCCAATGACCATGAAAAGGATCAGATGCTCGGCTCCATCGGCCCCTTCTGGGATGCCAACGAAACCTGGATCGTGCTCGGCATCGGTGTGCTCCTCGTGGCCTTTCCCGAAGCGCACGGCATCGTGCTGACCTCGCTGTACCTGCCGGTGACCTTGATGCTGCTGGCGCTGGTCCTGCGCGGCGTCGCCTTCGACTTTCGCATCAAGGCTGGTGCCGATCAGAAGGAGCGTTGGAATCGCATCTTCGTATTGGGCTCGCTGGTGGCCTCACTGTCGCAGGGCTGGATGTTGGGCGCCTATGTCACCGGTCTGACGCAAAGCGGATTGAGCCTGCTGTTCTCGGTGCTCGTCGCGCTGACCCTGCCTGCGCTCTACATCATGCTCGGCGCTGCCTGGCTGCAAGCGAAGACCGCGGCTCCGCTGCGTCGCAAAGCGCGCATCTGGTGCCGCGCCGCATGGCTGCCGATGGGCGTGTGCCTACTGCTGTTGTCGATCGCAACACCGCTCGTCAGCCCGACGATCGCCGCCAAGTGGTTCACGATGCCCAACTTCTTCTATCTCGCGCCGGTGCCGCTCTTGGCCGTCGCTGCCTATGCCGCATTGGGACGTAGTCTCTACGGCGTCGTCGGTTGGCGTTGGACGCCCTTCGCCCTACTGGCACTGCTGTGCGTGCTTGCCGCTGGTGGCCTCGCCTACAGCCTCTTCCCGGATGTGGTGCTCGGCCGCATGACGCTGTTCGAAGCGGCGGCTTCCGTACCTTCGCTGAAGTTCACTCTGGTGGGCACCTTGATCGCCCTGCCCTGCATCATCGGTTACACCTTGTTCGTCTACCGCATCTTCGGGGGCGAGCTCGGTGCGCAACATTACGAATGATCGGAGTTCCCCCATGAACGCAAGACAAGCTGCAACGTTGCTCAAACCCGAAGTCGCCGCCTTCTTCGACAAGGAGACCTGGACCTTCTCCTACGTGGTGAAGGACCCGACCTCCTCTGCCTGTGCCGTGATCGACTCGGTGATGGATCTGAACTATCCGTCGGGCACCATCAGTTTCAAGGGTGCCGACGCCATCATCGCCTACGTCAAGGAGCACAAGCTCGACGTGCAATGGTTGATCGAAACGCACGTGCACGCCGATCACCTGTCGGCGGCGCCATACATTCAAGAAAAGGTGGGCGGCAAACTGGCCATCGGCGACAAGATCACCGTAGTGCAGGAAGTGTTCGGCAAGATCTTCAATGCCGGTACCGAGTTCGCGCGCGACGGTTCACAATTTGACCACTTGTTCCGTGATGGCGAACGCTACACCATCGGCAACCTGCAATGTCAGGCCCTGCATACTCCAGGGCACACGCCTGCCTGCATGACGCACGTGATCGGCGATGCCGCCTTCGTCGGCGATACCTTGTTCATGCCGGACGTGGGCACGGCGCGCGCGGATTTTCCGGGCGGCGATGCCCGCACGCTCTATCGCTCGATCCGGCGTGTGCTGAACCTGCCGCCCGAAACCCGGCTCTTCATGTGTCATGATTACCCGGACGGCCGCGCCGTGGAGTATCAGAGCACGGTGGCAGAGGAACTGCAGCACAACGTCCACGTCCATCGCGGCGTGAGCGAAGACGAGTTCGTACAGCGCCGCGAAGCGCGTGATGCCACCTTGGAGATGCCACGCCTCATCCTGCCCTCGCTGCAGGTGAACATGCGGGCCGGACACTTGCCGCCGGCGGAAGACAACGGCACGGTGTATCTGAAACTGCCTTTGAACGCTTTCGCCAAACACTGATTGGACAGTCTGGGGAGAACCATGGAACTCAAACGCTTCAACGACAACTTCACCGTTTCCGGCCAATTGCGCGCGGAGGATCTGCCCGCATTGCGTGAGGCAGGTGTGAAATACCTGATCTGCAACCGTCCGGATCAGGAAGCAGCGGATCAGCCCAGCTATGCGGAGTTGTCGCAGGCTGCCGCAGACCTCGGCATGCAGATGCATCATCTGCCGGTGGTGCATGACTTCATCAACAGTGCCCAGGTGCGCGCCTTCGATGAACTCCTCCAAGGCATGGACGGCCCCGTACATGCGTTCTGCCGCAGTGGTCTACGTTCGGCGACGCTGTGGTCTCTCGCCCAGGTGCAGCACGGTGCCAACGTCGACGAGGTAGTGCAGGCCGCCACCGCCAATGGCTTCGACTTCAAAACCTTCCCCACCCGTTTCAAAGGCGTGATGGATGAACTCGGCGATGCCTTCGCTTCTCTGCCAGTGCAGGCGCACTGCCCGGTGCTGATCGTCGGCGCCGGTTCCGCAGGTATCAGCGTGGCGGCCAGCATGCTCAAGCGTGATCGCATGGTGCGCATCACCATCGTCGATCCGGCGGCGACCCACTACTACCAGCCCGGCTTCACCATGGTGGGCGGTGGCGTGTTCTCATTGGAAAGCACCAAACGTCCGATGCACTCACTGATCCCACAGGGCGTCTCCTGGATTCGCGCCGGCGTCACGCACTTCCTGCCGGACCAGAACCAGGTGGTGCTCGATGACGGCACCAAGCTCAGCTACGAGCGTCTCGTGGTCTGCCCAGGCCTCAAGTTGAACTGGTCTGCCATCGAAGGTCTGGAGGAAACGCTCGGCAAGAACGGCGTCACTTCGAACTATCTGCCGGAACTTTCCGTCTACACCTGGGAACTCGTCAGCAGCTTCAAGGGGGGCAAGGCCGTGTTCACGCAGCCGCCAATGCCGATCAAGTGCGCCGGTGCGCCGCAGAAAGCGCTCTATCTTTCCGCCGATCATTGGCTGCGGCAGAACATGCTGGACAAGGTGCAGATCGATTTCTACAACGCCGGTCCCGTGCTGTTCGGTGTGAAGGACTACGTGCCCGCATTGCAGTCCTACATCGACAAATACCAGGCCAGGGTGCACTACGGCCACAACCTGGTGAAGGTGGATGGCAATGCGAAGCTGGCGACCTTCGTCACCACCGGTAGCGATGGCCAACCGCAGCGCATCGAAGTGCCCTTCGACATCCTGCACGTGGTACCGCCGCAGTGTGCGCCCGATTTCATCCGTCAGAGCCCCTTGGCCGATCTCGGCGGCTGGTTGGATCTCGATCCAGCCACGCTGCGTCATCGTCGCTACGGCAACATCTGGGGCCTCGGTGACGTGGGCAACACACCCAACGCCAAGACCGCGGCCGCGGTGCGCAAACAGGCACCGATCGTTGCCAACAACCTGCTCGCCGACATGCACGGTGGTGGCACCTTGTACGAGTATCTCGGCTACGGCGCCTGCCCGCTCACGGTCGAGCGCGGCAAGATCGTGCTGGCGGAATTCGGCTATGGCGGCAAGCTGCAGCCCTCGTTGCCGCTGTGGCTGCTCGAAGGCACCAAGCCCACGTGGCAGGCCTGGTTCCTCAAGGCCTCGGTACTGCCCTGGATGTATTGGAACCTGATGCTCAAGGGCCATGAGCTCCTCGCTGCTCCGGAGCAGGAATACAAAGGCTGAGCATGCCCGCACTACCCTGCCTCTCCTGGCTGCGTGAATATCGCGGCACGACTCTGCTCGCCGATGGAGTCGCCGCCGCGATCGTCACGGTGATGCTGATTCCGCAGTCGCTGGCCTATGCACTCTTGGCCGGTTTGCCGGCGGAAACCGGTCTGTACGCCAGCATCCTGCCGCTCGTGGCCTATGCCATCTTCGGCAGCAGTCGCACGCTGGCGGTGGGTCCGGTGGCCGTGGCCTCGTTGATGACGGCCGCCGCCATCGCCAAGCAGGACGTACTGCCGCCGCTCGAAGCCGCGATGTGGCTGGCCTTGATCAGCGGTGCCTTTCTGTTCGTGCTGGGACTTCTGCGCTGCGGCTTCATCGCCAACTTCATCTCACACCCAGTCGTGGCTGGTTTCATGACTGCCTCGGGCATCCTGATCGCGCTCGGCCAGGTGCGACATCTGCTCGGAATTTCCGGCAGTGGTGAAACGCTGCCCGAGTTGCTGAGCAGTCTTGCAGCGGAGCTTCCCAACACACATGGAACCACGCTCGCACTCGGGATCGGCATTCTGGCACTACTGTTCTGGACTCGCCGTTCCATGTCGCGTTTCCTGCAATTGCTTGGCGCAGGTAAAGCACTCGCCGATACCTTGGCGCGACTCGGACCGATGCTGGCAGTGCTGCTCACCACTTTCATCGCCTGGTACTTCCGTCTCGACGAACGTGGTGTGGCGCTGCTGGGCAGCATCCCTGCCGCTCTGCCCTCACTCGGCATCCCGGACTACGACCAGGCCGCGGTATCGACTCTACTGGTACCGGCACTGCTCATCGCCACCATCGGCTACGTGGAATCGATGGCCGTGGGACGCACGCTCGCCACGCGCCGCCGGCAGAAGGTGGATCCGAACCAGGAACTGGTGGCGCTCGGTGCCGCCAACCTCGCCTCGGGATTCAGCGGTGCCTTTCCGGTCACCGGTGGTTTCTCGCGCTCGGTGGTGAATTTCGAAGCGGGTGCCGAAACACCGCTGGCAGGTGTACTGACTGCGGTCGGCATGATGCTGGCGGCCTGGTATCTCAGCGACCTTCTGGCCTGGTTGCCGCAGGCGACCTTGGCGGCGACGATCATCGTTGCGGTGTTGCCACTGGTGGATTTCCATCCTCTGTTCGAGGCCTGGCGCTATTCGCGTTCGGATTTCGCCGCAGTGGCGCTGACAATGGGCGTGACCTTGTTGCTCGGTGTCGAACTCGGCGTGAGCTGTGGTGTGGCAGCATCGCTGCTGCTCCATCTGTACCGCACCTCGCAACCGCACATTGCCGAGGTTGGCGAGATCGCAGGCACGGAGCACTTTCGCAACGTCGCGCGGCATCCGGTGGTCACGCATCCCGACATCCTTTCGTTGCGTGTCGACGAGAGTCTCTACTTCGCCAATGCCTCCTACATCGAGGACTACATCCTGCAAGCATTGCGGCAGCGCCCTGGTGTGCGTCACGTGGTGTTGATGTGTTCCGCCGTGAACTGCATCGACTTCAGCGCGCTCGAAGTGCTGGAAGGTCTCAACGCGCGCCTGCGGCAGGCAGGCATCGGGTTGCATCTGTCCGAAGTGAAGGGTCCGGTGATGGATCAGCTGCATCGCAGCGACTTCCTCGAAGAGCTCAACGGTCAGGTATTTCTGTCCCAGCATCAGGCGGTGGCCACTCTCACCGCATCCCCGCAGCCGAGCACTGTGCACTGAGTCGCGCTCTGGCTCTGTGTCATGCGTCGAGGCGAGCATCGCGGCCCGAGTCTTTTATAATCCGGCGCAGTATTACTTAGAGGAACACTGAGCTGGCATGACCGCTACCATCCTGCCCTTCACCCGTCCGCTCCTGGATGCCGTGATGGCCGTTCACGCCGTGATTCCGCCGACCGCGATGACGGCCGAGTTGCTCGGCACGGAGCGCAATGCCCACGCCATCCAAGTGAGCGAGGACGGTCTGCTCCTGACCGTCGGTTACTCCGTCCTCGAAGCCAGTGAAATCTGGTTGACCAACCGCAAGGGCCAGACCTGCGAGGCCGTGGTACTCGCACAGGACTACGATTCAGGTCTGGCGTTGCTGAAACCGCTGACGCGCATCGGACTCCTGTCGCTGCCCACCGCCAGCATCGATGCACTCGGGCCCGGCAGCGAGCTGCGCATCCTGGCCACCGATGAGAAAGAGCCGATCCCGGTACAGCTCTTCGCCATCGAAGAATTCGCGGGCCGCTGGGAGTATCTGCTCGATCGTGCGCTCTACACGATGCCGCTCTACGAGCGCTGGTCGGGTGCCGGCCTGATCGACAGTGAGGGCCGCTTGGTCGGCATCGGTTCGTTGGCACTGGGTTTGCGCAACGACAAGGGTGAAGTCACGCCCGGCAATCTCTTCATTCCGGTGGATCTCGTGATGCCCTATCTCGACCATCTACGCGAGCATGGCCATAAGCCCGGAGCCTTGCGCCCGTGGCTCGGTGCCCTGGTGGAAGAACACGAGGCCGGCATCTACGTGGTGGGCCTCTACAACGGCTCTCCCGCGGCGCGCGCCGGCATGAAACCCGGTGACGTGATACTTTCCGTCGCTGGACAGAAGGTGAACGACATGGCCCACTTCTTCCGTACGGTCTGGAACTATGGCCCTGCGGGTGTCGCCATTCCAATGACGCTGCGCGAAGGACTCGGCACCCGCGAAGTACTGCTCGATTCCATCGATCGCGACAGCTTCTTCCTGCGCCACGCCGGCACACCTCTCAACTGATTGACAAGGACTACGATGAAACTCCTCTCCTGGAACGTGAATGGCCTGCGCGCCGTAATGAAAAAAGACTTTCTGCCGGCCATGGCCCAGTTGGACTCCGACGTCATCTGTCTGCAGGAAACCAAGGCGCAGGACGATCAGGTGCGTGAGTGCCTCTCGGATCTGCAGGGTTATCACATCTACACCAACTCCGCGCAGAAGAAGGGTTATTCGGGCACGGCCATCCTCAGCCGCATCGAACCGCTCGACGTGCGCAACGACATGGGCCATCCCGATCACGATCAGGAAGGCCGTGTGATCGCCGCCGAATTTCCCTCGTATTACGTGGTGACGGTGTACACGCCCAACTCCGGCAACGAGCTCAAGCGCCTCGACTATCGCCAGCAGTGGGACCGCGATTTCCTGGCCTACCTGAAACAACTCGAACAGAAGAAGCCCGTGGTCGTGTGTGGCGATCTCAACGTCGCCAACACCGAGATCGACCTGGCGCGCCCCAAGGAGAACTACAACAAGTCCGCGGGCTACATGCAGGAAGAAATCGACGGCATCAATCGCCTGCTCGGCGCCGACTTCGTCGACACCTTCCGTCACTTCTATCCGGAGACGAAGAAATATTCGTGGTGGAGCTATCGCGCCGGAGCACGCGAGCGGAACGTGGGCTGGAGAATCGATTACTTCCTCGTATCGCGCGCGCTGCTACCGGTGGTGAAGCACGCCGACATCCTCTGCAACATCCATGGCTCGGACCACTGTCCTGTGACGCTCGAGATGCTGAGCGCTTGAGCCGCAGCGCCGCATGATTCACGCCGCCATCTTCGACATGGACGGGCTCCTCATCGATTCGGAGCCGCTGTGGCATCGCGCCGAGATCAAGGTCTTCGCCACGGTCGGCCTGCATCTCACCGAGCAGGACTGTCGTGAAACCACGGGAGTACGCATCGACGAAGTCGTGCGCCTGCGTCATCGCCAGCAGCCCTGGAGCAACAAGACACTGGAGCTGGTCGAGCAAGAGATCATGCAGGAAGTCGAACGCCTCGCCATCACCGAAGGCAAGGCACTGCCGGGCGTGTATGAGTTGATCGAGCGCCTGAGCGCATCGAGCATCCCACTGGCGGTGGCATCGTCCTCATCGCTGCGCATGATCGAAGCCGTGCTGAAACACCTCGGTATCAGAGAGCGTTTTTCCCTGCTCTTCAGTGCGGTGGACGAAGCACACGGCAAGCCGCATCCGGCGGTCTATCTGCGCACCGCACAGGCGCTCGGCGTCGAACCGCACCACTGTCTCGCCTTCGAGGACTCGATTCCAGGCGTACGGTCAGCGCATGCGGCGGGCATGAAGGTTATCGCAGTGCCTGATGCGCATCACTACGAACGCGAGGAATTCGGCATCGCGGACGGTAAATACCGCAGTCTCGTCGATTTTCTGCACGAAGGTTGGGGACGCTTCATCCGAGGTAGCTGAAGCGCGGCACTTCCTTGCCGTCGACCACGACGTTCTCGGTGAACATCGTGAGCGGCCGCACCCAATAACCACCTTCGCCGTAGAGCGGCACGTAGAGCACCATCACCTCTTCCGTTTCCGAATGACGGGCAAAGCCGACGACGCTGTAGTCGCGTCCTTTGTAGTGACGATAACGACCGAGTGGGATGGGATTCATGCGGAGTCCTCGCTGCAAAGTGGTCGGCATCTTAGCCCGCTTTCATCGAAGCTTTAAGTTGCGTTAATTCAGCCTTCACTGCACGCGTGCATGCTGTGCGCCGTGATCAGCGACCAGGAACTCAGTGCATGCTGAAATACATCCAGACTCTGGATACCCGCACCTTCCACACCCTCTTTGCTCCTTCGCAACATCCCGACCTCACCCGCTGCAGTCTATTGCTCTCCTCCAGCGCCGACGGCTGGCTCTACTTTTCGCTATTGCCGTTGTTGGTGGTGAGTCATCCGCACGATTTTCGCCACCATCTGTGGTTGATCCTTCTGGCCTTCGGCCTGGAACGGGTGCTCTATCTCGTGCTCAAACACGGCATAAGACGACGGCGACCGCCACAGGTCTTCGCCAACGTCCAAGCGGTGGTGGTGGCTGCCGATCGCTTCAGTCTGCCATCGGGACATACTTCCGCCGCCTTTCTCTTCGTCGGAATTCTGTGCCTCACCATCAGTCCGCTCTTTGCCCCACTCTATCTCTGGGCGGCAGGAGTCGGCGCCTCGCGCGTGATATTGGGCGTGCACTTCCCCAGCGACGTACTATTGGGTGCCTTGCTCGGCAATGCGGTGGCCGTGGTGGTGTTGGGTTGATCGGGAGACGAACGTGAAAGTGCTATACGGCGTACAGGGAACCGGCAACGGCCACATCAGCCGCGCACTGGCGATGCAGCGTGCCTTCGCCGCCTTTCCCGAACTCGAAATCACCTGGCTCCTGAGCAGCCGGCCACCTGGGCAAGGCATGGGACAACTGCTCCAGTGCGAGTGGCGTAATGGGCTCAGCTTCGTCGCCCGTGAAGGACGCGTCGATCCCATTGCCACGCTGCGTCAGGCCAAACTGCGTCGATTCTGGCGCGATGTGAAGGAACTCGACTGCAGCGGTTACGATCTCGTCCTCACCGACTTCGAACCCGTCGTTGCGCATGCCGCACGTAAACGCGGCATCCCCGTCACCGGCCTCGGTCATCAATATGTCTTCCAGTATCGAGTGCCGCGTCGCGGCAGCAATCCCATCGTCGATTGCCTGATGCAGCGCTATGCGCCTGCGACCCGCGCCTTGGGACTGCACTGGCATCACTTCGGTCAGAGCGGCATCCTGCCGCCCATTCTCGATCTGGCGCAGCCGGAAGTTCCGGTCACGGTGCAGCCGAACAAGATCATCGTCTATCTCGCTTTCGAAAGTCCGCCGTTCCTCGAGGCGCTGCTGCGGCAGTTCACGGCATACGAGTTCTACGTCTATCACCCGCTCGTGCAGGACGAAGACCAGGGCCACGTGCATTGGCGTGCGATCTCGCGCGATGGTTTCAAGCGCGATCTCGCCAGCGCCGTGGGCGTGCTCACCAACTCCGGTTTCGAATTGATCAGCGAATGTCTGCAGTGGAATAAGAAGATTCTGACCAAGCCGCTGCACGGCCAGATGGAACAGTCGTCGAATGCGGCTGCGCTGGAACAGCTGGGGTACGCGACAGTGGTCGATGAGCTACAGCCGCAAGCGCTGCGCGAGTGGTTGGAGCAAGGCAAGCGCCCACCCTACGTGCGCTACCCCGACGTTGCCACCGCCGTGGCGCGATGGCTGGTGGAAGGCCAACGCGAGAGTGTGGCGTCCTTGGCGGCGCGTCTTTGGCAGGAAACTCGCGTGGATGCGGAGCGGCGCAGTGATGCGGCGTGAAGGCCGTGCAACATGTCTCATGCCGCACGGTTTCAGTGGGATCTCAGTTGTTGCTGTGCAGCGGGATCTGACCTTCGTCGTCGTCACCGCTGCCGTAGATTTCGCGTTCCTGCTGCTTCTTGAGTTTGGCGAGATCGTTGCGCTGCGCTTCGAGTTTCGCCAGATATTCCTCGGTGACGTCACCGGTGACGTAGACACCGTTGAAGACCGAGCATTCGAAATCGAGCGAGGACTCGATGCCTTCGGCGCAGGCGGCGATCAGATCGTCCAGTTCCTGGAAGATCAGCCAGTCGGCGCCGATCAGCTCACGCACTTCTTCCACCGTCTTGCCATGCGCGATCAGCTCGCTCACCGCCGGCATGTCGATGCCGTAGACGTTCGGATATTTCACGGGCGGCGATGCGGAGCAGAAATACACCTTGGCCGCGCCGGCTTCACGCGCCATCTCGATGATCTGCTTGCAGGTGGTGCCACGTACGATGGAGTCATCCACCAAGAGCACGTTCTTGCCCTGGAATTCCAGCGGAATTGCATTGAGCTTCTGCTTCACCGATTTCTTGCGCTGGCTCTGACCCGGCATGATGAAGGTGCGACCGATGTAGCGGTTCTTGACGAAGCCTTCGCGGAACTTCACGCCGAGCGCGTTGGCGAGCTCCACCGCTGCGGTGCGACTGGTATCGGGAATCGGGATGACCACGTCGATGTCGTGATCGGGACGCTCGCGCAGAATCTTCTGCGCCAGCTTCTCCCCCATGCGCAGACGCGACTTGTAGACCGACACGCCATCGATCATCGAGTCGGGGCGCGCGAAATAGACGTGTTCGAAGATGCAGGGGGTGAGCTTGCTGTCGGGTGCACACATCTTGGCTTCGTAGGTGCCGTTCTCGCGGATGTAGATGGCCTCGCCCGGTTTGACGTCACGGATCAACGTGAATCCCTGCGAATCGAGCGCCACGCTTTCGGAGGCGAGCATGTATTCATCACCCTTGGGCGTGGTGCGCTTGCCGAACACCAAGGGACGAATGCCGTATTTGTCGCGGAAACCGAGGATGCCGTGCCCGACGATCATCGCCACCACGGCATAGGCACCGCGACAACGGCGATGCACGGCGGTGACGGCGGCGAAGATGTCTTCTGCGCTGGGCTCCATCTTGTTGTGGTTGAGACGCTGCAGCTCATGCGCAAACACGTTGAGCAGCACTTCTGAATCCGAATCCGTGTTGAGGTGTCGCAGGTCTTCGCGATAGAGGTCGTCGCGCAGATCGTCGACGTTGGTGAGATTGCCGTTGTGGGCGATGGCAATGCCGTAGGGCGAGTTCACGTAGAGTGGCTGCGCCTGTGCTGGGCCGGAGCTGCCTGCGGTCGGATAACGCACGTGGCCGATGCCCATGCAGCCCAACAGCTGCTTCATGTGGCGCGTGTGGAACACGTCGCGCACCAGACCATTGTCCTTGCGCAGATGCACCTTGCCGCTGTCGTAGGTCATGATGCCGGCGGCATCCTGTCCACGGTGCTGCAGAACAGTAAGGCTGTCATAGAGCGCCAGGTTGACGTTCGATTTACCAACGATCCCGACTATTCCGCACATGAAGAAACTCCTGCAAAAGCATCAGAGACCGCAGGGGTTGCCTGCGGTGCATACAATCAAATGGGCGTGGTGTTTGCCCGGGGGTAGACCAGCGCCGGATCGAGACCGACCAGAGCGGCAAGGTATTCCGCAAATCCCAAGAAATAGGGCACCAGCAGCGAATCCGCATACCAGGTACGGAACACGTCGAGCCGGATGGTGAGAACGATCACCACCGTGATGATCAGGACTCCACGCAGAAGTCCGAACAACATGCCGAGCGCACTGTCGATACTGCCCAGGCCCAGCGCACTGGTCAGTTTGGAAACCATGTTGGTGACGATGCCACCGAGGAAGACACCGGCGACGAATACCAGGGCAAAGCCGGCCACGAGTCGCAACTGCGGTGAGTCGATCACACCGGTGAACCACGGCGCCGCGCGCTCGTCGAAGGCCGCAGCGAAGAAGCCGGCGAAGATCCATACGCACAGGGACAGCGCTTCGCGGATGAGACCGCGCAGCACGCCCATGATGCAGGACAGACCCACGATGGCAACGATGCCAATGTCGATCATCGTCATGGAGCTGCGATCCTGCGCGGGCCCGATGCTGAAACCTGGCTGCTCAAGCGATCCTCACTGGGTCTCATCGAGCGTGAAGCGACGGATGAGACCTTCCAACTGAAATTTCGAACGCAGCTCGCGCTGAAGTGAATCCGCCTCGGCTCGCGTCAGTACCGGCCCCACGTAGACACCAGCCAGTACCCCTTGAGCACTCGAGACGGATTCGATGTAGGCCTTGTAACGCGCGTCCAACAATTGCTTGAGCAAACGATCGGCGTTGTTGCGATCGGCGAAGGTACCGAGGCGTACCACCCACCCTTCCGGCAATCCGGCGCTGTCGCGTGCCGGCACACGTTCAGGTGCAGGCGTTGCTGCTGGTGCCGGCGTGGTCGTGGCGGGCGTCTGCGCGGTTTGCGCTGGCGTTGCGGGAGCCGGCGCGGGTTCTGGTTCCTCGGCCAGCAGCTGCGGTGCTTCGACCTGTTCTTCCTCTTCGTCGCTCGGTTCGACGAAGGGCGGTACTTCCAACTGCGGCACGGTGCCGGTGTTGCTCAGATTGTCGGCGATGATCGCCGGACGCACGGGCTCGGCGATGGGCTCCATCTCGAGTTGAGGACGCGGGGGGATGTTCAGGTTCATGGTCGGTGGGGCAATGCCCTCACCGTCGAGCAGCAGCGGAATGAAGATCAGCGCCAAGCAGAGCAGCACGATGGTGCCGACGAGTCGTTGTTTCATTGCCTGATTCAAATCAACTCCAGTACGGCCGCCACAGTGAAGAACGAGCCAGTGACGATGATGGTGTCGTCCACTTCCGCCTCGGCATGCGCTGTCTGGAAGGCTTCCTGCACATTGGAATGACAGGTGATCTGCGCGTGCCCAAAACGGCGCGCGTGATTATATATGATTTCGGCCGACGATCCGCGTTCTCCGCCTAACGAAGCCGCATAAATGCGATCGGCGCACGGTGCCAGGAGCTGGACCACACCGGCGCTGTCCTTGTCACCCAGCATGGCGAGGACCAGGAGGATGCGACCGTTCTGGTTCGGACGGACGCGATGCCGCAGGTTGTACGCAAGGTAAGTGGCGGCATGCGGATTGTGCGCCACGTCGAGAATCACGCGGCGGCCCTTGTATTCCACGCGCTGGAAGCGCCCCGCCACCACGGCTTCGGCCAAACCCTTGTCCAGGGCGGCACGTGGCAATCCTGGTTCCAAAAGCTGAAGCGCCTGCACCACTGCGGCGGCGTTGTCGAGCGGAAAACCATTGCGCGGCAGTCCCTCGAGTGCGATTCGTTCGCCCTTCGCACTGCGGCCGCGCCAGTTCCAGGTTGCTCCCTGCTCTTCCCAGGCAAAGTCCACGCCCTTGCGCAGCAGTTGGGCACCGATGCGTTCGGCTTCGCTCAGCACGCTTTGTGGCATGTCGCTTTCGCCATAGAGCGCCGATTTGCCGGCTCGGAAGATGCCAGCCTTTTCGCGACCGATGGCTTCACGCGTATCGCCCAGCCAATCGAGATGATCGAGCGCCACGTTGGTGAGAATGCTCAGTTCGGGTTCGACGATGTTGACCGCGTCGAGGCGGCCGCCGAGACCGACTTCCATGATCAGGTAGTCCGGGCGCTTCTTCGCGAACAGCACCAGCGCAGCCAACGTGCCATATTCGAAATAGGTCAATGAAACTTCGCCACGCACCGCTTCCACCGCAGCGAAGGCTTCGCACAGTTCCGCGTCGGTGGCTTCCACACCATCGAGCGTGACGCGCTCGTTGTAGCGCAACAGATGCGGCGAGGTGTACGTACCGACGGAATGTCCCGCGGCGCGCAAGGTTCCCGCGAGCATCGCCACGGACGAGCCCTTGCCGTTGGTGCCACCGACGATGAGGATGCGGCTGTGACTCAGATCGAGATCGAGCCGCTCATGAACGCGGCGCACACGCTCGAGCCCGAGTTCGATCGTGCTCGGATGCAGACGCTCGAGCCACTCGAGCCATTCGGAAAGACTGCGATTTGCAAGTTCGGGGTGCATGGCATCCTGACAGCGCTAGCTGCCCTATCGATCAATGTTGCGGCTTGACTCAGTAAGGAACGAAGGTCCCGGTTTGCGCGGAACGCTCGGGCATGAACTTGTTGATCAACCCCGCGACGCGCTCACGCATGTGGTGCCGATGCACGATCATGTCGATGGCGCCGTGTTCCAGCAGGAATTCGCTGCGCTGGAAGCCTTCCGGCAGCTTTTCGCGCACGGTCTGACGGATCACGTCTTGGCCCGCGAAACCGATGAAGGCGCGCGGCTCGGCGATGTTCACATCACCCAGCATCGCCAAACTGGCGGACACACCGCCGTAGACCGGATCGACCAGTACGGAAATGTAGAGCAGGCCCTTCTGCTTCATGCGCTCGAGCGCGGCAGCGGTCTTGGCCATCTGCATCAGCGAGATCAGGGCTTCCTGCATGCGGGCGCCACCACTGGTGGCGAAGCACACGAGCGGCAGGTTGCGCTCGAGGCAGCGGTTGACGGCCATGGTGAACTTCTCGCCCACCACCGAACCCATGGAACCGCCGATGAAACCGAATTCGAACGCAGCGGTGACGACGGCGCGGCCTTCCACCGTGCCCTGCATCACGACCAGCGCGTCCTTCTCACCCGTGGCCTTGGTGGCGGCGGCGAGACGGTCCTTGTATTTCTTCAGGTCCTTGAACTTGAGGATGTCGGTCGGCTCGATGTCGGCGCCGATTTCCTCACGCCCTTCCTTGTCGAGGAAGATGTCGAGACGACGACGCGCGGAGATGCGCATGTGATGGTCGCACTTCGGACACACTTCCTGATTGTCGGCCAGGTTGTCGCGGTAGAGCACCGCTTCACAACGCGGACATTTCTTCCACAGCCCTTCCGGCACGCTGCGGGTCTTGGCGGTGGGATTGGTTTTCACCATCGCCGGCAGAATCTTGTCGATCCATCTGCTCATGACACTTACCTTCTCGTCGTCATTCTTCGGGGGCTGGACCTCAGGCGGTCTGCACTGCATCCATCGCGGCGCGCATGCCGGCGATGATCGAGGTCTGTTCGATCAATTGGTCGGAGCTGTAGCTCACCTCGGGTTTCAGTTCGGCGATGCGGCTCACGAGCGCGCTGCCGACCACTACTGCATCCGCCACGGAGGCGATGCGCGCGGCGCTTTCGCCATCACGAATGCCGAAACCTACGCCGATCGGCAGATCCGTGTGTCGACGCAACTTGGCCAGGCTCTCCTCCACCGATGTTATGTCGAGGTGCGAAGCGCCGGTGACGCCCTTGAGCGACACGTAGTAGACGTAGCCACTGCTCTCGCCGCAGATCGCAGTCATGCGTTCGGGGTTGGTGGTCGGCGCCACCAGGAAGATCAGGTCGAGGCCGACGGCACGCAACGCGCGCTTCGGTTCTTCCGCTTCTTCCGGCGGCATGTCCACGATGAGCACACCATCGACACCCGCATCCACCGCAGCCTGCGCAAAGCGCTCATAGCCCATGCACTCGACTGGATTGAGATAGCCCATCAACACCACGGGCGTGTCCTGGTTGGTACTGCGGAACTGTTTCACCACGTCGAGCACGTCGCGCAGACGCGTCTTGCGCGCGAGCGCACGTTCGACGGCGCGCTGGATCACGGGGCCATCGGAAGACGGATCGCTGAAGGGAAAGCCGAGTTCGATGATGTCGGCACCATTGGCCACGAGGGCATGCATCAGCCCCAGCGTGGTGGAGAGATCGGGATCCCCTGCCGTCAGGTACGGGATCAGGGCTTTACGTCCGGAGGCGCGCAGACGGCTGAAAGTGGATTGAATACGACTCATAGGGGACTCGATGCTGCTCGTTCTTGATCTTTTGTTCTTTAAAGTTTGATGCCGTCGATGTTCGCGACAGTGTGCAAATCCTTGTCGCCGCGGCCGGAGAGGTTCACCACCATGATGTGGTCCTGCGGCAGGGTCGGAGCCGCCTTGATGGCATAGGCCACCGCATGGCTCGATTCGAGCGCCGGGATTATACCCTCGGTGCGGGTCAGCATCCGGAATGCAGCCAGTGCTTCGTCGTCGGTCACTGCCGTGTATTCGGCGCGCTTGATGTCCTTGAGCCAGGCATGCTCTGGACCAACGCCCGGATAGTCGAGACCGGCGGACACCGAATGCGTATCGGAAATCTGGCCGTCTTCGTCGTTCATCAAGTAGGTGCGATTGCCGTGCAATACGCCAGCCGAACAGTTGGCGGACAGCGGCGCTGCGTGTTTGCCGGTATCGAGGCCGAGGCCGCCGGCTTCGACGCCGATCATGCGTACCCCTTCATCACCGATGAAGGGATAGAACAGACCAATGGCATTGGAACCGCCACCGACGCAAGCAACGAGCGAATCGGGCAGACGGCCCACCATCTTCATCGCCTGCTGCTTCACTTCGCGGCCGATCACGGCCTGGAAGTCGCGCACCAGCATCGGATAGGGATGCGGGCCGGCGACGGTGCCGATGATGTAGTAGGTGTTGTCGACGTTGGTGGCCCAGTCGCGCAGGGCCTCATTCATGGCATCTTTCAGCGTGCGGGAACCAGAATCCACGCCCACCACGTTGGCGCCCAGCATCTTCATGCGGAACACGTTGGCACTCTGACGCTGGATGTCGTCGGTGCCCATGTAGACGTGGCACTCGAGGCCCAGACGCGCCGCCACCGTGGCGGTGGCCACGCCGTGCTGACCGGCGCCGGTCTCGGCGATGATGCGGGTCTTGCCCATGGCGCGTGCCAACAGCGCCTGACCGATGGTGTTGTTCACCTTGTGTGCGCCGGTGTGGTTGAGGTCTTCACGCTTGAGATAGATCTGCGCACCGCCCAGCTTCTTGGTGAGACGCTCGGCGAAGTACAGCGGCGACGGGCGACCGACGTAGTGCGCCAGGTCGTAATCGAACTCGGCCCAGAATGCCGGATCCTGCTTGAGGCGCGCGTACTGACGGTTGAGCTCTTCGAGCGCCGGCATCAGGGTTTCCCCAACGAAGATGCCGCCATAGGGGCCGAAGTGCCCGCGGTTGTCAGGGTAGTCGTAGTCTCTGGCGCCCTTGGCGATCTCAGACATGGTTTACCTCTTTGATGAATTGATTGATCAGCTCGGCCGATTTGATGCCGGGGGCGCTTTCCACGCCCGAGCTCACGTCCACGGCCCAGGGTCTTACCATACGGCAGGCTTGCGCCACGTTTGCCGGCGTGAGACCGCCCGCCAGAATGCCGCGTGTGCCGCCATCGCGGGCGGCGTCGAGCAGCCGCCAGTCGAAGCGCTGGCCACTGCCCCCATAGAGTTCTTCGTGCCAGGCGTCGAAGAGATGTCCGCGCGCCCTGGCATAACGTTCCTGAAAGGCCCCAAGATCCGTATCCGGCCGCACGCGCACCGCCTTGAGATACGGACGCGCAAAGCTTTCACAGAATTCGGGCGTTTCATCGCCATGGAACTGCAAGAGATCCAGCGGCACTGCCGCCAGTGTCTGCTCCACCTCTTCCCGTGTCGGGTTGACGAACAAACCCACCACCGTGACGAAAGGCGGCAAGACGGAGGCAATCGCTGCTGCGGTTTCCAGACTGACCGCACGCGGACTCGGTCCATAGAACACCAGACCGATGGCATCGGCGCCAGCATCGGCAGCGGCGTGAGCATCATCGATGCGGGTGAGACCGCAAATCTTGACTCTGGTCCGGGATTGGGAGGGCACTTGCAAGCTCTGGCTTCAAAGCCGACGGATTCTAGCAAAAGCCCGAGGCCAAGCCTATGATCGTCGGCTTGCCACCCTACCCCAGCACAACAATAAGAAAGACAACAAGAAGAACGACAAGGAGGATGCATGGCCGTCGGCATGAGCGCGCAGGAACGCAAGGTGGTATTGGCTTCGTCCCTGGGCACGGTATTCGAGTGGTACGACTTCTATCTGTACGGCTCTCTGGCGGCGATCATCGCCCAGCAGTTCTTCTCCAACCTCGATCCCACCAGCGCCTTCATCTTCGCGCTGCTGGCTTTTGCCGCAGGCTTTCTGGTCCGCCCCTTCGGCGCACTGGTGTTCGGTCGGCTCGGTGACCGCGCCGGACGCAAGCACACCTTTCTGATCACCATCCTCATCATGGGCACCGCCACCTTCTGCGTCGGCGTGTTGCCCAGCTACAACAGCATCGGCGTTGCCGCTCCGGTGCTCTTGATCGCCTTGCGCCTCTTGCAAGGCCTGGCGCTCGGCGGTGAATACGGCGGCGCCGCCACCTACGTCGCCGAACATGCGCCCGCAGCGCGCCGTGGTGAATACACGGCCTGGATTCAGACCACTGCCACATTGGGACTGTTCCTGTCCCTGATGGTGATACTCGGCACCCGTACAGCGCTCGGAGAGGCAGCCTTCACCGCCTGGGGTTGGCGCATTCCCTTCTTGGTGTCGGTGATCCTGCTCGCGATCAGTGTGTGGATCCGGCTTTCGATCGAGGAATCGCCCGTGTTCCAGCGCATGAAGGCCCAGGGCAAGACCTCCAAGGCACCGTTGACCGAAGCCTTCGGTCGCTGGGGCAATCTGAAGTGGGTCCTGATCGCGCTCTTTGGCTTGACCGCCGGCCAGGCGGTCGTTTGGTACACGGGCCAGTTCTACACGCAGTTCTTCCTGACGCAGACGCTCAAGATCGACGGCGCGACGGCCAATCTGCTGGTAGGGATTTCGCTGCTCCTGGGCACACCCTTCTTCATCTTCTTCGGCTGGCTGTCCGACCGCATTGGGCGCAAGAAGATCATCCTCGCCGGCTGCCTGATCGCCGCCCTCACCTATTTCCCACTGTTCAAGGCATTGACGGCCGCAGGCAACCCCGCCCTGGCACGGGCACTGAGCGACAGCCCCGTTCATCTTCTGGCCGACCCATCAGAATGCTCATTCCAGTTCAACCCCACCGGCACGGCGCGCTTCACCTCGAGCTGTGACATCGCCAAGCAGGCCTTGGCCGAAGCCTCGGTGAATTACGACAGCAGTCCCACCACCGGCCGCGCCATCGTACGCATCGGTGATACGGAGCTGAGCGTGCCCACCGCCGCCGAAGGCGATGCGCCGTTCCGCCAGGCACTGCGCGACGCTTTGGCAGCACACGACTACCCGATCGCCGCCGATCCGAATGCGATCAACAAACCCTTGGTGATCCTGATCCTGACCTTGCTGGTGATCTACGTGACGATGGTCTACGGCCCGATCGCCGCGGTGTTGGTGGAGCTCTTCCCCACGCGCATCCGCTATACCTCGATGTCTCTGCCCTATCACATCGGCAACGGCTGGTTCGGGGGCCTGTTGCCGACGACGGCCTTCGCCATCGTGGCGCAGAACGGCAACATCTTCAGTGGACTGTGGTACCCGGTGGCGATCGCGCTGGCAACCTTCGTGATCGGTCTGCTCTTCGTACCCGAAACACGCAGCCGTAGTCTGGAAGACTGAGCGCGAACTCAGATGATCGGCAGCGCGTTCCAATCCGGCTCGGGCAGACCGAAGTGCGCGGGATAGCGTACGCCGATCAAGGTGAGACCTTCTGGCGGAGCCGTGGGCGCAGCCTTGGTGCGGTCGCGTCCTTCCAGGAGTTCCTTCATGAAGATCGGCTCACGCCGCCCATCGCCGATCCACAGCATCACGCCCACGATGTTGCGCACCATGTGCAGCAGAAAGGCATTCGCTTCGATTTCGAGGAAGACGTAGCTGCCATGGCGACGCACAGTCAGTTCCGTGACGTTGCGCATCGGCGTACGTGACTGACAGGCCGCGCCCCGAAAGGCGCTGAAATCCTTCTCACCGATCAGGTACTGCCCCGCTTCATGCATGCGTTCGGCATCGAGCGGCGCGTGGTGCGAAGCAACGAGTTCGGTCAAGCGCGCGGCGCGCGCGGGCTGGTTGTGAATGACGTAGCGATAGCGGCGACTCGTGGCACTGAAACGTGCGTGGAATTCCGGATCGACTTCCTGCGCCCAACGCACCGCGATCTGACGTGGCAGACGCGCATTGGCACCACGTACCCAGGCCTTGAGCGGACGCTCCGCCGTCGTATCGAAATGCACCACTTGCCAGGTGGCATGCACGCCGGCATCGGTGCGCCCGGCACAGTTCACGCGCAGAGGATGCGCGGCCACGCCTGACAATACGCGCTCGAGCGCTTCCTGCACCGTCGGATGATTCTGATTGAGTTGCGCCTGCCAGCCGCGAAAGGCCGCGCCGTTGTATTCGACGCAGAGTGCGATGCGACGGGTGGTAGGAGCCGGCGTTGCGGCCACTTCGGAAGGAGGAACTGCTGTATCCATGAACTACTGGCTGTAGGCGGAAGCCCACCAGCGCACCTTGAGACGCCTTGCTTCTTCCTGTTGCTCGGGCGTGCCTTCGACGAGTACCTCGTCCAACAGCTTCTGCGCTCCTTCGCGGTTGCCCATCGCCATGTAGGCGGTGGCGAGATCGATCTTGTTCACTTCCGGCGCCGGTTCGTCCTCCACGTCGTCGAACACCATGGTGTCGTCGAACACGAGATCCTCGGGGTTCACCTCGAGTTCGCTCGTCGCCACCTGCTGCTGCGCCGGTTCAGCCGCTACGCTCGCTTCTTCCGCAACCGCACGGTTCTCCCTAGCAACGACGTTTTCCGTCTCTGCTTCGTCGGCAGCAACCGGCTCGAGTGTGAAGGCCTCGGCTTCGGCAACGGCCTTGCGCCGCCGCGCATTGCCCATCAGCAACAGACCCAACACGATGATGACCAGACCACCGAGCCCCGCGAGGAAACCGGTGTTGGCGCCGAACAGATCGCCGAGCCCACTGCCCCGCTCCAACGCAGCACGCGCCGCAGCTTCGTTCTGCTGCGCGAGTTCCATCTGCAGTTGCGCGAGACGTTCGTGTTCGACCTCGATGACGTTGCGCAGGAGTGCCACCTGTTGATCGAGCATCGTCAAGCGTTCGCTCAATTCCTGATATTCGAGCTGCGCACGATCGAGACGCTCCTCGCTCAACATCAACTCGGTTTCGAGACGTGCGATGGTGGCAGCGAGATCTTCATCGCCAGCTTCGGCAGCCGGTTCGTTCTCGAGCAGTATCAGTTGATCACGCGAGCTTTGTGCCTCGGCGGCGTGAAGCGCGCCGGAAAAAAGCAGTGCAGCGGTGAGCGCGTGGCGCGCAAACGGAAACAGGCCGGCGCTTCGAATAAAGCGACCGGCCTGTTTGCGATGCGAAGAGTTGACAGCTTGCATTAGGTGTCCATCCATTCAGCCAAGGCAGCCGCCACGCTCGGTGCCGAAAGTGGCGGGCCGCGATCCACTGACCCTGCGGGATGGACCAGCCTTGCGAGCCTGCCGAAAGTGCTAAAGAAGTACTTTCAAAACAGGCCGCAAGTATCAATCAGAGGTAGTCTCTTATCAACACCTCGGCGATCTGCACGGAGTTCAGTGCAGCGCCTTTGCGCAGGTTGTCGGACACCACCCACAGGTTGATGCCGTTCGGATGGCTGATGTCCTTGCGGATACGGCCCACCCAGGTTTCGTCGTGATCGGTGCCTTCCGGAATCGGCGTCGGATAACCACCGGGCTCGCGCTTGTCGAGCAGTTTCACGCCAGGCGCCTTGGACAACAGCTCGCGCACTTCTTCCACCGTGATCTTCTCGCGGGTTTCGATGTGCACGGCTTCGGAGTGCGAGTAGAACACCGGCACGCGTACGCAGGTCGGGTTCACGAGGATGTTCGGGTCTTCCATGATCTTCTGGGTTTCCCAAACCATCTTCATCTCTTCTTTGGTGTAGCCGTTGTCCTGGAACACGTCGATCTGCGGCAGCACGTTGAACGCGATCTGCTTCGGATAGACGCTGATCTCCGGCTCTCGGCCGTTGAGCAGCTGCGCCGTCTGCGCGGCCAGTTCCTCGATCGCTTCCTTGCCGGTGCCCGACACGCTCTGATAGGTCGCGACGTTGATGCGCGCGATGCCCACCTTGTCGTGAATCGGCTTCAGCGCCACCAGCATCTGGATGGTGGAGCAGTTCGGGTTGGCGATGATGTTGCGCGGCTTGTAGCGCGCGATCGCGTGCGGGTTCACTTCCGGCACGACGAGCGGGATGTCGTCGTCGTAACGGAACTGCGAAGTGTTGTCGATCACGATGCAGCCGGCTGCACCGGCCTTCGGAGCATAGACAGCGGATACGCTGGCACCGGCGGAGAAGAGGCCGATCTGCGCCTTGCTGAAATCGAAGTCAGCGAGATTTTCGACGGCGATTTGCTTGTTGTTGAAGGTCAGTGTTTCCCCAACGCTGCGCTCGCTCGCCAACAAATACAGGTTACGAACGGGGAATTTACGCTCCTCCAGGATGCGGACCATGGTCTTGCCCACCGCACCGGTGGCACCGACGACCGCGACATCGAACTGCTTCCCTACGCTGCTCATGCTTTTAACTCCGGGCCCAATGACCCACACAAGGTTTGACTAACGAACACGCCCCGGGGTTGGCCCAGGGCGTCACAGCTCCGGCGGATTACCGGCCGCCGCCGGTTGCCTCAGCGAAGCGGCTCAGGCGAACAGCCAGGGCGAACGTTCACGCCAGCGCTGTTCGAAGGCCTTGATGTCCTCGGCGTGCTGCATGGTCAGGCCGATGTCGTCCAGACCATTGAGGAGCACGTGTTTGCGCGAGGGTTCCACTTCGAAGGAGATCTTGCTGCCATCGGGCTTGGTGATGGTCTGCGCCTCGAGGTCGATGTCCAGCGCGTAGCCTTCCTGCGCGAAGGTTTCCTGGAACAACTGATCGACCGTGGCTTCGTCCAGCACGATGCAGAGGATGCCGTTCTTCACACAGTTGTTGAAGAAGATGTCGGCGAAGCTCGGCGCGATGATGGCGCGGATACCGAAGTCGTCGAGCGCCCAGGGCGCGTGCTCACGGCTGGAACCGCAGCCGAAGTTTTCGCGCGCCAACAGGATGGAAGCCCCCTGGTAACGCGGCTGGTTGACCACGAAATCGGGGTTCAGCGGACGCTTGCTGCAATCCTGATCCGGCTCACCCTTGTCGAGGTAACGCGCCTCGTCGAACAGGTTCTTGCCGAAGCCGGTGCGCTTGATCGACTTCAGAAACTGCTTGGGGATGATGTAGTCGGTATCGACGTTGGCGCGATCCAGCGGCAGCACCAAGCCTTTTTCCTTGACAAAACTTTTCATAGTTAACTTTAACTTTATTCGTTAATCGATTGATTCAATTAGTGAAGCTCGACTTCACGCACATCCACGAAGTGGCCGAATACCGCAGCGGCCGCTGCCATGGCGGGGCTCACCAGATGCGTACGGCCACCGAAGCCCTGACGCCCTTCGAAGTTGCGGTTGGAGGTGGAAGCACAGTGCTCGCCCTGCCCCAACTGGTCGGCGTTCATGGCCAGACACATGGAGCAACCCGGCTCACGCCATTCCAAACCGGCTTCGATGAAGATCTGGTGCAGACCCTCTTTCTCGGCCTGCGCCTTCACCAGACCCGAACCCGGCACCACCAGCGCCTGTTTGATGTTGCTGGCCACCTTGCGACCTTTCACCACCGCAGCGGCGGCGCGCAGGTCTTCGATGCGCGAGTTGGTGCAGGAACCGATGAACACGCGATCCAGTTTGATCTCGGTGATCGGCGTACCCGGCTCGAGGCCCATGTACTTGAGGGCCTGCTGATAGTTGTTGCGCTTGGCTTCGGTAGGCGCGCTGGCCGGATCCGGCACCACGCCGGTAACCGGCGCCACCATCTCCGGCGAGGTACCCCAGCTCACCTGCGGCACGATCTCGCCGCCATCGAGTTCCACCACGGTGTCGAACACGGCGTCCGCATCGCTCACCAGGTTGCGCCAGGCGGCGACGGCCTGCTCCCACTGCTCGCCTTTCGGGGCATAGGGGCGGCCTTTCAGATACTCGATGGTCTTGTCGTCGACGGCCACGATGCCAGCGCGGGCACCGGCTTCGATCGCCATGTTGCACACGGTCATACGACCTTCGATCGAAAGATCACGGATCACGTCGCCCGCGAATTCGATGGTGTAGCCCGTGCCGCCGGCGGTGCCGATCTTGCCGATGATGGCCAGGATCACATCCTTGGCGGTCACACCGGGTTTCAGCTTGCCGTTCACCTTGACCAGCATGTTCTTGGCCTTGCGCTGCACCAGACACTGAGTGGCCAGCACGTGCTCCACTTCGCTGGTACCGATGCCGTGCGCCAGCGCGCCGAGGGCGCCGTGGGTGGAAGTGTGGGAGTCACCACAGACGATGGTCATGCCCGGCAGGGTGCGGCCCTGCTCCGGCCCGATCACGTGCACGATGCCGTGGCGGCTGTCCTCGATGCCGAACTCGGTGATGCCGAAGTCGTTACAGTTGTCGTCCAGCGTCTTCACCTGGATGCGCGAGATGGGATCCACGATGCCTTCCACACCACGCGAACGCTCATTGGTGGTGGTGGGCACGTTGTGGTCCGGCGTCGCCATGTTGGCAGAAGCGCGCCAGGGCTTGCGGCCGGCAAGACGCAGACCTTCGAAAGCCTGGGGCGAGGTCACTTCGTGCAGGAAGTGCAGGTCGATGTAGATCAGGGACGTACCGTTGTCGAGCTCCTTGACCAGGTGCGACTCCCAGAGTTTGTCGTAAAGGGTTTTGCCAGCCATATAGTTCTCTTATTTCAAACAGTTAAAGCCAATATTTAAAGTGATTCCTACTCTTCGGTGGGAGCCTGCGCCGCAATCACCGGCGTCCGTACCTGGACCCCACCGTTCTGCGCACGGTGGCGCAGGAAGTGATCCATCAGGGTCAGCGCCATCATCGCCTCGGCGATCGGCGTGGCGCGGATACCGACGCAGGGATCGTGACGACCAGTGGTCACGATCTCGGCAGGATTTCCTTCCATGTCAATCGTTTGGCCTGGAATCCTGATGCTCGACGTAGGTTTCAGCGCAAGGTGGACGATGATGTCCTGCCCACTACTGATGCCTCCCAGGATGCCGCCGGCGTTGTTGCTGAGGAAACCTTGCGGCGTCATCTCGTCGCGGTGCTGCGTGCCCTTCTGCTCCACCACGCCGAAACCGGCACCGATCTCCACGCCCTTCACGGCATTGATGCTCATCATGGCGTGGGCGAGGTCGGCGTCGAGGCGATCGAAGATCGGTTCGCCCAAGCCCACCGGCACACCACTGGCAACCACCGTGATCTTGGCGCCGATGGAATTGCCCTCCTTGTTCAGAGCTGCCATGTAGGCTTCCATCTCCGACACCTTGTTGGGGTCGGGACAGAAGAAGGGATTCTGATCCACCTGATCCCAATCCACCGTTTCGATCTTGATGGGACCGAGCTGCGACAGATAACCGCGGATCGTGATGCCCTGCTCACGCAGGTATTTTTTGGCGATGGCACCGGCCGCCACGCGCATCGCGGTTTCGCGGGCGGAGGAGCGGCCACCACCGCGATAGTCGCGAATGCCGTACTTGTGGGTGTAGGTGTAGTCCGCGTGCGCCGGGCGGAACAGATCCTTGATCTTGGAGTAGTCCTTGCTCTTCTGGTCGACGTTCTCGATCAGAAGGCCGATCGGGGTACCCGTGGTCACTCCTTCGAAGACGCCGGAAAGAATGCGCACCTGGTCCGGTTCCTGGCGCTGGGTGGTGAAGCGCGAAGTGCCGGGCCGGCGGCGGTCGAGATCGTGCTGCAGGTCGGCTTCGCTGAGCGGCAAACCGGGAGGGCAACCGTCGACGATGCAGCCGAGCGCAGGACCATGACTTTCACCGAAAGTGGTCACACAGAACAGCTTGCCGAAACTATTGCCAGACATACGGTTTTTCCCAGCACCAGCGCGAAAAAAAGCGCGGCATTATAGCCCTAGAGAGCCCCGGGTACCACGACACTTTGCGCCCCGGAACTTTGAAGTGGCGTAGCCTACTGCCCCGCAATCGATAAAACAAATTCATATTATTCATATTTTGTATAAACTTTGAGCATGGATACCCACCAGCTCAAAGCCTTCGTGGCAGTTGCGGAAGAGGAATCGGTCTCACGCGCCGCCGACCGACTGTTTCTGACCCAACCCGCTGTCACCAGACGCCTCCAGACCCTGGAAGAACAATTGGGACAGCCACTGTTCGATCGCATCGGACGACGGTTGCTCCTGACCGAAGCCGGCAAGTGCCTGCTCCCCTACGCGCGCCAGATCCTGGGTCTGATGGACAGCAGCGTGCAGGCGCTCGCCGATCTCGCCACCAGCATACGAGGGACACTCACCGTCGCCACCAGCCATCACATCGGTCTGCACCGGCTTCCCGCGGTCCTGCGTGAGTACAAACGGCTCTACCCCGAAGTGACGCTGAAGCTGCGCTTCCTCAACTCACAGGAAGCGCATCACGCCGTGCGACAGGGAGAAGCGGACATCGGCGTGACGACCGAGGAAGATCCGGACGGCGTCGTGGTGGAACGGATCTGGCTGGACCGTCTGCACATCGTGGTGGCACCCGACCATCCGCTGCTGCAGCACGCGGCGCCGCTGCAACTCGACGATCTCTCGCTCTACCCCGCCCTCCTGCCGGACGCGCGCTTCTATACGGGGCGTATCGTGCGAGAGCTCTTCGCTGCACGCGGTGTGCCGCTGACGATCGACACCGACCTCAGCACCGACTACCTGGAAACACTCAAGGCCCTGGTGGCAGTGGGAACCTCATGGAGCGTCTTGCCCGCGACAATGCTGCAGGATGATTCGGTGAAGATTCTTGAAGTGGAGGGAGTGAAACTGGAACGCCATCTGGTGGCGATACGCCATGCGCAGCGCAGTCTCAGTAAGGCCGCCGAAGCTTTCGCCGCGCTCTTGCGGCAGCAGCGCGATTAGCGACGATGCGCGAGCAGCTGCTCGCGCGTGAGGGCACAGACACCTTCCCCACCGTGTTCGAACTCGAGCCAGAGGAACGGCAGATCCGGACGCCGTTCGGCGAGCAGCTCCCAGGTGGCGCCAGTCTCGAGCACGAGCACGCCGCCCGGCTCCAGATGATCGGCCGCCTTCGCCAGAATCGCGAGCGGAATGGCCAGCCCCTGTTCTTCCGTTACCAGACCAAGCACCGGCTCACGTTTGAATTCATCCGGCAGTTCTTCGTACTCGTCCTGCGCCACGTAGGGCGGATTGGTGACGATGAGATCGAAGCGCCCCTCGACGGTATCGAAAAGATCCGACTGCACCAGCCGTACGCGTCCCTGCACCCCGTGACGCTCGACGTTCACGCGCGACACCGCCAGTGCGTCCTCGGAAATATCGGACAGCACGACCTCCGCGTCTTCGAAGGCCAAGGCACAGGCAATGCCGATGCAGCCGCTGCCGGCACAGAGATCGAGCACGCGTTTCGGTGGCGTTTTCACCAGCGGAGCGAAGCCATTGCGGATCAACTCCGCGATCGGCGAACGCGGCACGAGGACGCGCTCGTCGACATAGAACGGCAGGCCGCAAAACCAGGCTTCCTTCAATAGGTAAGCGAGCGGCTTTCGGGTGGCGAGGCGCTGCTCCAGGAGAGCGTCCGCCTCGACCACGATGGCGGGATCTAGCACAAGGTCGGCGTGGATGTCCTGCACCCCATGGCGTTTGAGGAGGGTCTCCAGCAGCCAGCAGGACTCGTCCCAGGCATTGTCGGTGCCATGGCCGAAAAAGAGGCCGGCTTCATCCATCCTGGTGGCGCACCGCTCGAGATATTCCTGTGCGCTGAGACGCTGCTCGGACCCCATTGAACTACTTTACCCTGTCTGGCTATTGGCGTAGGGTGCGCAGTTTATCCGCAATCCAGAAGTATGCCTATGAAAGACGCCTACGAAAAAATCATCGCCGAGATTGGCGAGGATCTCACCCGTCCAGGGCTGGTCGGCACGCCGGAGCGCGCTGCCAAGGCCATGCGTTTTCTTACGCGCGGCTACCAGCAGAACATCGATGAGATCATCAACGGCGCGCTGTTTCCCACCACCTCCAACGAGATGGTGATCGTGAAGAACATCGAGCTCTATTCCCTCTGCGAACATCACCTCTTGCCCTTCATCGGCAAGTGCCACGTGGCCTACCTGCCCGACGGCGTGGTGCTGGGTCTGTCCAAGGTCGCGCGCATCGTCGACATGTTCGCACGTCGCCTGCAGATCCAGGAGCAACTGACGCAGCAGATCGCCGAAGCCATCATGGAAAAAACCGGCGCGAAAGGCGTGGGCGTGATCATCGAATCGCAGCACATGTGCATGATGATGCGCGGCGTCGAGAAGCAGAACTCGATCATGACCACCTCGTGCATGCTCGGCGGTTTCCGCGATCGTCAGAGCACCCGCAACGAGTTCCTGTCCCTGATCCGCTGACCCCGGCTGGTTTTCATCACTCCATTCCAAAACCAAAAGCGATACGCAATCCATAGGTTCGTAGGTTGGGCTGAGGCAAAGCCGAAGCCCAACATGCGTTGTCTGGTGTGGCCTTGGAGTTGGTGAGGTTTCGCGTCCCGCCGTGCAAGAACTTCACTGATTCCGCGTTGGATCGCTACGCTCTTTGAGCCACCCGGCATGGCCGGGTGCGTTCGGCCTACGCATGGCGCAATGCACCATGAATGCTAGTCCTCATCCGATCTACAACGCGCCCAATCGACGCTTGATCAACGAGACAGAAATTGCCTCACCACCTGCGCCACCTCTTCCACCTGACCTTCCAGGTGTTGATGGTGATGACCGGGCAGTTCCACGACTTCGATGTTGGGGAAGCAGTCGATGCGCTGCTGATAGTTGGCTGCGTGATGCTGCCAGTAGTTGCCGCCGGTGGCTTTCACGAGCAGTACGGGACACTGGATCTGACGCAGGAAGGCCTGCACCTGCGTCTCCGTCATGCTGAGAGGATTGGAGCGCGCGAGGCGGCGGTCGCTCTGCCAGAACCAACCCTGTTCGTCCTGTCCCAGATTGCGATTGGCCAACATCTCCGCCGACGAAAATTCCAGACCGACCCGTGCGCGCGCTTCGATCGCCGCGTCGCGACTCGGGTAATAGCTGCGTTCCTGCGGCTTCCATTCGCGCTTCTGCAGCAAGGAACGACGCAATTGCCCGGGCGCTTCATCCGGGCTCACCGACAAGGGCCCAATCGCATCGAGCATCACCATGCGCTCGACCCTGTCGGGAAAAGCTGCGGCAAACAGACAGGCCACCGCCGCCCCCATCGAATGCCCGAGCAAGATAATGCGCTCGAGACCAAGGGCATCGAGCACACCCAGTACGTCTTCGGTGTAGGACCAGATCTCGTAGGTGCCGTCGCGATGGCGCGGCGAGGAACGGCCATGCCCGGGAAAATCCATGGCGATCACACGCAACTCGTCGGCGAGCAACGGTGCGAGCCGATCGAAGGTGCCGGCGTTGTCGCGCCAACCATGTAAAGCCAATACCGCAGTGGCCGTGGGCGCGCCCCAGGTCTTACCAGCCACGATGCGCTCGTGCAGTTCGAGCGCGAACTCTTCCGCAAGATTGTTGTGCGACATGTAACTCAGTCGTGCCAGGCGTGATCGCTCGGCAATAGGCGATATTGCGTCGTTCCCGTGCCAAGGCCGACGACCTCGAACGAAATACAGACGAGTTCAGAAGTGCCCATGACCCGCAATTCATCGGTTGCTCCACGTGTGAGCAACGCATGCACTTCGGACACCAGGGGATTGTGAGTGACGAGCAGAACGTGTTCGCCCTGCACGTTTTGCAAGAAGGTCACGAGCTCGCTCGGACGCGTGGACGGAGCCAATCGTTCCTCCGTCTGCAGCTCCAGGTCGCTGCGCAATTCCTTCAGGAATTCGGTGGCGCTCTGTTGCGCGCGAAGATAGGGACTCGCAATGCAACGATCGAGTACTACTCCCTTGCTGGCAAGCTGCCGCGCCACCATGCGAACGTCATCGATGCCGCGTTGGGTGAGCTGCCGCAGTTTGTCGCTGGCGGCATGTGCCTGCGCCTCACCATGCCGCATCAGATAGAGGTTCATGGTGTGGGATCTGTCGTGCGCGGCGGTTCGGGTTCGAAACCCGGCACCGTCTGTCCGGCGCCCTGACCTCTTTCCCAGTCGGTGTCGTCATCTTCGGTGACGATGTCGTCGACCTGCTCTGCAACGCTCTCGGAAGCAGGAGGATCAGGGAAAGGTGCGAACGGGAAGGGTTTGTCTTCGGTATTGAACAGAAGGAACTGGACGATCTCGAAGAGATAGGCGCCAGCGATCAAGCCGAAACGTTGCAGGTTCGCATTGGGATAGCCCGTGATGAGGACGAGGATCGCCTGCCCCAGCACGATCACCGCCAGCACGAGGATGGTCAGCCAGGCCGCCACTGCGAAGCCCGCCATCAACAGGATGCGCAGCCACGTATCGGGCGAGAGCAGATTGCGTTTGATCTGGTCCTGGTTGAGAGACATCTCTCTTTTACCTCTTCTTAGGTTCGGGGCTCGTGATGCTAGCGACTCAAACGCTTGGCGCGACCGACTTCGAATTCGACGTCGAGCTCGGTCTCCTCGAGCATCAGCGACGCGATTATATGGTCGATGGGGGCCTTGTTATAGATGATCTCGTACAGCGATGCACACAGTGGCATCGGTACCTTCAACTCGTCGGCCCGCTCCTTCACCTGCTTGAGCGTGTTGACGCCCTCGGCCACCTGACCAAGCTCTTCGATGATCTTGTCGATGTCCTTGCCTTCGGCCAGCGCCTTGCCGACGCGATAGTTGCGGCTCAGCGGCGAGGTACAGGTGACCACCAGGTCGCCCACGCCGGAGAGACCGAGGAAGGTCATGGGGTCGGCCCCCATGCACACACCGAAGCGCGCCATCTCGGTGAGACTGCGGGTGATCAACATCGAAATCGTGTTGGTGCCCATGCCGCTCGATGCAGCCAGCCCCGCGATGATGGCGTAGATGTTCTTCAGCGAGCCGCCGAGTTCGACGCCGAGCATGTCGTCATTGGCATAGACGCGGAAGGTTTCCGAGCGCAGGATGACCTGCACGAGGTGACGCACTTCGCCATCGTTGCTCGCCACCACGGTGCCGGTGGGACTGCGCTGCGCGATTTCCTTGGCGAGGTTGGGGCCGCTCAGCACACCGATGCGCGCATCGGGAACTTCCTCGGCGAGAATTTGACTCATCAGTTTGAATGTCACCGCCTCGATGCCCTTGGTGGCGCTGATGAGAATCACGCCGGGGCGCAGGTCGGACTTCATCTGTTTGACGACGGAACGGAAGCTGCTGCTCGGCACCGCAACGAAGATGAGCTCGGCTTCCCTCACTACTGCGCTCAGATCGTGTGAAGCGCGCACCATCTCATGGATGTCGTAGCCGGGAAGATATTGCTGGTTCTGACGGGTGACGTTGAGCGACTCGACCTGCTCCGCGTCGCGCATCCATAGATGAGTGTAGTGACCGTTGTGGGCGATGATGTTGGCGATCACGGTGCCAAAACTGCCACCGCCAATGACCGCCACGTTGTTGATTGGCATGGGTTGGGAACTTCCGGAAAGAGCCGTGGACTGAAACCACTGCGATTACGGGGGCGCGAAGATAACAGCTAAACGGGGATTTGCGGAACCCCTGGCACCGGCAGGCTGAGCACGGGATGAGGGAATCTACGCATTGGACTTGCTTCCTGTGCCTGACTAGAATCGCCGACCTTCCGTGCTCTCGAGGGGGAGAAGATGAGCGATCTGTGGAAAATCATCCGCGACGAAGTATCGGCCCAGGTGTTCGAAGAACCCGAGATGGGCGGCTACTTTTCGCGCCGCATTCTTCAACACGAGACACTCTCGTCCGCCATCGCTGACCTGTTGGCCAGTAAGCTCTGCTGCAGCGACATGATGGAAGAGACGATCCGTCAGGTGATCCTCGAGGCGCATCGCAGCGACCCCAGCATCGTCACCGCAATGGAAAACGACCTGCGCGCTGTACGCGAACGTGACGCGGCCGTACGTCACTACTCCACTGCCCTGCTCTATTTCAAAGGTTTCCAGGCGTTGCAGGCCTACCGCGTGGCGCATTGGTTGTGGAATCAGGGCCGCACTGCGATGGCGCTCTTCATGCAGAGCCAGATATCGCAGGTGTTCACCGTCGACATCCATCCCGCCGCCCGCATCGGCTCGGGCATTCTCGTCGACCATGCCACCGGCATCGTCATCGGCGAAACCTGTGTGCTCGACGACAACATCTCGATCCTGCAGGGTGTGACGCTCGGTGGTACAGGTAAGGACAAGGGAGACCGCCACCCCAAGATCCGCTCCGGTGTGTTGCTCAGCGCGGGCGCGATCGTGCTCGGCAATGTGGTCATCGGCGAAGGCGCCAAGATTGCCGCTGGTTCCGTGGTGCTGCGTGACGTCGAACCTCACACCACCGTGGCCGGCATTCCTGCCGTGAAAGTGGGCAAGCCCCGCGCTGCTGCGCCTGCACTGGAGATGAACCATGATCTCAACCACGGCGAAGGCGAAGAAGGCAACGGCAAGGAAGACAACAAAGGCCCACAGGGTTGAGTACCGCCCCAAGCATCAGCAACTTCATCGCGGCGTGAGCGGAACACGGACATGAGCACGCCGCCCCTCATCTTGCTGCACGGCGCCTGGCACAGCGGCGCGATCTGGAGTCCGGTCGTAGCACGACTGCGCGAACAAGGTTTCGACGTATTTGCGCCTGATCTGCCGGGGCACGGCGCCAGTACCTTGCCACTGCAGAAAGTTTCACTGCGCCGTTACGTGGAAAGTGTTCAGGCGCTGCTGCAAGAACTGTCGGCGCCTGCCATCGTCGTCGGCCACAGCATGGCCGGCATGGTGCTGGCGCAATGTTCGAGTGATTTCCCTGCCCTCATTCGCGAAGCCATCTATCTCTGCGCCTATCTGCCGCGCGATGGTGAAAGCGTGTTCGATCTGATGGCACTCGCACGCGCGGAAAACAAGGCTGAATTACCGATCGAAACCGCGCTGCGCATGAGTGAAGACAAGCGCAGTTGCAGCATCGATCCCGCGGTCGCTGCCTCACTCTTCTACGGCGATGCCTCAACGGAACTGGCTGCTACGGCAGCTGCAAAGCTTTCCGTGCAAGCCACCTTGCCCCTCGCGGGCAAGGTCAAACTCGTAGCAGAAAATTTCGCGCAGGTGCCACGCACCTATGTCTGTTGCACACGCGATGCGGTGATTCCTCTTTGGCAACAACGCTCGATGTTGCGCAGGCAATCGTGCCAGGAACTGTTGCAGATCGAGAGCGACCACAGCCCCTTCCTCTCACACACCGACTTGCTCGTCGATTTATTCGCTGCGCGTTTGCGCGCGGCGAATCGCTGATTTTTTTCACCCAAAAACAAACGGCCTCTTACCCGTTTGGATAAGAGGCCGTTCCTGCGTGCCAAGAAATCAGCCGTTGTTGAGGCACTCGGAGCCGAGCACGCCACCGCCACCGCAGTACGTCGTGTGTTGCATCTGCATCAGGATGTTGTCGGGATCGGTGAAATAGAGCTCCGGCGTACCACCGGGCGCGCCGCCGCGTTCCGGCGGACGCAGGCTGATGTAGTGCATCAAGGGCGAAGTCTGCTGCTGCCCCTCCGGCCGCGGGCTGAAGCCATAGCCGTTCAACTTCGCGATCACCTGATCGACGTCGAAGTCATGAATGTTGAAGGAACCGTGGTGCAGGTTGGCCGGAGTACGTGCACCACCGCCGGGGCCCGCATACATCACGAACTGACGGCCATCGCCAATGCCGGTCACCGGTGAGCCGGGACCCTGGTAGGCCTGTACGCTCAGACCGAAGGTCTGCTGATAGAACTCGTTCGCCGCAGCGCCATCGCTGACGAAGGCGGTGAAGTGGTTGAGTTCGTCCAGACGGAAGAGACCCGATGCGGGCACTTCCGGCGCCGGGCAGTTTGCGCCCAACGGACCAGTTCCACCGCAGTAGCTCGGATCGCTGAGCTGCACGATCAAGCCGCGCTCATCGGAGAAATAGAGTTCCGGCGTATCACCGCGCATGCGCACCCAGGTACTCATGGCGTTGTCGAGACCGGGCAAGGACGGATCGGGAGCATCGATCACCTTGAAGCCCAGGCGCTTGAGCGAATCCTGCAGACGACCGATGTCGAAGTCGTCGACGGTGTAACCGATGTAGGTGATGCCGGGACGTTCGCTGCCCTGCAGCTGACGGATCGCCATGAACTGATTCGTCTCACCGATCTTCAGCATCACGCGACCATCATGACGCGCCTGCACCGGCATACCGAACATGTCCTGGTAGAAGCGGACGCTTTTGTCGACGTCGCTGACACGGATTTCGAAATTATGCAGTTTGCGCAGACGGATGCCGGAGGTGCCCTGCGCTTGCGCGAAACGGCTCAGCATCAGTGCGGGTACGGACCCCAGGAGCGCGCGGCGCAGGTAACTGGACGGTTGGTTGTATTCTTTCGACATAGTTGTTTCCTGGTATTCCCTCTGAAAACGGCAACGACGGGCGTCGCGCGACTCTAGCGTTCGCTCAGGCACAGCGCTTGACAATAGCGGAATGCTGTGTGACTTTCCGCGCGACCTCAGGCAGCCTGGCCTGAACTTTACGAACCGATCAGGCACACAAAAATTACAGAGGGACTTCCATGAAACCGCACGCATTGACACTCGCCTGCTCGCTGCTCGCGCTCAGCGTTCCCGCCTTCGCCCAGCAAGGTGGCCAGCAGCCCCCGCAAGACACCAGCATGAGTTTCTTCGTCACCAGCGTAGGCAAAGGTGACGGCGCCAACCTCGGTGGCCTCGAAGGCGCCGATGCCCACTGTCAGGCACTGGCCGAAGCCGTGGGTTCCACCAAAACCTGGCGTGCCTACCTCAGCACCAATGGTCCGGGCGGTGTGAACGCCAAGGACCGCATCGGCACCGGCCCCTGGTACAACGTCAACGGCACGCTCGTTGCCCGCAGCGTCGACCATCTGCACTACAGCAACGTCCTGCTGAACAAGCAGAACTCGCTCACCGAAAAAGGCGGCACGGTGAACGGCGTGGGTGATACGCCGAACGAACACGACATCCTCACCGGCAGCAACCCCGACGGCACCGCCAGCGAATTCACCTGCAACAACTGGACTTCGAATGGTGACGGCGCTGCCGTGGTAGGTCACCTCGACCGCGTCGGTGGTGGCCCGATGGCCGAATCCTGGAATGCTGCGCACAACAGCCGTGGCTGCAGCCAGGAACAGCTGCGCGCTTCCGGTGGCAACGGCTACTTCTACTGCTTCGCCCTGAACGAATAAGCGCCCTTTCGTTCCGCATTACCAGAAACCCCGCTTCGGCGGGGTTTTCTTTGCTCATACAACCGAAGCGTAGGAAGCGGCACTGAGGTAGATCGGCGCCGCCGTAGGTTGGCGCCGAGCGCAGTGCTTTGCCGGGAGGACAGCGCAGCGAGCCCAGCAAGCGACATCGCTTACATCACGCAGCTCCTAGCGACCACACCAGCGCCCGAACGTCACACGCTTACCACTGCACACTTCGACTTCAGCTAGACCACTGCCTACGCTCCAAACGGCAGACTCCCACCGCGCGCCCCCTTTTCCCACCCTGGCCTCGGTTTTGCTTGTTTCAGGGAAGTTATGAGCAGTCGCTCGTGTTTATGATGCGGCTCGGGTCTGATTCAGGACGTCTTGGGATGCCTTCGCTATTGCCGGAAACACTGCGCGACCAGGTGCGACTGTTGGGTGATCAGCTCGGCACGACCATACTCGAGCATCACGGCCCCCAGCTCTTCAGGAAGATCGAAGAGATCCGCAATCTCTCGAAGACCTTGGCTCAGCAAGCCGAGGACGCGAGCGTCGACTACCAACCATTGATCGCCGCATTGGGGCGTCTGCCCGACGCCGACGTGCTCCCGATCGCGCGCGCCTTCAACCAGTTTCTCAATCTCGCCAACATTGCCGAGCAACTTTATTTCCAAGGCGTCGAAGACGCCTCTCCAGAACGCCTCGGCCCCACGCTTGCCGAACTTTCCCGCAAATGCGGCAAGGATGCCCTTGCTGCCACCTTGCGCGACTTGCGCATCGAACTGGTGCTCACCGCTCACCCCACCGAAGTCGCCAGGAGAACATTGATTCAAAAATACGACAAGATCGCGCACACCCTGAACCAGCTCGCGCGCAAGGATCTCACCGGCGCCGAACAGGCGCAGGCACGCGAAGACCTCATGCGCCTCGTGGAAGAAATCTGGTATACGAACGAAATTCGCGATGATCGTCCAAGTGCAGTCGACGAAGCCAAGTGGGGCTTTGCCGTCATCGAACACAGCCTGTGGACTGCCTTGCCTGCCGTGTTGCGACAGTTGGATCGTTTGAGTCTCGAGCATGTGGGCCAGCCATTACCGCCCGATGCGCACACGCTGGGCTTCTTCTCGTGGATGGGCGGTGATCGCGATGGCAATCCGAACGTGACGGCGACAGTGACACGGCAGGTACTGTTGCTGGGACGCCGCCGTGCGGCGGAGTTCTATCTGCGTGACGTCAACGCGCTCGGTCAGGCACTGAGCATGAGTGAAGCGAGCGCGGAGCTGATGGACCTCGTCGGCAAGGACAGCCGCGCTCCTTATCGTGATCTGCTCGCGGCACTGCGTGAACGTTTGCAGCTCACGCAAAGCTGGGCTGAACGCTGTTTGCAAGGTGAGAGCCCCGCCGAGCAGCCAGCGTTGATCCGCTCGCGCGAAGACATCCTCAAGCCATTGATGCTCTGCTATGACTCGCTGTGCGCCTCACGTCTGCACCACATCGCACGCGGCCCCCTGCTCGATCTGATCCGCCGCGTGCAGGCCTTCGGCATCAACCTCCTGCCGCTCGACGTGCGACAACACAGCGAACGTCACGCGCAGGTGCTCGACGAACTGTGTCGGCACCTCGAACTCGGCTCGTATCTCGAATGGGATGAGCCACGTCGTCTGCAATTTTTACTCGGTGAGTTACAAAGTAGACGCCCTCTGCTGCCACGACGCTGGCCGGTGAGCGCAGAGAGCCAGGAAGTGCTCGACACCTGTCGCTGCATCGCCGAACAACCGCGAGAACTGCTCTCGCACTACGTCATCTCGATGACCACCAGCATCACCGACATTCTGGCGGTGGCGCTGCTGCTGCGTGAGTGCGGCGTGGATTGGCCGCTACCGATCGTGCCGCTGTTCGAGACGCTCGAGGATCTGGAGAACGGCCCTGCCATCATGGCCGAACTCTGGGCCTTGCCCTGGTATCGCGACTATTGCGATGGGCGGCAGACCGTGATGATCGGCTACTCCGACTCCGCCAAGGACGCCGGCAAATTCGCAGCAGCATGGGCGCAATACGGCTGTCAGCAAGCGCTGGTCGATGCCGCGGCCGAGGCCGGCATCAAGCTGCATCTCTTCCATGGCCGTGGTGGCACCGTTGGTCGCGGTGGTGGACCCGTGGAAAAAGCCCTGGCGTCACAACCGCCCGGCTCGGTGCAGGGCAGCATCCGCGTGACGGAACAGGGCGAGATGATCCGTTACAAGTTCGGCCTGCCTGCCGTTGCCTTTCGTAGTCTCTCCACCTATCTGCAAGCCACCCTGCTCGCGACGGTCGCTCCGGCGCCGGCACCCGAAGAATCCTGGCGCGCCTTGATGGATCGCATGAGTGCGGCGAGCCTCGCTGCCTATCGCGCATTGGTGGCAGAAGATCCGGATTTCGTGCGGTATTTCCGCACGCTCACGCCCGAGCAGGAACTCGGCAAATTGGCGATGGGTTCTCGTCCCGCCAAGCGCAAGGCGGATGGCGGCATCGACAGTCTCCGCGCCATCCCATGGGTATTCGCATGGACGCAGGTGAGACTCAACCTGCCAGGGTGGTTGGGCATTCGACAGGCACTGGAAACGGGGTTGAACGAAGCGCCGGAGCTACTTCATGCGATGCATGCGCAATGGCCGTTCTTCACGAGCTTCATCGATCTGATCGAGATGCTGCTCGCCAAGAGCGATGCCGCCATCTGTGCGCACTACGAAGCGGAATTGGTGGAACCGGCGCTTCATCCACTTGGGCAGAAGCTGCGCGCCGATCTGTACGCACTCATCGACCTCATCAACACGCTCAAGCAACAGGCACATCTGCTCGATACGACGCCCTTGCTGCAGCAATCGCTCGACGTGCGCAAACCCTACATCGATCCCCTCAACTATCTGCAGATCGAATTGCTCAAACGTGAACGTCGCGCCGGTGCCATCGCACCAGCTCTGGAGCGCGCGCTCAAGGTCACGATTTCCGGCATCGCCGCCGGCATGCGCAATACTGGCTAGAATGTTTCCGCACCTTCAACACCACACAGTAGAAGGAGTACACCATGAGTAAAGCCAAGACGCCGATCCGCATCGGATTGATGGGTTTCGGCCGCATCGGCCGTCAGGTTTACGACCTGGCTTGTCACAGCGATGACATCGACGTCGTCGCCATCGCCGACATCGGCAAGCCGGCCATCCTGCACTATCTGTTGTGTGCGGAGACCGGCAACCCCGATCACTACAGCCTCGACGGCAACTTCCTGGTTTCACCGCGCGGACGTACGCGCATGACCCAGATCGACAGCCCCCACGAAGTGCCCTGGGACCTCTTCGGCGTCGACGCGGTGATCGATTGCACCGGTAAATTCCGTGATCGCGCCAGCATGCAGGCCCACCTCGACAGCGGCGCACCCCGCGTGGTGATGCGCACCCTGCCGCTCGACGACGCCGACCGCATCGTGGTGCCCGGTGTGAATGAAGATGAGATCATCGCCTCCGACCGCATCCTTTCCGCCGGCTCCGCCACCACCAATGCGCTTTGCCTGCTGCTGCACATGGTGGCCAAGCTGTGCCCGATCGAATGCATCAGCATGACGACCATTCATTCCTATACTTCGGATCAGTCATTGCAGGACTATGCCGGACGCGACTTCCGCCGCAGCCGCTCCGCCGCCGAGAACATCATTCCCAATACGCACGAGGCCGAGCGTTGGATCGGCCAGATCCTGCCTTCGTTCGCCGGCAAGGTGATGACCAACACACTCAACGTGCCCATCCACAGCGGCTGCATGATCGACACCAACCTGGTGCTCAGCGACGCCAGCATCGATGTGGAGGCCTTCAACGCAGTGATTCGCGAGCGCGCGCCCTCCTATCCAGGCGTCGTCGATGTCACGGAAGATCCGATCGTTTCGAGCGACGTGCTCGGCTCCACCGTGTCCTTGCTCGTGGACTTGGCCGGCACGGAAAAAGCCGGCAGCCACATCATCAAAGTGCTCGGCTGGTACGAAAACCTCGGACATGCCGCGCGTCTGCTCGACGTGGTGCGGCTCTACCGTGAATTGGATCTGCAGAAGGAGGCGGCGTGATGAGAGTGGCAATCAATGGCTTCGGCCGTATCGGCCGCGCGGTGTTCCGCATACTCGAGGGCATCCCCGACATCGAAGTGGTGGCGATCAACGATCTCTTCGATCCGGCGGCGCTGCGCTATCTCTTGAGTTACGACACGGTGATGGGACGCTTCGGCAAGCCGGTTACCTTGGAAGACGATCAACTCGTCACATCCAAGACGCGCTGCAAGCTCATTTCGTACAAGAACCCCGCCGAATTGCCCTGGAAAGATCTCGGCATCGATGCCGTCGTCGAATCCACCGGTGTCTTTCGCAAGCGTGCGCAGCTCGAACAACATCTGACCGCAGGTGCGAAACGTGTGGTGCTCACCGTTCCCGCCGGTGATGCCATCGATTACACGGTGGTATTGGGTGTGAACGAAGGGGGCCTCAAACCCGACCATCGCATCATTTCCAACGCCAGCTGCACCACCAACTGTCTCGCGCCCATGGCGAAAGTGCTGCACGAGGCCTTCGGCATCGAGGAAGGCATGATCAACACGGTGCATGCCTACACCAACGATCAGCGTCTTGCCGACGTGCCGCACGCGGATTGGCGGCGCAGTCGCGCCGCGGCGGAGAACATCATTCCGACTTCAACCGGTGCTGCGAAAGCGGTCGGTGAAGTGTTGCCCGAACTCAAGGGACGCCTCCACGGCATCGCCGCGCGAGTGCCGGTGCCGGACGGATCCGTGGTGGATCTCTTCGCGCGGCTGAAGACCAAGGTCGATGCCGCGGACATCCACGCCGCCGTGCGCGCCGCAGCAAGAGGCCCGATGCAGGGCATCCTGCAATACTCGGAACGGCCGCTCGTCTCCACCGACATCATCGGCAACTCACATTCGTCGATCTATGACGCGGAGTTCACGCAGGTGAGCGGTGGGCATTTCGTGCGCGTGCTCAACTGGTACGACAACGAGTGGGGATACAGCAGTCGCGTCTGCGACCTCTTGCGCCGACTCGCCGCCTGGGCCTGAGACGCGGTCGCACCAAGGATGACATCGCGGCCAGGGATGGCCGCTTCCCTTCCTCACCATCTGCCCAGGATGTGAGCTGATGCACAGCTTGCGCAGCCGCTCAACGCCATCATCCTCCTAAATAAGATGCCATTTAAGGGATAAAAACGGCGATTTAGCCAATAAAACAACCTTTAAGGGATATTAATGAAATACATTTACAAAATATCCTATAAGAGTTTTAATCGCTAAAAATTCGGTTAATACCTCCTATTAGGAGTTTTATGAAGCCTTTGGAACTCAGCCCTGCCGCCCTCTGTGAGGAATTGGGGGAACGCATCAAACGCGCCCGCCTCAATCGGAACCTCACCCAGAAGGACGTGGCCACGCAGGCCGGCCTGTCGGTCAAAGCGGTGCAGTCGGTGGAAAGTGGGACAGCCACCCTCCTCTCGACCGTGGCCGTGTTGCAGGTCCTCGGCGTGGCGGAGCAGCTGGACCTGGTGCTACCCGAGCCCGAACTCTCGCCGCGGCAGCTCATGAAGCTCAAGGGCAAGGAGCGGCGCCGTGCCACGGGCTCCCGCGGGTCGCGTACACCTGCGCCACTTCACCCCGAAGCCAGCAGTTGGTAGAGCCTCCAAGCGCAACCCCCTATTGCGGAGCAGCAGCGGAATGACGGAAGCCATCGAAGTCACCTATCTCGGACGCGAATGCGGCGCGCTGAGTTACGACAACGAGCGCCGGCTCGGTGCCTTCGAATACGCCCCTTCGTTCCGCAACAGCGGGCTCGAACTGGCGCCACTCACCATGCCGCTCAGCGAGCGCATCTATACCTTCCCCGCCATCGACTTCAACGCCTTTCACGGTTTACCGGGGCTCGTGGCCGATTCCTTGCCCGACGACTTCGGCAACACCGTGCTCAACGCCTGGATCGCCCGCCAGGGTAAGTCCGCCGCCGAGATCACACCGCTGCAACGTCTGCAGTACACCGGCGACCGCGGCATGGGAGCGCTCGGTTTCCGTCCCGCCACGCGCCTGCGCACCTTGAACGCCAGTCGCAACGTCGCCATCGAAGCGCTCGTGCACATCGCGCAGTCGGTATTGGATCAACGCCGTGATTTCCAGGTGCAACTGGCGCAGGACGGCAAGGAGGACACCGACGCCATGCTCGCCCTTCTTTCCGTCGGAACCAGTGCCGGTGGTGCGCGTGCCAAGGCCGTCCTGGCCTTCAATGCCGACTTCACGCAAGTGAGATCGGGTCAGGTGAAGGTGCCGGAAGGGTTCGAGCACTATCTCCTCAAGTTCGATGGTGTCACCGAACATCGTCGCGATCGTGAAACCTTCGGTGATCCACTCGGCTACAGCACGATGGAATTCGTCTATTCACTGATGGCACGTGAGTGCGGCATTCACATGATGCCTTGCCGCCTGCTCGAAGAAGGTCGGCGTCGCCACTTCCTGACCAAGCGATTCGATCGCGACGGCAATCGCCGCATTCATGTGCTGACGCTCAACGGCATCGCTCACGTCAGCTACAAGCAGCCGGGTTCCTTTTCCTACGAAGAAGTCTTCGGTGTGGCGCGCCGTCTCGGGCTTGGCGCCGACGCTGCCGAGCAATTGTTCCGGCGCATGGTGTTCAACGTGGTGGCACGCAATCACGACGATCACGCCAAGAACACGGCCTTCATGATGGATGAACACGGACGCTGGTCACTCGCTCCCGCCTACGACGTCGCCTATAGCTACAAGCCGGGCAGTCCTTGGGTGAATGCACATTGGATGCAATTGAACGGTAAACGTGAGGATTTCACGCGCGCGGACTTCTACGCCTTCGAACGCATCAGTCCCTTGTTTTCGCGGCGCTGGATCGATCGCATCATCGATGAAGTCACCACCGCAGTCTCACGCTGGCCGCAATTGGCGAAGGAATACGAAGTGCCCCTGGAACTCGCGCGCACGATCGAAGAAAACCTGCGCTTGAAGCTGTAGGCAAGCATTCATATCATCCGGCGCAATTTACCTTCCCGCCGATTGCGCTCGCGCATAACAACAACAACGGAGCCCGCATGCCCCAGTCCCATCAGGTGAATGATTTCGTCGACGGCCAGCGTATCGGCGCTTTCAATTTCCAACTGTTGTTCTGGAGCTTCCTCACGATGTTCGCCGACGGGTTCGATCTGAACTCGCTCGGTTTCGCCGCACCCGATCTGGCGCGTCTGTGGGGCATCGAACGCAGTGCGATGGGTCCGGTGCTCAGTGCCAACCTCCTCGGCATCTTCATCGGTGCACCGCTGCTGGGGTGGTTGGGAGACAAATACGGCCGCCGCCCGCTCATCATCGGCGGCACTCTGCTCTACGGTGCAACCACCTTGGTGATGGCCTTCACCACCACGATGGAGCAGATGCTGGTACTGCGTTTCATCGCCGGCATCGGCATCGGCGGCATCATGCCCAACACCATTTCACTGAACAGCGAACTCACGCCGAAGAAATATCGTTCTGCACTGATCGTCCTGATGTTCATGGGCATCACCACCGGTAGTACGGCGGTGGGGCTCATCTCTGCCAACTTCCAGGCAGAGTACGGTTGGCAGATTCTGTTCTACACCGGCGGCATCCTGCCGCTGATCCTGGCGGTGTGTCTGTATTTCACGCTGCCAGAATCGCTCAAGCTGCTGGCGACTAAGCCAAATCGACAAGCGGAACTGATACGCACGGCGCGCCGCATGCGCAGCGATCTCGACATTGCCGATGATGCGGTATTCATCAACCCGCCCATCGTTGCCTCCAGCACCGGCGGCATCAACGAACTCTTCCGCGGTGGTCTCGCACTGATCACCCCTCTGCTCTGGTGCTGCTTCTGCGTGGCGCTGCTTGCCAACTTCTTCCTCAACAACACGCTGCCGCTGATCTACGACAAATACGGCATTCCGGCCGAAGACGCCGCCTACGTCGCCACCGCCTATCACGCCGGCGGCATTTTGGGTGGTTTGGTGGTGACGCTCCTGCTCGATCGTTTCGGCTTCATGGTGGTGTTCGCGCTGTTCGCTCTCGCCGTACCTTCGATCATCTTTCTCGGTGTGTCCGGCGCTCCGCTGCTCTTCATGGGAACGATGGCGGCGCTGGCCGGCATTGCCGTGCTCGGTGCGCAGTTCGGCAACAACGCTGCGGCGGGCTTGCTCTACCCGACTTCGATTCGTGGCAAGGGGGTGGGAACCGCACTCTCCATCGGCCGCTTCGGTGCCATCGCGGGCCCCATGGTTGGCACTGCGCTGCTCGGCCTCGACATCAGCATGCAGCAGTTGTTCCTGATCGCCTTCACGCCCATCGTGGTGGGCCTGATCGCCTCGGCGCTGCTCTCACTGCTGTGCTATCGCCGTTTCAAGAGCTTTCAACTCGACGACACCCCAGTCGAATGACAGCGGCAACTGGGTTACTCTGAGCTCCTCGTTCGACGGAGGAGACTCAAGCCATGTTGTCCCGTTCCGCCTTTTGGATCGCAGCCTTCGCTCTCGCCTTGAGTGGCTGCGGTGATTCGTCCACCACGACACGCAGCACGAGCACCGTACCGACGGAGCACGAATCAGCGCCGCTGCCACCGGTGGCAGCTCCGGTGGAACGTGAAGAAGGCCCCGGCCTCACCGAAGCCTACGCGCGCTTCCGCGCCACGCAGGTGCACGATCCCGCCTATGCACTGAGCATCGTGCTGCGCGAAAACGCCACCACCTTCTCCGGCGAAGTCGCGGTGCGCTTCACGCTCGCTCCCGGCAACGAGGCACCGCTGACGCTCGACTTCGAGGGTGGCAACGTTCTCTCGCTGAACCTCAACGGTGCGCCGAGCGATTACGAATACAACGGCTGGTTCATCTCGCTGCCGGCCGACACACTGCACGAAGGCGACAACCTGGTGCAGATCCAGTTCGAGCGACGCTACACCAACGACGGCGCCGGCCTGCACTACTTCCGCGATCCCGTCGATCAAGCCGAGTACGTCTACACCAACTTCGAACCCTACGCCGCCAATCGCTGGTTCCCCCACTTCGACCAACCCAACCTGAAAGCCCCGCTGACACTCGACGTGCGCGCACCGGCCTCCTGGCAGGTGATCGCCAATGCACGTGAAGAACGCGTCGAGAATTCCGGCAACGAACGCCGTTGGTACTTCCCACCCACGGCACCGCTTTCTTCCTACGTCTATGCGATGCACGCCGGTCCCTGGAGCGTGTGGGAGGACGATGCCGATGGCATTCCGCTACGGCTCTTTTCCCGTGCCTCGCTCGCGCAATATGTGGTGCCGGAGGAATGGTTCGAGCCCACGCGTTCCAGCTTTACCTTCTTCCAGCGCTACTTCGACGTGCCCTATCCCTTCGGCAAGTACGATCAGATCATCGTGCCCGACTTCAATGCCGGCGCGATGGAGAACGTCGGCGCCGTGACCTTCAACGAACGCTATGTGAATCGCGGTGCCAAGAGCGAACAGCAGAAGCGCAACCTCGCCAGCGTGATCGCGCACGAGATGGCGCACATGTGGTTCGGCGATCTCGTCACCATGGATTGGTGGAACGGACTTTGGCTCAACGAAAGCTTCGCCACCTTCATGGCCAACCTCGCGCTCGAAGCCAGCGGCGCCTTCGAAAACGTGTGGGATACCTTCTACACCGGCAACAAACTCTCGGCCTATGCCGCGGACTCGCGTGTGACGACGCATCCGATCGAACTCGAAGTGCCTTCCACGCTCGATGCCTTCACCAACTTCGACGGCATCACCTACGGCAAGGGTGGCTCGGTGCTCAAGCAACTGCCGCACCTGATCGGTGCCGAGAATTTCCGCATCGGCGTGAGCGAATACCTGAAGCGTCACGCCTATGGCAACACGACGCTCGATGACTTCGTCAGTGCACTCAGCAACGCGGCCGGCATGGACCTGACGCAGTGGAAGGATGAGTGGCTCTATCGTTCGGGCACCAATACCGTCATGGCGGACTTCACCTGCGAAAGCGGCAATCTCACCTCGCTGCGCCTGGTGCAGTCGCCGCCGCAGTTGGCGAATGCCGATCAGGTGCTGCGCACACAGCGCACGCTCGTTGCGCTCTATCGCTACATCGACGAGAAGATGGTGCTCGGTGCCGAATTCCCCGTCACGTACAGCGGCGAAGCCACCGAAATCAGCGAAGCTGTCGGGTTGCCCTGCCCCGATCTCGTGCTGCCGAACGAAGATGATTGGGCCTACATGAAGATCGCGCTCGACGAGCGTTCGCGCGCGACGTTGCAGGAACACATCAATGCCTTCGAAAGCCCCACCACACGTTTGATGTTGTGGCAGGCGCAGTGGGATGACGTACAGGATGGTAACCAAAGCCTCGGCGCCTTCCTCGATTTCGCCCTTGCCAATCTCGCCGACGAAAGCGACCCCACGGTGTTACGCAGTGGCGTCTCGCTCCTGGGCTCGACCTTCAACTACTACGCCCGCTTCGGTGGCCACGACGAAGAACGTGCACGCATCGAAGCCTTCCTGCTCGAAGGTCTGCGCGCCGCCATGGCTGGCTCGGAATTGCAACGCATCTGGTATGACGGTTTCGTCGCGCGCGCCCACACCGAAGTGGGCCTCGATCAGCTGCGCGCCTTCCTGACCGGCGAAGACAGTCTGGAAGGCCTGGAGATTGATCAGGACCGCCGCTGGAACCTGGTGCTGCAACTCAATCGCTACGCCCATCGCGACTACGCAGCACTGCTTGCCGCCGAACGTGAACGCGACGGCTCCGACTTCGGCGTCAACCTCGCGCTCGCCGCGGAAGCAGCGCGCCCGGATGCAGCGCTGAAGGAGAAGTGGATGACGCAGCTGCTCGACTCGCCGGAGAGTTACCGCCTTGCCACGTGGCGATATGTGATGTCCGAACTCTTCCCGCCGGAACAGTTGGCCTTGCTGGAACCGTGGCGCGAACGCATCCTCGAAGCCGTGCCGCGCCTCAACGGCGAGGCGGATCTCGAGTTTCTGGGGGAATTCACGGGATATTTCAGTACCGCCACCTGCACCGAGGCCAGTGTCGAACGCCTGGCGCAGGCCAATCGCGACTTTGCCGGTCTGCAGCCCATCGTGGTCAAGAGCTACCTCGTCCACCACCAGAACGATGAGCTCTGCGTAAGACTCAAGGCGCAGACCAGCGGCAACTGAACTATCCATTCAAGAACCCACGCGCCCGCCGTCCTCCTTGGTGATGACCACGACGGCCGGGCGCGGCGGTAGATTCGGATCGAAATCAGGCCAGCGCGTGGAGGGCGCCTGCAGCGCACTGTCCTGCCCCGGATGCTGCACCGCACAGAAGAAGCTGGTGTTGTCGGGGGTGAAGAAAGGTCCGCAGATCTCGGCGCCGATCGGTGCGCGCAGAAAGCGTTTGGTCAGCGCGCGATGCGAACCACTCACTTCCGTTGCCCACACGCCATCGGCCACACCACTGTCCTCCGCACCGTCCGTCGCGATCCACAGGTTCCCGAAGCCGTCGAAGGCACAATTGTCGGGACACGATAGCCAGCCATTGGGCCCCAGTTTCGGATGGTAGAGCGTAAACGGCTCCCGCGCAGGATCACCCGCCACCAAGAACAATTCCCAGCGAAACACCGTATCGGCATGTCTGCCGCTTTCAGGCCAGAACTCGACGATCTGACCATGCTCGTTCCGCGCACGTGGATTGACGGCGTCGACCTGCGCGGGTTCGCGCTGCGAATTGTTGGTGAGCATGGCATAGACGTGACCGGTGACGGGATTCACTTCGACGTCTTCGGGCCGATCCATCTTGGTGGCACCGACGAGATCCGCCGCTTTGCGCAGATCAATCACCACGTCGCCCTGACTGTGAAAGCCATTGGCGGCGGTCAACGGGCCTTCACCGTGAATCAGCGGCAACCAGTGCAGCGTATTGTCATCCTCGAAGCGCGCGACGTAGAGCGTGCCCTCGTCCAGTAGATCGAGATTCGCGGCACGATCGGCAGGATCGAAGCGTCGCGCGCAGACGAACTTGTAGAGATATTCGAAGCGGCTGTCGTCTCCGCTGTAGGCCACCACCGTGCCTTCGGCATCGACGAACACGTTGCAACCCTCGTGCTTGCAGCGACCAAGCGCGGTGCGCTTCTTTGGCACGGAATTCGGGTCGAAGGGATCGATCTCGACGATCCAGCCCACATGCAGCGGTTCCTGCGGATTCTGCGCGAGATCCCAGCGCGGGTAATGGTGCCCCCAGCTGCGTCCGTTCAACTCCATGCCGGAACGCGCGTAGTTTTCGGCTTCAGGCAAACCCGCGAGCTCACCACAGAAATAGGCATCGACGTTTTCTTCACCGGTGAGAATCGTACCCCACGGTGTCACACCGCCCGCACAATTGCCGTAGGTGCCGAGAGTGTGTCGTCCGTCTTGTGAATAAAGCGTGCGCAATCGCTCATGTCCTGCAGCTGGTCCGCTGAGCAGCATCGGCGTCAGTGGCGTGAGACGCCGGTTGTACGCGGAATCGCGCACGACTCGCCACTGCCCATCCCGATCTCGGCGAATCTCCACCACGCTGAGGCCATGCGCGGCGATCTCGATGTCGACCTGTGCCCGATCGAGTTCATGGGACTGTGGTCCGGTGGGAAACATCAGAGTGGAATCCGTGTATTCGTGATTCACCACCAGCAAGCCGTGATCGGAAGACTGCGAACCGAAGGGCAAGGACAGAAAGCCGATGAAGTCGTTGTTGAAACCGAACTGCTGCTCCTGCGCCGCTGCACTCTGGTGTGCGAAAGCGAAGGCCGGTGCCGTGCTGAACAAGGGATCACCCCAGCGCAACAGCACTTGAACGCGATAGCCCGGCGGTACGGTGAGCTGGGCATTGAGGCCCTGCTCCACCTCGGTGAAGCTCAGCGTAGTCGCCTCCGAAGTTTCCGCCACCGCAGCCAAGGACCGCATGGCGCCACCAAGAGTCATTCCCCATCCAAGAAACTCACGCCGGCGCAGGCTGCGCGCCAACACTGCGGCGAATTCGGGGTTGGCGGAATCGTTGGTACCGAGATCTTCGAGGGCGGGACGTTGGTCTTTCATGTGGTCTCCACGGCGTAGCGGCGTTCTCTGGGGTGCCTTTCGCCGGCAATTGAACCGCTCCTGGCCTCCAGCCGTGATTAAGATTCGAGCGAAGAAAGGTTAAGAAGGCGGTGCTTCTCCCTGGCGCGCATCCACGTATCCCGTTGATTCGTGTAAAATCGCGCGCTTTTCGCCACTGCCAGAAAGAGAACCCGATGAACCTGAGACAGACCCTGGAAACCGCGATCTCGGCCACGCTCGATCGAGTCAGCGGCCGCAGCGGCTGCCAGGCCCTGGTGGCCCCGGCCAAGAATCCGCAGTTCGGCGACTATCAGGCCAACGGCGTGATGGCACTCGCCAAGCAGTTGGGCCGCAATCCGCGCGAACTCGGCGCCGCGGTGGTGGCAGAGCTGGAACAGGACGCGCTGCTCCAGCAGATGACGGAAAAGCTGGAGCTGGCCGGCCCGGGCTTCATCAACATCACACTCAAGAAGGATTTCCTCAGTGCCCGACTCGGCGCACTGCAGGACGGCCGCCTGGTGCCGGAGACCAAGACGCCGCAGACCATCGTCATCGACTATTCCTCGCCCAACCTCGCGAAGGAAATGCACGTCGGTCACCTGCGCGGCACCATCATCGGCGACGCCATCGCGCGTACCTTCGACTATCTCGGTCACAAGCTGATTCGCCAGAACCACTTCGGCGACTGGGGCACGCAGTTCGGCATGCTCATCGCCTACATGCAGGATCTGCCGCAGGGTGGTGATCTGCACACCGAACTCTCCGACCTCGAGAGTTTCTATCGCGCCGCCAAGCAGCGCTTCGATGCCGACCCCGCCTTCGCCGATCTGGCGCGCGCCAACGTGGTGAAACTGCAGGCCGGCGACCCGGATTGCCTCGCCCTCTGGCAGCGCTTCATCAAGATTTCCATCGAGCACTGTCAGGCGTTGTACGACAAACTCGGCATCACGCTCGGTCCCGACCATGTCGTGCCGGAAAGCTTCTACAACGATCGTCTGCAACCCTTGATCGACGAACTGCGCGCCAAGGGCCTGCTGACCGAATCCGACGGTGCGCAGTGTGTGTTCCTGGAGGAATTCAAGAACAAGGATGGCGAAGTGCTGCCGGTGATCGTGCAGAAATCCGGCGGCGGCTATCTCTACGCCACCACCGACCTCGCGGCGATCCGTTATCGCTGTCAGGAACTCGGCGCGCAGCGCGTGCTGTACGTGGTGGATGCGCGCCAGAGCCTGCATTTCCAGCAGGTTTTCGCAGTGGCACGTAAAGCCGGCTTCGCCACGGACGAAGTACAGCTCGAACATCTCTCCTACGGCACGATGATGGGCAAGGACGGCAAGCCCTTCAAAACGCGTAGCGGCGACACGATCAAACTCGTCGATCTCTGCGACGAAAGCATCGAGCGCGCCTACGCCATCGTGAAGGAAAAGAACCCTTCGCTCAGCGACGAACAACATCGTCAGATCGCCGCGAAGGTGGGCATCGGCGCGGTGAAATACGCCGACCTCAGCAAGAACCGCAACAGCGACTACGTGTTCGACTGGGACACCATGCTCTCGTTCGAAGGCAACACGGCTCCCTACCTGCTCTACGCCTACGCACGTATCCGCAGCATCTTCCGCCGCGCCGATCTCGATCCGGATGCACGCTATCCGATCGCAGTGGCCGAGCCGGAAGAGAAAACGCTGGCGCTCAAGCTGATGCAGTTCACCGAAACGGTGGAAGCTCTGGCACAGGACTGTCTGCCCAACCAGCTTTGCCTCTATCTCTACGAGCTGGCCGGTCACTTCATGAAGTTCTACGAAGCCTGCCCCGTGCTCAAGGCCGAAGGCAGCGAGCGCGAATCACGCCTGGGCCTGTGTCAGCTCACCGCGCGCACGCTGCGCGAAGGGCTGGCTCTGCTCGGCATCGAGACGCTGGAACAGATGTAAGGCGGCGCTTCAGCGCCGCAATGCTCTGCCCAGCCAGATCAGGATGCAGGCTCCGATGAAGCCTGCCACGAGATAACCCAGCACACCGGCGAAGCCCACGCCCAGCAGGCCCAGCAGGAACCTCGCCACCACGGCACCCACGATGCCGAGGATGATGTTCAGGAGCAGGCCGTGGTCGCCGCCCATCACCTTTTCCGCCAACCAACCCGCCAGGCCACCCACCACGATCAATACGAACCAGCCGATGGTTTGCTCTTCCATGTCGCTCTCCTTCTCTCTTGCTCGGGGGTAAGGGGATTAGAACGCAGTGGCTGCGCTCCGACTGTGGCAAGGTTCACAGCTCAGGTCGCCAGGAAATTGCATCAATCGGCGTCGATTTGCGTCCACAAACGACCCGGCTTGCTATAATGCCGCGCTTTCTGAACCGTCGTCCCGGCACGCCGGTCACGCTGGCCCCGGGGGTTTGCCACCCAACCAACTGGATGATGTATGTCTGACCAACCCACGATCATTTACACGAAGACCGACGAAGCCCCCGCCCTCGCCACCTACTCCCTGCTCCCCATCGTGCAGGCCTTTACCGCCAGCTCCGGCATCAGCGTCACCACACGCGACATCTCCCTCGCCGGCCGCATCGTCGCCGTATTCCCGGACTATCTGACCGAGGAACAGCGCCAGTCGGACGACCTCGCCTATCTCGGACAGCTCGCCACGCGTCCGGAAGCCAACATCATCAAGCTGCCGAACATCAGCGCCTCGATGCCGCAGCTTCTGGCCGCGATCAAGGAGCTGCAGGCCAAGGGCTATGCGCTGCCGGACTACCCCGACAATCCGCAGACGGAACAGGAAAAAGACATCAAGGCACGCTACGACCGCGTGAAAGGCAGCGCCGTGAACCCGGTGCTGCGCGAAGGCAACTCCGACCGCCGCGCTCCGGGCGCCGTCAAACAGTACGCCCGCAAACATCCGCACTCGATGGGCAAGTGGGAACCGACTTCCCCGACGCACGTCGCTCACATGCAGGACGGTGATTTCTTCGGTTCCGAAATCTCGGTGACGATGGAGAAGGCCGACACCTTCCGCATCGAATTCGTCGCTACCGACGGCACCGTAACCGAACTGCGCAAGAGCCATCCGCTGCAGGCCGGTGAAGTGATCGACGCCTGCGTGATGAAGGCTCAGGCCCTGCGCGATTTCTACGCCCGTGAAATCGAAGATGCCAAGCAGAAGAACCTGCTGCTCTCGCTGCATCTGAAGGCCACCATGATGAAGGTGTCCGACCCCATCATGTTCGGCCACGCCGTTTCCGTGTTTTTCGACGAAGTGTTCCAGAAACACGCAGCGACCTTCGCCGAACTGGGCGTCAACCCGAACAACGGCTGGGGTTCGGTGCTGGCGCAGATCGCGACGCTGCCCGAAGCCAAGCGCGCCGAGATCGAAGCCGACATCGCCGCCTGCTACGCCAAGCGTCCGCAGCTCGCCATGGTGAATTCCGACAAGGGCATCACCAACCTGCACGTGCCGAGCGACGTGATCATCGACGCCTCGATGCCCGCCGCCATTCGCGCGGCCGGTCGCATGTATGGCGCCGACGGCAAACTGCACGACACCAAGGCATTGATTCCGGATCGCTGCTACGCCGGCGTCTATCAGGCCGTGATCGACTTCTGCAAACAGAATGGCGCGTTCGACCCGCGCACCATGGGCACCGTGCCCAACGTCGGTCTGATGGCCCAGGCTGCCGAAGAATACGGCTCGCACGACAAGACCTTCGAGATCAAGGCCAAAGGTACGGTACGCGTCGTGAATGGTGCCGGTGAAGTGCTGTTGCAGCACGAAGTCGACGCAGGTGACATCTGGCGCATGTGCCAAGTGAAGGATGCGCCGATCCAGGATTGGGTGAAGCTCGCCGTCAAGCGTGCACGTCTGTCCAACACGCCAGCCGTGTTCTGGCTCAACCCCGAGCGTGCGCACGACCGCGAGCTGATCAAGAAAGTGAATACCTATCTGCCACAGCACGACACGAGCGGTCTCGACATCCGTATCATGTCGCCGGTGGAAGCCACGCTCTTCACCTGTCAGCGTCTGAAGGAAGGCAAGGACACCATCTCCGTCACCGGCAACGTGCTGCGTGACTACCTCACCGACCTCTTCCCGATTCTGGAAGTGGGCACCAGCGCCAAGATGCTGTCGATCGTGCCTTTGATGAATGGCGGCGGCATGTTCGAAACCGGCGCCGGTGGTTCCGCACCGAAACACGTGCAGCAGTTCCTCGAAGAGAATCACCTGCGTTGGGATTCGCTTGGCGAATTCCTGGCACTCGCGGCATCGTTCGAGCATCTGGCCGATGTCACTGGCAACCAGAAAGCACGCGTTCTCGCCGAGACTCTCGACGCCGCCACTGGCGTACTGCTCGACGAAGACAAGTCGCCGCAGCGCGACGTGGGCCAGCTCGACAACCGGGGCAGCCACTTCTATCTGGCGCTCTACTGGGCCGAAGCACTCGCCGCTCAGGACAAGGATGCGGAGTTGAAAGCCACATTCACGCCGGTAGCCAAGGCTCTGCGTGAGCAGGAAGCCACCATCGTCAATGAGCTGAACTCGGCGCAAGGTGTCTCCGTCGACATCGGCGGCTACTACGCCCCCGTTCCCGAGCTCTGTGCCAAAGCGATGCGCCCGAGCAAGACCTTCAACGAGATCATCGCGACGTTGGGTTGATGATCGATGGATCACAAAAAGGGCAGCATTAGCTGCCCTTTTTTGTTTTCCCTGACCCGTCCTAAATAGAGTTGACACCTTCATCC